>UQLN01000009.1 GCA_900541965.1 uncultured Parabacteroides sp. | reverse complement strand
AAAAAGATCGGGGAAATATGGGGATACCGGACAGATGGCCTGTTCCAATCCGACGAAGAAGCCACCCAATATAACCAGCAGGTAAACCAACGGTATGTAAACAACCGTATTTATAAATCCCCGGGAGACTGGGGGAAACCTAAAGCCGGCGACGTGAAGTTCCTCGATTTGGACGGTAACGGCAAAATCCATCCGGGAGCAAGTACCCTCGACAATCATGGCGATTTGGAAATTATAGGCAACACCACTCCCCGCTTCAACTATGGCTTTAGCATGAATGCCAGTTGGAACGGCATCGACTTCTCCGCTTTCTTCCAGGGGATTATGCACCAGGACTTCTATCCGGGAAGTGATATGGACCGCTTCTGGGGACCTTACTCCCGTCCGTATTACAGCTTTATACCTGCCGATTTCGCCAAAGATGTATGGTCGGAAGACAACAAAGACGCATACTTTCCGCAACCGAGAGGGTATGCGGCGTTGGACGGTAACTGCCAGTTGTCTGTCAAGAACGACCGTTACCTGCAAAACCTGGGATACCTGCGTATGAAGAACCTCGTAGTCGGTTATACACTGCCTTTCGCTATCAGCAAAAAAGCCTGTATCGAAAAATTACGTTTCTATGCCAGTGCCGAGAACCTGTTCTATCTGACCGCTTTCCGGAGCAACTACATCGATCCCGAACAAGCGGCATCCACCGACACCGGGCGTATCTATCCACTGTCGAAAACCTTCTCGGTAGGCGTAAACGTTACATTCTGATATATCACTAACCCATAAAATACAATCTTATGAAACTATATATTTATATCTTATCGCTTATCACATGTATGCTGTCTTTCCTGTCATGCGGCGACATGCTGGACCAGTATCCGAAAGACCAGGTTTCTCCCGAAAACTTCTTCACCACGGAGAATGAACTGAAGCTCTATACCAATTCCCTTTTATTCATTTTCCCGGCTACCAGCCTGTATACGGAAGCGGTAGACAATATCGTAAAACAGGGATTGGAAGACGAAGTAAGCGGTATCCGCGACGCTTCGACCGTAGGCGGATGGTCGTGGGAAAACCTGCGCAAGGTCAATTTCTTTTTAGACAACTCCCATAAATGCCCCGATACAAAAGTACGTACCAAATATGATGCGATCGCACGCTTTTTCCGGGCTTACTTCTACTTCGATATGGTAAGGCGTTTCGGTGATGTTCCTTGGTACTCGCACACATTCAGTGAAACAAATACGGAACAATTATATAAGAAGCGCGACCCACGCCAGTTGGTCACCGACTCGATGCTGGTAGATATTGACTTTGCCATCACGAACCTGGGCACGGAAAAGAAGCTGAACGAGGTTACCCGATGGACAGCACTGGCTTTAAAAGGCCGCTTCTGCCTGTTCGAAGGGACGTTCCGCAAATACCACGGAATAGACGGATGGGAACGCTTCATCGACGAATCAATCGCAGCAAGCGAGGCATTGATTGCAGGAAAGAAATATGCCATCTATACAGGCAATGGCAAAGACGTTGCCTACCGCGACCTGTTCGCAAGCATTAACGCGGAACCTACCGAAGTCATAACCGCACGCGGCTATAGCTCGGAGCTGCAAATATTCCATAACTGCAATTATTATACCCTGACCTCTTCATACGGCCAACCGGGACTGGAAAAACAACTGATCGATTCGTATCTGATGGCAGACGGCAGCCGTTTTACCGATAAGACAGACTACGACAAGCTGTTCTACTACGACGAAATGCAAAACCGCGACCCACGCCTTTACCAGACCATAAGGGGACCGGGATACAAACGCATCGACGGAACCCACAAGGAAATCCCTCAATTCGGATTTACCGTTACCGGTTACCAGCCCATCAAGTACGTATGCGCTTCCAATTACGATATGTACAATAAGAATGAGAACGACCTGATTATCTACCGGTATGCAGAAGTACTGCTCAACCTGGCAGAAGCAAAAGCGGAAAGAGGTACACTGACCCAGAATGATATAGACCGGACAATCCAATTGCTTCGCGACCGCGTAGGCATGCCCAATATGGATATGGCTGCCGCCAATGCAAAACCCGACCCTTTTATGGCTGCACAATATCCGCTGGTGACAGGAAGCAACCAGGGAGCCATCCTCGAAATCCGTCGCGAACGCCGGATAGAGCTTGTTATGGAGAACCTGCGTTATTACGACGTTATGCGCTGGAAAGCCGGCAAACAGTTCGAACGTCCGTTCAAAGGCATCTATTTCCCGGGGCCCGGTTTCTATGATTTCGACGGAGACGGGAAACCGGATGTATGCGTATACGAAAAAGGGAAAAAGCCTACAGACCTGAAAGGAGTGAGCCAGACACTGGAAATCGGCAACAACATCCTCCTGGAGCATGGCACATATGGCAATATCATAGTGAATCCCAATATTAAGAAAGTATGGAATGAAAACCGGGACTACCTCTTCCCCATCCCTATTACCGAACTGATATTAAATCCCGACCTGAAGCAAAACCCCGGTTGGGAAGACTAAAAAACAAAGGGCGCACATCCCGATGACGTGCGCCCTTTGTCGATAAGGACATTTATGTATACAAAGCATACGCTTATGCTTGCGTATTCTTAACTGTATTAGCTGTATTTGTCGTATTATTCTGTTCTTCCCAGTGGAACGGTTCGAACTGAGTTGTCGGGTCTACCCATGAAGCTTTCTTTGAAGCGTAGATAATAAACGGTGCGGCAACAACAACGATAGCACCGATAATCAGTACGGCAAACCATACCGTATTGTTACCTGTAGAAATCTGTGCAGGCGGGATAAAGCTTAACGTGAATGCCAGTAAAGCACCACAGAAACCAAGACCACCGATAAACCACATCAATCCGTTGCCATGTTTTCCGATACGGAACGGACGTCCGGCTTTCTTCATTCTGTAACGCAATACGATTGCTCCGGAGAACATCAGCATATACATAATCAGATAAAGAATAACCGTCAACTGCGACAGAATCTGGTAGAAACTCTGTACGGAAGGCATTACCACGAACAACAAGCTCAGGAAAGTAACGGCACAACCCTGTATAAGCAAGATATTTTTCTGCACACCCAGTTTATTCGTTTTCTGGAAGAAAGGAGGAAGATAACCGGCTCTACCTACGGCAAAGATACCTTTTGACGGACCGGCAACCCATGTCAACACACCTGCCAGCACACCGAATGCCAATGCGATTGCGATAATCGGCGACAGCCAGGAAGCATGGATAAATTTGAAGTAATTGTCAAACCCGACCAGCAGACTCTGCGTCAGGTTTATGTCCTTTTCCGGAATAATAACACCCAGAGAGAATGTACCCAATACGAAAATAATAACTGTTATCAAAGCGCCGATAAATACGGCTTTCGGATAGTTAACCGAAGGATTGTTCACATCCTTTACGTGGATACCGCCCATTTCCATACCTGCATAGAACAGGAAGATACTGGAAGCAAGCACCAGGTTATCGAACTTCGTAAAGTCGGGGAAGAAGTTACTGTGGAAATCCATATTGGAATGTCCCCCCATCGCCAGATATACAATACCTAAAATAATCAGCAAGGCAGCCGGGATAATCGTACCGACCAAACCACCAATTTTTGCCACTTTACCAACCCAGCTCAAACCTTTCAGTGAGATGAAAGTAGCCAGCCAGTAAATAATCAACACGATTGCCAGAGTATAGAACTTGTTTGAAGCGAGAACCATATCTTCCGGATGGTCCATACCGATAAAAGCGATGGAAACCGCACCGAATGTTAATACCGTAGGATACCAGATCGTACTTTCGATCCATTGTAGCCAGATTGCCAGGAATCCCCATTTCTTACCGTATGCTTCACCTACCCAGCGGAACACACCACCTTGTTTGTCCTGAAACATTGCAGCCAGCTCCGCCGCAACCAGTGAGGTCGGGATCAGGAATACCAGTGCTGCAAACAAATAGTAAAAGGCTGAACTCAATCCGTAGACAGCCTCTGCCGGCAGTCCCCTCAGGGATACTACTGCCGTGACGTTCATAATTGCAAGAGTAAAAACTCCAAGTTTTACTGCTTTTCCAACATTTGCCATGCGTTTTACGTTTAAATTTAAATTTGGTTCGTTTAGTTTTGCTTTGATATGTCAGTATAACAACTACTTATTGTCTTAGTTTGTCAATAGGGTGTCAAACAAGGTTAATTAACAAAGTAGTGTTAAAAACAAAATCCGGCTTTCCGTTGTTTCTTCCCGTAAAACGCATTTTATCTAAATTCTTAAACATAAAATAATGAAAACAGCATTCTCCGACTTTTATTATAAGAGGAAAGGGATTTATGGTGTGTTACACGTGATGATCCTGTTGCTTTCCATCTTCCTGATTGTCGATATATCCATCGATACATTCAAGAACATCCCGTTTATCACCCAGACATCGTATCTGAAGACCCAGTTCTGGATATGTATGTTCTTTATTGCCGTTTTCGTATTAGAGTTTTTCTTATCAAAACATAAAATATATTTCCTGCAGACACACTTTATCTTCCTGCTGGTATCCATTCCTTATCTTAACATTATAAATCATTATCACTTCAACTTCTCGCCGGAGGTGTATTATTTCCTCCGTTTCATCCCGCTTATACGAAGCGGATATGCGCTTGCCATCGTGGTCGGGTGGCTCACTACGAATAAGGCATCCGGACTGTTCGTGTCGTACCTTACGATGCTACTGGCTACAGTCTATTTTTCCAGCCTCATATTCTTTGTACTCGAACATAAGGTAAACCCCGAAGTCACCAATTATACAGACGCCCTCTGGTGGGCATTTATGGATGTAACGACCGTCGGCTCGAATGTGTATGCCGTAACCCCTACCGGACGGATACTGTCCGTACTCCTTGCAGCATTGGGAATGATGATGTTCCCCATCTTTACGGTCTACGTCACCAGCCTTGTCGAAACAGCCAACAAGAAAAAGGTTGCCTTTTTCAACCAGAAGAATATGCCGGCTACACATCCGGAAGACGGTACGAATCCCCCTCAAGGCAATCCATAGGGAGATTCGACAGATAAATCCAAAAATATCTTAATCGTAATACTTTATTTGATTATTTAAACAGATTATACATTCAACAGCCTCATTATTTGATACTTTTGTCAGTATCTCATTTTATAACCTTTAATTATCTATCATACCAATGGAAACTTTGAATCAATGGATTACGATGGCCAATGATATCATTTGGACATACGTATTAATTATTGTCCTTTTAGGATGTGCAGTCTGGTTTACAATCAAAACAAAGTTCGTACAGTTCCGGATGGTCGGAGAAATGGTCCGCCTTCTTGGCGACTCGGCAGGCAAGAAAAAGGGGGAGAAACACATTTCATCCTTCCAGGCTTTTGCCATATCACTGGCAAGCCGTATCGGGACCGGAAATCTGGCAGGTGTTGCTACGGCAATCGCTATCGGTGGCCCGGGAGCCATTTTCTGGATGTGGGTAATCGCCCTGCTCGGCGCTTCGAGTGCTTTTGTCGAATCCACCTTGGCACAGTTGTATAAGAAAAGAGGCAACGAAGCCTTCTACGGGGGTCCCGCTTATTATATGAAGAAGGGATTACGCTCCAGAAAGATGGGGGTCCTGTTTGCCGTGCTGATTACATTTAATTACGGGTTTGCATTTAATTCCGTACAAAGCAATACGATTTGTGCCGCTTTAAACAATTCATTCGACCATGAACATGAAGTCGTGGGGATTATTCTGGCTGCTTTAGTGGTGCTCGTCATTTTCGGGGGTATCCAGCGTATTGCCAAAGTAACCAGTGTAGTGGTTCCGATTATGGCAACTATTTATATCGTGCTGGCTTTCGGCATCGTACTATTCAATATAACCGAACTACCTGCCGTTATCAAGCTGATTGTAGGCTGCGCTTTCGGTTGGGAGCAGGCTTTTGCCGGTTCGGTAGGTGCCGCATTAGCATTAGGTATCAGACGCGGGCTGTTCAGCAACGAGGCAGGTATGGGTTCGGCACCGAATGCAGCGGCAACCGCCACGGTATCCCATCCGGTGAAACAAGGCTTAATCCAGTCGTTGGGCGTATTTACAGACACCCTTGTTATCTGTAGCTGTACGGCTTTCATGATATTGTTCAGCGGCGCCCCGATAGACGGTTCTATCAGTGGAATCGAGCTGACCCAAACAGCACTGACAAACGAAATAGGCAGCTTCGGCGGGGACTTTGTCGCCATAGCCATCCTGCTCTTTGCCTTCGCCTGCATGCTGGGTAATTCATATTACGGTGAAACAAATATAAAATATATCACAAGCAACAAATATGTTTTATACATTTACCGCTTCATGGTAGGTTATATGGTTTTCTTCGGCGCCATAGCCAGCCTCGAACTGGTATGGAACCTGGCGGATATATCCATGGCACTGATGACAGCCTGCAACCTGACTGCCATTACGCTCCTCAGCCGGCAGGCATTGCTGCTGCTGAAAGACTACCGGCAACAGAAAAAAGCAGGTATCAAAAGCCCGGTATATACAAAAGACCGCATACCTGAACTAAAAGAGTATGCCGAATGTTGGTAAATAAGAGATAACGACAAATACACAAGCTATTTATGAAAAGGAAAACTTACACAGATCTATTGACGCGACTGGCCAAAGGTACCGATGCCAGCCTCTACAGGCTGGTTCCGGAACGGGTTGAAGTGGTAAATGACGAAGAAAGTATCCGCCAAATCCTATCCGAGTGCAGAGCGGCACACAAACCGCTGACATTTAAGGGCGGAGGGACTTCCCTATCCGGGCAGACCATCACCGACTCCGTCCTGGTAGAGATAGGACCTGATTTCGGCAAATCATCCATCTCCCCCGACGGCAAACTGGCTACATTCCCCTGTAGCATCACAGGAGAACATGCCAACCTCCTATTGAAACGTTACGGCAGAAAGATAGGTCCGAGCCCCGCCTCCATCAAATCGGCACGCATCGGTGGCATAGTTTCCAACAACGCAAGCGGTTCCAGTTACGGCATCACGTATAATTCCTATCATACCATCCGAAGCATGCGCATCATACTGGCCGACGGATTCTTGCTGAACACCGCCTCTCCCGAAAACAGAAAAATCTTTACCGAGACCCATTGGACACTGGTGGAAGGTATCAAAGCGCTCCGGAAAAAAGCACCGGACAATCCGGCCATCGCCACCCGCATCCGCCATAAATACGAATTAAAGAACACCTGCGGATACGGTGTGAACTCGCTTATCGATTTTGAAGACCCGGTAGATATAATCATGCATCTGATGATTGGTTCGGAAGGTACCCTCGGATTTATTTCCGAAGTCACCTTCGAAACCGTACCAGATTTGAAGTACAAGGCTACTGCCATGATTTACTACCCGTCCGTACGGGAAGCCAGCCGGGCCATCCTGCCCCTCCGCAAATGCAGTGTTTCCGCTGCCGAGCTGATGGACCGGAACGCCCTTCGCGCCGTAGAGAACGAACCGGGTATGCCGGAAGTCCTGAAAACACTGCCGGACGAAGCCGTAGCCCTCCTGATAGACACCTCGGCCGACGATAAGGAACTCCTCCAAAAGCAATGCGATGAAATAGAAAAGCTTCTTTCAGGCATCCCGACCCTCTATCCGGTATCGTTCACCACAGACCCCAAACTGTATGCCACCTACTGGCGGGTACGCAGCGGGCTGTTCACCTCTGCCGCCGCCGGACGTCCGAAAGGCACGGTTTCCATTATCGAGGACATCGCTTTCCGGGGCGAGATATTAGGAGAGGCACTGACCGATATACGGGACCTGCTGGTACGCTACCAGTATCCGGATGCCGTTATGTGGGGACACCTGCTCGACGGGAATGTCCATTTCACGGTCTTCCCGGATATCAACCATCCGGAAGGGGTCGACAACTATGCCGCATTCATGGAAGAACTGGTAGACACCGTACTGCGCCACGACGGAAGCCTGAAAGCGGAACACGGAACCGGGCGCAACATGGCCCCCTTTGTCTGTCAGGAATGGGGAGAGGAGATTTATGGGATGATGAAAGACATCAAGCAACTGTTCGACCCGTGGCATATCCTGAACCCGGGGGTTATCATCAACAACAACCCGCTAATCTTTATCCGTAACCTGAAAGAAATCCCGATAGCCAACGAGCTTATCGACAAATGTATCGAATGCGGTTTCTGTGAAATACAGTGCCCCTCGCGCAACCTCACCCTCACGCCCCGCCAGCGTATCGTGGCTTACCGGGAACTTTCCAACCTGGCGGCATGGAAAGATACGTTTGCACTGCGTTACGCCGAGATAAAGGAAGGTTTCCAATACAGCGGCAACGAAACCTGTGCAACAGACGGCCTATGTGGCACCACATGCCCCGTAGGCATCAATACAGGCTTGCTGATAAAAGAACTCCGCTGGCAGGAGAACAGTGAACGTGCCGACAAGATAGCGTCTTATATCGTCCGTAACTTCTCCAAAACGACCCACACGGTCCGCCGGTTGCTCGGTGTGCCCCACGGCATAGCCAAACTGACGGGATACCCGTTTATGGAGTTTGTCACCCGGAGCCTGTTCAAACTGAGCGGGCACAAATTCCCGTTATGGACACGCTACACGCCTTCGGGCAACAGGCAGAAGAAATACCGCTCCGACCGACCGGAAGCCGGTCAGCCAACCGTGGTTTACTTCCCCTCCTGCATCACCCGTACCATGGGACCTTCGGCAGACTATCGGGAAAAAGCAAGCGTAACGGAAAAGACGATAGAACTGCTCCACCGTGCCGGATATGCCATCCTGTATCCGGACGACCTCTCGCGCTTCTGTTGCGGCATGGCATTCAGCAGCAAAGGTTTCCGCAGTCAGGCGGCAGAGAAGGAAAAGGAACTGGAAGCGGCGCTGCTTGCCGTTTCCGACAACGGGCGAATCCCCGTACTTTGCGACATGAGCCCCTGCCTGCTCCATATGCGCGAGACTTTAAACAAATCCCTGCACCTGTACGAGCCGGTAGAGTTTATCCACGACTTCCTGCTCGACAAGCTGGTATTTACCAAACTGCCACTTACGGTAGCCGTGCACAGCACATGCAGTACGACCAAAATGGGTATCTCCGAAAAACTCTCTGAAGTGGCATCCCGCTGTGCCGAAAAAGTAGTAACGCCTATGGAAGTGACCTGTTGCGGATGGGCGGGCGACCGGGGTTTCTTCTACCCCGAACTCAACGCCTCGGCGCTTCGCAGACTCCCTTCCGGGCTCGAAGGCGCCACCGAAGGCTACAGCAACAGCCGCACCTGCGAAATAGGGCTTACCATGAACAGCGGTATCTCGTATAAATCGATCGTATATCTGGTAGAGAAAGCTACCCGGTGCGAATAGAGCGATTATTCGTAAATCAAGGTAAACAGGCGTTCCGGTGCAAATACCTCGTTGGCAACTTCGAGGATTTCGCCGGCCGTCAGTTTCTCCACTTTCTTGAATACCTCCGGGAGTGTATCGTAGCGGTTGTAGTGCAGGAAGCTTTTTCCCAATCCGAGGAACAGCCCCTCGTTGTTGTCGCCCGATACACCTAATTGGCCGATTACCTGCTTTTTAGCCACAGCCAGTTGGCTGGTGGACAGTTTCACGTCGCGAAACCGTGCCAGTTCCTTATGGACCAGTCGTGCCGCCTTTTCGCGGTTCTTCGGGTCGGTCCCGAAATAGATGCTTGCCAGCCCGGTGTCGGTATAAGAAGTCACATTGGATTCCACGTTGTATACCAACCCGTTTTTCTCGCGCAGCGACACATTCAGGCGGTTGTTCATACCCGGTCCGCCCAGGATATTGTTCAGCAGGAAGAGCGGCAGGCGCTTTTCGTCGTGCATGCTGTAGGCCCTTCCCCCTATCAGCACGTGTGCCTGATGGGTATCTTTATGCTCTTTATGGACTTTGGAGGGTATCACCGGCGGGGCAACCCGGTTGCGGGCGGCAAGCGGCAAGGTGATGTCGCCGAGATACTTCTCCGCCATCCGTACCACTTTTTTGAAGCCGATGCGTCCCATCGAGAAGAACACCATATTTTCGGGTACGTAGAAACGGTTCATAAACGACAGTCCGGCAGCGGAAGTAAAGCTCAGCAGGGATTTTTCGTCGCCCAGGATATTATGTCCCAGTGCATGCCCGTCGAACAGCAGGTTTTCAAACTCGTCGAATATCAGTTCGGAAGGGCTGTCGTCGTACGAATTTATTTCATCCAGTATCACATCCACCTCTTTTTCTATCCCCTGTTCGGGAAAGCGGGAATGGAACATCAGGTCCGCCATCAGTTCGAAGGCACGGTTGTAGTGTTCCTCCATAAAGATGGAATAGACGAAGGTTTCTTCCTTGGTCGTGTAGGCGTTCAGCTCCCCTCCTACATTTTCCATGCAGTTCAGGATATGCCACGACTTCCGTTTTTCGGTTCCTTTGAATAGCATATGCTCCACGAAATGCGCCAGCCCGAACTCGTGAGCTTCCTCATCCCGTGTACCGGCATTTACGGCAAAACCACAATAAGAAACGGGAGAATCGGAAGGCAGGTGCACCAGGCGCAAACCATTCGGCAAGGTATATGAGCAATAATCCATTATCAGCTTTAATTAATTGAGGCACAAAAGTACAACAATATTCGTTCCGTACGGGTTAATTCCCTCAAGATTTAGTTTTGGCTCCGGGCAGAAAATCAGTATCCCGCTTGAAACACTGTCAACCGGGCGGTTGAGGCATCGTCAAGCGGGAGGTTGAAGCTGTGTCAATCACTCGGTTGACACGCCGTCAGGCGGGAGGTCGACACGGCTCCCGCAAAAGGGGCTTTAGAGTTCCTCCGGTTTATCCCCGTCACCGGGCACGGAAAGAAGCAGCGGGAACTGGTACGAACGGGGCTCTTTCACCTGAAAACCACGGCTGTACTGGGTGGTTACCTTCACGTAATAGTCGCCTTCCGGCAGGGTATAGGGAACCATGACTACCAGCTTCGAGGGCAGGTTGTCTACCAGCACTTCGGCTTTTACAGGCGTTCCGTCGGCTGCTGTGGGTACAAAGTAGAAGCCGTTGCTTGCGTTGTCGCCGGAAATGCGCAGGTTGGTGCCTTCCACGATAACCGGCATACCGGTGATAAGGGTTTCCGTACCGTCTACGGCATTGCTTACCTTACCGATAACCGGACCTGTTTTGGCGGCGCCGTTGACAACGACTGTCGTTTGCTTGAGCTTGTCGCGCAGGGTTTTGCCGGAGGTATAGTTTACCATCAGCGAATGCTTTGCGGGGTCGAAGTTCTCGGTTTCGCCTTCAAAAGCTCCCTTTATCTGTACAAGATACTGCCCTACTCCATCCACCACGCTCTTTCCTTCGGCTATGGCGATGGATTTCTCTTCGTCCGCCATACGGAGGATATTCTCAATGGTTTCCTGCCGGTATTCGGTACGTTTCTCCACGATACGGCGTGCAATATCGGCGTTGCGGACTGTCCCGGTAGATTTGGGCTTGGCAATAAAATCGCCTTCTTTCTCGGTAAGCGGATTGTCGTACAAGTCTGCGTATAAAAGTAAATCTGCCATAATGTATGGTGTTTATTTGTGCCTGCTGTCTCATAAAACGGCAGCAGGCGGGTTATGTATAAAAAAATGATCAAATCAATTGAAGAAGCGGATGGGGCAGGCGGTTTGCATGGCTATTCATGGATGCACCTAACTGAGAACCCGAACGCCCTGTTATCCGTAAACTGGTACAACGTAGCACCACTGTCGAAGTACACGTAACGGGCGCCCGTACTACCGGACGGCACTGACGACGACCAGTAGTAGCCGCTGGAACCCTGATCGTAGGACAAACCGTCTAAGAAGTTCCGGCTACCAACTGCAGGCAACATTAAATTGATGCCATAACTTCCGGGGATAATGAGGATACAGTTATCAGAAGAACCATTGTTACTTCCTTTACCCATCAATCTACCCCATTCGCCGGAAGTACCGCCATCGTCGGTTGGGATACGCCACCCCTTCGGGCAAGGATTATTGGGATTGTCACTGCCTTTGGCAAACGTCCAAAGGTCATTCTGCTGACCGGAGTTTAACCAGTCATTGCCATTGCTATCGTTTCTTTTAATAAACTTATCGGCATAAGGAGGTTTCAAACTCTCCTCAAGGCTTGAAGGCCAGCCGGAACCAGTATAAATATCCGAACTATTACCATATACAAAAGGCATATTACGTCCCCATTGATAAAAGTAACCGTTGCCAGCTACACCATCTGTTTTAGGAAATTTAGATATTTGTTTGGCACCACAATTAACGGGAGCCCAATATAACCCTTCGATTTCCACAGCCGAGTAATAAGGGGCGGAACCATTTTCTATGGGGTAACCGACATAAGAAGCGCCCCGCCAGATGGTATAAGATTTGACTTCCGTGCCTTCTTGTTTAAGCTGTATGGTTGCTTTATGAAGCTGGTATTCGGGATCTGTTCCCGCTGAGGGGGCAACCTGAATAGAGTAGGTATATTTGCAACGGTTTTCGCCGATTGATTTACCTGTATAGGTTACATTACCCAGCCAACTGTTTCCTCCATTAGTATCGGTGCAATAAGCCGGGTCATAACCGACTTCCGATGATAATCTCTTAGGCTCGGTAAACATACTGTAATATGAGACAGTAAGGGTTTTACCTGATGGAGTAACGCGATATCCTTTCCTGGGGTCGTGTCCGCTATCGTCGATATATCCGGAAAGGTCTGTCATCCAAGGTTCTGCCTCGATAAAACCGACCTTGACAGTTGTTTTCAAACTCTTGACGCTTTTATTGGTTATTGTCAAAGTCTGTTCCTCTGGCACTGATTCAGGGAAACCTGTCAGAGATGGTATAAGTTGTACCTTATAGGAAAAGTTCTCTTCATCTGTTCCTGTGGTTTCATAGGTCAGCCAGTCGGGACCGCTTATCTCGGAACCGCCAAAACATTGCCCGGTAATAGTTATTTCTGGGATTTCGTTGTTTGCCTCTGCATGAAGCGTAACGGCTTCTGGTGATGACACAACAGGCTTTTCAAAAGGAAGGAACACCGAAAGTGCCGCTTCGGAGCCACTTGCACTATCCATAAAGCGTAGGACGGCTTGTGGATATTCCCCCTTATCGTAACCCGGCTTAAAGGATACTGTATACTGATAGCCGGATACCGTGGATTTGGTAACAGGGGTTGCGGCGCTTACTTCCAGCCAGTCGCATTGGTTGGCGGCTTGGCTGCCTGCATAACTTTTCTTTAACTCCGGTTCTCTCGAAGTATTGACTTCCACAATAAAGCTATCACCATCTTTCAGGGTTTTCATTGTTACCATACGGGTGGTGGCATCATAGGTTATCTTGCCTTTCAACGGTTCAGCCACAGTAACGGTCAGGCTATAGTCGCCTCCACTTATCTCCGGATTGTAGTCGTCTACATTGCCGCCGTCATCCCAATCAGCTACATCCAGTGTAAAGTCCAGCTTATATTCGTCCGCTTTTGTGATACCGATGGTATACCGGTGGTTGGGGTTGATTTCAAGGGCAACTATCCCTCTCTCAGCGGTTTGCTGCTTGAATGGGATTTGATACGTCACCTCTTTTGCCTCTGTCTGGTTTACCTGATAGGTACCGTTCAGAATCAGGTAGCCACCATCTTCCAACAGGCTGGGATAGCTATAGAAAGCGGATACCTGTAAGCCTATATTTGCTTTCTCTCCTTCAAAAATACGTGTCGGATAAGTAATTAACTCCCCGTCTGCCGCAGGGATAGCACCATATGCTTTAACCGGGAAGAAAGTGGTTCCTCTCCTCCCGTTGCCCATCGAGATAGATTCCAAATGGAATTTAGAATCAGCCTCTATATTGCTTATATCGAAGCGAGCCATTGTACGGGTCAGCTTAAAGCCTACCTGTACACGTGCCGAGGAACCGAAGTCTGTTAAGTCTATAGGAGTGGTTTGTGCACCTGTCATCGGAAGGGGCAAGCCTAATGCCGGAGAGGCATTCGTTAGTAGCGGGGAATGGAATTTTTGAAACTGTAGCTCGGTAGGGATACCGTCTGTCAAAACTCCCGTTTCCATGTCGTAAGCAAGTGGAGCGAAATAGGTATCTGCTACCGGATTGCCATCGACCGGATTAATCAGTTCTGTTTGGTTGGCTATGCAATAAAGGCGGACAAACAGCCCTTTTTGAAGTTCCAGAAGTGCTGTAATGGTTGCATTGTCCGTACCCGGTGTAAGGTTGAGTTCCTTTGCGCCTGCCGGAAGTGCCGAACCGTCCTGCCGGTAGGAAAACCGTTCGCGGAAAGTATAGGTATCCCCCTCTACTTTTGCACCGAATACATATACGTCGAGTGTTGCAATTTCGTTCTCTGCTTCGGTGGCAATAGGGGTATCTGCTTTTGTCTCCGCCTTGGTTGTTTTTACAATAAGCTTATTCTTAAAGGAAAGCAATACTTCGCGTTTGTTTCCGCTATCCGTCTCCCCTGCGGATGTTCGGTCTGTTTTGTCCGCCTCTGCCGTACAGGAGGCAAACAGCACAGCAGCAAGCAGATATACGCTTGCCGCAAGTGCCCGTACCAGTCTGATAGAGGGAGATAGAACCTGTAGTTTTGTTTTCATCTTCATAGATATTGTCGTTTGTGCTTGTTATTACCCTATTTCTTAAACGGATTGAAGAACCAGGTTTACGGACTACGCGGATTAGACGGATATAAACAGATTTAAAAATTATTCTTATCCGTCCCAATCTGCTCAATCCGCGTCATCCGTAAACCCGGTTCTTTGAGGTATCTGATTCATCCTTGATGACTATTTAATTGAATGATTTATTATATAAGTACATTAAAGACTAAGTTAAAAAGCAGGATAAAATAAAAAATATCATGCCGTGAAAGCTGTTAAGAATCATATATTCTCAGGTTTTCGGCAGTACACCTATACACATTAAGTGTTTAAAATCAAAGGATTATGCAGTTAATATGTTGTAATATCTTTATATATTTGTTCCGGTTAACATAGTCTTTAATGGACTCCCTATTCTTTGTCAAATAAATCCCTCTACAATCAGACAAAAAACCACAGGCAATTGCGGAAAAGACACAAAAAAGGGCAAACTATCCTGAATATCCCATCCAGGTAGTTTGCCACTATAATAATCCCCCTAACAAAATTCTTTAGAAACCGTTGTTCTGAACGAGATTTTTACTCTTGGCTATCTCATCAATTGGAATAGGCATTACATGGTTAATCGAGGGATTAAAACTACGGGATTCCCACACTTCTATTTCTTCAACTTTCTCAATTTCTACTTCACCCTTATCATTCACCTTCAATGTGGTTTTATAGCCATGCAACGGCTTGGCATAAACAGCTTTGGCATCGCCCCAACGTACAAGGTCCAGATGGCGTCCGGTAAACTCCCCGGCAAGTTCGCAGCGACGTTCATGTTTCAAATCTTCTTTGGTTGCATTCTGTTTCGGACTCAGCCCGGCACGCTGGCGGACCCGGTTCAGAGGCTCATCGCCATTCTTTCCCTGCCAAATAAGTGCTTCCGCCTTCCACAAAAGGACTTCGGAGAAACGGACCAACGGGATACTGAGGCGGGTGGTCATATTGTCGCCACTCGGATTGACGGTCTTCCCGATCGCATCGGCAGGCTCAAAAGGTTCCATATATTTCTTGAACTGCATACCGGAAGCACTTTCCGTGGAATAATACAAACGGTTCTTTCCAAGGAAGGTGAAATAATCGCCCGGTTTCAGGATAGTGGCGGCACGGCGGGTATCGCCGTCTTCAAACTCTTTCAGCAGTTCGAGCGTAGGCATAAAGTAGCCCCAACCGTTATAGAGCCCCCAGCCTTTGTTTTCGAGCATGACACCCGGTAGCTTGGAACCGTCTTCCTGTGTACTGGTCCACGACCATACATATTCCGGACTGAAGTTATTGGCTATCTTAAACACATCTGCAAAATTGGCCAAAAGGTCGTGATGGGGAATTACCTTGTCGCAATAGTCCACTACTTTCTGGTAATAAGAAGCATCGTATTGTGCGTTGTGCAGGCTGGCTTTGGCGGCATAAGCCCATGCAGCCGTTTTATGCGGACGCCCGTACTCGGCTTCTCCCCAATCCTTAAAGTAAGGCAGCAGTTCGGCTGCTTTCTCGAAATCGGAGATGCAGAACTTATAGTTATCGCATACCGACTGGGCACGGGGCTGGTCAATTTCTTCCCACAAGGTCTTTTCGGTAACAATCGGTATCCCCCCGTTCTTCCCGTTGTCGCCATAGTATGGCGACAGCCAAAGGTATGCCCAACCTCTGAGGAAATAGGCCTGCCCCAATGTTTCGTTCTTCACCTTCTCGGAAATAGTCATTCCCGGAACGTATTTGATAATGTCGTTGCAGCGTTTAATCAACTGGTACATAATCGGCCAGTTCTCTTTCGCATCGCAGGTATTGTCGAGAATAAAGTTCTTGATATTAGCGGCTCCCGATTGCGGACGCCCCGTTACCATATCGTCGCTACAGTTCTCGTACCACATAAAGCCTCTTCCGGTCATGCTTTCGCCTGCTGTCCAGAAATAAAGCCCGTTGGCGGCAGAGATAGCATCGGCTTCCACTTTCCAGAAGTTTTCCTGCGAGGGTTCCCCGTGTTGGGTATGGCTCAAAAAATTATCGCAGCCCGAAAGGGTTAGTGCAAGAGCTGCCATCGTTATTCCTTTTGATACTCTGTTTTTCATATCTGATGCGTATTAAATTAGAAGTTAACGTTCAAACCCAAACTGAATACCCTTGCTACCGGATATTTGCCGCCATCGAGCCCGTTGCCACCTACTTCAGGATCTATTCCGCTGTATTTGGTTATCGTAAACAGGTTTTCTCCCGTTGCATAAAAGCGCACATTGGTTCCGCTGCAACCGATGGAAGCCATCAGCGATTTAGGCAACGAGTAGCCGATAGTCAGGTTCTTCATACGGAGGTAACTGCCGTTTTCCAGGAAGAAATCGGATACGGTGGAATAGTTCTTATTCTCGTCCTTCATGGCAAGGCGGGGTATATTGGATAACGGATTATAGGAATAGGAGTCCAGTACATCAGTAGACATATTGAAGCCCTGGTCCGAAGGATAGGTCATTACTTTCACCCCGTTGAATATCTTATTTCCGGCTACGCCCTGGAACTGGAACGACACGTCGAAATTGTTCCACGATACCGAACCGTTCAGTGCAAATGTGTATTTAGGCATATAGCTGCCCATATAGACGCGGTCTTTGTCGTTGATAATACCGTCGTTGTTTGTATCCTTGAACTTGATGTCGCCGGCTTTGGCGTTCGGCTGGATGCGCTGCCCGTCTTTTACATAGGCTTCCGCTTCTTCATTAGAGCGGAACAGGCCGTCGGTTGGTATCAGGTAGTAAGAATACCAGGACTGCCCTACTGCCGAACGCAACGGCATCATCGACCTGATTTCGTTTGTATGCGGGATATAATCGCGGTCGCCGAGGCTCTTCACTTCGTTTTTAAGGGTGCTGAAATTCGCTCCGATACTGTAAGACACGGCTCCTGCCCTGTCGTTCCAGTTCACTCCGATTTCCCAACCCGAATTGCGGACTTTGCCTACATTGCCCAGCGGGGCCGTTTCGATACCGGCAACAGATGGCACAGTCATTTCCTCTATCAAGTCTTTGGTATCCTTGATAAAGTAATCGACTGTCATCGCCAACTTGTCGTCCAGCAGGTTCAAATCGAAACCAAGGTCAGTTTGCTGGGATGTTTCCCATACCAGGTTAAGGTTCTGGAAGGTACGGAGACTCACCCCTTTTATCGCATTCTGGCCGATATTGCCGAAATAAGTAAACCAGGGAGATGCACTCAGTTTCACATTATAGGCATAAGGGCCTACAGAGGCGATGTTACCGATCTGTCCCCAGCTTGCACGCAATTTGAACAAACTGACTACAGGGAGTGCATCTTTAAAGAAGGGTTCCGACGAGATTTTCCACGCACCGGATACGGCGGGGAATACGTCCGAACGTTTAAACAGTTTGGAGGTTGCATCGTAACGCAAGCTTCCGGTCAGGAAATAACGGTCGGCAAACGAATAGGATGCACGCCCGAAAGCCGATATCTGCGACTCTTCCGTGAATAGCTCGGTTGGCTTTTCCTTCGACCAGTTGGTACCGTTCACGAAATCCTGTGCCCAATTTTCTTCATAAGGGAAATTGTACACGACGGTTTTGTTATCACGGTAGTTATTATATCCCATTGTATACCCTCCCATCACAGACAGCAGGTGTTTGTCTTTAAATTCGCATGAATAGGTGGCAACGGTTTCCCAGAGCCAGTTCTTTTCCATCGTATTTTCAATCGACTTGCTGTTCTGGTCGTTCGGCTTGCCTATTTCGGGCACTTTCATCGTGAACTCCTGAAACTGGTAGTGGCGCGAACCGACAGAGAAATCGGATTTGATAGTCAGCCCCGTAATTGGTTTGATTGTAAAGGTGGAGGTTGAAAAGATACGCTGGTCGGGGCGGTATTGGCGAAGGCGTTCCAGTTTTGCGACCGGGTTTTGTACTTCACCGAATGTTCCGGCTACGCCAAGGTCTTTTGCCCACAAAGGGACCGTACCGCCATAGGCGTGCTGCCCGCTCGAATTCATTACCGGATTTCCTTCCCGGTCGTATTCATAGACGGTTGCGGAACGGGGCATAAACATTGCCTGGGCAATTACGCCGGTATGGGAAGAGGTATTCACATCCCCCTGTCCGTTGGTATGTACGTAATTGGCACGCTGGGTAAAGGTCAGCCAGTCGTTTATCTTGAACTCGATATTCATACGGGCGCCCAACGTCTCTTTATAGGTATTGATAAGGATACCTTCCTGCTTGTCGTATGATACGGAAGCAAAGGCTTTCAGGTTGTCGCTTCCCCCGGTAATGGAGGCAGCGTAATGCTGGACACTGGAAGTGCGGAATATTTCATCCAGCCAGTCGGTACGGGTTACCTGTCCATAGGGGTATAAATCCGGGTCCAGACCGGAAGGGACAGCCATCCCGCTTGCATTGGCGGCATCGGTACGGACTCTTACATAATCTTCGGCGGTAAGCATTTTGGGAAGGTTGGTGGCATTCTGGAAGCCATAGTATACATTGGCATCCACTTTGGGCTTGCCGGACTGTGCCTGCTTGGTAGTAACGACGATTACACCGCCCGAACCTACATGTGCCCCGTAGATAGCGGCAGAAGCAGCATCTTTCAGCACGGAAATAGATTCTACGTCTTCGGTATTAAAAGGTGCCCCGGGCACTCCGTCTACAATATAGAGGACTTTATCCGATGAGCGGGAACCCTGCCCGCGGATGGTAACGGTAGGATTGGCCAACGGGTCTCCCCCATTGTTCGAGATGGTAACACCCGGCAGTTTACCCTGAAGCAGTCCTTCCAGTCCTCCCGGGCGGCTCTTTATCTCCGAATCCATTTTGATGGAAGAGACAGCCATGGAAAGGTCTTTCTTGCGGGAATCGCCATACCCGAGGACAACTACCTCATCCAGTTTCTGGGTATCTTCCCGGAGTATGATGTTGAATGTAGATTTGTTCTTTACATGCACTGTATGACTCAGGTAACCGATATAACTAACCTCCAGCACGGCATTGTCAGGTACTTCGAGGGTAAATTCCCCGTCCACACCGGTAATGACTCCGTTCGTTGTGCCTTTCTCTATCACGTTGGCGCCGATAACCGGTTCGCCGGCTGCATCTTTTACAATACCGGATACGGTTTTGGTATGCTGTTGTTGCCCTGTTTCTGTCTTTGTTGATTTCTTCTCGGACTTGGAATAAAATACGACGATGTGGTCTTCTATCTTATATCCTATTTCCGTACCACGGAATACTTTTTCGAAGATAGTTTCAAGAGGGGCGTCTTTTACCTTAATAGATACGTTATTCACACGCAAGGTTTCCAGCGCAATATCATACGAGAACAGAATATCGGTTTGCTTCTTTAATGAGTTTACCACATTTTTCAATGTCGCATTATTCATCGAGAACTCTATATCAAACCGCTGATTTGATAAATTGGGAACAGAAGCGGCTTTGCCTTCTGTTATTAGCATGCAACTCAACAAGCTTCCTACGAAAAGCCGCTTGAAAGAGAAAAAAAAGCCTATACTCTTTTCCATATTCCTTATTAATTTCTTAAGATTAACACATATATTAAAATCTCTCTTTGTTTGTTACCAGATTATGATTGTGCCGCCCATATGTGCAACACAAAAAAAGAATCAAACGATCCGTTATAATTTTCCTTATATCCATACGGATAACGGATCGCATTATCTTCTAATACTATTCTAATACAATCAGCAAAAAGAAACTACTTAGGAAAAGCTACATTTTTTTTATTTATATAATTTTAGGCTGTCTCACTATTTGATTACCTCAACAGGCAATCCGGTTATTTCAGATAATTGCTCCACGGCTTTCCGGGAACCGAGAGACGGTTTAAAAGAGAAGTTATAGCGGTTTGTTTTTAAGGAGAAGGTATCCATTTGGAGCCGGATATGATAGATTTCTTCAAGTTTCTTTGCAATCTCGGATATGGACACATTGGAAAGGGAGACTATTCCGTAACGCCAGGAAGTCAGGCTGTTTACATCGACCTCGTTGATTTCCAACGTTCCCGACTGCATGGAATATAGAGCCTGCTGACCGGGAGAAAGAGTTACGGTTTCTTCTTCATTCCCGCATTTCAGTTTAACAGAACCTGTCATTAACAGGGTTTCGCATGATTCTCCCGGCATACGGGTATTTACACTGAAAGAGGTGCCGGTTACTATTACATCCGCCATATCCGTACGGACAATAAAAGGGTGTACCTTATTCTCCGAAACATCAAAAAAAGCGACTCCATTCAAACGGACAATCCGCTCCCTTTCACAAAAAGATTCAGGGCATTCCAGGGTAGTGCTATCTGCCAGCCATACTAAGGTTCCGTCGGGCAATGTTACTTTTAATATGGAATCTGAAACTGTATAATTGGAGTATGTATAATATTGCTTATTTCCTGCCGGGACAGGGGTATGCAGATACCAATAAGAAGATACCGCAACCCATAAGAAGATGGCGGCGGCACATGCCCATTTCGTATATAAATGTTTTGTTTTTTTAGCTCCTTCTATTGCATTGATACGGGTATTTATTTTTGCAAGTAAGTCGGCTTTCGCCTTTTCATTATCATCCGGTACAAGGAATTTCCCTGTATGCCAAATTGCTTTCAATTCAAAAAAAGTATCCTTGTTGGCATCAGATTCGTTCAACCAGGCTAATAGTGCCTGTTGTTCCTCTTCTGTTGCCGTTTTGGATAAGTATCTATAAATAATCTGCTCATTCATGCCTTCCCGCAATTATCTTTTTTATATACACTATACAATCAAATTACAGAATATACTTAACTCTACAATAAAAAAAGCAAAAATAGAACCGGTTTATAGTGCTCCAGCTTTTCCCTCAGCAGCTTTAAAGCCGAATAAATATGGCTTTCAACCGTGCGTAGCGATATACCGAGTTTCCGGCTGATTTCCTTACTGGGCATGTCATGCAGATAGCTCAGGGAAAACACTTCCCGGCAACGGTCCGGAAGAGACTTGATAGCCATATTGATATCCGAACGTATATCCCTGTCATATAATTTACGAATGATGTCGCAAGCATCCGGATCATAATATTTAAAGCCTATTTCCTCTACTTCCTTTTCATAGACGGAACGGTATGTTTCCGAATATCCCCGGCGCTTGATAATATTTAATGCAGTATTATAAACAGACCTTAAGAGATACCCCCGGAGCGAAAGTGTATCATCCAGAATTTCCTTGCGTAGCCATACATTCAAAAAAACGTCCTGCACAACATCTTCCGCCTCTTCTTCTTCTTTCAATAATAGCCCCGCATACGAACGCAATACCGGATAATACAGATTGTAAAGTTCATTGAAAGCCTCTCGATCTCCGGTCCTTACTCTTTCAACTAACGACACCATGTCTTCCATTTTTCAGTGGTTTATCGGGTTACGGATTAATGCTCTGTAAAGTTATATAAAAAAAGAGCATAGTACTGTGAAGGTATTATTAAAATCGGTATTTTTGTATTTTATTAGATTGTCATAATACATAAAACTATTAAAATGACTATGATTAACGAAGCAATCTCGTCTATTTTGCAGCAAGAAGCAGCTGCCGTACTGAATATCCCTATAACCAGTGGTTATGAAGAAGCCGTAAACCTCATCGTAAAACATGTTCATGAACTTGGCGGTAGCCTGATTACCAGCGGGATGGGCAAGGCCGGGCAGATAGCAATGAATATTGCCACGACATTCAGTTCGACAGGTACTCCGGCACATTTCCTGCATCCCAGTGAAGCACAGCATGGCGACTTGGGTATTGTACGCAAAAACGATATTATGCTTCTGATATCCAATTCCGGAAAGACGCGCGAATTAGTGGAGCTGGTAGAGCTTACACGCGGCCTGGCTCCCGACATGCCGTTTATCGTAATTACCAGCAATCCGGAAAGTCCGTTGGCAGCCGAAGCCACCATCTGCTTGCCTACCGGAGCACCTAAAGAGGTTTGCCCATTGGGATTAACACCTACCACCTCGACCACAATTATGACAGTAATCGGAGACATTCTGGTAGTAGGAACAATGAAAAAAATTAATTTCAGCAATACAGATTATGCCAAAAGGCATCACGGCGGGTATCTTGGTTCCAAAAGCCGGGAACAGAGTAAAACGGAGAACAAATAACATACACATATACATATGAGAAAAGTAATTGGTATCGGAGAAACTATCCTTGATATCATTTTCAAAAACGGACAACCCCATACGGCTGTTCCGGGAGGTTCTGTATTCAATGGATTAATCTCTTTAGGACGGTTAAATGTCCCTGTTTCCTTCATCAGTGAAGTAGGCAATGACCAGGTTGGCGACATAATTCTCCGGTTCATGAAAGAAAATGCCGTTTCCACAGAATATGTAGACCGTTTTCCCAACGGGAAAAGTCCAATCTCCCTCGCATTTCTGGATGAACAGAGCAATGCCAATTACACTTTTTATAAAGACTATCCCAAACAACGGCTGGAAGTGCCTCTTCCCTCGATTAACGAAGACGATATTTTCATTTTCGGTTCCTATTATTCGCTGAACCCGGCATTACGCGAACGGATGGTTGAGTTTCTTGACTATGCACGCGACCGGAAAGCGATTATCTATTACGACCCGAATTTCCGCAAAGCACATGCACATGAAGCGATTCGCCTGATGCCTACGGTTCTCGAGAATCTGGAATATGCGGATATTGTACGTGGCTCGGAAGAGGATTTTCTAAACCTGTTCGGTAAAACGGATATGAAAGAGGTGTACACGAACCATATCAAGTTTTATTGCGACCGTTTTATAACGACACACGGCAACAAGGGAGTGAACCTCTATACGCATGCTTTCCATGAACACTACGACTCCTCTCCCATTACCCCGGTCAGCACCATCGGCGCAGGTGATAATTTCAATGCAGGTGTCATCTACGGATTGTTAAAATATGATGTACGGCATAAAGACCTTTCTTCTATTGAAAATGATACGTGGGCTAATATCATCCGAAGCGGGATAGATCTCGCATCCGAGGTATGCCAAAGCTATAACAATTACATTTCTAAAGAATTTGCCTCGGGTTACAACCAACAATATTAAATATCATTAACCCGCAATAAAGTACAATATGTTTTTCATTACCTTTGTAAAGAATGAATGATGGAGCAATGATGTTAAAACAAATTCTATTTCTGTTGACAGGCTTGGTGACATTAAACGGATGCAGTTCTGGCATAACACCGAATATTTATTCACTTTGCCTCAGAGATGATATTGGAAATTATGTAATTAAGTGGGAAATCGATCCGGGAATGGAAGGAACGATGACGCTGTTCGTTTCCGACAATCCGGATAATTTCAATATGTCCTCCCCTTGTGCTTACGCAGATATTGACGAGGGAGTCGTAACCTATATTACTAATGACAATATTTCCCGAAAATATTTCCTATTGTCTTTTAATGAGAAATTCAAACAAATAGTAGGAGCACGTTCTGTATCCATGGACAGCATACAAAACTTCCGTGATATAGGAGGATACCAATCTTCGGATAATAAGAGCGTTCGTTGGGGCAAAGTGTTCCGTTCCGGTGAATTATGTGCATTAAGCGACTTGGACACCATACGTCTTAATAATCTGGATATTAAAACGATAATCGATTTAAGAGGAGAAGATGAAATAACCTGCGCTCCCGATAAATATAAAAAAGCAAATATCATATCCATACCTATTTCTAGGCATGGGATGGATGCTGTTGTCGAAAGGCTTGAAGAAGATCAGATGCGGAAAGGAGATGCTCTTCTCTATATGCAGGATACGTACCTGCATTTTATAAATGAGGACCGCGAACAGTTCTCCAAAGCATTAAAAATCTTTCTTGATAAAGATAACTACCCGATTGTTATCAACTGCTCCGTAGGAAAAGACCGGACAGGCTTCCTTACAGCCATGCTGCTTGCGGCACTCGATGTACCGGAAGAAACAATCCGGAAAGATTATATGGCATCCAACGATTATACCAATATTTCCCAGTTAGCTTTTATGATCCGGGATATGAGTACCAACTCGCAGGAAGCAATCACGGCTTTGGTTACAGCCAACGAAAGTTTTCTGGACATTGTATACCGGACAATCGGAAAAGAATATGGTTCAATGGATAAATTCCTGTCAAAAGGGCTGCATCTTTCGGAGAAAGAGAGAGATACATTAAAAGATATCTTATTGAATTAATACGCATCCGGATAAAATACGTATCTTTGTGCACTCTGAATATATACATATATACAATATCACATTTTGAAAACATTTGAAGAATTAGGAGTTGCCGCACCTATATTGAAGGCAATTCAAGAAATGGGCTATGAGTCGCCCATGCCTGTACAGGAGGAAGTGATTCCTTTTTTACTGGGAGAAGACAACGACGTTATTGCATTGGCTCAGACCGGTACCGGCAAAACTGCGGCATTCGGCCTCCCTATCCTGCAAAAGATTGATGTAGCTATTTATCAGCCTCAAGCACTTATACTTTGTCCTACACGCGAACTTTGTTTGCAGATAGCCGACGACCTGAATGACTATTCAAAATATATCGATAACCTGAAAGTTCTTCCGGTATACGGTGGTTCCAGCATAGAAAGCCAGATTAAGACGCTTAAACGGGGAGTACACGTAGTTGTTGCCACTCCGGGACGTCTGCTCGACCTGATGAACCGCAAAACGGTAAATCTCAGCCTGATAAAGAACGTTATCATGGATGAGGCGGACGAAATGTTGAACATGGGATTCACTGATAGTATCAATGCTATTCTGGCAGAAGTTCCCGCAAACCGTAATATGTTGCTTTTCTCTGCTACAATGCCCCAGGGTATTGCCAGCATTACCAAGCAGTATATGAAAAATCCGAAAGAAATCGTTATCGGAAACAAGAACGAAGGCAACAAAAATATCCGCGATATTTATTACATGGTACGTGCACAAGACAAATACCTGGCACTTAAACGTATTGCCGACTTCTATCCGAATATTTACGGTATCATTTTCTGCCGTACCCGCAAGGAAACCCAGGAAATTGCAGACAAACTGATTCAGGACGGTTATAATGCAGACTCACTTCATGGCGAACTGAGCCAGGCACAACGTGACTACGTAATGCAGAAATTCCGTATCAAGAACCTGCAATTATTGGTTGCTACGGATGTAGCGGCACGCGGGCTGGATGTTGACGACCTGACACATGTTATCAATTATGGATTGCCGGATGAAGTCGAATCATATACACATCGCCGTGGACGTACGGGACGTGCCGGAAAGACAGGTATCTCCATTGCCATCTGCCATGTTAAGGAAAAAGGTAAAATACGTGAAATAGAACGCATTATCAATAAGAAATTTGAGAAAGGCGAAATGCCGAGCGGACAGGATATTTGCGCAAAACAGCTTTTCAATCTGGTTGACCAAATTGAGAAAGTAAAAGTCAACGAAGAAGAAATCGAGACTTTAATGCCTCAGATTTTCCGCAAACTGGAATGGTTAGACAAGGAAGACATTATCAAACGTGTTGTTTCTCTCGAGTTCAACCGTATGATTGACTATTATAAAGATGCGGACGAAATACAGTCGGTCGACGAACACAGCTCACGCAACAAAGAAATGGGAAAAGAGGGTGGACGCAGAGTCCATACGGCTGAAGAAGGATATGCCCGTTTCTTTATTAATTTCGGTAAAACAGATGGTCTTAAACCGAGCCAATTGATAGAACTGATAAACCGCTGTGTACCGGGAAAAGTCCGGATCGGAAGAATCGACCTGCGGGATAACTTCTCATTCTTTGAAGTGGAAGAAGGAGAATCTCAAAGGGTAATGAAACTTATGAACGGCTTCGAACTGGAAGGACGCCGTATCTCTGTAGAAGTGGCCCAGGGGAAAAAAGGCGATAGTAATGGCAAAAGACGCGGAGGAGAACGCGGAGGAAACCGTAGAGAATATTCTAACGACCGCAATGACCGCTCTTTCAATAAAAAACGTTCCGCTGCACCACGCGATTCCAGAAAGAAAAGACGTTTCTAAAAAACAAAGAATCAAATTCATAAAATTAAAGCGTACTTTTAAAATTTCGTCGGCTTCTTTTCCCCATTTGAAACCGACGAAATTTTCTTTTGAAAACCATCAAAATAAAATACCATATCCATCAAAAATAAAAACGACAGTTATAGGAAATACGTTCGATAACTATCAAAAGATTTTTTGTAAGTGTACTTTTTCGGAAATCGTGCCGTGCATTTTAAAATTCGACGGCATGAAAAAGCCAAAGATAAGTAAGCAAATTATTCATTCCTCACTTCTGCATTTTATATCTCGTCAGGCCAACAAACAATCATCGGTTCACGGATTCCTCCTTCAGGTAGTCCATCAAATCCACCACACATAAAAAGGATTAAGATAAAAATCCTCTTACCTTGACCAGCCTTTTTTATTCAAGCACCGATCAAAATAAGAGGATTTCCCTATTAGCTATTTATACCGGTTTATTCCGGTGCAAATTCATTCTCTTTCTTTGCCGGCGGATAATCCAGCGTATAATGCAAACCGCGGCTCTCTTTACGTTCGATAGCCTGACGCATAATCAGGTAACCAACATTAATCATATTACGCAATTCACAAATTTCCTTGGAGGCAACCGAGCGCTTAAACAGGCTTTCTGTTTCTTCATAAAGAATATCCAAACGGTCCCAAGCCCGTTTCAAACGTAAATCCGAACGTACAATACCTACGTATGTACTCATAATCTCACCCACTTCCTTCACACTCTGGGTAATCAATACCATTTCTTCCAAAGAACGGGTTCCCTCATCATTCCATTCCGGTACGTTTTCCTGATAACTAAGCGAGTCGATAATGCTCAAACTATGCTTAGCCGCAGCATCCGCATAAACGACAGCTTCTATCAATGAATTGGAAGCCAAGCGGTTTCCACCATGAAGACCCGTACAAGAACATTCACCTACGGCGTATAAACGGTCTATGGAAGAACGGGCATCCAAATCCACCTTGATACCTCCGCAAAGGTAATGGGCGGCAGGAGCAACCGGTATATACTCTTTTGTTATATCTATACCCAGGCTCAGGCATTTCTCATAGATATTGGGGAAATGTTTCTTTGTTTCTTCGGGATTCTTATGTGTCACATCCAGAAATACATGGTCTTCACCGCGGTTATCCATTTCATTCTTAATAGCGCGCGCAACGATATCTCGCGGAGCCAATGAAAGACGCTTATCATATTTCTGCATAAACTCTTTGCCATCCAATGTACGTAAAATACCTCCGTAACCACGCATCGCTTCCGTTATCAGGAAAGAAGGGCGGTCGCCCGGATGATACAATGCCGTGGGATGGAACTGCACGAACTCCATATCCTTGACTGTTCCCTTGGCACGATATACCATGGCAATACCGTCGCCCGTAGCAACCATCGGATTCGTAGTCGTCTGATAAACAGCCCCTATGCCACCGGTTGCCATCAAGGTTACTTTTGAAAGGAATGTATCTATTTTACCCGTTTTCATATCCATAATATAAGCGCCATAGCACTCTATATTCGGAGTCTGACGGGTAACTTCCATCCCCAAATGATGTTGGGTAAGGATTTCTATCGTAAAGTGATTTTCAAAGACGGTGATATTCGGATGTTGCTGGATAGCATGTATCAAACTGTCTTGTATCTCGGCACCTGTATTATCCTTATGGTGAAGAATACGGAATTCGGAATGGCCTCCTTCACGGTGCAAGTCGAAATTTCCTTTGTCATCTTTATCAAAATCGACTCCCCAGCTTATCAACTCTTTAATTTGTTGAGGGGCATCACGAACCACTTTTTCCACAGCACCACGGTCGCTCAACCGGTCGCCGGCTATCATTGTATCCTCTATATGCTTGTCAAAATTATCGGTAAGCAAATTGGTAACCGAGGCTATCCCTCCCTGAGCAAAGTAAGTATTTGCTTCTTCCAGATTGGTCTTACAAACCAATGCAACTTTTCCTTTATTGGCAACTTTAAGTGCGAAACTCATTCCTGCAATACCGGAACCTATCACTAAGAAATCGAATCTTTGTACCATCTTTCATATTGTTTATGCCGTCAAAGTTAAAAATTAACTGATATAATTGTACTCCAATAAGGCTTGTTTCCACAAAAAACCATAAAATCGACTGTTTTCAACTGTTATATATCAATATCTTTTTCATATTTTAAACCTATTCCTATAAACATACCCGAAGGTTGTTTGTTTTATTGGGGCATTGGATATCCAGCTAATATTCACACTTAAACGTTTTAAAATATGAAATCTAAAGTATTATTTGCATTCCTGGCACTATTTCTGGCTGCCGGAGCCATGGCGCAAGATTGCACATTCTTCTTCCCGCAAACAAAAGGTTCACAACTTATAAAAAAGGGATACGATGGCAAAGGTAACCTTGTAAGCGTCATGACTTATACAGTAGACGAAGTAAACAATACCGCAAGAGGGATAGAAGTAGAAGCCGACTACATTTTCAGAAACCAGGCAGGAACTGTAATCGACAAAGGAGATATTGACGCTTATTGCTTAAATGGAGAATTTTTTATCGACATGAAAGAGGTCCAGACCAATCCGACAATGGTTTCCGATATGGAATCCAATCTTGCCGTAACAGACGATGTTATCAATTACCCAAATGTTTCCAACAATCCTGCCGGAAATGACGACGAGATGTATTTTGATGATGCGCTTATTAAAATTTATTCGAAGAAAGACCGTAAAAACAGGAAAAATATTTCTATTTACGATCGTGAATATGTAAAAAGCGAACAAATCAAAACACCAGCCGGAACATTTGACTGTACAAAAGTGAAATACAAAATCAAATCCCGCTCACCGAAAGAAACAATCGAAGGATACGGCTATGAATGGTATGCACCCAATGTGGGAGTTGTACGGAACGAACAATATAACAACAACAATGTATTGCAGTATTATAATGTACTCGAAGAGATTAAATAAGCATTGAATATATTCCCAGAAATCGGAGAGCCGTTTTTTTACCGATTTCCCAATAAATACGTTGCAGCAAATCTGTTGCAACGTATTTTCTTTTTAAGTGTTTTGACCGGCATTTATCACAAATAAAACAGGAAATGACTATCTTGCGCAAAAATTCAAAAAATGGATAGAGTTTTCAAATCGAAGGTGGGATGGTGGTACCATTTTGCGATCATTTTAGTTATCGCCGGAACAGTCAAAGTATTTTTAGGTACTAATATAGCAGGTATGATAATCATGTTACTCGTATCCATGCTGACTTTGCATGTCCTATTGAATACCTGGTATAAGATAACTGCAGATGGCATATTTATCGCACATTGCAGCATTTTTCCGGAAAAACGTATTCCCATATCCGAAATCACAGAATTAGAGGCTACCGTACTTCCGGTTTCAAGCTACGCTTTGTCACTCGACCGGATTATTATTTACAAAGGAACACTGCAATGGATGCTGGTTTCACCAGTCAATAAAAAAGAATTTGTCAAATTATTACGTAAACATAACCCGGAAATAAAAATAAAAGACCCGATGATATAATAATTAATCCCAATATAAAACTTATTTAAATCTGAGAACATGAAATACGATGTTGCCATAATCGGTGGAGGACCTGCCGGTTATACCGCTGCCGAACGAGCAGCAGCAGGAGGTTTGTCAACCCTGCTTTTTGAAAAAAACGCATTAGGTGGTGTCTGCCTGAATGAAGGTTGTGTGCCGACAAAAACATTGCTTTACTCTGCAAAAGTGTACGATACGATTAAACATGCACCCAAATATGCAGTGAAAGCAGAGAACCCCACATTCGACTTTCCTAAAATCATCGCCCGTAAAAATAAAGTGGTTAAAAAACTTACGGCAGGCATCCGCATGAAAATGACGGAACATAGTGTAGTTGTTGTCAACGGGGAGGCAGAGATAAAAGGACGTGCAGCCGATGGTACTCTTTCCATTTCTTGCGGAGAAGAAACTTATGAAGCGGCAAACCTGCTGATTTGTACAGGTTCGGAAAGTGTAATTCCTCCTATTCCCGGATTAGCGGAAACAGCCTACTGGACCAGCCGGGAAGCTTTGCAATCCAAAGAACTCCCTGCTTCACTCGTCATTATCGGCGGAGGTGTTATCGGTATGGAATTCGCTTCCTTCTTTAACAGCATGGGTACGGAAGTACATGTTGTAGAAATGCTGGATAAGATACTCGGACCGATGGACCGTGAATTGTCCGAAATGCTCCAGGCGGAATATGCCAAACGAGGGGTTAAATTCTATCTTGGCCACAAAGTAACCGGTGTACATGGCACAGAAGTATCCGTAGAAAAAGACGGGGAAACTTTCATCCTGCATGGTGAAAAGGTATTACTCAGCGTAGGACGGCGCCCTGTTACTAAAGGATTCGGTTTGGAAACCATCGCTCCGGAACCATTCCGCAATGGCATTAAAGTAAACGAATTTATGCAGACCTCCATTCCTAACGTATATGCTTGCGGAGACATTACCGCATTCTCCCTGTTGGCACATACGGCTGTGAGCGAAGCAGAAGTCGCAATTAACCATATCCTGGGAAAAGCAAGTGCAGGAATGAGTTATAAAGCTATCCCGGGAGTTGTATATACCAACCCTGAAATTGCAGGAGTAGGGAAGACTGAAGAAGAATTGCAAGCAGCAGGTATTCCTTATATCACGAAGAAAATACCAATGGCATTTTCCGGCCGGTTTGTTGCTGAAAATGAAATGGGCAATGGCATATGCAAATTAATTTTAGCAGAAGATGAAACAATTATCGGAGCCCATTTATTGGGCAATCCTGCATCCGAATTAATTGTTATTGCCGGTCTTGCCATCGAAAAGGGCATGAAAGCCGACGAACTGAAAGCTATTGTATTTCCACATCCTACTGTCGGAGAAATCATAAAAGAAGCGTTGTACTAATTTAAATATGTATCTTTGCACCTGTCTAAATAAACAGGTGCATGGATTTATTCGAAGGATATGTGGGCATTCGTTTGTGGGACGGGCAATTGGTGGATGATGTAATTTTTTCCCTTTTGCTTGTCTTATTAATCGCATTCGCCATCGTCTTCCGTACCCATGTCCAACTATTCATAAAAATGTTGAAAGATGCTGTTTTTGTTAAAGAACGGCAGAATTTATTTGATAAATCATCCGGAAGCGAAAGGTTTATATTTCGCAACTTTATGACGTTCCAGTCTTTATTTTTATGCTCTATAGCCTTATTTACCATTGCAAGATTAGAAGGATTTATAGGATATACCAATGAAAAAGATTTGTTTCTCTCGATAAGTATCATCTTCATTATTCTATTCCTTTTTTACCAATTTAAACAACTTTCTTATTTTCTTCTGGGAACGGTTTTCGCTGAGCCTGAAAAATATAAGCTCTGGAAAACCAGCTACAATGCCATCATAGGAATATGGGGTATCATTTTGTATATTCCTGTTTTATGGCTGGTTTTTGCCGGAACACAGACCTATCTCCCTATACTATTGTTTGGAATCTTCTATATTTTATGTCGTTTTGTAATAATTTATAAGACAATACGTATATTTCACAAGAAAATCACTGGTTTATTATATATAAGTTTGTACCTTTGCACCCAAGAAATTTTACCTCTGGTATTTTTGTACGAAGGTATGGTTTATTTGTATAACTTTATCGAGAGAAGTACTCTATGGCATTGAACATTAAAAAGGTGCTGGTATCACAACCGAAGCCTGCATCCGAAAAATCTCCGTATTTCGATATTGCAGAAAAATATGGAGTGGAGATTGATTTCCGACCGTTTATCAAAGTAGAACCCCTTTCCTCTAAGGAATTCAGACAACAAAGAATTTCAATTTTGGATCATACGGCTGTTATTTTTACGGCACGTACGGCGATTGATCACTTTTTCCATTTGTGCGAAGAACTTCGCATTACTATTCCGGAAACCATGAAATATTTCTGTATGACAGAAGCTATTGCTGTATATTTGCAGAAATATATTGTGTATAGAAAACGTAAAATCTTTTACAGCCAGACCGGAAAAGCAGATGATTTAGTGACAGTCATTGCCAAACATCCGAAAGAGAAATACCTTGTACCTGTATCCGATGTACATAAGGACGATTTGCTTTCCATGCTGGAAGCAAAAAAAATCAATTATGTAAAAGCAATCATGTATCGCACGGTAAGTAACGATTTCGCTAAAGATGAGAAATTCGATTACGATATGCTGGTATTTTTCAGCCCGTCCGGCATTTCATCATTGCTGAAGAATTTCCCTAACTTCAAACAGGAAGAAATCAGAATCGGTTGTTTTGGTCCTACAACAGCGAAAGCTGTTAAAGAAGCCGGGTTGCGCCTGGATATAGAAGCTCCCACACCGGAAGCTCCATCTATGACCGCAGCTCTGGAATTATACCTGAAAAAAGAGATGGGTAGCAATAAAAAAAATGGTAAATAAAAGGTATACCTTTTCAAAACAAGAACGCCTGTCGTGGAAACGTTACATTGACCTGCTATTTGCTAAAGGCCAATCATTTGTAGCGTTTCCACTACGGGTTGTTTATTTTCCGGTAGAAGAAGACTCACTTGCTCCCGTATCCCTGTTAATAAGCGTTCCCAAGAAAAAATTTAAACGTGCCGTAAAACGCAACCTGATAAAGCGACAGGTACGTGAAGCTTACCGGGTACATAAATACGATTTAATAGATCCGTTGACAGAAAAAAAGAAGCAAATGCTGGTTGCATTCCTCTATCTGGATAAGGAAATCCACTCTTTCGCCAGCATAGAGAAAGCAATGGTAAAAGCACTAAATGTTTTACGCGATAAAGAATGATAAAGCGTTTTTTTACTTTTCTTCTATTATTGCCGGTTTATTTCTATAGATATTGTATTTCCCCTATGACTCCGGCTTCATGCAGATATACTCCTACCTGTTCCGAATATGCAGTGCAAGCTTTAAAAAAATATGGTCCGATAAAAGGACTTTATCTGAGTACCAAACGCATTCTTCGTTGCCACCCATGGGGAGGAAGCGGATACGACCCGGTCCCATAAAATGGCATACTACAATATACATACTCATTATCCAACGACTCACCCTGAAGATATTTCAATCATAAATATACTTATAAAAGAAGGAGAGAGCTACCATCTTGAAGATGGGCAGAACTATTCCGCCGGTATTCATCCCTGGTATATAGATAATATCGGGCAACAGTTGGATGAACTGGAACACCTCTGCACATATCCTAACATAGTAGCCATAGGAGAGGCTGGCTTCGATAAAGTACGGGGAAGAACACCGGATATACAACAGGAAGCATTCCAAGTACAAGCTCTTTTAGCAGAAAAAGTAAACAAACCGCTCATTATCCATTGCGTAAAAGCATATGACGAGATTATAAAAAACAAAAAAGCAATCAAGCCACAAGTACCCTGGATTATTCACGGATTCAGAGGCAATGGAAAACAAGCCGGACAATTGCTACGTCAAGGCTTTTACCTTTCTTTCGGCCAATATTTTAATTCAGAAGCTTTAAAAGCTGCTTATCCGGATTATCTTTTTGCCGAAACAGATGACGCCGATATCGATATCCGTTCCGTTTATCAACAAATAACAGAAAACCTACCATCTCCGATTGAGGAAACCCTATCTTCACTCACTCTAAATATAAAAAGGGTATTTCCCGGTTTATAACTATGATTTTGGAAAATCATAGTTATCATTTACTCAAATCATTACTATGAATACCCAATCTTTCTATTTTCAATTATAAAGTCGTACCTTTGCCCGTATTCAATTAATACTATAAATTAAAACGATGAATTTTGTTGAAGAACTAAGATGGAGGGGCATGATTCATGATATGATGCCCGGGACAGAAGAACAATTGCAAAAAGAAATGACTTCTGCTTACGTAGGTATCGACCCGACAGCCGATTCACTACACATTGGTCACCTTGTATCGGTTATGATGCTGAAGCATTTCCAACGCGCCGGACACCGTCCTATCTCCCTGGTCGGCGGGGCCACTGGTATGATCGGAGACCCTTCAATGAAGTCCGCAGAACGTAACTTGCTGGACGAAGCAACGCTTCGCCATAACCAGGAAAGTATTAAAAAGCAGCTTTCCAAATTTCTGGATTTTGATTCGGATGCTCCCAATGCCGCCAAGTTGGTAAACAACTATGACTGGATGAAGGAATATTCTTTCCTGAATTTTATCCGTGATATCGGTAAACACCTCACAGTAAACTATATGATGGCTAAGGATTCTGTAAAAAAACGCCTTAGTTCCGAATCAAGCGTAGGCATGTCCTTCACTGAATTTTCTTATCAATTATTACAAGGATACGATTACCTGTATCTGTATGAACACGAAGGATGCCGTTTGCAAATGGGTGGTTCAGACCAATGGGGTAACATTACAACAGGAACAGAACTAATCCGCCGCAAACTGGGTGGTGAAGCCTATGCACTGACTTGCCCTCTAATTACTAAGGCTGATGGCGGTAAATTCGGTAAAACCGAATCCGGCAACGTATGGTTAGACCGCAGGTATACTTCCCCTTACAAATTCTATCAGTTCTGGTTGAATGTAAGCGATGCTGATGCGGCAAGATACATCAAAATATTTACAGACCTTTGTAAAGAAGAAATCGAAGCATTGATTCAGGAACAGGAAGCAGCACCTCATCTCCGTCCGTTACAAAAACGTCTGGCTAAAGAAATAACAGTGATGGTTCACTCTGTTGAAGATTATGAAGCAGCTGTTGAGGCTTCCAATATTCTTTTCGGCAACTCTACTTCCGATGCATTGAAACATTTGGATGAAGAAACCTTATTGGATGTATTCAAAGGCGTACCCCAATTTGAAATCAGCCGTGACGAACTGGGGGCGGGAGTTAAAGCCATTGACCTGTTCACTGAAAAAGCGGCTATTTTCTCATCCAAAGGAGAAATGCGTAAGTTGGTTCAAAGCGGTGGCATTAGTTTGAATAAAGAGAAACTTATGGACCAGGATATGATAATCGACAGCAAATCACTGTTGGATAACAAATATTTACTGGTACAAAGAGGTAAGAAAAATTACTATCTGTTGATAGCTAAGTAATAAAAGCATTCAAAAAATTTGCAAGGTAAGATTTTATTCTTACCTTTGCATCGCTTTAAATAAAGCGCCGGATTGTCTCATGGTGTAATGGTAGCACTACAGTTTTTGGTTCTGTCTGTCGAGGTTCGAATCCTCGTGAGACAACTCACAATCCAGAGAGATGTCAAAATTGACATCTCTTTTTTTATTATATAATCACACATTGGTGGATATAAGCAATTAGAGGGTACTATTTCTTAATAAACCATAAATACGAATTTATTCAATCTACTTCTTTAGGCATACTTCACCCCTTTTTTCTCTTCATCATAAAATAGATATTTACACCGCATCCATTGGAAGAAACAATTAATATACAATCTCTATTTAAACAGATTGCGAATGATGACCCAAGGGCATTCCAACTGTTTTTTGATTATACCTATATGAAATTGTATCGATACACAAGCTATTTTCTGGTGGAGAAAGGAGTGTGTAAAGATGTAATTTCTGATGTTTACTTGTATTTGTGGCAAAATCGAAAACAATTACCAGAAATACAAAATTATGAGAACTATCTGTTTATCTGTGCCCGCAATCATGCTCTTAAATATAAGAGTGAGAGTGATAAGTACCAGAAAATACGGTTGGAAGATGCCGATTTAGGAGGGCTGTCCGAGAAATCAACACCGGAACAAGAGATCTTGAACAATGAATTAAAGAAAATCATTGAATTAGCGATAAACTCTTTGCCTGAAAAGTGCCGTTTAATCTTCTTTATGGTGAGAGAAGAAAATATGACCTACAAAGAAGCGGCTCAGATCCTTTCAATATCGGCTCGAACAGTACATGCGCAGATGTGCATAGCGATAAAAAAAATAGGAATAGTTATACAGGAGTATCGCACAGGAAAAAAATTAAATGAAATATGAAGGTTAAGGTTGAAAAAGAATGGCAAAAACTGGCAAGTCTATTAAACCGGGAAAACGATGATCTTCCATCTGATGTGTTAGATGAGCTGGATGAGAAGAAAAAAGTGATTTTCGGGATAATAGATCATATCTCGCTTGACTGTGATTATCGACATGCCTCGGAAATAAAAGAAGGTGTGCGGGAGGAGCTATATCATAAGATGTTTGAGGATAAGGGAAATAAACAGAGCTCCAGAAAAAATATATATCTGTTTTTGTCTATAGCGGCCAGTATCACTTTATTGATAGGCTTCTTTCTCTTTGAATCGGTAAAACCTCGGCCTGAGGTAAAAGAGGAATGGATTGTTTTTAATTCTCAAAATGGCGTATCTGAAGTGGTATTGCCGGATAGTTCTGTAGTTACCCTTAATCATGGGAGCAGGCTTTCTTATTCTACGAATTATGATAAAAGTTCCCGTGATGTGAAACTGGAAGGAGAGGCTTGTTTTCAGGTCGCACATAATGAGCACGTCCCATTTATTGTCAAAATAAGGCAAATAGATATCAAGGTATTGGGGACCGTTTTTAATGTATCGGCTTATGGAGAGGAAGAAGAGGTAGTGACAAGCTTGATATCCGGCTCTGTCGAGATAAAGAATAATATGGATAATAAACATTATCACCTTATGCCTAATACCTCTGCTGTATATGATAAGAATACGAAGGATATCCAGTTAGAGCCATTCGAAAAGGAATATGCCATAGGATGGACCGAGGGAAAATTGTTTTTTAAGAAGAAATCGTTCGGTAATATTTGTAAGAGCCTGGAAAGAAAGTTCAATTGTAAAATCACTATTGAGAAGGCGGGTTTGGAACGTAAGATATTTACCGGTAAATTTATTAATAATGAGACGCTTCCGCAAATCTTCAATATAATACGGATTAATGTGCCTTTCCAATATACGATAGTTGATAATCAAGTAACGATTTATTAAAAGAATACGATTCAATGAATAGCATGAAAACACATTCTCTATTTTTTCTTTTATTCTGTTGGGTGATTTGTCATTCCATGGTTGCTCAAAAAAGGCAAGTTGCCGATGGGTATCCGATCGCTAACTTTGCGTTAACCGTTAATGCATCGGTATCCGGAGATTTTTTCGGACAGATTATGCAGAATCCCGGGACGTTAGGAGATTGGTTAACTAACAGAGGTGCCGTAATATTCTCGATCGAGAAGGATGGTAAACGACAATTATTTTCAGAATTTTCTAAAAAGAATATCATAAGGGAATTTCCGTTTGTAAAGAACGACTATAAAGGATCGTCCCTCACAAAAGTGACTTTTACTACAGAGGCTTTTTGCCCATTGGGAGTTAATGATGCCGAAACTTCCGCTCTTCCTGTTTTGATGTTAGAGATTTGCTGTTCTAACCCGACTTCTAAAGAAGAGCATTTTACACTGGTTGCTCAACCGGACGAGAATTTAGCGAAAGATATGAGCGCCTGTGAGCATGATGGATATACGGGCATTAGCAACAAGGATAATTGCCAAATTACGACTGATCAAGCCGAAACTTTGTGGGCTGGGCAAAGACTTTCTATCCCGGTTTCATTGCAGGCTGGCGAGAAAAAGAAAATCAAAGTCTTATTTACTTTCCGGGATGAGAACTGGATCAGTAGTATTAATTTCCGGACACTTGATGATCTTTCGACCTATGCATACAAGATGTGGCCGGCTTTTAAAGATAAAACAACAGCTTTTGGTTTAGCGATCCCCAAAACAGGTGATAAAGAATTGGATACTTACGTGCGATGGTATATGATTCCTGGTATATCACTTACGAAATGGACAAAAAAAGGGGAACTTGTTACGATGGGGTATTGTGAGTTAAATCAACGCGATAGCTATTGGACCAGTTGGCTACATTTGGTGTTTTATAAAGATTTGGAGAGAAAGATGATCGAGGAAAGTATCGAGTGGCAACAACCGTCCGGGAAGATTCCGACTACGATCCTTCCTCTAATTGAACGGGAGGATGATTTGGATATCAATGCTTTCTTTATTTTGCGTATTGCCAGATTCTACCGGTATTATCATAATAAAAAAGACTTGACCAAATACTGGCCGGCTATGAAAAATGCTATGAATTGGTTGATTTATAGAGATACGGATAAGATCGGACTTCCGGCTCAGGTTTCTTTTTGGGGAGATTGGAAAGATGTGAAAGGGGTCGAGGGAAGAAAATATTCTCCTTTTACCTGTTTGATTTATTTGTCTGCCTTAAAGGAAATGGTTTATTTGGCGGAAGAGTGTGGTGATCAAACGGGAGGTAACTATTACCGAGCTGCCTATCAAAAGGGATATGAGACAGTGAATAAAGATGTAAAAAAAGGCGGTTTGTGGAATGGAAGCTATTATTGTCAGATATGGAAAGATGGCAGTGTAAATGATAAGATCTTACAGGATCAAACGATCGGTATCTTATTTGATGTTGTTCCCCGGGAACGGGCTTTGAAAATCATAGAGACATTAAATACGAAAAGTATGACACCTTACGGAGTTGCCGAGACTTTTCCTTATTATGATGATAGTTTTGGCTATCCTTCGGCTACCTATCACAATGGAGGCGTATGGCCGTGGGTCAGTTTTATGGATTGTTGGGCACGTATTAATATGGGACGGCAAGAGGAAGCTATAGATATTATCAAGAAAGTAGGACGTGCAGATTTAGTAAATTCAGGGGATTGGTCACCTAATGAACATATAAACAGCCTGACTGGAGAGAATTTAGGTTATCATATCCAAGGCTGGAATACGGGGTTGTTTGGCTTAGTCTATTTCGGTTTGGTTAATATAGGGATTATGCATTAATTTTTTTATTTTCTTTTAGGCGTATCAAATTCTTTTTGTCTCTTTACTATGAAGGAGATAACAATATTCTGAGTGACCTTAAATAGAAAGATCCGGATCTAATATTAAATAAGTCAATGAGAGGAATGGAATTATCGAAAACTTAATTAATAAATTAAATCACTACAAATGAAAAAACATTTCTTCAAAGTATTCATGCTAAGTTTAGGGTTAACTGTGGCAACGTCGATGTTTGCTGCCAGTTATATGGACACGGCTGCAATCAACCTCAATTTGCGAAACGTAACGATTGAACAGGCATTTAAGGCGATTGAGGAGCAAAGTGAATTTTCTTTCTTTTATAATGAAGAGGAAGTAAACTCGGATCAAAGGATTAGCATTCATGTTAAGGATAAGGGAATTACGGAGGTGTTAAACCAATTATTTAATCGTAATGATATCGCTTATAAGATAACGGACCGGCATATTGTCCTTTACCGAAAAACAAATAAGGAAGAAACAAATCAGTCTTTCCAGACTTCACAAAAACGTATTATGGTCAAAGGTGTCGTGACAGATGAAAATGGCTTGCCGATTATCGGGGTAACTATCATTACCGCTTCTAAAAATGGTACGACTACCGATATGGATGGTAATTATACTTTAGAGGCAACGGAAGGTGAATTAATAACATTCTCCTATATCGGATACTCGAAGCAATCGGTGGAGGCTAAATCACTGTTGAATATCCAATTGAAGCCAACTTCCATCGGTTTGGATGAGGTAACGGTTGTCGCTATCGGTTATGGTGTTTCCCGTAAGGCGGATTTAACAGGCGCTATCACTTCTGTTTCGGCCAAAGATTTTAAACAAGGCGTGATTTCTTCTGCGGAACAGTTGCTGCAAGGTAAGGTCGCAGGTTTAATCGTCTCACAAGGTGGCGGTGACCCGACAAAAAGTTCTTCCATGCGTTTACGCGGAGGTACCTCTTTGTCTGCCAGTAATGCGCCGTTGGTTGTGGTTGATGGTATTCCAGGAGTTGACCTCAGTACGGTTCAACCCAATGAAATCCTGTCTATGGATGTACTGAAAGATGCATCAGCTACAGCTATTTATGGTTCGCGTGGAGCGAATGGTGTGATTATCGTCACCACCAATCGAGAGAAGAAAGGACGCAGTATCGAATACAATGGATATGTAGCGATAGGAAAGAGTGCTAATAATTTGGATGTATTGACAGCTGGAGAATGGCGTCAATACGTAAGTGACCATAATTTGACCGATGCCGTGGATTATGGTGCCGATACTGATTGGCAAAAAGCGATCCAGCAAACGGCTATCTCTCATTCTCATACACTTTCGTTCTCCTCCGGTGGAGAAAATAATGGACTACGTGCGTCCGTGAATTATTTAAGGAACGAGGGTATCATTAAGTTTAGCGATTTGGATCGTATGAGCGCAAGTTTGACCGCTTATCAATATGGACTTAATAACCGGTTGAAAGTAGAGTTGAGCTTACAGGCAAATGCAGATAAGCGGCACAATGTGGATAAGGGCATTTATAGCACGATTTATAATATGAACCCGACAGCCCCTATTTATGATGAAAATGGAAATTATTTGGAGCAGATCGGTGGACGATTGACTGAAAATAATCCGGTAGAGACCCATACGGAACGAAATGATGAGACAGCCCGTAAACATTTACTCGGTTACGGTAAGGTGGAACTATCCATTATTGACGGACTGAAAGCGACCACCAATTTGTCTTATGAGTATAACTCAAATCAAGATTATTACTACCGTCCATCTTACGTTTATAAAGTTACGGATGGTGGATACGCTAAGAGATATAACGAGGAATATACGAATAAGCAATTGGAGGTTTTCTTAAACTACGACAAGACATTCAATAAAAAACATCGTGTAGGAGCTATGGCCGGTTATTCTTATCTGGATTATTCGTTCGAGACCCTGAAAGCCGAAAGACGGAAATTCGATACGGATGATTTTTTATGGAATAATATGGGAGCAGGCCAAGATAACCGATTGGAAGACGTGGCATCTTCCAAAAGCCAAGCAAAATTAATCTCATTCTTTGCTCGTGCTAATTATACGTTGAAAGACCGATATATGCTTACGGCTACGATTCGTCGTGACGGTTCCTCACGCTTCGGTACAAATCATAAATGGGGGACATTCCCATCCGTATCGGCAGCTTGGCGTGTTTCGGAGGAAGCTTTTATGGAGGATTTACAGAGTTGGGTCGCTAATTTGAAGTTACGTGCCGGTTACGGTGTGACTGGTAATCAATCCGGGATCGGAGAATATAAATCAGCTATGCTGATGGGTACGGGAGGCGGTGCCTATTTCGATAGTGAAAGTAATTCTTGGAAACAATCGTATGGGGTTACTCAGAACCCGAATCCGGACCTGAAATGGGAGTCTACCGCCCAAACGAATGTGGGTATCGATATGTTCTTGTTCAATCGCTTAAACTTGACATTCGATTGGTATTTGAAAAAGACGAGTGATTTATTATATACATATCAAGTTCCTAATCCTCCTTATTTGTATTCTAACATTTTGGCGAATGTAGGTGATTTGACCAATAAGGGTATCGAATTGACTTTGGGGGCAAACCTTATCAATCATAAGGATTTCACCTGGGATGCCAATTTGACGTTGGCGCATAACAAACAGACAATCGATAAACTGTCCAATCAAGTTTATCAAACCGATCGAATATTAAGTGGTTCGCTACAAGGCATTTTAGGTATGTCTAATCGTTATTCGCAGGTTATAGAGGAAGGTTATCCGGTAGGAACATTTTATGGACCTCATTGCGAAGGCATTGTAGATGGTAAATTCGTATTGGCAAATGATGGAGAAGACGAGATCCTGGGTAACGCCCAACCTAAACTAACAATGGGCTTATCTTTTAATTTTACGTATAGGGATTTTGATCTGGGTATCTCCGGTTATGGTATGTATGGTCAAAAGGTACTGAACGTAGCGGGAATGGAAAGAGGCTATACGGCCCATATGCCAAATTATAATATCACTTCCTCTTTCGCTAAAAGCGGTATCTCTAATGAGAATATGCCGGTTTACTCTGATTACTGGTTGGAAAATGGTTCGTTCTTCCGTTTGCAAAGCGTAACCTTGGGGTATACGCTCCCTGCTCGTCTCTTGAAGAATTTTGGAGTTAACCGTTTACGTTTCTATGCAACTGGTGAGAATTTGTTTGTATTAACAGGTTACACAGGGATAGATCCGGAAGTTAGTACTGCGGATTTAAAAGAGGTCGGGCTGGATAAAGGTAATATTTATCCGATGCCAAGGACATTTTCTATCGGCCTTAATCTATCATTCTAATCATTTATAAAAAACAACAGGAGAATTATGAAAATACAATCAATATTAGCGGCTGGGTTACTTATGATGTTTGGCTCGTGTACCGATTTGTCCGAGAATCTGTATGATAAGATAAATGCGAATGAATATGGGCAAACCGATTCGGAAATAGCTTCCATCATGGGACGTGCGTATGCTTCCCTTCGAGGAGGCAGTTTTGATGGTGCGAACGGATATGCTTTTTCAGAGTATATCTATTTTATTTCGGCGATTAGCTCGGATGAGGCGGTACTTCCGGCTCGAAATGGGGGAGCAGATTGGTATGATGGCGGAAGATATGTCCAGTTAAAACGCCACGAGTGGGATAACCAGAACGTGACTATCACGGGAGCATGGAGATATTGTTATAATGGAATCTCAACGGTTAATGCTATTATTTCACAGGTAGAAGGATCTTCTTTAAAGGATGAACAGAAAAATAAGATGTTTGCTGAATTACGGGCTATACGTGCTTATTACTATTACCGTTTGATCGATTGGTTCGGAAATATACCGTTGATTACGGACTATAAGGATCTGACATTACCAACAAATTCAACGAGGGCCGAGATTTTTGATTTTACAGAAAAAGAGTTATTAGCAATTATTGACCAATTACCTGAATCAGGTTATGGCAAAATGACTAAGAACGCAGGATATTGTTTATTGGCTCGTCTGTATTTGAATGCTGAGGTATTTTCTGGAAAATCCCGTTGGGAGGATTGCCTTAAAGCTTGTCAGCAGATATCCGGTTCATTGGAAACGAATTATTTTACTAATTTCCTGACAGAAAATGAAGTTTCAAAGGAAATCTTATTGGCTATACCTTATGATCATAAGATGGGTACGAGTGGCAATTTCCTGAATTGGGCTTTAACGCATAATGAGCAAAGATGGGCAATCTCACCAACCGGAGCTTTTGAGGGAGGTGGTAATAGTATTGTGGCTCAACCCGGATTATACCATAGTTTCGATGAGAAAGACATACGCCGTAATACCATGTTGATCGGTGATCAGATCGATCTGCGTACCGGGGAAGTCATTGATAGGGATCCGAATCAGGAGGGACTTCAACCATTGAGTTTTACGGATGAGATTGGTGATATCATGGACGCAAAAGATTATGAGGGAGTACATTGGTGTAAATATGAGCAAAAAGATGGTGAGGAGTGGGAACGTGATCATGATTTGGTTGTGATGCGTTATGCAGAGGTGTTATTGATGCAAGCGGAATGTTATGTGCGCTTGAATCAGCCGGAAAAGGCACGTCCTTTCTTAGAACAAATACGTTCCCGTGCCGGTCTTACCGGAACCCCGGAAACAATAACTTTGCAAACAATTGAGGATGAGTTGAAAAAAGAGTTTGTTTTTGAGGATCACCGTCGTACGGATATGATACGCTTCGGGACTTTCTTCTCAGGAACTTGGTGGGAGAAAAATAAAATAACTCCTGCCTATAAAGGGATATTTCCTATTCCAGCGTTAGAAATGCAGAAAAATAATAAATTGCAACAAAATCCGGGATATTGATTCATTTATAGCCTTAAATAAGACTATCTGTAAAAGGCCGTAAGGATAAAGTACTGTACTTTCAGAACTATTCACTAATTAAGAAATAGGTCAAAAAAATTAGGAAGTTCTCATGAGGCAACTCAACAATCCGGAGAGAACCGTTTATTATCAACAAAATAGTAAACGGTTTTTTTGTAATTAATAAAAAAGCCCGGAGAGGGCTTTTTTATTTCAACAGTACTGATTAGTAATTCTGTTTCATAGGTTCGAAGAAAGCCTGTGGATGTTCGCATGCCGGACATTTCTGAGGAGCTTTTTTGCCTTCAAATACATAACCGCAGTTACGACATTGCCAAAGAATCGCTTCATCTTTCTCAAATACCTTTCCAGCTTCCATGTTAGCCAGTAATTTACGGTAACGTCTTTCATGTTCAGCTTCTACAGTAGCGATCATTTTGAAAGCAACGGCAATCTGCTTGAAACCTTCTTCTTCAGCAACCTTAGCAAACTCAGGGTAAAGGTCTGCCCATTCTTCATTTTCGCCATCAGCAGCAGCAGCAAGATTCTGCATTGTATTTCCAATTACACCTGCAGGATAAGAAGCTGTAATTTCAACCATTCCACCTTCCAGAAATTTAAAGAAACGCTTAGCATGTTCTTTTTCCTGTTCGGCTGTTTCCATAAACACACCGGCAATTTGTTCATAACCTTCTTTTTTAGCCTGGCTTGCAAAGAATGTGTAACGGCTTCTTGCCTGGGATTCACCGGCAAATGATTTCAGCAGATTCTGCTCGGTACGTGTACCTTTAATACTTTTTTCCATAATGCTAATTATTGTAGTATATAAAATGTGTTCCTGTTATTACCCTAGTAAGCGAGTCAAAGGTATAAAATTGTTTTTGAGAATGATAATCAGGTATTATAAAATATTTCAATGTTCACATAAAAATGATTTATAAATATTTACCGTTTCGATTGCATCCAAAATCATATAAATCATGTATTATCCAGCCATGCCATAGTCTTAAAAAGAAGAATACAAACATAAGAATAGCAGCTTATTTATATTTGTTGTATCTTTGTGACGTTTTTTTTAATAAATTCCAAACATATAATGAATAACAAGATTGATTTTCAACCCAAATTGTTACAGGCGTTGAAAAACTATTCCAAAGAACGGTTCATGACCGATCTTATGGCAGGTATCATCGTTGGTATTGTTGCCCTTCCACTTGCGATCGCATTTGGTATTGCTTCCGGGGTAAGTCCGGAAAAAGGATTAATTACAGCTATTCTCGGAGGTTTTATTGTTTCGCTGCTGGGTGGCAGCAGTGTACAGATAGGAGGTCCCACAGGAGCCTTTATTGTTATTGTATACGGCATTATCCAAACTTTCGGGATCGAAGGATTAGCCATAGCTACCGTAGTTGCAGGTATTATACTTGTTATTATGGGGATATTAAAACTAGGAACGGTTATCAAATTCATACCTTATCCGATTGTCGTCGGTTTTACCAGTGGTATAGCCCTCACCATTTTTACCACACAAATGAAAGATTTATTCGGGCTGACAATGGATAAAGTTCCGGCAGACTTTATATCCAAATGGATTGCTTATTTCCAACATGGCCACACAATTAATATAGGGTCGTTAGCAATAGGTTTGGCAAGCATTGTAATAATTGCAATAGCTCCCAAATTTTCCAAAAAGATACCAGGTTCCTTAATTGCCATTATCCTAATGACAGTTATTGTCTATGCGCTACGCAACTATGCAGGAATAACCGGGATCGAAACGATTGGAGATCGGTTTACAATCAATGCCTCCCTTCCAAATCCGGCTCCTATCACTTTTAATATGGAGACAATCAATTTGCTTCTGCCTTCGGCATTTACCATTGCCATGTTGGGAGCTATCGAATCATTGTTATCCGCTACGGTTGCAGACGGTGTAACAGGAGATAAGCATAATTCAAATACGGAATTAATTGCTCAAGGTGCCGCAAATATTGTCGTTCCTATCTTTGGAGGGATTCCGGTTACCGGGGCCATAGCCCGTACAATGACAAATATAAATAACGGAGGCCAAACACCTGTAGCCGGCATTATCCATGCAATTGTATTACTTTTAATCCTGCTGTTCCTCGGTCCGCTTACTAAACACATTCCTATGGCTTGTCTGGCAGGTGTTTTGATTATCGTATCTTATAATATGAGTGAATGGAGAACTTTCCGCTCATTGATGAAAAATCCGAAAAGCGATGTATCTGTATTATTGGTAACATTTTTCCTGACCGTTATCTTCGACTTAACCATAGCAATAGAAGTAGGATTACTTATAGCCATGTTCCTGTTCATGAAACGTGTGGCAGAAACGACTCATGTTTCCGTTGTAAAAAATAAAATAGACCTTTCCGATGAAGGCGAGATACACCATGACGAAGAAGTCCTTACTCTTCCTAAAGACGTGGAAGTATATGAGATAGACGGCCCTTTCTTCTTCGGTATAGCCAATAAATTCGACGGAGTGATGAAAAGTCTTTCCGACAAACCGAAAGTACGTATCATCCGCATGCGTAAAGTCCCTTTTATGGATTCTACCGGACTTCATAACCTGGAGAGTCTCTATCGTCTTTCGGAGGCAGAAAAAATTCATTTAATCCTGTCAGGCGTAAATGAAACTGTGAGAAACATATTAGTGAAATCCGGCTTTGAAAAAAAGATTGGAGCTGATAATATTTGCAGTAACATCCATGAAGCAATCGAAATTGCCCGGAAGGTAGTTTCCAAACAATAAAAATTTTACATAAAATATTTTCAGGCACGGATTAGACGAATCTCAGATTATGTCTAATCCGTGCCTGAATCTTTTTTTATTTTGTTTTACTAAAAAGATATTTAACTAACTCAAAAAAACTATTCAAACAAGTAACTGATTAGTATTTTAAAAATTTAAATTGTATGTTTGCGGATGTATCTAACTTGCAGTATATCTATATATTATAATAACTTAAACTGATGTAAACAAATGAAAAAAGTAGCAATGTTTTCACTTATGGCTATTTTGGCTATATCCTGCCAAAAAGAGCCGGACATGTCTAAGCTGGACAACGATTTCATGGTTTATACGAACTATGACAAAGATGTAAACTTTAACAAGTTTAGTACCTATTATCTTCCGGATAGTATTGCCATCCCGGGAAGCGACATGAAAGCAAAATACTGGACTGATGAAAATGCAAAAAAAATTATCAGTAATGTAGAAGAAGAAATGAGTAGCCGCGGATACCAAAGAATCAAAGAAAAGGACAAGGCAAATCTCGGTTTACAGCTTTCTTATGCAGAAAAAACAGTACGTGTACAAGGTTATCCTTACTTCGGTTGGGGATATAGCTATTGGGGCTCCTTCTGGAACGGCTGGTATTATCCATTCCCTGTTGCTTACAGTTATAATACCGGAACTATGATTATCGACTTGGTTAATCTGACCAGTACAGAAAAAGAACTTCCGATTATATGGCACGCTAATATGTCCGGATTATTGTACAGTAATTCAAAAATGAACATGCAATTAACTCTGCGTGCCATCGAACAAGCATTTACCCAATCACCAATTATCAAAAAGTAACCAGGAGGAACGATTATGAAAAAGATAAAGACTAAATCATTAAAAAAAATAATATTGTTTGCTGTTCTATTATGTGCTTTTCCTTTATTGGGACATGCACAAGATTTTATAGATAGATGGCATTTTAATATAGACTGGCAGGTAAATATTCCTGTAAACACCAGTTTTGCTGATAAGGCAAGTGGCTGGGGAGCCAATTTTGAAGGTGGGTATGAAGTTCTTCCGAACTGGTCGGTAGGTGCTTTTATTAATTATCACTCAAACCACCGGTATATTCCACGGACGACTTTACATATTTCCGAGACGCAAACATTGAATACCGATTTACAACAATCTACTTTCCAATTGCCGTTCGGTCTTTCTACCCGCTATTGGACACCGCTTAAGAGTAATCATTTCAAACCTTATATAGGATTGAAGCTGGGTACCATGTACAGTGAAAGCTCTGCATATACAAGCTTAGTACGTGTATATGACAATCCCTGGGGGTTTTATATATCTCCGGAAATAGGTATCAATATCCGGCCTGTTGCTTTTAAACGGTTAGGATTCCATGCTGCATTCTATTATAACTATGCAACAAATAAAAGCAAGGTACTTTCTTACTCGGTAGACGGATTGAATAACTTAGGATTCCGTTTCGGAGTATGTTTCTAGAAAAATGTTTTACATTTTTCAGGTGACAATTGATAGGTGACAGTTGACAGTTAAGTTTCGCGTCCGGTATGAAAACCAGAATAACTGCCAACTGTCACCTATTTACAATTTATTCATCAAGCTGATACTGTGACGTCGAACCCTTCTTTTCTGGCTTTATCGGCTATTGCTTCGAGTTCTTCTTTTGTTACTTTACGGAGATTCTTTACAGGTGTTTCCCTGTCTATCGTATAAATCATTACTTGCTTGGGATTTATTTTCTTCAGGGCATCCAACCATCCGGATATTTCCTGTTCAGTGGTATTATCAATGCTTTTACCATCTATTTCACCTTTTAAAAACATTGTCTGTATAATCAGATTACCGTTAAAACGACATAACTGTTCCAACAGTTTGTCATATGTGAAAGAAGGGGAATTAGGTACATTCAATTGCCGTATCCGGCTATCCAGGACAGAATCCAGTTTCAATATATTATCTTCCACTTTATTTAAGGCCTGAAACACATCTTCCCTATGAAGCATTGTTGAATTGGATAATACGGCAATCTTTGCAGAAGGAAAGAAATGGTCACGGGTTATAATGGTATCTTCTATAATTCCTCCGAATTCCGGATGCATGCTTGGTTCGCCGTTACCGGCAAATGTAATTACATCCGGCGTAATACCTTCTGCCTGCATAGTCGATAATTTTTGAATCAAAGCCTCCTTCACCTCTTCACGGGTAGGTAACTTGCTATGAGTACGACGTTCTTCATTCAGACCGCATTCGCAGTATATACAGTTAAACGAACATAATTTACCGTCTGTAGGCAACAAATTCATACCCAGAGAAACTCCTAGTCTCCGGCTATGTATTGGGCCGAACACTATTTTATCAAAAAGGATTGTAGACATATTATAATTACTTTTTTGTTTTAACAAGTTCTGCATATTCTGATGAATGCGAATACAAAACTACAAAAGCTATAAGAATGACAAAGTTTATACAGCAATGCTTTATAACTATTTAGCACATATCATGAATAAATAAACCATACCATCAAAACTTACAACGCAGCAATGCATACAAATCTGTTTTAACAGATCCGTTTATCTCTTCCTGGTTTGTTCCAATTTTATCCCGGTCCAAATAGTAACTACATGCCCATTTTGCCGAAAAAGTAAACCGTTTCAAAAAATCCCAGCGTAAAGAAATTGCACCACGAAAACCTTTCCCGTAAAAAGAAGAAGAATTGAAAGCATAAAGTATATTCTTTTCATAAGAACTTATGCGACTGTAGTAATCGTCCGTATGAAAAAAAGCCACATATAAATCTGCCTGAAAAGGAACCTTTACCGGCTTCCATCCCATACTTTGTGCCAACATCCAACCGGAACTTCTTTTTTCTGTTTCTTTGTTGAAAACTCCGTCTACAGATGTCCGTAAAGAGACAGAAGGGGATATCGTATATAAAAATTGTAATCTCAACCGCTGCTGAACAGAAGGAAGCAAAAGGAGGGAAGTCGTTTCTTCTTTGAATCCGTTTTTATCTTTTTGCTTATATCGATATCGAAAATACACCGATACATCCTTAGCCGGATGATAACCTATCTGACACATATATTCTTTTCCACCCGAAGGAGCATCTACTCCATACTTAAGCCAGGGAAAACGAAATAGATCTGCATAAGCCGATAATTTCCAACGGGCAAAAGGTGTCCATTGCATTCCTACATACATACCCTGTTCATTTTGTATCATTGAACTTTGTGAAAAAGCATTGCCAAAGAATGCCTGGTAACGCAAATCATAATACCGGTATAGCATAAGGAAAGAAAAATAAGAAACCGGTGTTAACTGAAATGCATTCAAAGTGGCACAAGCACCATTCGCCGAAACAGCAGTTTCACCATATAATTTCATATTTTTTATTTTCAACAGGTAATCAACACCTATGTTAAAGTTATTTCCACCTCTAAAATAATATAGGTTATAAGGTTTTAAATCCGGTTGAACTTCCATACTTCCGAAAGAATAGGAAAGAGCTGTTATTCCCAAACATAATGAAGGAGTTGCATAACGGATATTTCCTCCATAAGTACACATAGGAGCTTTACGTATTTTTTCCCTATCCCCCGGCAGACGATGCAAACCATCTGTTTTAAAAGAACGTATTTGATTACTATCTACTTTTGCATCCAGTTTCCTGAATGAGCAGAACATACTTATATCGAATTTACCGAATGAAACAGTAGATGCGATTCCCCGGAAAAAATCATTTTCATTTGTTGAAAAGTGCTTTCTAAAACCATTTGAACGCCTTTCTGCTTGTACAACCTGTGCACTGCGTCCGGGTGTAAAATCATTACTTACTATCAATCCTTGTCCGAAAGAAACCTTATAATCACCCAAGGCAAGACTTTTCAACCATTTAGCCATATCCTTTAATAAGAGGTGAATTGAATAATAATCATATCCCTTATGAGAACCATTCCAGAAAGGTTCGCCGGCATCTTTTTCCGCCACAAACCCAAATTGAAGACGCTCGTCAAAAATATAGGAATAGCGAAGTGAATGGTAAAACGGTTCTCCCAGATAGCTCCGGTTCGGATATTCCGATAAAACACTATCCGGATATGAACAATATCCCTTTTTCTGTTGAAAACATCTATCATATCTGATTTGTAGATTATTAGAACCATATTTAAACAGTTTTTTCACAGTAAACGGACGTTTTTCAACAGTAAATTCACTGATATAAACAAAGGGTAAGAAAAGGGATATTGTTTCAAAATCGAATGAAACAATATTCTTCAATTCATAAACAGTAACCAGTTTACCATAGCGTAAACGATATTCCAACAACTCTTTAATTTGCAAATCAGATAAGAAAGGAAGCCGTTTTAACTGTTCTTCCGTAACTGTATTCAGTTCAAAAGGATGTTCGGACAAATAAGATAAATCCGCATACAGTGTCTTTATATGTTCTGTATCTTCTGTCTCCTGAGCCATTTCATCCACATATTCCATCCATTTATCAACAGATGGATTTATTTGGCTTTTAAGTTGATAACTATTTATCAACAGAAATACCAACAAGGTTATAAACAACCGTTTCATAACCTTACACCCTTAAAAAGTATACTTTATTCCAACACCGGTACTTATTCCCAACACAGCATAATAAGTCCCGGCAACATCCAGACTAAACCTGGAAAAACGGTATCCTATCCCTAATGAAGGTTGAAGAGGGGATAAGTTCATACCCGCTCGAATCGAAAACCGGTTGAAAGGAATATACTCTGCTCCGATACTACCTGTTAAATAAACCGTTTTATTACTCTCTACAGTACTAGCTATCAACAGGCTGTTAATTACCGACCATTGAAAACCTATCTGGATAGAATAGTCATTAAGAATTTTAATATCAGTAGCTTCTGAATGAATAGTAACTGAAGGTAAATTCATTATCAACAATCCAATCAACAGTTTGTCAACAGGAGAATAAAGAATACCAACATCTGTTGAAAGCCCTTGCAGTACCCTTTCTGATAATTCCGTTTGCAACAATGCATATTGAATACTGATTCCTATTTTCCACTTTCTATTCAATTGCTTTCCCATAGAAAGACGGAACATACTTTCCCGATAGCCATCGAAACCAAAAGAAAAGATATCAACAGCGGCAGGTAATAGTGTGTTAGGATAAATAAATCCGGCATGAATAGTTCCCAATTCTTTCACTGAATAACGATTAAAATAATCTATCTGAACCTGTTTACTATCATAAAGACAGACCAACGAAGGATTAGATAATACGGATTGGGTAACTCCGTTTCCTCCCATACCAAGACAACGGATATCTGTTATCCGGAAGTTATCAACAGCATAAACAGGCAGGATACACATACAAAGAATAAGGACGCAAAGAGGGTAACCTCTCAGGCTTCTAATTTTTTCTTTTTTCATAATAAAGGAGTTTGGTATATAATGAATTATCTATTATTTATTGAAAAGTTTGCTCATAGTTTGTTATTTTAGTTAATAAAATTGCGGTAAATCTACGTAATAAATTCGAGTGGCAAAGAATTATACAAAAGAAAAGCCCTCTTTTTCCATTGTCTGAATGGAAAAAGAGGACTTTTTATGTATGTATCTATATACTTAGAAAGTGTAACCTACCCCTATAGACACAAGGTTTTCTTTTGTGCCTTGATTTCTATGAAGCAAATTCATGTTGTAGTTAAGCAGGATAGCAACGCGTTTTATTTCTACACCTGTCTGGAAAGACAAACCAAAATCAAAACGTTTATAGTTATTATATTTAAAAGGATCCCAAGATGTTTCATCAGCCTGAACATTCTCACTTTTATCCCAGGAAATAGTCGATACTTTGTTTTTGCCACCGAGACCTACAGCAAAATAAGGACCTGCAGCTACATGAAAACGAATATCGGGAGTTATATATTTTGCCCACTCCGCCATAACCGGCAACTGAAGATAGTTTCTATGAGTAGTTATGCTGTAAGTAGATCCTCCAGGTGTTCCAATTAAAGGTGATGATAAAATATCTCCTGTTTCTGGAATTAATAACTGAGAAGAACCGTCACTCATATGCAAAGTAGTTCCTGAAGAAGAGCTATTCCGTTGCATAAAATATAACCCGGATTGAATACCGAAACCATCATCCTTTTTATTAAAAGAATATCTTACCCCTATTCCGGCCTGAACACCAAAATTAGCTTTAAATGCGCTCTCTTTTAAAATAGTAGTTCCTACGGTAGGAGTAAATTTAAACTGTGCATTAGCAGCCATCACACAAAATAAAGATACAAATAAAAATAAAACTTTTTTCATACTTCCAATCGTTAAAATAAATGTTTTCTTAATCATAGAATTAATATTAAAATAAATAAGCAGGTTATTTATTATTTGATAATTGTTTTTAGCGTCTATAGTTTTATACAGATTAGTTATTCAACAGGTCGCAAAAGTAAATAAATATTTGGGCGAGCCTTGAAAATAAAGTAATAATAATGTACAGTAACATTTTATATATATTCATAACTTTGTTTATTTATGCGACAAAAGTAGTAGTCCTTTTAAACAAAATAGCAAATAGGTCATTTTATGGGATTGACAAATATCATCTGATAATCAGTCAATTAATAATTATATAATTGACAAAGTATATGATACATAAACATATAACACATTGAATATAAATAAATTACAAAGCAAACAGAGAATTTATCTAAAATAGGTATTTGTGACACATGGAAACATTGTTTATCAACTGATACAGGAATAAATATTCAATAAATATCGTTACTATCTTTCTTACATCCCACGTTCGCGGAAAGCAAAACATATCTATTTTTTTAAGGGAAAAGGAATATCATAACTATAGTAATCTAACGAGTTCATCTTAATCAAAGACTTACAAGATAAACATATAAATCTTCATTTGTACCTACCAAATCAAACTTTTGACGTGAGCGGAAACGCTGTTTATTAACAGATTCAGGGTTTATATTCAGCAATATAGATATTTGACGCGTATCCAATTTGAATAAGCATAAATAACAAAAGCGTTTCTCCACTTGTGTAAAATATCTTTCTATCAACTCCTTATATACAATAGGGTATACATCCTTTATCAAGTTTTCTATATTTTTCCATTGGATAGAACTTAATTAATGGACTAGAAATATTCGATTGCACTTTTTCTGACCATCTATAGAGTTTAGTACCTATCGGCGATAATAATATTCGTTCTTCTCTACAAGCTATCAATTTGTTATTAACAACTTCTACATCCTTCTTCAATTTCATATACCTTTTTTCTTCTTCAGAAATATCAGATTTCAATTGATTAAATTTACTATTTTCTTCCAACTGATTTTTCTGATGATACAATATATCCTTTTTTTGATTCAACTCTACAGATAAAGCATATATTTTTCTGTTTTGCTCATTTATTGCTACTTGCTGATTCAATATATGTATATTTTTTTTCTTATCCTAAGAAGATGTATAATAGCTATAGTAAAAATACACAGTAATAATATGGAAGCAATAATATAATATATTTGTCTATTTATCTTTAATTGCATATTTTCATTATGTAACTTCATATAATTATATTTCTTTTCTGTCGCTAATACATTTGTATTATTTTCTATTTTAGAAATAGAGTCTGCTGAATATGAATATTTTTCTAAATATTCTAATGCTTTAGAATAATTTCCTTTTGCCTTTTCTAATAAATAGTAATTTTCTGTTATACCTATAGCTATATATTTATTTTTTGTTTTCATATTTGATTTATCTAAAAACATTTTAGCTTTATCAAAATATTTTAAGTCTAAATATATTTCAGCTAATCCCATATAGTTAGAAGCAGAGTCTGTTGAATTATTTTCTATTGCTTTTAAATAATAATATTCCGCCTTTTTATATTTATCAATAGTACAATAAGTAGCTCCTAAACCATTATAAGTATAAGAAATAACTTCCTTATCACCCAATAGTAAAGCTGCATTTTCTGCTTTGTAAAAAAAGATAAAGATTTATCTATAGAATCGCATAATACACATTCTCTTGCTGTATTTACTAAACCAAAAATATAACTCCTATCATTATTAGCAAGTTTAAAATATTTACTACTATCCTCATATTTATTTACAGCAAATAAAAAATTTCCATTTATTTCATACAAATCTCCCATATAACTCAATATGTATCCTGCTATATTATAATTCTTTACTTCAATAGCTATATTCAATGCAGCATCATATGCTTCCATAGCTTTCTCGTACTCCTTATCATTTACATAGGAGCGACCGAGATAAAGTCCAATTTTTGCAGACTTACTCAAGTCCCTATGTTTTTCATAATATTTTAATGCTCTGCTAAGTTGATATACAGAAGGTACATCCCCCTCTTTGGCTTTATCAACAGCTATGCCGTATAATAAACACCATTTTGCAAGTAAACGATCATTTAACCCTTCCGGATATTCTATAGAATCTAAAAAAAGAATCGTACTATCCGGATGTAGCTTTATTAGTTCTTCCGCCTTATCAAGAAGGATACTTTCTTTAGATTCATATTTTCTACAACCGGGTAGTAAAAATAGAAGCATCAGAAAAATAAAAATAGAAGTATCTTTAAATGTTAGAATTGGCATAAGTATAATTTGTATTGTTTAGAATATTCAGTTTGTAAAAATAAGCTTTATACAAAGTAACACAAAGTATATGAATACTTATTTTTACATTTGACAACCAAAACATAAGTAGCAATGAGATATAATATGTATTGAATTGAATGTTTACTCAGTCAAATTCTGTAAAACTTGATATTGCTATCTCTAAATCAATTATTTTTGTAGGCTATGATTGGAGTGAGATGGTATGTTATATTGATTATGTTCATGGTATGTGCAATGGGAATAAAAGCACAGACACTGAAAGTCAATACCGTTCCGGAAGGTGTACAAAGAGCCTTCTTCGACGGAAAAGATACGATTGCCGTCGTTAATCTGCAGGAAATTTATATTTATCCACAACCTAAGTTCAAAAATAAGAGGGAACAACAAAAATACAATAAGTTAGTCCGTGATGTGAAACGTACACTCCCTTATGCCAAAATGGTTTATGAAACGTTGATTGAAACTTACGAATACATGGAAACCTTACCTAACGACAAGGCACGGCAAGCACACCTTAAACTGATGGAAAAAGAACTTTTTAAACAATATAAACCGGAGTTGAAAAAACTTACCTTTTCCCAGGGAAAATTACTTATCAAATTGATAGACAGGGAATGTAACCAATCCAGTTATAACCTGTTGAAAGCTTATTTAGGAAGTTTCAGAGCCGGCTTCTGGAATATATTTGCCGGTATGTTCGGCGCCAGCCTTAAATCGGAATATGATCCGAAAGGCAAAGACGCCCAAACGGAACGGATCGTGGTTCTCGTTGAAAACGGATTAATCTGACAACTGCTTAAAGAAATCCCATATAACGATACCTGTCGTAACAGATACATTCAACGAATGCTTGGTTCCGTATTGTGGGATTTCAATACACATATCACAATTATCAACAACAGATTGTTGAACACCTTTCACTTCATTCCCCATCACAATAGCATATTTTTTACTCTTGTCCAACAGCAACTTATCAAGCATCACACTGCCTTCCGCCTGTTCGATTGCACATACCGTATATCCCGCTTTCTTTAAGTTATCAACAGCTTCCAATGTATCTTTAAAATAAGCCCAGTCTACAGTATCTTCAGCTCCCAAAGCTGTTTTGTGAATCTCCGTATGAGGCGGACAGGCTGTTATGCCACACAAATAAATAGCTTCCACACGGAACGCATCCGAAGTACGGAACACAGAACCCACATTATTAAGGCTCCTTATATGGTCGAGTACAACGATTAACGGTATTTTTTCACTATCTTTGAATTCTTCAGGAGTCAGGCGGTTCAACTCCGTAATCTTTAACTTACGCATAACTGTCTTTTTTCTTGTGCTGCAAAAGTAGTGAATTAATGTGTATACCCCGTTGAAAAACTATTGATAAGTAGTGAACACTAAATGAAAAATAATTCTTGCTTTATCCAAATACTTGTTTATACATGTCCCTCTTCCAATCCCACAATAAAAGCAACCCGTTATTTATTACGACATATCAACAAGGGTTATACACGTATCAACACCCCTCAAGAGATATAAACTTTTACACATACCAAGTTATCAACTAAAAACTAATAAAGTCTGTAATCTGTAGATTTCTAATAAATAAGCTTGTTATGTATATGTTAGTATCCTTTTGATAAACGGTTTATAGAACTTAATAACCTTTCAGGCAAATGTTGAAACAGAAATGTATTAACTGTTTCAACAGGATATCATATTCATCATATTTAAATTTAAAATTAAAGATAAAGAATAATATAATATAGGATTGTGGATAACTAAGGAGGCCGGAAGAAGCAAGGGGGAGTTCCGGGAATAAAAACGGAATACCTTTTTTGAGTGGCATGGTTGCATTGCGGAAAATTAAGGATTTACATAAAACCTCTTTCTTAAGCATGTTTAAACTACTTTCATATATATGATTGAATAAAGTTTTTTACCTTTGCAGATATCAACAGTTTGTTGATAATATAACTAAGTTAAAGATTATCAGTAATAAAAATTGGTAATAACTCTGTTGATATAGTGTAGAAACTAAGAATAAACATATACAAATAAGCTATGCAGACAAACCAATCAATCGGATATATGGATGCGCCGATACCTAAAGACCTCGATTTGAAGAAGGCTATCGATCAGCTACGTAAGGAAAAGAATGCTATTATATTAGCTCATTATTACCAGACAGGAGATATTCAGGATATCGCAGACTTTGTTGGCGATAGCCTGGCTTTGGCTCAGTGGGCTGCTAAAACAACTGCGGACATTATCGTTCTCTGCGGAGTTCATTTCATGGGAGAAACAGCCAAGATACTTTGTCCTGATAAAAAAGTACTGGTTCCCGACCTGAATGCCGGTTGTTCATTGGCCGACAGTTGCCCGGCTCCTGACTTTGCCGAGTTTGTGAAACAGCATCCCGGCCATGTCGTTATCTCATATGTGAATACGACAGCTGCGGTAAAAGCGGTAACCGATGTGGTGGTTACTTCAACCAACGCCCGTCAGATTGTTGAAAGTTTCCCGGAAGATACAAAGATTATATTTGGTCCGGACCGTAACCTCGGTAATTACATTAATAGCATAACCGGACGTAAAATGTTACTTTGGGATGGTGCCTGCCATGTTCATGAGCAGTTCTCTCTGGAAAAGGTTCTGGATTTAAAGAAACAGTATCCGGATGCGGAAATCATTACTCACCCGGAATGTAAACAACCCATTATACAGGTCTCAGACTTCGTAGGTTCGACTGCCGCTCTTTTAAAGCATACCATCAAGTCGGATAAGAAACAGTTTATTGTAGCGACGGAAAGCGGCGTTATTCACGAAATGCGTAAAAAGAGTCCGGACAAGGAATTTATTCCGGCTCCTCCCAACGATAGTACATGTGCCTGCAACGAATGTAATTTTATGCGTTTAAATACAATGGAAAAGTTGTATAACTGCTTGAAATACGAATTGCCTGAAATATTTGTGGATGAAGAAGTACAGAAAAAAGCTATTAAACCTATTCAAAGGATGCTTGATATATCTGAAAAATTAGGTTTATAACCTGTTTATAATTTGATAAAGTGACATGCCAGCCGGATGCTTCAAATATATCCGGACCGGCATGTTTTTTTATAGGTTCATATAGATTGTTCAGAGTGTTGATAAGAAGTTTGTCAGCTTTTTTGTTGCTTCTGCCCGGTGGCTGATTTTATTTTTCAAATCATTACCCATTTCGGCAAATGTCTCCGTATAGTTTTCGGGAACGAATATAGGATCGTATCCGAAACCTTCGGAACCCGTCTTTTCTGCGATAATCGTACCGTTAACGATTCCTTCGAACAAATACTCCGTATTGTCCAGAATAAGTGCGATAACGGTCCGGAAACGGGCTTTCCGGTTTTCTTTGCCTTCCATTTCCTTCAGGAGTTTGTTCATATTGGCTTCCGCATCATGTCCGGGACCGGCATAACGGGCGGAATAAACTCCGGGGGCGCCGTTTAATGCTTCCACTTCCAGTCCCGTATCGTCGGCAAAGCAGTTATAACCGAACTTCTCTTTGATATAGCGGGCTTTCTGCAAAGCATTTCCTTCCAGGGTATCTGCCGTTTCCGGGATATCTTCGTGGCAATTTATATCCGAAAGGCTTACGATATTCACCAGATTGCCGGTGATGTTTCTTACCTCATCCAGCTTATGTGTATTGTTGGTAGCAAATACTAATTTTCTCATTTGAATGGTTTATAGAATGTTTATATCTCTGTGCAAAAGTACGAATAAAAAAATTCAGAACGGATTTCCTGTATATTACATCCGGTGTAAAAAAGGAATCCGTTCTGAACTTTTATTTATGCAAAGGGGAGGGGGGCGACTATGTTTTTATCTGGTCGAATCCTTCCCCATAGACTCCTCGTACGATACTTTGTGAAATAAATGCTTGATGGTCTATTTGCTTCACCAGGCGGAAAATAGAAACCGATTCGGACTTCTTAGCCAAAAGTACGACTACTTTGACGGGTTTGCGGGAGTATCCGCCTACACCGTCGAGAATGGTACATCCGCGTCCTAAGTCGTGTATGATATGTTCTGCTATTTCATCATATTTCTGGGAGAATATGAAGAATTGGACAGACTGGCGGTTTCCATTCAGCACCATATCCAAAATATAGTTACTTACAAACATTTCAACAAAACCGAATACGATCTTTTCCACATCATGGAACAAAAAGAAAGATGAACCGATGATAAAGAAATCACAGAACAATAAAGCCCTGCCGATAGATATATTCTTGTATTTGTTTACAATCGCTCCGATGACATCCGTACCTCCCGTACTTCCGTTTGCCGAGAATACCAGTCCCAGACCGGCACCGCAAAGGAATGCACCGATAATGATAGACATGAACGGCTGGTCATGCAAAAGCGGTTTTCCTTCCAGCAGCCACTCAAAAAACGATAAGGAAGCGGAGAGCGAGAACACTCCGAATATCGTTTTTACCAGGAATTTAAATCCCAATACTTTGAGAGCAGCAAGCAATAAAACAACGTTGATCACAAAGTAAGATACCGAAACCGGTATCACTTCATTGCTTGCAAAGAAGATTAAGGCACAGATACCACTGACTCCTCCGGTAATGATTTCATTCGAAAGAATGAATGCGTTGAAGCCAAAACCATACAGGATCGTACCTAAAACGATAACCAGGTAATCTTGTATGGAAAAGTAGAGTTTGTTGTTTGTAAGTTTCATTTAGATTTTAGATTACTATATTAACTATCTTTCCGGGGACGACAATAATCTTTTTAGGAGTCTTGCCATCCATCCATTTGGCTGAGTTTTCGTGTGAAAGAGCTGCTTTCTCTACTTCTTCACGAGGCATGTCAGCCGGAAGTTCCAGGTTGAAACGGGCTTTGCCATTGAAAGAAATAGCATAAACAACAGAGTTTTCTTTCAGATATTCTTCATTATGCTTGGGCCATGCTGCATCGCAAACGGTTGTAGTATGTCCGCAGGTATGCCATAACTCTTCGGCAATATGAGGAGCAAACGGAGCCAACAGGATAATCAGTTGTTCCAGAATGGCACGTTTGTTACATTTCAGGCTACCCAGTTCATTGATACAAATCATGAAAGCACTGATGGAAGTGTTATAAGAGAAATGTTCGATATCGAAAGTTACTTTCTTAATCAGTTTGTGCAGCGCTTTCAGTTCTTCGGCAGTCGGTTCTGCATCGGTAATCTGCAGGCTGTCCGTATTACCGAAGAATAAGCCCCAAAGTTTTTTCAGGAAGCGGTGTACACCGTCGATACCGTTTGTATCCCAGGGTTTGGATTGTTCCAACGGGCCTAAGAACATTTCGTACAGACGAAGCGTATCGGCACCGTACTTTTCGACAATCATATCCGGGTTCACTACATTGAACATAGATTTGGACATCTTTTCAACAGCCCATCCACAGATATACTTACCATCTTCCAGTTCAAATTCGGCATCTTTGTATTCCGGGCGCCAGTTTTTGAAGGCTTCGGTGTCCAATATATCGTTAGATACGATGTTTACGTCTACGTGTATGGGAGTTACTTCATAGTTATCTTTGAGGTTGAGGGATACAAACTTATTGGTACCATTGATACGATATACGAAGTTTGAACGTCCCTGTATCATACCCTGGTTTATCAGCTTCTTGAACGGTTCGTTCTCGCAGACAACACCCAGGTCAAACAGGAATTTATTCCAGAAACGGCTGTAAATCAAGTGACCGGTAGCATGTTCTGTACCACCTATATATAAGTCTACGTTGCGCCAATATTCATCCACATCCTTAGCAACCAGCGCTTTGTCGTTGTGCGGGTCCATATAACGCAGGTAATAAGCGGATGAACCGGCAAATCCCGGCATTGTGCAAAGTTCCAGCGGGAAGATCGTTTTGTTATCTATTTTAGATACTTCCACTACTTCCTGGTTTACGGTATCCCAAGCCCATTTTACGGCATGTCCCAGAGGCGGTTCGCCGGTTTCTGTAGGAAGGAATTTATCTACTTCCGGTAATTCCAAAGGCAGTTTATCAACAGGAAGCATTTGAGGCATGCCATCTGCATCATAATATACAGGGAACGGTTCGCCCCAGTAACGCTGGCGGCTGAATATAGCATCACGCAAACGGTAATTTACTTTAACACGTCCTAATTTGTTTTCTTCTACGAATTTCTTGGTAGCGGCGATTGCTTCTTTTACAGTCAGTCCGTTCAGGGACAGGCTGCAATAAGGAGTAACATCCGGTCTCGGGGAGTTGCAGACAATACCTTCTTTCGCATCGAAACTTTCTTCGCTTACATCGCAACCTTCAATCAATGGGATAATCGGCAGGTTGAAGTGTTTGGCAAAAGCATAGTCGCGGCTATCGTGTGCAGGTACAGCCATGATTGCACCGGTACCATAACCAGCCAATACATAATCGCTGATCCAGATAGGCACTGCATCTCCGGTAAACGGATTAACAGCATATGAACCGCTGAATACACCGGTTACCTGACGGTCTGCTATACGTTCGCGTTCCGTACGTTTCTTTGTACGTTCCAGATAAGCATCCACTTCCTGTTTCTGTTCCGGGGTAGTTACTTTTCCCACCAGTTCGCTTTCCGGTGCCAGTACCATAAAGGTAACGCCGAACATTGTATCTGCACGGGTGGTAAAGATGGTAAATTCCAAATCACTGTCTTTTACCTTGAAGTTTACTTCCGTACCTTCGCTGCGTCCAATCCAGTTACGTTGCGTTTCTTTCAGTGAATCGGTCCAGTCGATGGTATCCAGTCCTTCCAGTAAACGTTGTGCATAAGCGGATACACGCAGGCACCACTGACGCATTATTTTTTGTTCCACCGGGTAACCGCCACGTTCCGAAACGCCGTTCACCACTTCATCATTTGCAAGGACAGTACCTAATGCAGCACACCAGTTTACCATTGTTTCGCCACGGTAAGCGATACGGTAGTTCAATAGGATTTCCTGCTTTTCTTTTTCGCTTTTCGCTTTCCATTCGTCGGCTGTGAAGCTCAGTTCTTCACTGCATGCAACGTTCAGTCCTTCCGTACCGGATGTCTCAAAAGCCTCTACCAGTTCGCTGATAGGACGTGCTTGTTTTTCGTCGTTGCAATAGTAACTGTTGAACATCTGGACAAAGGCCCATTGTGTCCACTTATAATAACCCGGATCGCAGGTACGGACTTCGCGGCTCCAGTCATAACTGAAACCTATTTTATCCATCTGCTCGCGATAACGGGCAATGTTGTTTTTGGTTGTTATTTCAGGATGCTGTCCGGTTTGGATAGCATATTGTTCCGCAGGAAGCCCGTAAGCATCATATCCCATCGGATGCAATACGTTGAATCCCTGTAAACGTTTGAATCGGGAATAAATATCAGAAGCAATGTATCCGAGCGGATGTCCTACATGTAGTCCTGCTCCCGACGGATAAGGGAACATGTCTAATACGTAATACTTAGGTTTGCTGGAATCCTTTTCCACTTTGTAAACATTGTTGGCAATCCAGTACTCGTGCCATCTTTTTTCAATTTCTCCGAAATTGTACTCCATGATTATTTATCGTTTATTTTTAATGTTATCTATTTAAAGCCACAAAGTTAGTGATTTCTTTCATAACAATAGATTGAAAGCGGTATTTTGCGTGAAAGTGTAAGATAAAGGAACCAAATATAAAGGAGTGGCTATCCGATTGAGCAAAATGATAAAATAATATTCTGGATAAATAGTTGAATTAACAATTTGACAATTTGTCAAATGAACTTCCTATGGTTGTTCTATAGCCGGGGATATATCCGGTTCTTTGTTTTTATTGGCTTCTCCGGGAGATAAGGATTATCAATAGGATGGTATCTTTTGCATAAATGGGTTAAACTGTTTGCTTATTTGTATAAGCGTGGCAATACGTTTATTGAAAAACAAAACAAGTATGAAAATGATAAATGAATCTGGTCTGTGTCTTTAATGCAAATAGGAAAGAAACAGGGCGAATAAATCTATTTTCAGGGGAAAAATAGCCTTTGAAAACAAAACATACATGCTTTGACTTCAAAATATATATGTTTTGAAATCAAAAGATACTTGTTTTGCATTCCAAAATTACTACCTGTAGTAAAAAAAACTACTACCGGTACTAATTTAAGTTGCTATATATAGTAAATAAAAGACTGTTATATGCAATATCAGAGACTGATAGATACTGTTTTTTCCTCTGTAAGTGTTGTTTTGTATAGTAGTACTGTTACGGTTTTTATATATAACCAATCTTTTTTCTCGGTTTATCATCTTTTTTGTTTCTATTTGCTAATTCAGCCAAGGCAAGGTAAATGTCATCAAAATGTTGTTCATATCCTTCATGGTCTTTGGAAAGGCTTTCGATGTCTTCTTGAAGGAAGTGAATTTGCAGTTTGAGTTCTGCCAGTTCTTTGGCGGTTTGGTTGCTTTCGAGTATATATTGTCTTATTTTTACGAAAGCCCGCATGATATTTATATTAACTTGTATGGCTATGGAAGAACGAAGGACACTTGACAGCATGGCTATGCCCTCTTGTGTGAAAGCAGAGGGTATAATATAAGTATGTTTTATTGTTTTCGGTAACTGGTCGCAATTTGCGACCAGTTCGTTCCATTCTTTTTCTGAAAGGATGAACATGAAATCTTTAGGAAATCGTTCACTATTACGTTTTACCTGCTCTTTCAAACGTTTTGTTTCTATCTGGTACAACATTGCCAAATCGAAATCCAGCATGACCTGTTGCCCTCTAATCTCATAAATCTTATTTTGTATGATTTGAAGTTCCATAGTTAAGTGCTTTTATGATTTTAATAATCAAATGAAGAAATAATGACAGAATAATATTTGATACACCTTTGGGAATATTTATATAATATCTATGGCTTTTTCACTGCGTAATACACTGGCAAGCATTGTGACACCGTGTTCGGTGAATGCATAAGGTAGGTATTTAGCATATTTTCCTTTCCCTTCTAAGGTGCAATTTTGGCACCTTAGAAAATAATACTCTTCCTTATTTAATTCAAACATAAAATCTATAGGGAAACGTTGAATATTTCTATTAACAGTTCGCTTTAAATATTTTGTTTCTACCTGGTACAATTCAGCCAAATCGAAATCCAGCATGACCTGTTGTCCTCTAATCTCATAGATTTTGTTTTGTATAATTTGAAGTTCCATAGTTAAGTGCTTTTACGGTTTGAATAATCAAAGGAAGAAATAATAATCCTGTTTAACAAAAAGCCCGCATATTTTTTTAGTAAAACATATTATTTTGTTCCTTTGTAAATCATCATCTTAAATAGAAAATACTGATTTATATGCAGGTATATATTCATGTAAAACAATTGGGCAAACGCAGGAATGTAATAGACAAGAAAGCCACACAACTGGATAAAGTTCCTGATACTACTGCCGCTTTGATAGCTGCTATTGTAACCATGCAGGTAGAAGAATACAACCAACGGTTGGAACAAAGCGAATTATTGAAATACCTCACCAACGAAGAGATACAGGATAAGGCAACTACCGGAAAAATAAGTTTCGGTGTCAATTATAACGGGATGTCTGCTGATACGGAAAAAGCCATTCGCAACGCTCTCCAATCTTTTGAAGACGGTATCTTCCGCATCTTTGTGGATGGAGAAGAACTGGAGTCATTGGAACAGCCCGTTTCATTGCATGAAGGTTCGGAATTAATATTTGTACGTCTTACGATGCTTGCCGGACGTATGTGGTAATCGGATTTTAAAAAAACAGGAGAATATCGATATGGGATTATATTGGAGAAATTCGTCGGAAGCATTTGTTTCCGGTTATGTGGACAAGCTGTTGAAAAATAAAAATAAGTTGAGCGAAAAAGGACAGAGACTGTTCGATGCCCTTATCAGCTCGTTTACAATGAATACCTATGAAGCGGAAAATTACTTGCACTCTTTAATGGATGGCAAACATATCTGCTATATCTGGGATTTGTTTAGCGACGACCGGTTGGAGGTATTGCAGTATATGTTGGGGAATGAATATGCAGAGAAATATATCGCCTGGTTGCATAAACTGCCCGGGATACCTTATACGTATGGTTATTACCGGCGTCCGCTCCGTTCCGCCAATGCCGGATTACATTATATAAAAGCATTGGACAACCTGAAAGATTTTCTTGCCATAGTGGCTTCCGGACTTCCCCTTGAAGTATTGATGCAGGGAGGACGGACAGAAGAAGAAAGTTCCTTCATAACAGATATAAACTATCATCATCTGATGAGTGTGGAGATAGATGCCGGGAATATTGCTATTATAGAGAAGACTAAAGACATTATTTGCAGTGAGAATAATGTAGGACGTATTTCGTATAATCTGTTGCAAGGTATTGTGATGAGCAATAACCGGGAGTTGTACGAACTGGAAGGCAATCTCCTGCTGGCTGCACGTTTGCAGGAAGGTCTTCGTCAATCTATTGCTGAAACAATGGATGGGGGTACGATGGAAGCCTTTACTTATCTGTTCAATATCCTGCGTACAAACGATATGCAACGTTTCTCTTCCATCAAACGCGCCGTAGGAACCTGGACCGGATTGTTGGATGAAAACCATGTAGACCGTATCAACCAGAAGGTAATGGATTTGATCTATATGCTGCTGACAGACCCTTCCTATGTAGATATTTGCCTGAATAGCGACGATAGCATCGAAGTGTATATGGCTCTCTGGGCGAAAGGATACAGGAAGATGGAAGACCTCACAGCTTGTGCGGAACAAATCATGCAAGCAGGTACCAAGCATAAAGTACAAGTTCTGTTCTATTATCTTCTAACTACCCAATGTGAATGGATGCAGGAAGACCTTGCCAGACAGGCATTGGATAAGTTTTCCGACGACCTTTCCATAGTCGCTGCGTTTTTACCCTCTTATCTGCATAGTGTTTCTATTGGCGGTTATTATAGCCGGAAGAAAGAAGACCATTCCTATTTCGAGTCTTTGGCACAAGCCAGGAACCAGTATCATATATTGAAAGATATAAACGGAAGACTAACGAAGAAACTGACCATTTCTCCTTTTATATTCCCTTGGCACAGCACGGAACTGGGGCATGAGGATATTTTGAGAAAGATGGCATCTATCGTTTACGTTATCGGAAGCAATGAATTACTGGATGACCTTTGTTCCTATTATGAACAGGCAGATAGCGGTATCCGTTCGTTTATTGTAAGCGAATTACTCAAACAGCCTTCTTCGCAGATACAGATAGATACGCTTGTCAAAGCCTTGGGCGACCGTGCCGAGACTCCCCGCAAAGCTGCATTCAACATCTTGAAAGATTTAGAGATAGACGATGACCGATACCTGAGGATAGAGGAACTTCTGAAATATAAATCCGGCATTCTCCGTCAGCAGGTTATTGCTTTGTTGATGAAGCGTGATTCCGAAGCCTTATCCGGTTCGATAGAACGTTTGTTATCTTCGCCTTTGGCGGATAAACGGCTGGCAGCTCTCGATATGTTGCTCACATTCCGTAAGAAAAAAGAACATGCAGATATATATGACCGTTGTATTCCATGGGTTGCTGCCATTGAAAAACCGACTTCCAAAGAACTGCTGCTGATTGAACAGTTTACGGAAACGGCTGGGCAGGGTACTTCCCATACTTATACAAAAGAAAACGGTTTCGGTCTTTATAATCCGGAAGAAGAGTTCTCATTGCCGGCCTTATCTGTCGATGCTGATTTCGATATGAAAGAAGCATTTTCCCTCTTTCAGGAAGGTTCCATATTAAAGAAACTGTTAGGTAGAAAGCATGAGGGAGCTTATGAGATTATTAAGAAGTTGAGCGATTTGATAGCCTCGAATGCTAACTATGAATATAAAAGCCGTTATGGGGGTGTCTATTTGCTGAACGACCATTTTACCGAATTGGAAAATGCGGAGCAGATAGAAAATGAACTTGATAAATATCCGCTTGCCGGCTTGTGGAGGGATTTCTATACGAAAGAGATAGATAGCTTTGGAATGCTTCTCCAGCTTTCTTTCTTGCTGAATACTAATTGGAATAACATAGGTAATTACCGGTTGCTGAACCATATGATTGACAGTTTCAGTCCTGTAATCAACTCTTTCTATGGTTTCAACCTTTCCGGATTGAAGAACCGGATAGAAAAATTGCCTTATATCGGTACAGTTAACCGGATTATCAATCTCCTTATCTCAGATAACTGGGATGGCGGATATGCCCGGAAAATGGCAAATAACGTATTGGTTGGTTTCAGCCGGGTATTGACGGATAAGAACATGAGCCAACAGTATAAGCATAAGGATTATCGGGATAACTTATATACCTATACGGGATTTGCCTTTCAGGATGAACGTATATCTGCCTGGATGTACGAAACATTCAAATGGACAACGGATGAAGAGTTTGTCCGCTACTTTACCATCCGGTACCATTATTACAAACTTGCCCGGTATTTTCAGGAAAATGAACCTTGTGCGGACACTAACAGCAATCTCATTATTTATGATTTTGCCAAAATGTATGCGATGGGGTTATTGCCCGAATCCGAAGTTATAAAAGAATTGACGGTACGGGTGCATGCGGAAGACAGTCTGCGTCTGGCTTCCTCTTTATTATCCGGCAACCTGACTGTCTGGCAACGGAAACAGTTAAAACCTTATGAAGACTCCGGTCTGGAACAGTTTAAAGAAGTTGTGTGGAAAGTTATCGACCGTATTTTGGATATCGAACTGAAGCGAGGCGATACACCTACCGAAGTGTCCCACCTTGCCATGAAGCTGGAATATGTGGAAGGTGCTTCCTGGCTGGTCCGTATCTTGCAAGCCTTTGGAAAAGATACGTTCGGGCGTTCCGACTTTTATTATAATTCCAGTTATACAAAGAAAGAGGTATTAAGTAAGCTCCTTCGTTGCTGTTACCCGGCAAAAACAGATGATGTAACCGTACTTGCCGGGTTGTTGAAAGATTCCGGCATTACGGAAACACGGTTGGTCGAGGCTGCCATGTATGCTCCCCAATGGCTGGAAATGATAGAACAATGTATCCGGTGGAAAGGGCTGACCAGTGCTGCTTTCTATTTTCATGCCCATATAAACGAATGGTGTGACGATAAGAAGAAAGCAATCATAGCCCGGTATACTCCCATTGAACCGGAAGATTTGCGGTTGGGTGCTTTTGATATCGACTGGTTCCGTGAAGCCTACAAAGAGATAGGCGAGAAACGTTTTGAAATTGTTTACAATGCAGCCAAATATATATCGTCCGGCAACGGACATACCCGTGCCCGCAAATATGCCGATGCTGTAAATGGCAAGATGGTTGCCCCGGAAGTTAAGAAGCAGATAGCGGAAAAACGGAATAAAGATTTATTGATGGCGTATTGCCTGATTCCTCTTGCTAAAAAGGCTACTCCCGATTTGTTGGAACGGTATCAATATCTGCAACAATTCCTGAAAGAGAGCAAGACATTCGGTTCGCAACGGCAGGAAAGCGAGAAGAAAGCTGTAGAAATCGGTATGCAGAACCTTGCACGGAATGCGGGCTATAGTGATGTGACCCGTCTGGTATGGAGTATGGAAACGGAACTTATCAAAGAGATGGAACCTTATTTCACTCCGGTGGAAATAGAAGGCGTACAGGTTTATGTAAGTATCGATGAGGAAGGTAAATCCGAACTTAAGCTTATAAAAGGAACCAAGGAGCTGAACAGTGTTCCTGCCAAGCTGAAAAAGAATCCGTATATCGAGGAGTTGAAAGATGTGCATAAGAAACTCAAGAACCAGTATTCCCGTTCCCGTATTATGCTGGAACAGGCAATGGAAGACGAAACGCCGTTTTATATCAGCGAACTGGAGGCGTTGACACGCAATCCGGTTATCTGGCCTTTATTGCGTAACCTGGTATTTGTCAGCAAAGATGATATAGGTTTTTATCTGGATAATAATCTGGTATCTCCCGATGGGGAATGTATTCCGCAGAAACCATCTACGCCGGTTCGTATTGCCCATCCGGTAGATTTGTATAACCGGGGAATATGGCACCGTTACCAGCAATGTCTTTTCGAGAAAGAAATCCGACAGCCTTTTAAACAGGTATTCCGTGAGTTGTATATAAAGACGGATGAGGAACGTCCGGTGCTTCATTCCCTTCGTTATGCCGGCAACCAGATACAGCCGCAGAAAACGGTAGCTCTTTTGAAGAGCCGCCGGTGGGTAGCGAATTATGAGGATGGTTTGCAGAAAGTATATTATAAGGAAAATATCGTGGCAACTATCTATGCTATGGCGGATTGGTTCAGCCCGGCGGATATCGAAGCGCCTTCATTGGAATGGGTGGCTTTCCATAACCGGAAAACTTATGAATCCATTGCTATAGAAAAGATACCCGAAGTGATTTTCTCTGAGGTTATGCGTGATGTGGATTTGGTGGTCAGTGTGGCGCATGCCGGTGGAGTAGACCCGGAAGCCAGTCATTCGACGGTAGAAATGCGACGGGCGATTATCGAATTTACTTTGCCGCTTTTCAAACTTACGAATGTTACGTTGGAAGGAAGCCATGCCTTAATAAAAGGTACATTGGGTAATTATACGATTCATCTGGGCAGTGGAGTCATCCATCAACAGGCAGGAGCGGCAATCCATGTATTGCCTGTCCATTCGCAGCATCGCGGACGCCTTTTCCTTCCTTTTGTGGATGAAGACCCGAAGACGGCTGAAATTATTTCTAAAATACTGTTCTTTGCTGAGGATAAGAAGATAAAGGACCCGTTTATTCTGAAACAGATAAAGATAGGTTAGAATATAAAAACAATCCATCCGGATGATGCCTTTATCCGGATGGATTGTTTTATCTGTTATTTACTTTTCGTTTTTAAGTAATGGCCAGTTGGGATCCGGTCTGTGTTCACGAATCATAATGTTTTTTAGTTCCGCTACCTTTTCAGGATATTGGTTTAATACATTGTGGCGTTCGGAAGGATCGGAAGCCAGATTATATAATTCATAATAAGGCTTATCGCCACGGATATTCATATGAACCAGTTTCCACGGACCTTGGCGTACAGCCTGGCGGCCATTCAGTTCCTGAAACTCGAAATACAGGAATTCATGTTCTTTTTGTCCTTTGCGGTTTTGTAATAAGGGAAGCATGCTCACGCCATCCATTTCTTTTTGCTTGGCTTTCGGGTGGATAATTTCTTCGAAAGTAGGCAATACATCCCAGAAAGAACACATAAAATCGGTTTCCGTGCTGGGCGCTATATGTCCCGGCCAGGAGATAATCATCGGTACACGGATACCGCCTTCATATAAATCGCGTTTGTAACCACGGTAGATGCCATTGCTATTGAAGAAATCAGGGTCGGCACCACCTTCCATATGAGGGCCGTTATCGCTTGCGAAAATAATAATGGTATTGTCGTACAATCCTTTATCTTTCAGTTTCTGCACAATCTGTCCCACATATACATCCAAGCGATATACCATAGCTGCAAAAGTAGCGTGAGGATAGAACTGCGAACAATAACCGCCTTTACGGAAAGCGGGGCTGCCCGGTTCGGTTCCTTTATATGGCTTTTCAGGATACATACCCCGGAATTTCTTGATGATACTGTCTTCCGGAACGATTAGCTCAGCATGCGGGATAATGGTAGGATACCACATAAAGAAAGGTTCGTCCGCATTCATCTTGTCCAGATAATCCAGTGCTTTACCGTGTATTAGGTCTTGGGAATAGGTACCCTGGCCATATTGCACATTCAGGTTATTGTCTTTTAATTCAATCCGTTTGTCATTATCCCATAGATGGTCGGGATAATAACTGTGTGCCAGAAGTTGGCAGTTATATCCGTAAAACGTATCGCATCCCTGGTTCTTCGGGTCGCCGGTAGAACCTATAAATCCCAGTCCCCATTTACCGAAAGCGGAGGTTTTATATCCGGCGTCTTTCATTACCTCGAAAATAGTACGTGCATCGGCAGGCAAAGGGAATTGTCCTTCCGGTTCGAGTTCTCGATTTCCGCGGACCGGCGTATGTCCGCTATGGGTGCCTGTCAAAAGACAGGAGCGGGAAGGGGCGCTGACTGTCGTTCCCGAATAACACTGGGTAAAACGCATGCCGTTTTGAGCCAGCTTGTCGATGTTGGGGGTTTCAAACTTTTCCTGTCCGTAGCAACTTAAGTCGCCATATCCCAGGTCATCAGCAAGAATAAATACGATATTCGGTTTCTTCTCCTTATTTTTTTCAGCATGGATAAAAGGGGAAGCCAACAAAATACCTGTAGTGATGAGGATTGTTTGTTTCATGATAAATGTTTTTTGTTAGAATGTTGACAAAGTTATATTTTTTGAGTTGAATTTCTACTAAACCTTCTCTTTTTGTACCTTTGTACGGTTACAAATAAAAAAAACAGATTATCGTGGCGAAAGTAGTGGAAACCCCTTTGATGAAACAGTATTTCGATATTAAAGCGAAACATCCTGATGCTATTCTCTTATTCCGTGTTGGCGACTTTTACGAAATGTATGGCGAAGATGCCGTTACCGGAGCGGAAATTTTAGGTATTGTCCAGACCAAAAAGGCAAATGGTAGCGGTTCGTTTATCGAAATGGCAGGATTTCCCCATCATGCCTTGGACAGCTATCTGCCCAAATTGGTACGTGCCGGAAAACGTGTGGCTATCTGCGACCAGTTGGAAGATCCGAAACTGACCAAGAAATTGGTGAAACGTGGTATTACCGAATTGGTAACCCCCGGTGTTTCCATTAACGATAATATACTGAACCACAAAGAAAATAACTTCCTTTCCGCCATCCATTTCAATAAAGATACTTGTGGTATTTCGTTTCTGGATATTTCGACCGGCGAATTTCTTACGGCGGAAGGGACAATCGATTATATAGACAAGCTGTTGAACAACTTCTCCCCGAAAGAAGTACTGGTGGAGCGGAACAACCGTAAGCGTTTTGAAGAGGCTTTCGGTCCGCGCTTCTTCGTCTTCGAACTGGAGGACTGGATATTTACTCCCGAATCGGCAAACGACCGCTTGCTGAAACATTTTGAAACGAAGAACCTGAAAGGTTTCGGTGTGCAGCATTTGAAACTGGGTATCATTGCTTCCGGCGCCATCCTGTATTATCTGGACCAGACCCAGCATACACATATTTCCCATATCACTTCGCTTTCCCGTATCGAAGAAGACCGTTATGTGCGCCTGGATAAGTTTACCGTGCGCAGTCTCGAACTGGTGGGGACGATGAATGAAGAAGGTTGCAGTTTGCTGGATGTATTGGATAAGACCGTATCTCCGATGGGTTCGCGTATGCTTCGCCGCTGGGTGCTGTTTCCCCTGAAGGATGTAAAACCGATACAGGAAAGGCAGGATGTGGTGGAACATTTCTTCCGTCATCCCGAATTGAAGGATTTGCTGGATATGCAACTGGAACAGATAGGGGATTTGGAGCGTATCATATCCAAGGTTGCCGTTGGGCGTGTATCTCCCCGTGAAGTCGTACAACTTAAAGTAGCCCTCCGTGCCATCGAACCGATAAAGGAAGCCTGTATGGCAAGCGACGAACCGAGCCTTTGCCGTATCGGCGAACAGTTGAATGCCTGTGCATTGATTCGCGACCGGATAGAAAAAGAGATCAACAACGATCCTCCTTCTCTATTGAATAAAGGCGGCGTAATAGCTCCCGGGGTGAATGAAGAATTGGATGATTTGCGTGCCATTGCCTATTCCGGTAAGGATTATTTGCTGAAAGTACAGCAGCGGGAAATAGAATTGACGGGTATTTCCAGCTTGAAAATAGGTTTCAATAATGTGTTCGGTTATTATATCGAAGTACGGAACACGTATAAAGACAAAGTGCCTGCCGAATGGATCCGGAAACAAACACTGGTAAATGCCGAACGCTATATAACCGAAGAACTGAAAGAATATGAGGAAAAGATATTGGGGGCGGAAGAGAAAATCCTTTCTCTGGAAACCCGTTTGTTTAATGAGCTGGTTCTTTGCCTCTCCGAATATATTCCGCCGATTCAGGTAAATGCAAACCTGATAGGGCGTCTGGACTGCCTGCTTTCTTTTGCGAAAGTGGCCGAATGTAACCGCTATATACGTCCGGAAGTAAATGATTCGGAAATAATCGATATAAAATCAGGACGTCATCCGGTAATTGAAAAGCAGTTGCCGCTGGGAGAACCTTATATTGCCAACGATGTATATCTGGATGATGAAAAGCAGCAGATAATTATCATTACCGGTCCGAATATGGCGGGTAAGTCTGCTTTGCTCCGGCAAACGGCGCTTATTACATTGATGTCGCAGATTGGCTGTTTCGTACCTGCCGAAAGTGCGCGTATCGGAATTGTGGACAAGATATTCACCCGTGTGGGAGCTTCCGATAATATATCGGTGGGCGAATCTACGTTTATGGTGGAAATGAACGAGGCTTCCGATATCCTGAATAATATGTCTTCCCGTAGTTTGGTTCTTTTTGATGAATTGGGACGGGGTACCAGTACGTACGACGGTATTTCGATTGCTTGGGCAATTGTGGAGTATATCCATGAACATCCGAATGCACGGGCTAAAACGCTTTTTGCCACCCATTACCATGAACTGAATGAGATGGAACGTTCTTTCAAGCGGATTAAGAATTATAACGTATCGGTAAAAGAAGTAAACAATAAGGTAATTTTCCTGCGTAAACTGGTTCCGGGCGGCAGCGAGCATAGCTTCGGTATCCATGTGGCTAAGATGGCGGGTATGCCGAAAAGCATTGTAAAACGTTCCAACGAAATCCTGAAACAGCTGGAAACAGAGAACCGTCAGGAGGGAATCTCTTCCAAAGAAACCAAGGGTATCAAGAGTAAACCGGTCAAAGGCATTGCCTCGGCAGCCGAAGGATACCAGCTTAGCTTCTTCCAGTTGGATGACCCTATTCTAAGCCAGGTACGTGATGAGATTAAAAATACGGATGTGAATAACCTGACTCCGTTGGAAGCGCTGAATAAGCTGAGCGAGATAAAGAAGATTATCACTGGAAAATAGTAAAGATATGTTGTAAATGGAAGGAGTCACGATTACCATCGGCTTTAATTGACGGTAATCGTGACTCCTTCTATTTTAGCAAACTTGAATAAATGGTATATCCAGTAAAAAGCTATTTTTAGATTTTCTTTACTTTGAAATGGTATGTTCCGGATCCGATTGTGACTATGGTATATTTATATCCTTCCGTCCGGGAGTTAATACCAGCGACATCTTTCAGCTTTATACCGCTTTCGGTTATATACTCTGTATTTGCGGATGGGAGGTATACGGAAGCCTGGCTGTTTGCCGGAACTTCCACCCGGATTGTAAACTCGTTGTTATTATCTTTCCAATCCGAGACGATTAGTCCGTAAGGTGATTGGTAGGTCGTTCGTGCTTCCCGGATATCTCCTACCGGCTCAGGATGTATCACAATATGTTTGAATCCGAAAGAATCTTCCCGTTGACGGATGCCACCCAGGCCACTGAATAGCCATTCCATCAGATGACCCAGCATAAAATGATTGTTTGATACGAAGCCGTATGCCTGCCAGGATTCGGTGAGGGCGGTAGCCCCGTGAGCCAGTTGCCAACCGTATCCCGGCGAGTCGTATTTACAGTTCATGTCGTAAATTACATCCGATGCACCGCCTGCTTCAAGAGCGCGCAAGACATACCGGTAACCTACGTCACCTGCCGTAAGGGCATTGTTCCGTCCGTGAATATCGGCGATCAGGTTCTCGAATACCTGCTGCCTGTTTTCCGGTGTTGTTAGTCCCATGTAGAGGGCGACGGCGTTTGCCGCCTGACTGTTACGGTCATACTTATGGGTGACCGGGTTCCAGTAGGTCTGGTTGAAAGCTTGTTTGATACGTACCGCCAGTTCCCGGTATTTGCGTGCATCGTCCGGTTTGCCTAAAAGACCGGCCATTTTCTCCATCAGGGTAACATCATAATAGTAAATAGCGGTGGCCGTTACGCCATTGGAGGTCAGTTGGGCTTCTCCCGGGGGCTTGGGACCAATATCGAACCAATCTCCCAAACCGTAGGCGATGATATGGTTATTCGCTTTTGAGGACAGGTAGCCGATGTAACGTTGCATATCCGGATAATAGGTTTCGATCAGGCGTGTGTCGCCATACCACTGATAGATGTACCAGGGGCTGATGATAAATGTGCTTCCCCATTCAGGCGTATCTTTGAATCCTCCTTCAAACTCGACCAGTTCAGGGGCAATGGTCGGAATCATGCCGTTGTCAGCTTGTGTGGAACGCATGTCGTTAAATGTCTTTTCATACAATTGCGCCAAGTTGTAGCGGTATTGTACGGAGTATTGCATCAGGTGTGCTTCTTCCAACCAGCCCAACTTTTCCCGGTGCGGACAGTCGGTCAGTACGCTTGCCATATTGCTGCGGATAGCCCAGTCGATTAGTTCGTATATCTGGTTGAATAACGGTTTCGAGCAATGGAAACTGCCGACATTTTCGGCCGAGTTACAAGTATGTAGACCTGTTATTTCTATTATTTCAGGTAGTCCGTCCGGATTCGGCTGCCCGGTTGGAATAGCACCTTCTACTTGCACATAACGGAACCCGTAATAGGTAAATTGCGGTTGCCAGTTTTCTATTCCTTTGCCCTTTGGGATGTAACCGAACCAGAAAGGAGCACCGGATGCACTTTGGTTTACGGTACTATCCGGATTCAGCAGTTCGGCCGGATAAAGTTTAACCGGATGCGTGTTCTTTGCATGTAGGGAAAGCCGTATGATGCCGGAAAAGTTTTGTCCCAAATCGTAGACCCATTGTCCTTGCTTGGTCTTGAAAAGACGAACGGTGGGGATTTGGTCGCGTACGGTCAGCGGTGCGGAGCGTTGGGAGAGGAGCTGGGTTTTCCAGCCTGTGTCCAGCGCCTTATTCCAGGTGTGGTCGTCGAAACCAGGTTGCATCCATCCTTCTTGTTCTTTATTGGCATCGTAATCTTCACCTCCGTAAATACTACTGTAGGTAACAGGGCTTTCGGTTACTTTCCAATCTGTATCGGTTACAACAGTCTGTGTATTGCCGTCCGTATAGTCTATTTGTATTTTCATCAATAGTCGGGGAGCACCGTAAGAAGCAAGTAGTTTGAAGTACCGTTCACGCGGGATATTGAAGAAACCGTTTCCTACCATTACGCCGACAGCATTCTGTCCCTGTTTTAACTGTGCAGTGATATCGAAGGAAACATATAAGGCGCATTTGTCATATTTCGTCCATCCTGGGTCGAGGAAATGGTTATCGACTTTATTTCCATTTAGGAACATATCGAAATGACCGAGGCCGGAAACATAGGCAACTGCTCGTTTTACGGTTTTTTGGACTGCAAACTCTTTCCTGAATTGGGGCAGGTAGTACATACCTGTCTTTTTGCCTTTCAATATCCGATCTACATTTGTCAGGCCGTGTAATCCGGTCGTGACAATCTCGTCTTTCTTATCTTTTTCCAATGCGATCCATTTGGCATTGCTCCAGTCCTTTTCTGAAAGCAGTCCCATCGAGAACTGGTGAATAAGGCTCCATGGCGAGGCATTTCCTTCTTTATCCCAGGTTTTTACTTTCCAGTAATATACCTGTCCTGCTTCTAATCCTTTTCCCTTGAAAGGAACCAGTACGGAGGCGGAGGATTTGTTTTTTCCGCTATTCCAGATATTTTCGTTGTCTATCTGCAATTTTTCCGGGGAATCGGCTACGAGTATCTGCCAGGCGGATTGCTCGAAGTTCCGTTGCTGAGCTTGAATCTGCCAACTGAAACGGGGTTGTAAAGTCTCTATTCCCAGTGGATTTTCTTCTTGTTCGCACCGTAGGTTGTAGACGGAATGTGTGTCTGCTGCCTGTAAGAGAAAAGGGAAAAGCATACATATGATGCAAATATTGAATAGATTATTTTTCATACTACTGTATTTTTTCATGAAAGTTGCCGTCCTTTTTTGTATGTGTTTAGTGAATTAATTCAAAGTATTCTATCGGCCCGTAATTCATCATTTGGTATTCTTTTCCGGGTACAGGCTTGTCTATGTTTTTCCAGTGCCAGAGATAGGCCAGCTTGGGAGCCGGATTCCGGCACATGCCCTCCGGTGAATCTGCTGGGATAAGAGTTATCATGGTGATAATAATAAAAGACCTTTACTTTGGTAGTGAAGGTCTTTTTGTTAATGTGAGTATTAATAACCAGGATTTGGAGTTAAAATACTATTAATTTGTAATTCGCGGTAAGGAATCGGATATAACAGGTATTCCTTTTTTATCTGATAAGTGCGATCTGGAAGATCCTTGTCAATGGTCTTGATGTACTTTCCGTATTCGGTCATTACTTCAATTGCTTTACCCGTACGAACCAGATCGTACCAACGATGATTCTCGAAAGCAAGTTCATGCTTACGTTCATTGGCTACAATATCGGCTGTAACGGTGTTTACAGCAGGTAAACCGGCTCTGGTGCGTACTTGGTTGACATAGGGTGTAGCTTCGTCTGCACGACCTTGTTCAACAAGGCATTCGGCCATTAATAACAGAGCGTCTGCATATCGAAAAACAGGCCAGTTATCATCTGTATTTTCCGTTTTGTTATGTTGGTGACGATATTTGTTAATAAAAGGAATAGCTGTTTCATAGTTTGCAATAGCCGGGTCCCCGACTTTATATACACCTTCCAGTACAAGCAATCCGTTGTCATCTTTACCTACAGCAATTGCGATAGAAGGATCAACTCGTAAGTCTCCTTTTTCATAAGAAGCGATCATTGCCGGAGTCGGAACATTCCAGCCTCCGGTGAGCATGGTGTTGGAAATAGGTACTCCTGTAATCATTTCTCCTTCTTGTGATTTAGGCATGAAATAATATAGCCAGTCGCTCTGTTGCCCTTGGTCTCCCATCTGGTACTGAATATCGAAGATTGATTCTTTCCCGTTCTTTTTGGAGGGGTCGAACACATCAGCATAGCTGGGTAATAATTCATAACCATGCTTCATGATTTCTTTCAGTTGAGTTTCGGCTCCTGCATAATCACGATTAGGCATAGTCATTAATGCATACGCTTTCAACATTCTGGCGGCTCCTTGTGTTGCAGCTCCGTTCTGTGGGAAGATAACCGGTTCGAGCTTACTAATCGCATCATCTGTATCGGTTATGATCTGTGCATATACTTCTTCTACGGTTGAACGTCCTATAAAAGCATTTTCGGAACTGGTTACTTCTGTCAGGTATAGAGGGACGCCGCCGAAGCATTGTACCAACTGGAAATAAAATAGAGCCCGTATGAATTTGGCTTGTCCGATTGTTTTTTTTGTAAAAGCCTCTTCCATTCCGGCATTTTCCAAGCGTCCGATGAGTGTGTTGCAACGTGCGATGCCACTGTAGCATCCGTTCCACATTTCGCCTACCCATTGATTCTGGTTGTCAACGATAAAGTCTGCAATATTTTCACGGTAGAGGATATGAATGCCTCGGTCGGTATTATAGCGTGTATAATGTGTATTGTCTGAACGCATTTCCCCCATCAGGTAACCTTGCCGGGCACTGATCGTACGCAATCCATTATAGGCTCCGTTAAGTGCTTGCGTAAATTGTTCTTCTGTCTTGAAGAATGTTCCTTCGTTGGAATTGTTTTGCGGTGACAAGTTTAAGAAGTCACTGTTGCATGAGGCCAGTAATAGCATGGCTGTACACACACATATTGATATTATATTTTTCATATTTTGATTCTTTTAGAAATTAAACATTATTAGAATGTTATGTTACAACCTAAACTAAATGATTTGGGTACGGGGTAGTTTGTTCGGTCTACTCCCAAACCGTTCCAACTCAAATTATTATTGTTACTGATTTCAGGATTCATACCGGGGTATTTGGTAAAAGTATGTAATTGTTGTCCTGTCACATAAAAGCGGAGTTTCGATATGTAACGATTCTGGGGTATTGGAACAGTATATCCTAATGTTATATTCTTGATAGTCAGATAAGTCGCATCATATACCCAACCACTGTGATTGAATCGGTACAATTCTGTTGTACCGGATTTTGTTTTAGGAATCAGACCGTTACCCGGATTTTCAGGTGAACGCCATCTGTCTTTTACTTCTTTCAATACATTGAATACGCCATCCAGGTTTAGTGTGTTTTCGCGGCTTGCATCCATAATGTCACCGCCGATTTGTCCGGTCAGTAAAATACTTAAATCAAAGTTTTTCCAAAAGAATTCATTTGTCAAACCGAATAGCATGTCTGGATTCGGATTACCGATGATCGTACGGTCGTATGTGTCGATTACTCCGTCAGGTGTACCGTTAGGGCCGCTGATATCTTTCATGCGAACTGTTCCGACTTCCGAAGATGCATGTTTGGGTTGTGACTGGAATTCAGCTTCAGTCATATAAACGCCGTCGAAAATGTAACCCATAAAGACACCGATCGGTTCTCCGACCTGTAAACGGTTCCAATCCTGTTGGTCGCCGTAACCACCCATAGGAGTGTCGTTGGTTCCTAAACGCGTAATTTCATTCCGATTGAACGACAGGTTCAGGTTGGTAGTCCATTTGAAGTCGCCGACAAAGTTACGGGATTGAATGGTAATTTCATGTCCCCAACTTTTATAGTCCCCTATATTTGAGTAGATATTGCCAAAACCGGCAGAATAGGGAATATCGATCTGGTATAACAGTCCGTCTACCTTTTTTTTGTAGAAGTCATACATCAGATAGATGCGGTCGTTCAGGAATCCCATATCGATACCTAAGTCTAATTGCTTGGTTTCCTCCCAAGTCAACAGGTTATTACCTATGTTACTCATTGCCTTGCCGGGAGCCAGTGTGCCACCGAGAACATAATCAGCTTTGCCAATATTAGCCAAGTGACGATAGTCACTGCCCAAATTATAGTTGCCGGTCAGACCATAGCTTGCTCTGATCTTAAGATAATTCATTATCGGTACAATCGGTTTCATAAAGGTTTCGTCAGAAGCAATCCATCCAGCTGAAACAGAGGGGAAGTTTGCATATTTATTACCGGCTCCGAAGCGTGAACAACCGTCGCGGCGGAAAGTCGCCTGTAACAGGTAGCGGTCTTTGAAGCTATAATTTATACGTCCGATCATGGAGGCTAAAGCCCATTCGGTTACTCCGCTTCCGCCATTTTTGGTTGCCGCAGCATCAATCCATTGGATGTCATCATCCGGGAAATCCGTACCGCTTAGGTTTCCCCATTCTTTTCTGTATTTTTGTGCTGTGTAACCAATCAAAGCTCCTACTGTATGTTCGCCGAATGTCTTATCATACATTAACATGTTTTCGATTGTCCAGTTATAATAAAATTCCGAATTGTAATTTCCATCTGCTTTGACCGGAGGAGGTGTTCCCATACCACCACCGGCCGTAGAAGGGGTAAACGTACGTTGGTTACGTGCTCCCAGATCAATACCTGCCTGGAATTTATATTTGATGCCGTTCCAGATATCAGCTTCCAAGAATGCGTTACTTAGTAAGGTAAGAACTTTATAGTCATTTGTTTTTTCTTCCAGCGCACGAATCCAGTTTGGCCATTTGAATGGTAATGGGGAAGGAGATACCAATGAAGTTGTCAGATTTCCGTTTTCATCATATGGGCTAATGCACGGGTCAGTAATGAAAGCACCACTGATAATCTGACGATCACCATCGGTATTTTGATTATTGAACAACTGTAATACAGGAGCTATATTCAAGCCTATTTTGATTCGGTCGTTCACCTGGAAATCATTGTTGGCGCGAAGAGAAAAACGTTCAAAGCCGGAGTTTCTGACTACTCCCTGCTGATTGAAATATCCGAGTGTTATGGAACTACTCAATTTGTCTTTGCTGGCACTTATATTTAAACTGTAATTTTGTGTTGGAGCATCTTCGGTGAGTAAGCCGTACCAGTCCGTTCCTTCTCCATATTTACTGAGGTCATTATAGGCTTCCGGAATTTCCCTACCGGCGTCTTCCAGATACTCTTTTTGAAAAGTTGCAAATTCACGGGCGTTCATCACGTCCATTCTTTTCGTCCCTTTTAGAGTCTGAATGCCATAGTTGGCATTAAAAGCAACTTCCGTGCGTCCTTGTTTACCTCTTTTTGTTGTGATCAGGATGACACCGTTTGCGGCACGCGAGCCATATAGGGAAGTGGCTGCTGCATCTTTCAATACAGAGAATGTTTCTATTTCATCGGGGCTGATGTTGTTTATACCTGTGGAAATAGGCATACCGTCTACGACAAACAGAGGTTCACTACCGCCATTTATGGAAGCGGCTCCACGGATGCGAAAAGCCATGCCTTGTCCGGGTTGTCCGGTAGATTGGTTAATCTGCAGGCCGGCTACCTGGCCTTGCAACTTTTGTGCAAATTGTCCGACGGGCAGATCTCCAAGCTTATCTGCATCTATTTTTGACACCGACCCTGTTAAATCTCTTTTTTTCTGTGTGCCGTAACTGACGACCACAAGCTCGTCCAGTTCGTTTACATTTTCTTTCAGAACGACATTCAAGGTTTTCTGATTGGAAACAGGTATTGTTTTTGTTTCATATCCGATGAAACTGATCGTGAGTATTTGATTTGGGTTGACATTTATGGAAAAATTACCATCCATGTCTGTGATAGTCCCGATAGTCGTTCCTTTCACAGCTATATTAGCTCCAGGTATGGGGTCACCTTTTGCATCAACTACCCGTCCGGTCAGCTTACCGGTTACCTGTTCTATACCGCTGATGGAATACGCCGTGTCTGCATGAACATTTGATATTACATATCCGGGGCTTAAAAAAACTGATAATAATACAGCTTTCGATAATAGGTTGCTGCATCTCGATTTGATCATAATATTAAAATTTAATTTAACAATTGAAATACTTTAATTTTCTCTACAATAAACTTTTTAGGTGCGTTGTTTTACATCTCTCCATAGGCAAATGATTTAAAAATGATAATTGAATTTGTTCTGATAGGACTATTAACTTATGGAATAGTAAATGGTACGAAAAGGTGGGTTTAATTGGGTATATAAGTTCGTTTTTAGGTATTATAGTCGTTTTTTGGTAGGGAAAAGTGATATATGTATTTTATGGAAATATCAGTTTGGTTAATTTTAATATCATTTTTGAAAGTATAGGGTTATTTTATATCTCTAATTTTGTTACAGTAATTAAAGGATAAAGAAAAAACCTTAGTCCTATCAGAACTAAGGTTTTCTGTTTTCTAAGCATTTCTCGGAGTGCCAAAAAAGTTTTATCATTTGGAGCGGGTCGTTGCCTGCTTTTTGTCCTATTTTGAAAAACTGTTTGCCACATCCTGTATATCCTGTAAAGTGAATTTACCGGTAAGGCGAATAACCACATAACTGGAATCACTGTCGGCAAGCATAATCATCTCGTTGATTAAATCCCCTTTCTGTTCCACATAAAAGACCGCATTGGTATTGTTGTCTTTCACGCGCATCAGCATTTCATGCGATTTACCGATAATATTAGAAAAATCTTTTTTCATGTTCTCTTTTATTTCCTGCTTATCGGAAGTAAGGATCAGCATGTTCTCTATTTTCCCTTTCAGATTCGCCAGGTTAAGCCCGCCGCTCTCTATAGAGGGTATCATCTGGAACATTTTCTTGGATATATAGACGGAAGTCACATTGTTCATATCGGCATATTTGTCGAATAATTTATCCTGTGCAAAACATAGGGTAGAGCAAAACAGGCATAGAAGAAGGAAGATATATTTTGTTTTCATTTTATCAATCGTTTAAATGTTTGTTTAAAATATGGTTTACTTTGATTATTTCCTGATTGGCATTGTCGACCTGGCTGATACCCTTGTTGAGGTTTTGCGACATCAGCAGTAACGCCTTTTCGGCAACGAGGGCAGCTTCTTGCGGGTTCGAGTACGTATCGGCAAGCTGTTTACCTGCGGAAGACGAAGTATTGTAGCCGAATATTCCGATGCAAAGCAATAGGGTTGCAGCTATTCCGCTGAACCAGTAGGGAGAACGTTTACGAAGTGATAAACGGCTTCTTTTCCCTTCATTGGCAGCCAATAGGTCGATTTGCTTTTCCAAACGGCTGGAAAGGCCTTCCGGCAAAGCCATCTCTTCCTGAAGCGCTTTATCAATCAATTCATCTATTTGTTTATCGTTTTTATTCATACTACATTCGTTTCATATAATTTCTCAAACTGTTCCCGGATTATTTTGCGTGCCCGGGAGAGAAGCACTCGTATATTAACGGCACTGAGTCCGGTAATTTGTTCTATTTCATCCAGAGAGCAATCGTTTATTCCTCTTAGTTTTAAAACCTGCCGTTGATTTTGTGGCAGTTTGTTTATTAACCGTCGTACTTGCCGTATCTTGTCTTGTGTCTCCAGTTCCTTTTCCGGGGAGGAATCCGTGGAAAGCGTAATGGCTTCCGTTATCTCCTCATCATGCCTGTTGGCATGGGCGGAACGGAGAAAATCGAGGCAGAGATTTTTTACTAACGTAACGCAGAATGCTTCCGGGGACTGGATTCCGGCTAATTCGTCTCTCCGGTTCCATAATTTGCAGTAGGCATCTTGCAGGATGTCTTCCGCATCCGCTTTACTTTCGACCAAAGCGTAGGCTATGCGGAATAGTTTGGGGTGGAGAGGAAGGAACAGCCTTTTAAAGCTATCAGCATCCATTACTATGTTGTTTTACTACTTTCTCTATATCGGATGGTTTGATTTTGCCTTTGATACGGATTAAGGTATTGTCCGAGCCTGTACAGAGAATGACCAGTTCGCGAATCATATCTTTATCGATATGTACCAGGATACGTGTGCGAGTGTCATCGTCGTTGGTAGTAATCATTGTCTCGAAACGGGAATCGTTCAGATTATGGATAGCTTCATTCAGCTTGTCTTTTATATCCTTGCTACAGTCGTCGAAGTCCAGCACTTCGATATTATTTACTCCCATAGTGTTTGTGAACAAACTGCCCAGCTTTATGATAAAGGGACCGACGGTTACTTTGGTTACATGTTCCTGTTTGGAAAAGGTCTTGAACAGGCTGTCCATGCTTTGACTGTATCCGGTCTGGCAGATAAAGAATAGTACCAGGATTGCAATGTATTTTTTCATCTTTCTATTGTATTATTATTTTATGTTCCGTTTTGTCAAATGCTTTCCGGAGCGCGCTTCCGGAAGGTATTTATAAAGTAGACGGAACAAAAAACAAGTTGTTACAAAGAAAAAGAAAAAAATCAGGCTTTCTCTTTCTTTTCGGCTATCTCTACAAAATAAACGCTCGAACAGATGAGCAGGATGGCAATTAACTGGGGCCAGCTAAACCGGTCTTGTCCGATAATAAGGGAGGTAATAGTTGCTACGATCAAAATCAGATACCCGTATAAGGCAACCAGTGTTGTTTTCAGATATTTCAATCCTACCGGGATAAGCAGATAACTGATAACAGTCGGGAATATAAGTACGAACATCAATACGGCAAACGGTTTCCAGTGAAAAGACATTTCAAACATAGGTGCGTCGAATCCGGTAAAGAAGTTTACAATAATACTGGAGAAAGCGGCACCAGTAAATGTATAGCGGAGCATCGTTATCTCGCCTACATTTTTCAATACACGGTTGCTGGCTATCAGGTAGACAGCATAGGCAATCGAGCTGAGGAGGCAGAACATATTTCCTGTAAACGCATCGGAAGCCAGGTCATCGCTCTTTTGGGTGAGGATACACAGCAAAGCGCCTCCGAAACCGACTCCTATACCGATAACCTTCATCCAGCTTAATTTTTCCTTAAAGAACAGGACGGAAAGGATAAATACCCAGATCGGTTGCAGGCTGGAAAATATGGAACTGGAAATAGGGGTTGTTTTACTCAATCCGATCAGATAAAAGAACATAAAGCCGTAAATACAGAGCGCACCCAACATGAAAAGAGTCAGTCTTTCTCTTCTTGTGGATGTCTCCGGTTTCATAAACATTCCTATAATCCAGAAAGCAACAGCACCGAATACGCATCGGAAGGTAACTCCCGTCAACGGGCTTATCCATAAGGGCAGGAGGTATTTCAAACCATTCATGTTCAAACCACTGAATGTTTTGGAAATAATCATGTAAATATTTGCTTCTGCTACTTTATTCTTCATAGGTTGTATTTATAGGGATTTATACTTTTTTGTAACTGTCGTTAAACAGGAAAGAATTCTGTTTCATATAGGCCCATACCGCAGCAATCAGGGCGATAACCATATTCAGTATAAAAGGAAATTGCTGTGATTTTGTATGGAATATGGAACTGAGTGCATCGATAATAAACGGGCACAGTAGGATGGCAAGGTAATTCATTGCCATAACGAATGCCAGTGCCAGTGTAACCTTTGCCGGAAGAGCCGTACGGGTTGTTTTATCGTAAGCGATAGGTTGTATAATACCATATGCAACCCCAGTGAGTATGCATCCTAAACCAATCAGCCATTCGGAACGGAAAAACACAATAAGTGCCATCCCTGCCGCCATCAGGAGCATACAATAGAACTTTGTTTTTTTCTTCCATGCCGCTACTATCCGGTTCAGGAAGAATCCGGGTGTCATGATAGCCAGGAAAAACAGGGAAATCATAATTCCGGAATTTCCGCTTGTAAAATGATGCTCTTTCATCAGGAAAGGAAGATTGAAGCTGATGATGACAGACAGATAAGTGGCCAACCCATAGAACAACATGATTTGTATCAGGTGTCTTACTTGTATACCGTTACGTCCGTATGCAGTATCCGAAGGGTCTTGTTCCGGAACGGCTATATCCGCCGGTACGATTTTCGATTTGTTTTGTGCAATACTGTTTTTCAGGTAAACCGAAAGGACAATGGAAATAAGAGGAAACAGATAGACAACAAATGGAAGGTGCCAATTGATTTCGGCAAGGAATCCGGTCAGGGTGGTAGCCAATACCAAGGTTACATTTGTAATGGCCGAACTTAAACCGAACTGTTTGGTCCGGTATCCGCCGATAAAGAAACGGGAAATAAGTCCTGTAGATAACGGCACAATCAGTCCGGAACCGACCCCCAACAAAGCACTGACGGCAATCAGTTGCCACATTTTATTGGAAAGCAGGTACAAAATGCCGCTTAAGGAAAAGATAATAAGCCCGGTTTGCAATAGTCGTATATAGTTGACCTTTTCTGTCAGTTTACCTGATAATATAATAAAAGGTATAACCAGCAACGATGGGAGCGAGGAAAGCATCTGTATATCCAGTTCCGTGGAGTGGGGAAAGATTGTGGATAACTTTCCGAGAATGGGGGAAACGGCAAGTCCCGGGAGGGCGTTTAATGCCGAAATCGACCATATGCCTATTAATGTGATAAGGGGAATAGTCCCCTGTCCGGTCTGTATGCGCATAGTAATTCTTTAGTTGGGCGTTATAGTTATGATACTGAAACAAAGCAATATTCCAATTGTTCACTTTAACTGTCAGAAATAAACAGGACGTTTTACTGTCAAATATATTTACACCTTTGTCTAATTTTTTTACAGGAGGAATTGGTTTGTATTGTTTTATATTATTGATATACTGGTAGATATAAACTTTGGCATATTCTTTGTATATTATTATGCTCAATCAGCAAGCATTTTGTGCTGCTTCTAAACAATATTACAAATATGGGAACATTGGTTCGGAATTTTCTAAATACCTTACGTCGTTTTAAACTGGCTACATCCTTAAATATAGCCAGCCTGGCTGTAGCTTTTGCTGCATTTCTGGTGATTATGATGCAGATTGATTACGAACGGACATTCGACCGTTGCTATTCTACATCGGACCGGATATACCGTGTGGATCGGATGCGGGAAGCAAACGATTATTTCGGTCCGGTAGTTCCACGGGCTTTCTTCAATGCTGTAGCTGCCTCATCACCCCATGTGGAGGCTTCGTCGTTGTTGAGTTTGTTCAGTTCTCCCGTTTATTTTATGACGGTCGGGGAGGGTGCGGAGCAGAGAGGTTTCCGGGAAGTTATGATGTTTTGTTACCCGGATTTCGTACGTATTTTTGATTTTCAGAAGGTGGATGGAGACTTGTCTTGTTTGTCCGATCCGGAAAAAGTGATTATCCCGGAAAGTATGGCACGCCGGATGTTCGGTAATGAACAGGCCGTAGGACAGCAGATAAATGTAGAAGACAACCTGCCATACAAAGGCAATTTATCCAGCTTTACCGTCGGGGCCGTATATAAGGATTTACCAGCAAATACCCAGTTGGAGAATGTAATATATACAGCAATGGATAAGGAAGGTGAAAATGACTGGTATGGCCAGAGTTCATTAGGTTATATTTTACTGAATAGCCCCGAATCAAAAGAGATAGTAGAAGATAGTTTTAATAAGACATTCGATTTTGGCCAGCATGGTTGTCCGGAAAAAGGTGCACATCTGAAACTTACCCCTCTGGCGGATATTTATTATCTGCCGAACCAGATAACGGATTTTTGCAAGGTCGGTAATCCGGATATTATTAAGATATTGTTATTGATAGCATTGCTCGTTATGATAGTGGCAGGCATCAATTTTACCAATTTCAGTACCTCTCTGGCTCCGATGCGTATCAAAAGCATCAATACGCAAAAGATATTAGGAAGTTCTACGGCCGGGTTACGTCTGGCATTGGTAGGGGAAGCCGTAGGCATTAGTTTACTGGCTTGCCTGTTTTCGCTGGCTATTGTAGGTGTATTGAACCATTTGCAGATACTATCGTTTGTCGAGGCGGATACATCGTTGCTACATCATACAGGATTGATTTTGCTGATGGTAGGAATTTCTGTAGTTGTTGGGTTGATAGCCGGTCTTTATCCTTCCTGGTATATGACCTCTTTTCCTCCTGCACTTGTACTGAAGGGCAGTTTCGGTTTATCGGCTACGGGAAGAAAGTTGCGGACTGTTCTGATAGGGTTTCAATACATCGTATCTATCGGATTGATTATAGGAGCTTCTTTTATCCAGTTGCAAAACAATTATATGCGTTCGCTGAACCTGGGATTCGATAAAGACCAGATAGCCATCGTGGAACTTTCCCGCCAGACATACAAGCAGTCGAAAGATGTGTATGCAAGTAAACTGAAAGCCTATCCGGGTATTGAGGATGTGGCTTTTTCTGCAAATATTGTCGGTGGTTCGGATACGTATTCGATGAATTCACAGCAGTATAAAGGAAAAGAGTTTTATACCTACTATATTCCAGTATCCCGTAATTTCTTGAAAGTAATGGGCTTCCCGATAACCGGAGGGCGCGACTTTAATGAAACGGACGAATTGCGTTCCGACTCTGTCACTACTTATATTTATTCCCGTTCTGTTCAGGAGAAAATGGATATGGCGCCGGGCGAGTATCTGGATGGGGGTAGTTATATTGCCGGTTTTATGGGAGATGTGAAACTGGTATCTCTCCGCCAGAATAATTTTGACATGGCATTCATTATGAATGGCCAGACACTTCCCATTTCTTATATCCGCCTGAAAGCCGGCACGAATGTGGAAGAGGCAATCGAGCATATCCGGCAGACAGTAGCGGATATCGATCCCGCATATCCGTTTGATATTCGTTTTTATGATAAGGTATACGACCAATTGTATCAAAAGGAACAATACCTGAAACGGATGATTACATTATTCAGCCTTTTAGCTATCATTATTTCTATTGTCGGCGTATTCGGTCTGGTGATTTTTGAAACCCAATACCGCCGGAAGGAAATCGGTATCCGGAAAGTACATGGGGCGACAGTAGGGGAAATCCTTGTTATGTTCAATAAGGTGTATCTGAGAATCGTGTTGATATGTTTTGTCATAGCAGCTCCCATAGCTTGGTATGGTGTCTATCTGTGGTTGGAGAACTTTGCTTATCGTACGCCTATCTATTGGTGGACTTTCCTGATAGCATTACTTGTGGTAATGGTTATTACTTTTCTTACCGTTACCTTCCAGAATTGGAGGGCTGCCAATGAAAATCCGGTGAACAGTATAAAAAGTGAATAACCGGATTCTGTATATCCTCGGGTATTTTGGCTGCTTTTCTCCTTTTAGGTTAAAATACCCGTAGTTTTTTACACTCTTATATAACATTATTTTAATAAACGCCAAATATTGCAGGTTTAACCAAAATCCGAGAACAATTGTGTCTGGTGGCTGTTTTTGGCATACATCGACGGAAAAATGTCGGTGACGCCATTAATAATTAAAAACAAAAAAGACATGGAAGATTCTAATTTCAGAAATGGAGATGCCAAGACTGCGATTTTTGGCTCAGAAGAAATGTTACAAACTTCCCCGGTAGACAGAATCCCGGAAGGACCTACAACCCCGGAGATTGCTTATCAGATGGTAAAAGACGAAACCTACGCACAGACACAACCTCGTCTGAACCTGGCAACATTCGTTACTACCTACATGGACGACTATGCAACTAAATTGATGAACGAAGCAATCAACATCAATTACATAGACGAAACAGAGTATCCGCGTATTGCTGTGATGAACGCAAAATGTATCAATATCATGGCTAATTTGTGGAACAGCCCTGAAAAGGCCGACTGGAAAGCCGGTGCATTGGCTATCGGTTCCTCCGAAGCTTGTATGTTGGGTGGAGTAGCAGCCTGGTTGCGTTGGCGCAAGAGAAGACTGGCTGCCGGCAAACCTGCGGATAAACCTAATTTCGTAATATCTACCGGTTTCCAGGTGGTATGGGAAAAGTTTGCACAGTTGTGGCAGATTGAAATGCGCCAGGTTCCTTTGACACTCGAAAAAACAACCTTGGACCCCGAAGCTGCATTGAAGATGTGTGATGAAAATACCATCTGTATCGTACCTATCCAGGGTGTGACATGGACTGGTTTGAATGATGATGTAGAGGCTTTGGACAAAGCATTGGACGCTTACAACGCAAAGACAGGTTATGATATTCCTATCCATGTGGATGCTGCTTCCGGTGGTTTTATTCTTCCTTTCCTTAAACCGGAACTGAAATGGGACTTCCGTTTGAAATGGGTATTGTCTATCAGTACATCCGGTCATAAGTTCGGACTTGTTTATCCGGGTTTGGGATGGGTTGTATGGAAAGATAAATCCTATTTGCCCGATTCAATGTCATTCAGCGTAAATTATCTGGGTGCGAATATTACACAGGTCGGTTTGAACTTCTCACGTCCTGCTGCACAAATCCTTGGACAATACTACCAGTTTATCCGTCTCGGATTCCAGGGATACAAAGCTATCCAGTACAACAGCATGGAAGTAACCAAATACCTGCATACTGAAATCGGCAAGATGGCTCCGTTCGTAAATTACAGCAACGAAGTGGTCAACCCGTTGTTTATCTGGTACCTGAAACCGGATTATGCTAAAAAGGCAAAATGGACTCTGTATGACTTGCAGGATAAACTGAAACAAAACGGATGGATGGTTCCTGCTTATACACTTCCTAATGACCTTGAGAATTATGTAGTCATGCGTATTGTAGCACGTCAGGGCTTCAGCCGTGATATGGCAGACATGTTGCTGAACGATATCCGTGGTGCAATTACAGAACTGGAAAAACTGGAATATCCGACTCCTACCCGTATCGCACAAGACAAGAATCTGGAAGTAAAAGGTTCTGTATTCACTCACACAGGTATGCCTCATAAAAAGAAATAAACATATGGAGAAGCATGTTTCCATTTCACAGATAAAAGAGATTGCCCAGGAAGCCTATGAACAGGTGAAAGGGAATACGGGAGGCAAAAATGCCGACTACATTCCTTACCTGGCGAATATAGACAAGAACCTGTTCGGTATCAGTATCTGCCTGATGAATGGCGAAACCATCACCTTAGGCGATTACGACTATCGTTTCGGTATCGAATCCGTATCCAAAGTACATACGGCAGTGCTTGCCCTCCGCCAGTACGGAGCCGAAAAACTGCTGGAAATGATTGGAGCCGATGCTACCGGTCTGCCGTTCAACTCAATCATGGCGATTCTGCTTGAAAAAGACCATCCGTCCACTCCGTTGGTAAATGCCGGTGCGATTACGGCTTGCAGCATGGTTCAACCGCTTGGCGACTCCGCTAAAAAGTGGGAGGCTATCGTTTCGAATATCACAGACCTGTGCGGAAGCGCTCCTCAGTTGATAGACGAACTGTATAAATCCGAATCGGCTACCAATTTCAACAACCGCTCCATTGCCTGGTTATTGAAAAACTATAACCGTATCTACGATGACCCGGATATGTCACTCGATTTGTATACCCGCCAGTGTTCATTGGGCGTGACAGCCCGCCAGCTTTCTATCGCTGCGGCAACCATCGGTAATAAAGGGTTGAATCCGGTAACGAAAAAGCAGGTATTCGACGGAAGCCTGTCACCGAAAATCGTGTCACTGATTGCAACCGTCGGTTTTTATGAACATACAGGAGATTGGTTGTACACATCCGGTATTCCTGCAAAGACCGGTGTCGGCGGTGGCGTAATGGGAGTTATGCCGGGAGTATTCGGTATAGCCGCCTTCGCTCCTCCTATCGATGAAGCTGGTAATTCGGTTAAGGCCCAGTTAGCGATAAAGTATATAATGAACAAGCTGGATGTGTCCATTTTTGGCAGCAACCGGCTTACAATCACCGCCTAAAACGGTTTATTCTTTTAGTTGGCGTGCCTTCCGCTCCTGTGTATGCAGGGTGCTGGAAGGCACGTTTGCGTTTATACGGTTTCGTAATATAATTGTCATTTCATGTAAATAGCTTTTTAATCTCACGGTTGTTTCTTTGCGGCAGTTTTGATAGGTGAAAAAATATTTGTTTTAACACAAAAAGATTTAACATGAGAGTAAGGAGAGATGTAGCCCGTTTGGCGGGTCTACTTTGTTTAGCCGGTACGTTGCAGGGAGTCCCTGCCGTTTATTCCGTCGGGATTAGCGGAATAAAGATGAATGTTACCCAACAGGGAATTTTTTATCTGACCGGCACGGTTATCGATGGAAATGGAGAGCCTGTTATTGGAGCCAATGTAGTGGAGAAGGGGACTACAAACGGAACAGTAACCGATATTGACGGTAAATTCTCGCTGGAAGTACATCAAGGGGCAGTCCTGACCGTTTCTTTTATCGGATATATCCAGAAAGAAATTCAGTTGAAAGGAGAAAAAAGCCTGCAAATAACATTATTGGAAGACACACAAAAACTGGATGAGGTAGTAGTTGTAGGATACGGAACACAGAAAAAGCTAAACCTGACCGGTGCGGTAGAGCAGGTGACCAGTGAAGTGTTCGACAACCGTTCCGTCCCGAACGTAACCCAGGCATTACAGGGTTCGATTCCTAACCTGAATATCCAGTTGACAGACGGCAAGCCTACCCGTACCGCTACTTATAATGTGCGTGGTACGACCTCTATCGGTCAGGGTGGTAGTGCATTGGTTCTGATTGACGGTGTGGAAGGCGACCCGTCCATGTTGAATCCGAACGATATAGCCAGCGTATCCGTTTTGAAAGATGCTGCTTCTGCTGCTATTTACGGTGCACGCGGTACTTTCGGTGTTGTTTTGATTACCACGAAAGAACCTTCGAAAGATAAAACATCCATTACCTATACCGGTAATTTCTCGATGCAAAAACCGGTAACTGTCCCTGACTTTGTAACGGACGGGTATGAATATGCCAGCCACTTTTATGAAGCCTACCATGCCTGGAATAACTATTCTGCCGACCCGAAAAATATCAATAAGACACAGGAGTTCTCTTTAGGATGGCTTGAAGAATTCAGACGGCGTAAAGAACAGGGTATCACAGAAGAAGTGACGGTAGATGCTAACGGTAAATATGTTTACTACGGGAATGAAGATTACTACGATGCCCTCTACAAGAAAACTACATTTGCCCAGGACCATAATCTGTCTGTAACCGGTAATAATGGTAAATTAAATTACTATGTATCCGGTCGTTTCTACGGTTACGACGGTCTGTTCCGCTACAATACCGACGATTATAAAATGATGAACCTTCGTGCGAAAGGCTCCGTGCAGGTATTCGACTGGCTGAAAATCGAGAACAATATGGACTTTTCCAATATGGATTACCACAACCCGATCAATGTAGGTGAAGGGGGGTCTATCTGGCGTAATATTTCCGATGAGGGGCATCCGACCTCACCGATATTCAATCCTGACGGCAGTCTTTCTTTTTCAGCTGCTTATTCCGTAGGAGATTTTATCTATGGAAAGAATGGTATCGATACGAATAACAAAGTATTGAAGAATACTACCGGATTTACAGCTTCTTTCCTCGAAAATAAATTGCATGTGAGAGGCGATTTCACTTTCCGGAATACGGACAATGCACAGACCCAGCGCCGTGTTCCGGTTCCTTACAGCACCAGTGAAGGTATTACAAGCGAACTGAGTACCAAGTACAACGACTTGAAGGAAAGTAGCATGCGGACAGAATATATGGCTACCAATATTTATGCCGATTATGAGGACACATTTGCCGATGCCCACTATTTCAAAGGCATGTTGGGATACAACTATGAGCAATCCAAATACAAAAGCGTTTATGTGCAACGGAACGGTTTATTGCTCGAAGATTCCGAAAATATAAACCTGGCACTGGGGGATGCTATCACGACTTCCGGAGGATATAATAAATGGCGCGTGGCCGGAGGATTCTTCCGTCTGAATTATGCTTTCAAAGACCGTTATTTATTGGAAGTAAATGGCCGTTACGACGGTTCGTCCAAATTCCCTACCGAACAGCAGTGGGCTTTCTTCCCGTCTGTATCCGGAGGATGGCGTGTTTCCGAGGAACCGTTCTGGAAAGTAAACCCGGACATTTTCTCTGACGTGAAAGTACGTGCTTCTTACGGTTCTTTGGGAAATGGTAATGTAGACCCGTATAGCTTCATGGAGCTATTGAAAATAGAAACATCCGATCGCGTTATCAATGGGTTGAAAAACAAATATACCAGTGCACCGGGTGCCATGCCCGAGGGATTGACCTGGGAAACGGCAACCACTACGGATATAGGGATGGACTTTGGCATGCTGAACAGTCGTTTGCGCTTTTCCGGCGACTACTATATCCGGAAAACAACGGATATGTATACTGTCGGCCGGACATTGCCGGATGTATTCGGAGCATCTTCACCGAAAGGGAACTATGCGGATATGACTACCCAAGGATGGGAAATCACATTGACATGGCGCGACCAGTTTAACCTGGCGGAGAAGCCGTTCAATTATGAAGTCCGTGCCACTTTATCCGATTATATCTCTACGATAGACCGCTATAACAATGAAACCAACGACCTGAATGATTACTATGCAGGCAAGCGGGTGGGGGAAATCTGGGGATATGTAACCGAAGGCCTTTTCAAAGACCAGGCAGATATCGACAGCCATGCCGACCAGACATTAATCCAGTCCTCCTCCAAACGTATCACTTATCCGGGTGATGTGAAAATTAAGGACCTGAATGGCGACAAAGTAATCGATTATGGCAACAATACCTTGGACGACCACGGTGATAAGACGGTTATCGGTAATAGCCTTCCCCGTTATTCCTACAGCGTGAACCTGAGTGGCGACTGGAACAATTTCTTTGTTTCCGCTTTCTTCCAGGGTGTAGGAAAACAAGATTGGTATCCGAGTTCGGAATGTATCTTCTGGGGACAATATAACCGTCCGTACAACAATCTGCCGTCCTGGCATATGAATAACTATTGGACAGAAGAAAATCCGGATGCCTATTTGCCCCGTTATGCCGGATATAACTCTTCTTTGAAATCCACTCCCCAGACCCGCTATTTGCAGAATGTGGCATATATCCGTCTGAAGAACTTGCAGGTCGGTTATACATTGCCGCGCCAACTGACGGCAAAAGCCGGAATGCAGAATGTCCGTGTTTATATTTCCGCTGAAAACTTGTGGTGCTGGTCTCCGCTTTATAAGCATACACGCGATTTGGATGTGACGAATATCTATGGTTCCGACGCCGATTTGACCGATGCTGATATGTCTTCCGGGCTGGATGGCAACCGGGGTAGTGGCGATGGAAACAGCTATCCGCAAATGAAGAGTGTTAGTTTAGGTTTATCTGTAACATTTTAATGAACAACAAAGAACATGAAACGATTTATATATTCTTTTTTATCAGCCTGCCTGCTCCTGTCGGCCTGTTCCATGGATGAGATGCCTCAGGCTTCCGTAGACAAAGAAACGATTTTCGGCAACGAGAAAGGGCTGGAAACCTATGCTTATTCTTTCTATAATATGCTTCCCTCCGTAAGCAACGGATTCCGCCAGGATGCCATGTGCGATTACGGGGCGGTAACCAGCTTCGATAATTTTATCCGCGAAAATGCGTACTCGGCCGAGTTGAGCAGCGGATGGGACTGGAGCGACCTGCGCAATATCAATTACTTTATTGAGAACTGTACCAGTGAGGCGATAGACCCGGAAGTACGGAACCATTATATCGGGCTGGCACGCTTTTTCCGTGCTTATTTCTACTATAACAAGGTGGTCCGTTTTGGTGATGTGCCCTGGATTGACCGTACATTGACAATCGACGATGAATTGTTGATGGCCCCCAGAGATTCGAGAGAAACAGTCATGAAGCATGTTTTGGAAGACCTGGATTTTGCCTGCCAGCATATCACCCTGACTAAGGATGAAAGCGGTTCGCGGGTTACGAAATGGGTCGCTTATGCCTTGAAATCCCGAATTTGCCTGTTTGAAGCCTCTTTCCGTAAATACCATACAGAGCTTGGTTTGACCGGCTCGGCGGACGAATGGTATAAGGAAGCTGCCAATGCTGCCGGAACAATTATGAAGGAGAGCGGTTATACTATATACAAAGGGGCTGGTACGGATCATTCGTTCCGTGAACTATTTATCAGCGATAATCCTGTTACAAGCGAAGTGATGCTGGCGAGTTGCTGTAATGCAGGTCTGGCTGTGTTGGGTGAAGCAAACTGGTGGTGGACCTCCGGTACGTATGGCGCCCGTTTCAACATGATTCGCACTTTCGTCAATACATTCCTGAATATAGACGGGACTCCGTTTACCGGTCGTGCCGGATATGAAACAATGGAGTTCTACGAAGAATGCCAGAACCGCGACAAACGTCTGGCACAGACGATACGTACCCCGGGATATATGCGCGACGGTGCTCCTGCTGCCCCGAATTTCAATGGTTATTCCTATACAGGCTACCAACCAATCAAATATACGTTGGATGATTCCAAATATGATGCGGGCGCATTAAATACGAATGCGATTCCTTTGTTCCGCTATGCCGAAGTGTTGCTGAATTATGCCGAGGCGAAAGCCGAGTTAGGGACATTAACGGATACGGATTGGGAACAGACTGTCGGCGCTTTGCGTGCACGTGCCGGAATTACCGGGGGATTGACCTCTAAGCCGGGTACTGTGGATACTTATTTCCAACAGAATTATTTCCCGGAAATTTCCGACCCTGTTATTCTGGAGGTACGCAGGGAACGTTCTATCGAACTGGCTCTGGAAGGTTTCCGTTTCACGGATTTGAAACGTTGGAAACGGGGCGAACTGATGACAATGCGCTGGACCGGCATTTATGTCCCTGCCCTGAATGTGCAGATGGACCTCGACCACGACGGTACTTCCGACGTTATTTTCTATAAAGGCGAAAAGCCTGTGAACCTGCCTGCTTCCTGTACTCCGGTCTCAGTAGGCGATGATTCGCAGCAGGGGCTTACAGGAGCAACCTCCGGTAACCTGACATGGTCTGATAATGACCCGCGTAAATGGTATTCCGATGGACGCCAGTATTATTATCCGATTCCCCAATCGGCAAGAATAAAGAACCCGAATTTGAAACAGAACCCGAATTGGGACTGATTTGTATAACATAAAATAAAGTATATAGATGAAGAAATTAATCACATTATATGTATCCGTATTGCTCCTGGCTGCCGTGTTGCAGTCGTGGGCAATGAAAGAAAGCGGTAGAGCGGAGAAGGATTGCTGTACGACGATGAATGTCGCCTCTTTCAATCTCCGTATGGATACGCCGAATGATGGAGTGAATGCCTGGCCCAACAGGAAAGAGATGGTGAAAGGCCTGATCCGTTTCCATGATTTTGATATGTTCGGAACACAGGAAGGATTTAAACATATGCTCGATGGGATATGCGAGCTGGACGGATATGCTTATATCGGTGCAGGACGTGACGATGGGAAAGAAGCTGGCGAACATTCCGCCATCTTCTATAAGGTAAACCGTTTTGAGGTATTGGATAAAGGGAGTTTCTGGTTTTCGGAAACTCCCGGAGTCCCGGGGAAAGGATGGGATGTAACCTGCTGTAACCGTATCTGTTCGTGGGGTAAATTCCGCGACAAAGAGAGTGGAAAGGTGTTCTACATCTTCAACTCCCATTATGACCATCAGGGAAAAGTGGCACGCCGCGAATCATCCAAGCTGTTACTGGATAAAATCCGTAAAATAGCAGGAGACGAAGCAACTGTATTCGCTACCGGTGACTTTAATGCCGTTCCTGCCGACGAACCTATCCGTATTCTGGCATCCGATGGTCTTCTATTGGATTCATATGAAATCAGCAAACAGCCGCCATACGGTACGGAAGGAACACACAACAGCTTCAAGACCGATGCCGAAATGAAAGGGCGCATCGATTATATCTGGGTAACGAAAGATGTATCGGTAAATAAATACGGGGTATTGAATGATATGCAATACGGACGTTTCCCTTCCGACCATTTCCCGGTAATGGTGCAGGTGAGCTTTTAGCGGCACTGTATTCCCTCTCCGTATCGGTACGAAAGCATAAAATAGTGCCAAAAAGCCGTTCCGTATCAGTACGGAGGTATAAAATAGTGCTATGTACCCCTTCCGTACCGATACGGAACGTTTTCATTCATAATTTATACACTTAAAAAAACAGTATTCACATGGCCAAAATTCAAAAATTTCTCAAATCAAGATTACGCAACAGTGAATTGCCGCCGACAAAAAGCACGACTCTATGCAATCTGCTATCCTCAACCAGATACGCATATTCATAAACCATTCGATGCACGCCGCATAGAATCCGGCCAGCGCAACACTCCGCAGAAATCGGCAGCAACCGACCCAATCCCGATGCCGGAGGGGGCAGCGATGGGGATAAACCGGAGGAATTATAAAAACATAGCCCTTTCACGGGAGCCTTGCCGGTGCCTGATCCGACACGGCTCCCTTCTCAGAATGAGAGGTAGAATTTCAATCTTTTCAGGTCCGTATCCGTAAACTCTTCCAGTAGTTGCAGGTTTTCCCATCCGGTAAGCCTGCGTTTTTGTTTTCTCAGTTGTCCTATTTTATATGCCTGCTTATAATCGATATAAGGATGGCGGCGAAGGGAGTCTGCGGGTAAGAGGTTGACCGGGAGTTTCCGTATATAGGTTGTGTCTGTGGTAAACCAGGGTTCGAGTGCCAAATAACGTTCTTCATCAATTCCATATACTTCCTTCAATTGGCTTACCGTATAGAAGCCTCCCAGTAAATCCCTGTATTTGATTATCCGGCGGGCAAAGGTGCTGCCTATGCCGGGAACCTTTTTGAGTGTGGCGGTATCGGCTGTATTCAGCTCGACTACCGTACCCGGAGGGAATTTTTCGGAACGGGTGTATTTACGGTTAGGAATAACAGGTAGCTTGGGGAAATTACGACCGCCGGATGGAGGGGCTTGTTTGTTCTTTGTCGTATGGATTGCAGTTGTATGATTTTTTGTCCGGATTGTATCGGCAACCGGAGCAGTTGTTTCCTTATGGGGTATTGCCGTATTTACTGTTCGGACAATCTGTTTTTCTTGTCCGGTTGTCTCTTTTTTGAGAGCGGAAACTAACAGGAGTATCCAGGAAACGGCTATTAATCCGAGTAATACGGATAAGGCCCGCCGTTCGCCTTTGGAGAAGTAAAGTAAATCACGCCAGTTCATAGTAAGCAGGTTTTGTTGTTTGTTCCACAAAGGTAATGATTTATTCCCGGTTTAATTAATGCATATTGGATTTTGAATATCAACAGGAGCGAGAATCGATTCCATACAAGAAGGGTTGCCTGCCAATAAACAAGCAACCCTTATCTGGATTATGCGGGATAAATATTTTTAGAATAATTCGATAATCTTAGGAATGATGCCTAACTCGTTCAGAAAAACGATACCGATGGCAAACGGGGCGATGAATTTCATAAAGAAAGCATATACGCTGAAAAGCCGGAAGGTAATGGTACCTTCGTTTGTCAGTTCTGCTTTTAATATTTTCTTGTCTACCCGCAATCCCACAAAGAGACAGGTCATCATACCACCCAAAGGAAGCATGATTTTGGCTGTCAGGTAATCCAGGGCGTCAAAAAAGACAAGTCCTCCTATGGTAAAATCTTTTAATACTCCGAATGAAAGGGAACTCAATACCCCAAGGATTAATACTCCTGCGGAAACAAACCAGGCAGCTTCTTTACGGGTTATATGAAATTCTTCATGTATATAAGCTGTAACCACTTCATGCAAAGAGATGGTGGAAGTCAGTGCTGCCATAGCCAATAAAATATAGAAGATAAAAGACCATAGCCCGCTTAACGGCAACTGCTGGAATACATTCGGCAAAGTAATGAATACCAGTTCCGGACCGGCTGTAGGCGCTATACCAAAACTGAATACGGCAGGGAAAATCATTATACCCGCCAGAATCGCCACGAATGTATTGATAACGGTTACCTGCCAGGCTGTAGACAACATATTGGTATCTTTCCCGAAGTAAGAGGAATAGGTGATTAAACATCCCATCCCTAAACTTAACGAGAAAAATGCCTGTCCTACCGCACTTAGTACTACCGAAGAAGTCAGTTTGCTGAAATCCGGTTTGAAAAGATAAGTGAGCCCGGCGCTTGCATCCGGCAAGGTTACCGAACGGATACACATCACGACCAGGATACCGAACAGCAAAGGCATCATAATTTTAGAAGCGCGTTCGATACCTTTTTGTACACCTGATGCGATTACCAGATGAGTCAATCCGATAAATATGGCAGTCCAGAGAATAGGACGGAAGGTTCCGGATGAGAAATCCCGGAAATCAGCCGTATAGTCTATCGGTTCGCTTCCGTAAAGCGTCCCGTTTACTGTTTGCATGATATATTCGAGCGTCCATCCCGAAACGACCGTATAGAAACCGAGTATAAGGAAAGCGGCAAGGATTCCGTTATATCCGATATAGCACCATTTTGTACCCGGTGCCATTTTCTTGAATGAACCGACTGTGTTACTCCGGGAATACCGGCCGATAAAGAACTCGGTAATCATCACCGGGATTCCCAGGAAAATCATGAAAAGGATATAAATCAGCAGGAAGGCAGCCCCTCCGTTCGCTCCCAGCATATAAGGGAAACGCCAAATGCTACCCAGTCCTACAGCACATCCTACTGTGGCAAGGATGACTCCCATTTTATTACTGAATGTGGCTCTGTTGTCTGTCATAGGAAGTTTTTTCATTAATCTGTTTTTACTTATTGATTGTCTACCACGAGCCCGTCCTTGATATGAATCACCCTGTCGGTATCTGCCGCCAGTTGTTCATCATGTGTTACAATAACGAATGTCTGTTGCATTTGGTTACGCAAGTCAAAGAAAAGGGCATGTAATTCTTCTTTATTTTTTGTATCCAGACTACCTGACGGCTCGTCGGCAAGAATAACCGACGGTTTGTTTATCAGAGCACGCGCTACGGCAACCCGTTGCTTTTCCCCTCCTGACAGTTCGTTCGGTTTATGCGACATACGGTCGGTTAGTTTCAGGAAATCCAATATCTCTTTTGCACGTTTCTCGGCAGTGCCTGCTTTTTCTTTTGCAATTAATGCCGGAATCATTACGTTTTCCAGAGCTGTGAATTCCGGAAGCAATTGATGGAACTGGAATACAAAACCAATATGTTTGTTACGGAAAGCCGCCAGTTTTTCTTCCGAAAGTTTTCCGGTTTCCGTACCGTTTATATAAAGTTTTCCGCCATCCGGCGAGTCGAGTGTTCCTATAATCTGGAGCAAAGTAGTCTTGCCGGCACCGCTCGGACCGACAATCGATACGATTTCTCCTTCATTTATGGTCAGATTGATACCTTTCAGTACTTGTAAGGTACCAAAACTCTTGGTAATACCTTCTGTTTTTATCATGTCAGTTGATTAATAACGTATGATGCCAGATAACATCCGAAAATGGCAGGCATATAAGACACCGTTCCGGCTGTGCTTCTTTTGCATTGCTCATTGTCTATCTCGATAATAGCGTCAGGATTTGCCATTTCCGTAGAGAAAACAGCCGGTATGCCTTTCGATATTCCCATACCGCGCAAACGTTTGCGTACGGCTTTTGCCAGTGCACAACTGCTTGTCTTGGAAATATCTGCAATCCGGACCTGCGAAGGGTCTGTTTTGGCCCCGGCTCCCATAGACGAGACAATCGGAATTTTCCGGTTATAAGCGTGAAATAAAAGATATACTTTAGGACTGAGCGAGTCGATAGCGTCTACTATGAAATCATAGGTTGCTTCCGATAATATTTCTTCTGTCCGTTCGTCACGGAGAAACTCGTTCAATACGGTCAGCTTCAGTTCCGGATTTATATCCAGTAAACGGCGTGCTACCACTTCGGCTTTTGGCATTCCCAACGTAGAATGCAATGCAGGAAGCTGGCGGTTTATATTGCTTTCGTTTACAACATCGGCATCGACAATTGTCATACGACCGATTCCGGCACGGCATATCTGTTCGGCTGCATAGGCACCTACTCCGCCTAACCCGACCACAAGCACGTGGCTATGGGCAAGCCTTTCCATCCGGTCGGCTCCCAGTAAAAGTTCGGTTCGTGTATTCCAGTTGCAGCTCATTTATATAAAATTGTAATTTTGAGCACAAAAGTAATAAATCCTCGCCAAAGACCGCCTGAATCTATGCATCTTTTAACCAAACCGCCTAATAAGGTTGCAGTTCCTACTGGAATGTTGTAATATTGTGACTTGCGATGTGGAATATACACGGCAAAGCAAGCAACAGCGAACAGGTATAGATTAAACGTAAAC
>UQLN01000008.1 GCA_900541965.1 uncultured Parabacteroides sp. | reverse complement strand
TCTTTTCTACTTCTATATAGCCCGCCTCGTTCAGTTTGTCTATCTGTACGCTCAGGTTGCCGGCGGTAGCCTGAGTTTTTTCTTTCAGGTAGACAAATTCCGCTTCTTCCACCGATAGAAGAATGGACATGACGGCGAGCCGGAGCTGGGAGTGGAGTAATGGGTCTAATTCTTTAAACATTGTTTCTTGGCTTTATGATTTACGATATGTCCGGGAATAATCATCATAAACACGAATGATAAACCGAAGTAAAGATACCACAAAATTGTAATTTTACCATCCAGTGTGAACATTGTTAGCATATAAATCGCTACTACAAAGGCTACTAAAGGAGTATAAGTCATCCAGCGTTCTTGAACGATAATGCCCGTAATCGAAACGCCGAGTCCGGCATAAATCAGAGACAGAGGCAACATAAGAATGAAATCCACATGACTGGCAAAAATTATTTCGACGGCACCTGTTGTCAGGAATGTGAGGATAAACATACAACCCATCACCTGCCATACCTGGGAAATCACTTTATCCGTATAGGTAATCACCCTCGGCGGTTTTTGTTTCTGTTTATAAGCGATTATCGGCCACATGGCAAACATTAGCATCCATCCCCAGGACCAGATATGGTTTTGAGTAAAGTGAACCAGGGCAAATAAGAGGATAGATAATGCTGCGGTGAAGTATCCCCAAAACAAGAGATAGTTGCCTTTGCCTATTTCCATGTTTTCTTTACTGGAGTTTATCATTCGGGCGATAAGTTCCAGGCTCTCTTTTTCGTTTAATTTTTTTTCTTCCATGGCTTTATTTGTTTTTGTTTTTATACGTTGGATATGTTTGTTCAAAGATAACGTCATTGCCTTTAATCATCAATCGTTCCGGCTTATTTTTCATCCAGCCGGTTTCTTTCTGAACCGGAGCTTCGTTCGATGGTTGCCTTTTTTATTTTTTTGCCACTGTTGAAGTTCCAGGTTAAAGAAATTTTGAATGCCCGCCCGATACTCCCGCTTTCATAATGGCTTTGTGTCGTGTAGGCCTCGATATGGCTTGCAAAATCATTATAACGATTCAAGATATTATTGACCGAGGCAGTAATCAGGAAACGGTTTCCGGCAAGTTTTTTCCTGACGAACAGGCTTAGGATATGCCGCGGAGCGATTTCGCTGTTCCCTGAGTAGAGGCGGGTTGCTCCGCTATATTGAGCTTCCAGCGTGAACTCTTCCGGTAGCATGAAAGAGGCATTCACATTGGCAAACCCGAGATAATGATGTGCAAAAGTTGCTCTGTCTGTCATCCGGATATCCTGTTTGACGCCTACGGCATTGGCAGTCAGGTTGCACCATGAAGCTGGTTGCATCGGTATATTGATTGCAACGAACCAATGGTTTTCGATGTCATGGTTTTCGTAAGTGATATAAGATACATCCGGGTTGACTGCATCTTGCTTGCAAAATTCACGAATCAGATTGCGGTGCAAGTTTCCTCCCACACTTAGTACATACCGGTAATTATAAATAACGGTTGTGCTGAAACGGTTGATATAAGTCGGTTTCAGATACGGATTTCCAATGTTGTAGCTGTAGTCCGATGTTTGCAGGCGGTTCGGATTAAGCATATGGAAAGGCGGGCGTTCGATATTACGGGCATATTGTACGGCGAGCATCCATGTTTTCAGGTTATTGAAAGCATACCTGATACTTATATTTGGGAAAAGGTCGAAATAATCCCGTTTGAGATGGTCGCTCCGGTTAGAGGTCCGGGTATATTCTCCTCTTAAACCTGCGATAAAAGCCCATCTATTGATTTCCGTCGAGAAGGAGGAATATATTCCCATAATGTTTTCTTTGTATTTCAGTGCGTATCCATAAGCCGGAATTATATTCCATTGCCCGTTACCCGATAAGCCTTCATAATTAGAATTGTCATCCATAAATGTATAGGTATATTTCACCCCGGCATTTAAAGATGTGCCTTTTTTGAAAGACTTTATAACCGATATATCCGATGTTATCATATCATAGGTCGCGTCTGCCTGGCTTCGGTAAGTGCTGTCTTTGTTCCAATTCTTTATTTTTTGCAGGATATGATAGTCATTTTTTCCTGTTGACTTTTTATTGGCATAATCGACTATTACTTTGAAAATGGAACCTTTATTATCAAATTTATGAAGATAGTTGGCTGTAGCGGCAAATGTATTGTATTTGTTTTTTTGATAATAATCGCCGTTACTGTTTATCTGAATCTCTTTTTGGGACAGTTCTGTCCGGCTATCGGAGCCGCCTTTGGACGTTTGCCCGATATATTCGATTTCCGCTCCGAAACTGTTGAGTGTATCTATTTTAAAAACTGTTCCGATACGTCCGGTTCCATACTTGGAATGAACATTAAAATCGGAAAGGCTCGAGAAATGATTTTCAGTATCCGGATATTTCCGGATAGAAGTCATTATGCTATTGTCTTTCGGGCTGAATGTTGCTGAGGCTGTCGCATTAATCGTCCATTTGCCGGTACGCGCATTGAGTGTTCCGGAAGGGAGATAATTGTTTAAAGAGGAAGAAAGAGCCGTTCCCATCATCAGGTTTCCCTGAACACCGTCATTAGGACGTTGCCGGAGTGAGATTTTGATGATACCTCCCCGTGAACTTGCTTCGTATTCGCCCCCTGCTATCGGAATAACTTCTATTTGTTTTATGTTTTCCGATTTCAGCGAACGTAAATAGGAGAGAAGCTCTTCGCCTGTCCATTTGATTTCGCGATTATCGACGAAAACTTTGGCGCCTTGTGCCCCATTGATGGAAATATTGTTTTCCGTAAGCCATACTCCCGGTGCTTGCGATAATAGTTCGGTTCCGTCTTTTCCGGTGGAAAGAGGAACAGATATAACGAACCGGTCTGCTTTGCGTTCGATATTTTTGGCTTGTACCACAACTTCTTTCAGTGAATAGGCAGAAGATTTTAATGAAAGGGTATCACAAACAGATGAGGATAGCGATATGCTTTTTTGTTCCGGTTCGTATCCGAGGCACTGGGCAATGAATGTATAGGTTCCGCCGGGTATTTCCATTGTAAAATTACCTTGATTGTCAGTTATCGTTCCTGCTTTTTGTTTGCCGTCCTGTAGTAATATGACCGTTGCATATTCTACTCCGTTCCCCCGGGCATCAGCAAGGTGCCCGGAGTATATCACCGTTTCCTGTTTTTGGGCAATGCCCGGAAAGCAGGTCGTGAGGATAAGTGTGAGGAGTAGCAATCCTTTCATGGTTTTATTCGTTGGAAGGATAATACAATTTCAATTTGATTGTTTCTTCCTCTTTCCGGGTTTTACAATTCTTCATGGCATATCCTTCTGCCGGTCTTTTATCTTCGGTAAAATCCATTTGGTAATTACCGTTTTCATCATGGACGACAGAGAGATCGAATTGTTCCCATTCGATATTTTCCAGTTTGACAGTTACTTCGCCGTTGTTTGGTTTTGCCATCCCGTAAACCGGTTTGCTCTCTTTCCCGGATTGGGCCATAACCAGGATATTCCCTTTTTCTCCCCGGATATTACTAATCTTTACAATAATAGTGCGCGCTCCGATTTGGCCGCAAATAGAAATCATAGCCAGCAGGCTTAGTAATATGATCCGTTTTATTTTCGGCTGAGCCGGAAATGAACTGTTTTTTTGATTTGAATGAGTTGTTGATTCCATTGTTTTTCTGTTTTTAGAATTTATAGCAAACAAGTTTATAATATAAACTATATGCAGATAAAAAAAGTACGAGAAGCTGCGCATATCTTACTCGTACGCTGCAAATATAAATAAGTTTATATTATAAACCAAATGAAAGTTCAATTTTTTGTAATAGAAAGGAGGCCTCTGCGAAGATATTCGGAGTGTGCGTGTTTAGATACGTTTTCAGGGTAATTTATGCGGTGCGGAGGGAGAATTTATATTTGCGGGATTTTGAACTCATAACTATCATTTGGGAAAATCATAACTATGATTTCGGAAAATGATAGTTATGAGTTCTTTTTTTACCTGTTTATTTATCTTCATCGATAATCATTCCGCTGCCGAAACAGAGATGATGTTCTTTGTCGTATATAACGCCATATTGCCCGGGGGCTATACCTTGTATTTTATTTTCAGATTCAATACGGTAAAGGTCGCCGATACGGCGGATGCGTCCGGAAGTAAATTCCGGGGTATGGCGAATCTTGAATGTGATTTCTTTTTCACCGGTAAATTCACCCCAAGGATCTTCCGTAATAAAATCGAAGCCGTGCAGGTTGATTATTTTCCCGTATTGGGTTTCCGGGTCATAGCCATTGGAAACGTAGATGATATTCCGTTTGATATCTTTCTTAATGACGAACCACGGTCCTCCGCTGAGTCCGAGCCCTTTTCTTTGCCCGATGGTATGGAACCAGTAACCATTATGTTTGCCTAATACTTTACCCGTTTCCAGCTCTACAATCTTTCCGGTACGTTTGCCCAGATAACGTTCGATAAAATCATTGTAATTGATTTTTCCCAGGAAACAGATGCCCTGGCTGTCTTTACGCTTTGCACTGGGCAGTTTTTGTTGTTCGGCAATGGCTCGTACTTCGCTTTTCATCAGATGCCCGATGGGAAACATGAGTTTCTGTATTTGCAAACGGGTAATCTGTCCTAAAAAGTCTGTCTGGTCTTTTACCGGGTCTTTGGCTGTGGAAAGCCACACTTTGCCGTTTATTTCTGTCGTCGTAGCATAATGGCCGGTTGCGATTTTATCGAAATCTTTCCCCCATTTTTCTTCAAAACAACCGAATTTGATGTATTTATTGCACATCATGTCCGGGTTAGGAGTAAGACCGCGCTTTACAGAATCTATCGTATAGCTTACCACACGGTCCCAGTATTCTTCGTGCAGTGAGACGATTTCGAAGCGGCATCCATATTTTTTTGCGATATAAGAGGTTATTTCAATATCTTCTTCGGCAGGACAATCGATATATCCGTCTTTATCTTCCATTCCGATACGGATATAGAAGATTGTCGGATCATATCCTGCTTCTTTCAGTTGATGAACAACAACGGAGCTGTCCACCCCTCCTGATACTAATGCTGCTATTTCCATGTTTATATATAATTATACGTTGCAAAGGTACGGCATTTTTTTCAATTATGAGGGGGATTGTTTATCGGGCTAAAGTAGGAGAAGAGAGGATATTTCTTTATTTTTGCAAAAAGATAAAATCAAAATAATGAAGAATTTAATAATAACAGTTATGACAGCTATGACTATGACTGCCTGCTCCGGGCAGAAGGCAGGGAATACCAAAACTGAAACAGATGATTTCAATTATGTGGTTGACCAGTTTGCAGATTTGCAGATTTTACGTTATAAAGTGCCGGGTTTCGAAGATTTATCATTGCAACAGAAGCAATTATTATATCATCTGTCGGAAGCCGCCCAGATGGGAAGGGATATTTTGTATGACCAGAATTGCCGGTATAATTTACCGATACGGCGAACCTTGGAAGCTATTTATAAAGGATATAAGGGCGACAGGAAGGATGCACAGTTTGTCGCTTTGGAAACTTATTTGAAACGGGTGTGGTTTGCTAATGGCATTCATCACCATTATGCCGAGGATAAATTTGTTCCGGGCTTTACCCCTGAATTTTTTCAGCATTGCGTAGCACAGTTGGATGCTTCGGAACTGCCGCTTCGCGAAGGTCAGACAGTGGCACAGTTTATGGAAGAAATCAGCCCTGTTATTTTTGATCCTGCCGTATTGCCGAAGCGGACGGTACAGAGTGGAGATGCCGATTTGATACTGGCTTCTGCCAACAATTATTATGGGGGTGGTATTACGCAAAAAGAAGTGGAACACTTTTATGCCGGGATGAAAGCCGGAAAAGATACAATTGCTCCGATATCCTACGGATTGAATAGCCGCTTGGTAAAAGAAAACGGCAAAATCGTAGAGAAAGTATGGAAAGTAGGAGGATTATATTCCCCGGCGATAGAAAAAATTGTTTCTGAATTGCAACAGGCTATCCCTTTTGCAGAGAATGCTATCCAGAAAGCGATTATCGAAAAGTTGATTGCCTACTACCAGAGCGGTGATTTAAAGACATTTGACGCTTATTCTATCCTTTGGGTGGAAGATGTTGTTTCGGATGTCGATTTTGTAAATGGTTTTATTGAAACCTATGGCGATCCGCTGGGGATGAAGGCCAGTTGGGAGTCTACCGTGAATTTTATTAATAAAGAGGCAACCAAACGTACAAAAGTGATTAGCGACAATGCCCAATGGTTTGAAGACCATTCTCCGGTGGACAGTCGTTTTAAAAAAGAAAAAGTAAAAGGGGTAAGCGCTAAGGTAATTACGGTTTCCATGTTGGGCGGCGATTGCTATCCGGCAACTCCGATAGGTATTAACCTGCCGAATGCGGACTGGATACGGCGTGATTTCGGTTCCAAATCGGTAACCATTGAAAATATTACGGAGGCTTATGATAAAGCTTCGCAGGGAAATGGCTTCAATGAAGAGTTTGTATGGAGCGACGTAGAACGCGAAGGGCTTGCCAAATATGGTTTTATTACGGATAATCTGCATACGGATTTGCACGAATGTCTGGGACACGGTTCCGGAAAACTGCTTCAGAATACGGACCCTGATGCGTTAAAAGCGTATAGTTCGACTTTGGAAGAAACTCGTGCGGACTTATTCGGCTTATATTATTTAGGGGATGCCAAACTGGTAGAGCTGGGACTTGTGCCGGATGCGGAAGCATACAAGGCGGAATATTATAAATATATAATGAACGGCTTGATGACACAGTTGGTCCGTATCGAACAGGGCAAGAATGTGGAAGAGGCACATATGCGCAACCGCCAGTTGATAGCTAAATGGGTATATGAGAGAGGAAAATCCGATAATGTAATCGAACTGAAAAAGAAAGACGGCAAAACGTATGTCGTAGTGAACAATTATCCTGAACTGCGGGAACTGTTCGGCAATTTATTGGCAGAAGTTCAACGGATTAAGAGTGAAGGCGATTTTGCTGCCGGAAAGAAGCTGGTAGAAGATTATGGAGTGAAAGTAGACCCTGTGTTGCATGCGGAAGTTCTCGGGCGTTATGCTAAACTGAATCTGGCACCCTATAAAGGATTTGTTAATCCTGTAATGAAAGAAGTGAAGGATAAAGCGGGAGAAGTGACGGATGTCGTACTGGATTATACGGAAGGATATGCAGACCAGATGTTGCGTTACAGTGAGAATTATTCATTCCTGCCTTCTTATAATGATTAATGGCTTATGGTTGAAGATACGATAAGAGAAATCCGGAAGCGCCTTCGTCTGGCTATGAATGGCGTTATCTCCACCAGCATGCGGGAGAAAGGGATTACCTATAAGCTGAATTTCGGAGTGCCTTTGCCTGAAATTAAACAGATTGCCGCTTCTTTCGAACCCGGGACGGAACTGGCATCGGCTCTTTGGAAAGAAGATATAAGGGAGTTCAAAATACTGGCAACTTTTTTGCAGCCGGTAGGTGATTTCCCTTTAGAAAAGGCCGAACAGTGGACGGCAGAAATACCCTATTTGGAAATTGCGGAACAATGCAGCAGAAATTTGTTCTGTAAATTGCCTTATGCGGAAGACCTTGTATTGGGACTGATATTTAATACACGTGAGGAGTATGCACGGACAACCGCATTCCTTGTTTTAGGTGAGTTGTTTAAAGCAAATAAAAATGTGATTGCTCCGGTGAAAGCGGCTTTTATGATAGAGGCGATGCGTTCTTTGGCTAAACCATTGTTTGCCGCAACCTTTAAAGAGCGGCAGTCTGCCGTGAAGGCCATGAAATTCTATGGGCGGCAGTCCGTGGAACAATCCGGGCAAATACTGAATGCTTTTGAAACTTATCCGGATTTTGAGAGCCGGCCGGACTTGAAGGAAATCTATAATGATTTGAAATTTGAATTTGATTATTACCGCTAAGGTTTTGCGTTTAAAATAAATGCGCTAACTTTGTCGGTCGCGTGAAGTCGCAACAAGAGAGAGATGGATGCAAAAAGGTACATAGAAATGCAGGAACTGTTAACCCGGTACCTTGCAGAGAAAAAACTACGAAAGACAGAGGAACGTTATACCATATTAAAATGTATATGCACTTTCCCCGGTCATTTCGACATGTGCCTGCTTGCGCAGAAATTGGAAGAAACGAATTTTCATGTCAGTAAGGCAACGCTTTACAATACCTTGCAGGTGCTGGAAGATTGCCGTTTGATTGTTCGCCACCAGTTGACGCCTCAGTCTGCCCAATATGAATTGCGTATTTTGGCTGAGACCCATCAGCATTTGATTTGTACGAAATGCGGGGCAATCAGGGATTTGAAAGACGTAACACTGCGGAACGATCTTAAGAATCTGAAAATATCCCGTTTTACTCCGGAGTATTATGCTTTATACATATATGGCATTTGCAGCAAATGTAAGTACCGGCTTCAGCAGAAAAACGGAAAATGAGAATATTAACAGCCTATTATATAAAAAGATGAAAGTAGATGTTTTATTAGGATTGCAATGGGGTGACGAAGGCAAAGGTAAAGTTGTCGACGTGCTGACTCCGAATTACGATGTGATAACTCGTTTTCAGGGAGGTCCCAATGCAGGACATACTTTGGAGTTTAACGGTGAAAAGTATGTATTACGTTCAATCCCTTCCGGTATTTTCCAGGGAGGAAAGGTTAACGTTATCGGTAACGGTGTAGTACTGGATCCGTTGTTGTTCCAGCAGGAAGCAGAATCGTTGGCTGCCAGCGGTCACGATTTGACAAAACAGCTTTGTATTTCCAAGAAAGCTCATTTAATCCTGCCTACTCATCGTATATTGGATGCCGCTTATGAAGCTTCCAAAGGCTCCGGGAAAATCGGAACTACCGGTAAAGGTATCGGTCCGACTTATACGGATAAAGTGAGCCGTAACGGTCTGCGTGTAGGCGATTTGCTTCATAATTTCGATGAAAAATATGCGGCAGCTAAAGCACGGCATGAAGCTATTCTGCGTTCTTTGAACTATGAATATGACGTGACGGAACTGGAAGCCCAATGGTTCAAGGCTTTGGAATATTTGAAGAAATTCAACCTGATAGATAGCGAACATGTTGTCAATAATTACCTGAAAGACGGTAAGTCTGTTTTGGCAGAAGGTGCACAGGGTACCATGCTGGATATCGATTTCGGTTCTTATCCGTTTGTGACGTCATCCAATACGATCTGTGCGGGATGTTGTACCGGCCTGGGTGTTTCTCCTCGCAATATCGGTGAAGTATACGGTATTTTCAAAGCATATTGCACACGTGTGGGAAGTGGCCCTTTCCCTACGGAATTGTTTGACGAAACGGGAGATAAAATCTGTGAACTCGGACATGAATTCGGTTCTGTTACAGGACGTAAACGCCGTTGCGGATGGATTGACCTGGTGGCTTTGAAATATGCAGTAATGATTAACGGCGTAAGCCAGTTGATTATGATGAAGAGCGATGTGTTGGATAGCTTTGACACCATAAAAGCTTGTGTAGCTTACAATATGGATGGCAAAGAGATTACAGAATTCCCGTTCGAGATTAATGATTCGATCGAACCGGTATATGTTGAAATGCCGGGTTGGAAGACTGATATGACAAAAATGCAGAGCGAAGATGAATTCCCGGAAGAGTTTAATGCTTATCTGTCTTTCCTGGAAGAAGAATTGGGAGTTCCTGTTAAAATCGTATCTGTCGGTCCTGACCGCGAACAAACAATTATCAGATATACTGAAGAATAAAATTATTTTTACCATACAAAATGGCAGAAGACCACATCCCGAAAGGGCGTTCTCCTGCCATTTTTGTTTTTGGCAGGATTTTTGCTTTTCATTGATAGTATAACTACATAAATTTAGAAGATTATGAGCATGTATTGGATCATATTTATTGGGTTTGCCCTTTTGAGCTGGCTGGTTTCTTCCCGATTGCAAAATAAGTTCGAGAAGTATTCCAAAATTCCTATGCCGAATGGTATGACCGGAAAGGATGTTGCAGAGAAAATGCTGCATGATAATGGTATTTATGATGTGAAGGTGATTTCTACACCCGGTCATTTGACGGACCATTATAATCCTGCAAATCACACTGTAAATTTGAGTGAGTCTGTTTATTATAGTAATAGTATCGCTGCGGCTGCTGTTGCAGCGCATGAATGTGGTCACGCCGTACAGCACGCGACTGCCTATGCTCCTTTGAAAATGCGTTCGGCATTGGTTCCGGTGGTCAGTTTCGCTTCCAACATTATGACATGGGTGTTGCTGGGCGGTATGTTATTGCTTCATACTTTTCCTCAGTTATTATTATTCGGTATTATTCTGTTTGCTTCAACAACATTGTTTAGCTTTATAACATTGCCGGTTGAAATCAATGCCAGTAAGCGAGCTTTGGTATGGTTGAGCAATGCCGGTATTACAAATGCTTTTACACACGATAAAGCAGAAGACGCCTTACGTTCCGCTGCTTATACTTACGTAGTGGCTGCTTTAGGTTCTCTTGCTACGTTATTGTATTATATCATGATTTTCCTTGGCGGAAGAAGCCGTGATTAATTACATATCATTTTCCCGGACAACCGATTGAAAAGGATTGTCCGGATTCCCGGTCCATTTGTACAGATGGACCGTACTGTTTTGTAAGGGTTTGTTCGAATCATGCGAAATATAGAAATATCCGTTTCCTAAGGGACATAAGCCTGTAGCCCCCCAACGGAAATTCCAACCGTAGACCCCGCTTTCTTTATCATAAAGTCCCTGGTTGCATAAAGACAATACTTTCCGGACTTCTTTTCTGTCGAAACCTTTTAGTTGCATTTTCCGGGCGGGTTTGTTCCAGTCGATAACAAATAATGAATAATTGGGATAAATCTCTTTTTTCCCTTTGTAGACAGCGGCATATGTGTTACCGGATGCCGGGTCGTAAGCCAGGTTTTGTATGCCATACGTAGTATTACCGGTGAATACAAAATATTTTTCATTCGGTTTGGATGGTCCTTGTTTATGTGGTGCCCCCTGTGAAAGAGCTTGTGCGTATTTTTTCCAGTTTTTTATATCGTACTCGAGCAGGACTTGGTAGTCATTGTCTGTCCGTTTGTTGTCGCCGTAGATTCCGTAGGCAACGTAAAGATATGTTTTGCCTTTTTTCTTTCCGGCTTTTGGGGCAAAGCTTACGCCATCGATGCCTGAGCATCCGTATCGGTGGTCGACGGGGTTTCCATGGTTGGTATCGGTTGCATAATAATCATCTGCCACCTCTTTCAAATAGACAGTCGTCATGATACCGTCTTTTTCCGCATCCATTTGCGGGCGGGTTATTTTGTCCGTGTCGAAAATAGCTATGTAGAATGCGCTTTCTTTCCGGGAGGCTTCCTCTCCGGCTATCCCTTTTCCGATGGCGTCGTTTTTATATTCCAAGGAGCCGTATACTTGCCCGTCTTCCGGATTAAATGTGAGGCAGCCTAAATGTCCGGTTAGTCCTTCGACACTACCGATGAGAGTTCCTTGTAAATCGGTTTTTATCAATTTGGTTGTGAAAGAAAAGTACATATGGCCTTTTTCCCGGTCGATGGCAATTCCCTGTACATGATGTTTCCCTTGTAATCCGGAGTATATGCGATTGGGCAATTTGACAGGAGTATTGTCGCTTGGGACAATAGCCGGGAGTATGTTACAATGTATTACCAGTATCCAGGTCAACAACAAAATTTTTCTTAGGGAATCAGGTTTCATTTCAAAATGGAATTAGTTAGGTTGGCAAACTTACATTTTATTTTTGTGAAATGCTGTTATTTTTACGAAATGGAAGCTATCCGCATATAAGTTTGGGAAAATAATGTTTGAAAGCATTATCTTTGCAGTCTGAAATTAATAAAGAATAAATATATGCAAAAGCCAAGTATACCCAAAGGTACAAGAGATTTTTCGCCGGAAGAGATGGCGAAACGTAATTATATATTCAATACGATTCGCGAAGTTTATCATCTATACGGATTTCAACAGATTGAAACCCCGGCCATGGAGAATTTGTCTACCCTGATGGGTAAATACGGGGAAGAAGGAGATAAACTGCTTTTCAAGATATTGAATTCGGGGGATTGTTTTTCGAGTATTGCTGATGAAGAGTTGTTGGAACGCAATGCCGTGAAATTCGGAATAAAGGCTTGCGAAAAAGGCTTGCGCTATGACTTGACCGTTCCTTTTGCCCGTTTTGTGGTTCAGCATCGTAATGAGATAACATTCCCTTTCAAACGTTACCAGATACAGCCGGTTTGGCGTGCGGACCGTCCTCAGAAAGGACGTTATCGTGAATTTTATCAGTGTGACGGGGATGTGGTAGGTTCCGATTCTCTTATCAACGAAGTGGAATTAATCCAGATTATGGATGAGGTGTTCCGCCGTTTCGGTATCCGTGTTTGCATCAAGATGAACAACCGTAAGATTCTTTCCGGTATTGCCGAGATTATCGGTGAAGCGGATAAGATTGTGGATATTACGGTGGCTATCGACAAGCTGGATAAGATAGGGTTGGATAATGTGAATGAAGAACTTCGTTCCAAAGGACTTTCCGAAGACGCAATTGCCCGTTTACAACCGATTATCATGCTGAGCGGTACGAACCGTGAGAAACTTGCCGTCCTGAAACAGGAACTGAGTGCTTCGGAGGTTGCAGTGAAAGGGATAGAAGAAATGGAATTTATACTCGACCGTATAGATCTTCTGTCTTTGAATTCGGAGTTGGAACTGGATTTGACATTGGCCCGCGGTTTGAATTATTATACGGGAGCAATCTTTGAGGTTAAAGCCCTGGATGTCCAGATAGGAAGTATTACTGGTGGCGGACGTTATGATAACCTGACGGGTGTATTCGGCATGGATGGCGTATCCGGTGTCGGTATTTCTTTTGGTGCGGACCGTATCTTTGATGTACTGAACCAATTGGATTTGTATCCGGCGGATTCTTTACTTACTACCCAGTTGTTGTTTGTTAATTTCGGGGAAAAAGAAGCGAATTATTTATTGCCTTTAATTTCCAAAGTCCGTGCTGCCGGTATCCGTGCGGAATTGTATCCGGAATCTGCAAAAATGAAGAAACAGATGGGATATGCCGATACTAAGAAAATACCGTTTGTAGCTATTGTTGGCGAGACAGAAATGAACGAAGGCAAAATCAATCTGAAGAATATGCTGACAGGCGAGCAAAAACCTGTTACTGTAGATGAATTGATCGAACAATTTTAATGTGTCAAAAGTCTATATAAAGGAACGCTGAATTCGCAGACAGGGCGCAGATTCACGCAGACAATATTTTTTCAATAAAGAATCTGCGTAAATCTGCGTATTCTGCGCCATCAGCGTTCAGTAATAGCTTTTTTGACACTGCCTCATCATATAGACTTTTGTAAAACCTGCTTTACTTATAAAATGAATATCATGAAAAAATCCTGTTGTGTGTTTTTATTTGCGGGCTTGTTAAGCGCCTGTTCATTCAATCCCCGTGCTTCCTGGGTTACTACTACTGAAACGGCCCCTTGGCAAGAACAACCGGATTTGATTTCTGCCTCTGCCGATACGATAAAAACAATCGATGTTACAGTTTATATGGACCGGAAACAACAAGTAATAGATGGTTTCGGGGCGTGTTTTAATGAATTGGGGTGGATTTCTCTTAGCCGCTTGCAGCCTGTAGACAGGGAGAAGATTATGGAAGAATTATTCTTCCCTGAGTATGGGGCTAATTTTACGATTTGCCGTATGCCGGTCGGCGCCAATGATTTCTCCCGGGATTGGTATTCATATAATGAAACGGATGGCGATTTTGAAATGAAGAATTTTACGATTGCCAATGACCAGCAAACGTTAATTCCTTTTATCCGGAATGCACAGAAATATAATTCGGATTTGCGTATCTGGGCTTCTCCCTGGTGTCCTCCTTCCTGGATGAAGTACAATAAACATTATGCTTCCGCTTATACCGGTGAGGCTTATGATGAAAAGTACCGTAACGGGCTTCCTGCGGATAAAGCGGGTCATGAAGGTACGGATATGTTTATTCAGGATTCTTTGTATTTACAGGCATATGCCCTATATTTCTCCAAGTTTATTACGGCTTATAAGGAACAGGGCATCGATATTTTTGCCGTGATGCCTCAGAATGAATTTAATTCGGCTCAGATATTTCCCAGTTGTTGTTGGACTTCTTCCGCTTTAGCCAACTTTGTGGGTAAATACTTGGGACCGGCAATGAAGGATTTGGATGTAGATGTAATGTTCGGAACGATGGAGCGCGCCAATGAAGCGTTGGTCGATACCGTGTTGAATGATGCCTTAAGCAGTCGGTATGTAAGTGGTGTGGGTTTCCAATGGGCAGGAAAAGGAGCGATCGGCGGAATACATAAACGTTATCCGGATATGAAATTATATCAGACCGAACAGGAATGCGGAGATGGACGGAATGATTGGAACGGTGCGGTATATTCCTGGAATTTGATGCGTCATTATTTGGATAATGGGGCTTCTGCTTATATGTATTGGAACATATCCCTGGAACAAGGCGGCATCAGTCGCTGGGGATGGGCGCAAAACTCGTTGGTTGTTGTCGATCCGGAAAATAAAACGTTCCGGTATACTCCGGAATATTATGTGATAAAGCATTTGAGCCATTACGTGCAACCCGGAGCTTATAAACTGGAAACAGAGGGAACGTACACGAATATGCTGGCTTTTAAAAATCCCGATGGAAGTATTATTATCGCTTTGGCAAATGAAGGGAATGAAGACAGAAGGATATCCATCCGGATCGGCGATAGAGTTTACCAACCTTTGCTTGTAGGGCATTCCATATCGACAATCCGGATCGATTAGCTGTATTTGAATATTAAACGCTATTCTATAATATGTATAGCGAGAGCAATACCCACATTAACAAGGAGAAAGTTCGGTTGGGTCAGTTCCTGAGGTAAACTTGCTATTGTTATTGTAGCCGTGTTAATCTCATCTTCCGGTAGTTCCGTGCCAGGGGTTGCTTTTCCTGATATCCATAAATTAGCTATGGGTTTGAACAGGTCTTTTTCATCTGTAAGATTAATATCTCCATCAAATATAACAGGAAATGTATCTGATATTTTGCCATCCATAGATAAATTCATTGCTTTTCTTGACAATTCGGAGTAAAAATCAGAACTGAAGCCATATTCTGCCAGTGTATCGCTTAAGTCGAGGTTATAGTCTTTTCTACTGTCGTATAATTTATTCACCTCGGTTGCTGATAATTCAATATTGAGCTTGATTAAATTCATACAATAAGTGACAGGCAAGTCTAAGCTTTTGCTTGTGTTGCCGAAATCGATTAATTCGACTTTGGTATCGGATGTGGCTTTCTTTACTTTATTTTCCAGTAGATCTTTCCATTTTTGGTTTTCTGTCTGTGGTGTGAATGAAATATAGTAGCTGCTATATACATTTGTCGTGTCGGCTGTTAGTTCGTCTTTGTTTACTGTTGTTTTTATTTCTGTAATAAATTCACGATTGTAATGCCACTCATCTCCTTTGTCATTTTTATAGGCATTAATGTCGATAAACAGGATATACGGGTTTATAGTATTATCTGTTGAATAAATAGTTTGAACTTTGGAATATCCGAATACAGTACCTTCGTCTACTGTTGGAACAATTTCGACGGATATGGCAGATGAACTGACTTTGCGTGCAACGCCTGTCGCATCCGTATAATTGGCAATAAATAGTAAATCGGCCAGGTTCCGGAAATTAGCATCTCCTTTGGTCTGTATGGTTGCTACCCACTGCCCGTCGAGAGTTTCTCCTCCGGTGTTTTTATCGGGTTCAATATTTGCTAATACCTTATAATTGTAAGAGGTGACATACGAGGCACGGGTTTGTGCTTTGGTATCTGTTTTGTCAAAATAGAAATAAGTGTCGCTATTGCGTACATCGAGTTCGACATTTTCTTTGGTTAACTCAATTCCTGAAGGATTCACACGGAAAGTGACCTGGAATTGGTTTCCTTTTACAACCCTTACCGGTGTTTCGTCTAAGATGACAATGCCGGAAGGTATCGGTTTTTGCAGGTTTTCTACATCGTCTTTCAGCTCCTTGTTGCAAGCTGAAAATAAACTGCAACTAAGCAGTAGCAGTAATAAGTTTTTGCATGTCTGTTTCATACGTTTGTCTGTTTGTTTATTATTTGTTTAAAAGAGAAATTGAAAAGTCTTATACTTTGGTATATCCTTCATCTGTTTTATACTAAAATACTTACAATGTTATGAATATTTTTCCAGATGGCAAAAAAAGAGAATCTTGGTTCCTTTCCTCCGGAACATCATTATCTGTCTGTTTTTACATCTATATAGAGTCATCCTGTCAGTTGTGTCGGTTTGTCTGTTGGACAGCAGTGAAAAATTGGCAGTCTTTTGGATTTGGTTTGTTTTGGCACAGATTTCGTATAGATGTAAACGTCCGGTTGAGGCGGACTGTGAAAACAACAATATTATTAACATTTAAAAAATATATTAGAGATGAACATTAAACCATTAGCAGACAGAGTGCTGATTAAGCCAGCTGCAGCAGAAGAAAAAACACTTGGCGGAATCATTATTCCTGATTCAGCAAAAGAAAAACCTTTAAAAGGTGAAGTTGTTGCCGTAGGTAACGGAACAAAGGATGAAGAAATGGTTGTAAAGAATGGTGATACTGTATTGTATGGCAAATATGCCGGAACAGAAATTGAGCTGGATGGTGAAAAATACCTGATCATGCGTCAATCTGATATTTTAGCTATCATCTAATTAATTATTGAAACAATAAAAATAAAGATATATTACCACTATGGCAAAAGAAATTAAATACGATATGGATGCCCGCGACCTTCTGAAGAAAGGTGTGGATGAATTGGCAAACGCAGTAAAAGTAACATTAGGCCCGAAAGGACGTAATGTAATTATCGAAAAGAAATTCGGTGCACCTCACATTACAAAAGACGGTGTAACGGTTGCAAAAGAAGTAGAACTGACTTGCCCGTTCGAAAATATGGGTGCACAGTTGGTTAAGGAAGTGGCTTCCAAAACTAACGACAATGCAGGTGACGGTACGACTACTGCTACTGTATTGGCACAATCTATTATCGGTGTCGGTTTGAAGAACGTTACAGCAGGTGCTAATCCGATGGACCTGAAACGTGGTATCGATAAAGCGGTTGCTAAAGTTGTAGAAAGCATCGCAGACCAGGCTGAAGAAGTAGGCGACAAATTCGAAAAAATCGAACATGTGGCTAAGATTTCTGCAAATGGTGACGAAGCTATCGGTAAACTGATTGCTGAAGCTATGCAGCGTGTAAAGAAAGAAGGCGTTATCACAGTTGAAGAAGCTAAAGGTACTGAAACTACGGTGGATGTAGTAGAAGGTATGCAGTTCGACCGTGGTTACATCTCTCCGTATTTCGTAACAGATACGGAAAAGATGGAATGCCAGATGGAAAATCCGTATATCCTGATTTATGACAAGAAGATTTCTGTATTGAAAGACCTTCTGCCTATCCTTGAACCGGCAGTCCAGAGCGGACGTCCTCTGTTGATTATCGCAGAAGATATCGATAGCGAAGCTTTGGCTACTCTGGTTGTGAACCGCCTGCGTGGTTCTTTGAAGATTTGTGCTGTTAAGGCTCCGGGCTTCGGCGACCGTCGTAAAGCGATGTTGGAAGATATCGCAGTTCTGACAGGTGGTGTTGTTATTTCAGAAGAAAAAGGTTTGAAGCTGGAAGGTGCAACAATGGATATGCTGGGTACAGCAGAAAAGGTTACTGTTGATAAAGATACGACTACAATTGTAAACGGTGCCGGCGACAAAGAAGCTATCCAGGCTCGTATCGGTCAGATCAAGACTCAGATTGAAAATACAACTTCTGACTATGACAAAGAAAAACTTCAGGAACGTCTGGCTAAAATGGCCGGTGGTGTTGCCGTACTGTATGTAGGTGCTCCTTCTGAAGTGGAAATGAAAGAAAAGAAAGACCGTGTTGACGATGCTTTGCATGCAACTCGCGCAGCTATCGAAGAAGGTACTGTTCCTGGTGGTGGTGTTGCTTACATCCGTGCAATCGAGGCTCTGGAAGGTATGAAAGGTGAAAATGAAGATGAAACAACCGGTATCGAAATTGTTAAACGTGCAATTGAAGAACCGTTGCGTCAGATTGTTGCCAATGCTGGTAAAGAAGGTGCTGTTGTAGTTCAGAAAGTAAAAGAAGGCAAAGGTGACTTCGGTTACAACGCCCGTCTGGACAAATACGAAAACCTTTGTGCTTCCGGTGTAATCGACCCGGCAAAAGTAACACGTGTGGCTTTGGAAAATGCTGCTTCTATCGCAGGTATGTTCCTGACTACGGAATGTGTAATTGCAGAAAAGAAAGAAGAAGCTCCAGCAGCTCCTGCTATGAACCCGGGTATGGGTGGCATGGGCGGTATGATGTAATTCTTCCCATCTATGATAAAAGAAAAGGTCGCTTTCGCAAGAAGGCGGCCTTTTTTTTGTTTAAAAATCTTTCTCTATGGTTTCACGTCCTGCACAGAAAGAAGCCGGTTCCCGACTCTCCAAATCTACCCGCGCAGATTGTCGCCACTACCCGGAACCTATTTTTTACTATGTTCCGGGTAGTAAAAAAGAACTGCGCAGGCAGTAAACATAATCTGCGCGGGTGGTTATTGCCATATTTGTAAATCATTTATATATTTGTATTCATTGATATACAAAGAAGATGGAGAATACAAAGTCTAAAATGAGTATATATATAACGGTTCTATTGTGGATTGTAATTCCGGTTTTGATACTGAATATAGTAACGTTGGTTTTTTCAAACGGTGATACATTGGGTGTTGCTCTTGTCGGACTTTACTCTCTGATGTTTGTATGTTGGGGCATATTTTTGGCATATAGTTTTCTACTTGGCTATAAGGCGGGCGAGGGAGCTGTCATTGCAATTCCTGTTTTATTGCTGATTGCGGGTGTCTTTTTGTGGCAGTCATCGGGTAGCTGGATTGAACCGGGCACTTTGTGGCGGCAGTTTTTGTCTGGTGCAGTACTTTTCGGAGTGCTTCTGTCTGCCGGGCTATTATGCCGGTATGGTGTGAAAACCGGTGGTTTTATGCATTTCGGTACGATTTTGGTATCTGTTGTAATCGGATTTATTTGTATTGTAATTTGTTTATCGCGGATGTGCGGAGCTTATTCGCCTATTTCGGAAGCACTTTTTTGGAAAGATGCCTATCCGGAAACGATAAAGAATGGGACAGTCCTTTTCCATGATGCTAAAATATATATAAATCCTTTTGACTCCCGGGTAATCGGTGTCTTTCGCTTTAACGACCAAGGTGAATATGTGGGTTTTAGCAGTAGCCGGTATGAATGCCATAAAATCGTAAACAGTGCATTTAAGGTAAATGATGAAATAAAGGCTTCAACATGCGACTTTGTTTATACGGGTTACGAGCCGTTGTTGGATGGTTTTATGGCGGACTGCCGGGATGCGCTTTATGTGAAAGATAAAGATTACTGTGTATTTCTATATACGAAAGAGGGGCTTTTGTACAGAAAAGAATTCGACTATCATAGTAATGGGATTGTCAAACAGGCACGTTCCTATACCTATGACCGGGAAACAGGTTTCCACATAGAGGAAGAGAAAACAATCGAATTCGATGAGCTTGGTTTTTGTGAAAATAACGGCTTGGTGAGATGGAATATAAATGATTTCCGGCAAACAGATACCGTGATAGCGGTAGAACGTCGTTATGGGCAAGTATATAATCCTACGGTAACGGACAAAAAATACACGGTTTCCCAACAGGCTATAATCGATTCTTTTATTACTGTAGAGAGCCGGACCGGAAATGCCGGTACCTTAAAAAAATATAGTAGCTTGGATGTTCCGCTTGATGAATATTATAAATTGGGAACGGTAAACGGACATGTTATATCCGTACATATAAATACAGATAGTTACAAGTGGCGAAATAGAGGTTTGCATGGATTTACTCAGTTGAAAACCGTAGATCAGATGTATACTTTTATAGATGCGCTGGAGCTGAGCAGCCTGGATACGGGGATGTGGAAGAGAATAGGCAAACAATCGTTGGTCGTAGGAGAAGATGACGAATGTTATAGCTTTATGATAAAAGAGAATGCCAAAGAAGGCAAAGCGTTGGTATTATATGTATTAGGAGATTATGCAGTTACGGCAGACTCAAGATTCAGCTTTCACTTGAACCCTTCCGTTCATAAAGATGTGGAGCTGCAAAAAAAGGCAAGGGAGGCATGGGATAAGATGATGAATATTTTTACAGAATATAAGGAAAAAGAGAATTAACAGGAGGTTACTCCTGCACCGCAATCATATACCTTTGACATCCCCTCTTTTTATCTAAAGAAGCCGTATTTGTTGAACTTTTCGTGTTTTCTTTTGTTTTTCGTTAATTCACCTCTATTAAACCAATTGATAATTAATGAGATGAAGAAAAAGATTAACATAGAGAAAGAGGTTGCCGTGACTGTGATAGAGATGTTTAATTTGCAGGTAAATCAGAAAATACGGTTGGGGTGCACGCGTACGGCGGGCAACTACAAAACCTGTATAAGGAAGTTGACCCTTTTTCTGAAAGAGGATGCTGCCAGTTTTACTTTACGGGAGGTAACTCCGGAATGGGTGGAAAGTTGGGTGAGGTATCTGACCACCCTTCATCCCAATCACCCGGAAACGGTCGATTTTTATTTTCGCAATTCACGCGCCATGTACAACCTTTCGCTGGCATCCCTGAAAGACAAGCAGGGATACGTTCCTTTCCCGTTCAAAGGCGTGAAAATAAAGAAATACCAGCCTTCCAAACGGGCATTGACAGTGGAAGAGATGAAGAAATTGCTGGAACCCGGATTCAGGGAAAAGTTGAAAGTGCCCTTGAGAGAGACACTCGATGTACTGCTATTCATTTTCTATGCCCAGGGGATGGTATTCCGGGACGTATATAACCTGAGGTGGGAGATGGTGGAAAGTGAAGGCCGTATCCGCTATGCACGCAGTAAAACGGGAAATCCGGTTGAGGTCGGTATCCTGCCCGAAACGCGTGAAATCATGGAGTGTTATTTTCAGAAACATTCACCTTTTGTCTTTCCTTTCCTGCACAGGCGAAAGGAGCATAGCAAAAATATCTCGGAAGAGACTGCTCTCAGGCGTATAAATCTGCATGCTTCCCAAATCGGGAAACTTGCCGGGCTTTCGCTGCCACTGACCACATATGTGATGCGCCACACCTGGGCCACGCTGATGCTGGAAAGCGGTAAACCGGTCGAACTTATCAGCCAATGCCTGGGCCACTCCAATATTCGTACTACGCAGATTTACCTTTCCCGTATTTCCTCCGGGAAAGTAGATACGGAAATCAATGACATGCTCGACCAAATGTTGAGGGATACTTCCGCCCCGGCTGGGCAAAGGAAACAGAAAGGCCGGAAAGGTGTAACAACGGGTGCCTCCTCACAAACAAGAAATAACACGATATCCAACAGCGAAAAAGAAACAGAAATATCGGAAGGTAACCTCTTCCTGTACAAAAGTAAAGAAAAAACACAGTGTACAAGGAAAAAAAATCCGTTTCTTACAAAGAAGAAGAAAAACTCAAATCTTCCGTTTCTTACAAAGAAAGAGAAAATATTCGTAAACTCTTATAGCCCAATTCTATTTTCCGATACAAAAATACATATAACAAGAAAAAAAACAATATTTTCAGCGCCTTTTTTTGAATATTATAATAACAACTTCCTCCTGAAAGATTTGAAAAACGCTTTTATTCCCTTTGTGATAAGGTTTGTATACCTTTGTTTATCAGTATTTTGAATTATATTTTTTATTCTTTTCTCTTTCTTTGTAAGAAACGGATCTTCCTATAAGGGTTCAGTAACCGGGTTCCGATTTCTATCTGATTGAATATTATATTCAGATGGAAGAGCCAAAAAAGAAATGAAATTTTGTAGCGAATTATACATAGAATATGTTCTTCCATTTGGAAGTAATTTATATTCTCCTTTTAAACTTAAGTAGTGGAGACTTAGGAAAGAATTAAACGGTAACAAAGAAACAAACGATAACAAAGAAACAAACGATGAAAGTTCCCCTCATAGTAAGTGTCCTGCTCTTTTTTTGCATCCCTGCCGCTTTCGGGCAGAACATAGCTGTAAAGAGCAACCTTTTATCTGATGCTGCCACCACCCTGAATCTGGGTGCTGAGTTCGGCCTGTCTCCCCGCTGGACTATTGATTTTTCGGCAAGTTACAATCCATGGACTTTCTCCGGCAACCGTAAACTGAAGCAGTTCTTTGTCCAGCCCGAAGCACGTTACTGGCTTTGCGAACGCTTTAACGGCCACTTCTTCGGTGTGCACCTGTTGGGCGGGGCTTTCAATATTGAAGGTATTCCTTTACCCGGGCTCAGTCGTGAGTTCCGCTACGAAGGTTGGGCAGGCGGTGCGGGAGTTTCCTACGGCTACCAATGGATGATAGGCCGGAGGTGGAACCTGGAAGCCTCTCTGGGGTTGGGCTATATGTATGCCCGGTATGATAAATACGAATGTGCCGCTTGCGGCAGGAAACTCGAAGCAGGCCGTACGAAGGGGTTCTTTGCACCTACCAAAGCCTGTATCTCCATTATTTATCTTATCAAGTAGTTCCCTTCCTCAATATATAGCATATATGAAAACAAAAGTCATGTCCTTCCTCATATTATTACAGTTGCTGTCTTTCGGCCCGGTCCATGCCCAGAAAGCGGATATCCGGGTCATCGACTCCCACACCTGTTTTGCAAATGATAGTGTGCATGTACGTCTTACACTCAAAGCGCTCGCTCTTCCGTCCGATTACCGTATGGACCTTACCCCTGTCATCTACGGGGGAACGGAAAAAGCCCTGTTGCCTGCTGCTCGGATATCCGGAAGCAGGAACCGCCGTTCACAGGAGCGGAAGGCACTTTTCGGGCGGAACGTTCCGAAAGACGTATTTCTTACCGTTCCGGCTTCCGATACGCTGTTTTATAAAGCTGTCTTGCCTTACAAGCCCTGGATGAACCATGCTTCATTACGTATCGACAACCGTCTTACCGGTTGTTGTAGTTCGCGGTTGCTCGCCTCCACGTTGGCTGCCGCCGACCTGGCGCTTGCCTTACCCTTACCCGGACAGCCACAAGCGAAAGAACCAGCCGTTGCGCCCGAACCCGTGATTTCCCCTACCGGACAGCTTGCGAAGACAGAGGGCTTCATCCACTGTGACGAATTGTACGAAGCGGAGAAGCAGGCAGCCAATTACTTCCGCGACCCGGATGCCCTGCGTGTATTTTTCCGCCAGGGACGCATAACGATAGACACCGCCTATATGGACAATGCAACCACGCTGGAGCGGCTGGACAAGGCCCTGCGTGTGATGACGGCAGATACAGCCATCCGCATTACCCGGCTGGTGATAGTGGGCTATGCTTCTATTGAAGGCTCGTTAAGGCGCAATACCTATCTGGCAGGAAAGCGCGCGGCCGTATTACGGGAGTATACCGCAGCACGCGGTGTTCCCCTGCCGGACATTGAAACGGTCAATATGGGCGAAGGATGGGATGAACTGCGGGACTTGGTTGCCACCTCCGGGAGTGTGCCTTGCCGGGAGAAGATTTTGCACATCATCGATACGGTTCCCGTGTCCGAGGGGCGTGAGAAACAACTGATGGACCTGAACGATGGAGTACCCTACCGATGGATGATGAAACATTTATTCCCTCAACAAAGGAATGCCGGATACATCAGGCTATACTATACCGGGGCGGAGAAACCATGCCCTGCAACTGCAACAGGCGGAGCCCCGGAATGAAGCAACAGACAAAATCATATATTTAACTAAATGTCACGTAAAATGAAACAGATGAGAAGTTTCCTCGCAATGGCCCTGGCGCTAACAGCCCTGGCCGGTTGCAACAAAGAGAATGAAGTGCCGGACATGAACCCGGGAGTAGAAGGAGTGAAGACTTATGCCGCCTTTTCGGTAAGCGTAAAAGCAGCGGAAAGCACACGTGCCGCCACGCCCTCAGATGCCAACGCCGATGCAGTGGAGCAGTCGATCAGTACACTGAACCTGTTTATATTCAACGGAGGGGTACTGGAAACTACCGGAACCATCACGTTGGGTGCCAACAATGTGGGTACTACCACCCTGGTCACCACTACAGGCGCGAAAGAAATCTATGCCGTGGCTAATGCAAAATCGGACATGACACTGGCCATAGGTAAGACGCTGGCTGATTTCAAGGCACTTGCCGTAAATGCAGGAACTACTGATGCGGCAGCGGATAACAATATCGCGGCAACAGGTGCGTTCGTAATGATTGGTAAAACAGAAGTTACCCTGGCTGTGCAAGACGAGGTTAATGCAATAAGCAATCCGATTGCCATCACCGTTGCCCGTGGTGCGGCCAAGGTACAGATGCAGTACAATTCGGCTACCGTAACTATAAATGCCAACCTGATGGGAACATTCAGCGAACCGAAGTATCTGGTGGCACAGATGAACACCCAAATGTTCCTGCCGCGCCAGGACTACGAACTGACTCCCGTGGGAGCCACTGCTGACCAGGCAGATACAACTCCCGACGGTACATACGACCACCTGACAACCGTACCTGCCGACATGGCGAATGCCAAAGATGCTGCTACCGCCTGGGACTACCAGTTTACCAACTCTTTCTATACTGCGGAGAATGTTAATGAGGCACCCGTTACAGGTAACACCACTTTCGCGCTGGTACAGTTGAAATACGTACCGGATGAAAGTGAAATCCAAGGAAGCAACAAAGGCTTGGCTCCAGACGGTACTTTCTATCTCCTTTGGAATAAGACTGCCAAAACCGGTACCATCTATGCCGACCTGGGTGAAGCCAACATGGCACAGGCACAAGAATCATCCAACCTGGAAGTCAAGACCTATACCGGCGGTTGTTGCTATTACCGTGTGAACCTTCGCGACATCGCCAAGACAGCTCTTCAACAGAAGTACTGTGTACTGCGCAACCATTTCTACAAAATCAATATTACACAGATTAACAGCCTGGGAGGCTCCAGTACTACCGATCCGGATGTGGTGGTTCCGACAGACCCGACTACTCCGTTGGAAAAATCAACATATATCTCTGCCGATATCACTATAGAGGCATGGAATGCCATCCTGATGAACGAACCGCTGGGATAACTCCCGTACTGGAAACCGGAGCGGATGGGATACCCCCATCCACTCCTTTTCTCCTTGTATTTCAGGTTATGGAAACCCTCCGGAACAGCCATGTCCTGAACTAAAAACGGTATCCGGATATAAAAGCAAAACCCCATGTTATTCAGAAACATCTTCAAATATTTACTCCTGCTGTCGGCAGCCTTGCTCGTCAACTCCTGCATCTGGGACGACAGGGACGACTGCCGCTATCCTGTCGGCCTGCGATTCCTGTTTACACACAACACGCAGGGAAAAGACCTGTTCGATACGGAAGGGATAGATAACATACACCTGTTTGTTTATGATAACCAGAACCGGCTTGCACTGGAACAACAGCTACACCACAGCGACCTGGCTCCGGGCAATGTCCGCCAGCTTATGCTGCCGATGGGCCGCTACACCCTGATTGCATGGGCTGGCGACTTTCAGGAGACCTATAGCTATGAATCTTCCGAATACTTTCCCGATGCCTTGATAAAGCTTCGGAGGAATCCCGGAGGTATCACGGACCAACCTGCCGGAAAACTCTTTAACGGGATCTGCATACCCCTGTTCGCCGGCCTTGCCGACAAAGACCAATATGAAGCGGACCTGCACAAAAACACCAATGATGTACGTATCACAATCAAGGGGAAGAACACTTTCATCCCCCGGCCGGAAGACTTCGGCTGCATCATTACCGCCACCAATGGCGACTATACTTTTGACAACCGTACGCATGGCAACGACCCTGTACAATATATCCCCCGGATTACCGGGGCCGGCAGCGAAATACACTGCGATTTTACCGTGCTGCGCCTGTGGGACGGGGACGCTTCCCGTCTGACGCTGACCTACCGCCCCACCGGCGGTACCCGTGCGGAGAACGTCATCTATGACGGAAGCCTCTCGGAACTCCTGCTCAAAAAGCCGGGCACCGACCTGGAACTGGAAGACCGGTTCGAGGTGGTGTTTACCGTCGATAGCCCTGACAAACCGACCGACGTGGTACTCACCGTAAACGGCTGGGAGATAATCGACCATAATTCAGGATTATAATATGAATACAACAACATAATACCTATGCCCATGAAGAGAATACCCCATTACCAAAGCGCTTCGGCCTTTGTGCGCAGGGCAGCACTTGCCGGACTACTGGTGCTGGCAGCGGCCTGCACCAACGACCGCATGGAAGAAGGGCTGACTCCGGAACCGGGGCAACCGGAGCAGGTGGAGGTGAAAATACGCCTGCGTACCAACCAGCCTGCCAGCCCTACGCGTGCCCTGAGCGTGGAGCAGGAAAGCTTGATAAACGATGTATATGTCTTTTTCTTCAATACGACCGATAACAGGGTGTATACCGTGGTGAAAGGAAAGAATGTGACACCCACCGTCAGTGATCCGACGAAATGGACCTTTACCGCCTCCCTGATTGTAAACACGGGGACGAGGACGACTTTCGACTGTCTGGTACTAACGAATGTAGACGGCTGGATGCAGGGTAAGAATCTGACGGACTTCAACGGGAAAAACTATGATGATCTGCAAACGATGCTTGTGAGCAACGAACTGAGCCCGGCGGCCCTGCCGGCAGCTTCGCCTGCGGAAGGGTTGGTAATGTGGGGAAAAGCAGCCTCGCCCATATCTGTACCGGCTGATGCTGCCAGTATTACCGTTCCGGCAATCCGGGCACTGGCAAGTGTGGAGGTGGGAGTGGGCAAAGGCCCGGCAGCAGAGAATCTCGCTACATGGCCCGGCTGGAACGGGAAGGATGCATCAGGAAAAGACATCCCTTTCGTGCTTAAAAAGGTATATGTATACCGTCCCAATAACCGGTATGCCTTTATGCCCCTGGCTACCGTTTACGATGCGAGCCGGCGTAAAGTGACGGCACCTTCGCCCGAAGGGATATCTGCACTGATAACAGCGCCTTTCATCTATGACCTGCCCGCAAGAGCATACGGCATACGCCGTGAAATCTATCTGCCTGAGGCGGATATACGGCAAACCGTTCCCGGAGGTCCGGGGCACACTGGGAAACCCGGCGATGCCGGACATAAAGACCGTTGCGCACTTGTGGTATGCGGTTCGTACAACGGGCATGCCGATAGTTATTACCGGATCGACTTCAATGACAACGCAGCCGACCGCTCGCTCATAGACCTGCTGCGCAACCACCGGTATTGTGTAAGTATCACTTCCGTGCAAGGTGACGGGGAAACTTCCGCACAAGAGGCTTACGAGAGCCTGCGCATAAACATGGGTATAGAGATTACAGGGTGGACGGACAATTTTCAGGACATCGTATTCGACGGTACGGACTGGATGTATGCGCAGAAAAAAAACATTATTTTGCCCGGAAATGAAGGACAGAAAGGAACCATAGACATGGAGAGTTCTATAGACCCTGCCGACTGGGAAATGAGCTTCGACGGAGGGGTTTCCTATACAAGGAATGCCTCTTTGGAGAATACCGATTTCCGGGTGACGAAACCCGCCACGGCAACGGATGGGAAGCTTGAGATAAAAACACTCCGCGCAATGGCTGGGAACGACCCCGACCGTACCTCTACGCTGACGATAAAGGCAAAGAGGCTGAAGTTTGATATCCGGATAACCCAGAAGCCGGATAATCAGGCGGATTGGGAACAGGAAGGGGGAGAGTTTGACAAGGACTTTTAAATACAATCGACATATGAAACAGAATCTTTGTATCCATACGCTTCTGGCAGTACTGCTGCCGCTACTGGTGCTTCTTGGCGGATGCCTGCAAGAGGAAACCTTCCCCCGGGACATTGCTGCGGGGGTGACTATCTCCTATAGTTTCGACGATCTGCAGACACGAAGCATAGCAGCAACACCGGCCGAAAAGAAAGTCGATAAAGTGTATTTCGTCTTCTATAACTCTTCCACCGGAGGCTACGTTGCCTGGCAGGGTGCTTCCGTCCCCGCCGGAAGCGGGGCGGCGGGCAGCTTCTCGCTCAACATTCCGGGGGCACTCACTGCGGGCAGCAAATACCGCACGCTGATTGTGGCAAACTACGACGAGTACAAAGCCGACGGGAAAAACTTCGAGGACTACATACGCGCAAACAACAGCAAGAGCTATGACGAAATGCGACGCATCATGAAATCACAATCCCTTGCCCGGGCAAGGGTGGCAGCACCGCTGCCACTGTTCGGCATACTGTTGGGACAGGACGGTGAAGAAAGCCTCTTCACTCCACCCGCCCCGAATTCTACAGAACCATTGAACGTTTCGGTACGGTTCAGTCGTGCCGTCAGCCGTTTTGACCTGCACAATATGGCGGCAGACCGATTGGTTATTGCCTGGGTGAAAGTGTGCAACTACCGCGATGCTGGTTACTTTTTCCATCAGGACGCCCCATTGGGAGATGCAGTCGTGAAAGGAACCGCAACCACGCCACCGTCCGACCCGAATAACCTGCCCGCCGGATATGTAAAAGCCGACCTGCCCCTACCGGACACCAACAGGCAGGATATGGCAGATGGCGGACTGTACGCCTATCCCAACATCGCATCATATACCACGCAGGACGACGAACGCACCACCTGCCTGCTCATAGCAGGATACTACCAGAGCGAGACGGGAGGGGGAGTTAATACTACCAAACTGACCTACTACCGCGCCAATGTCGCGGATGCCGGGCTGAGCCAGGTGCTCAAGCGGAACTATGTTTATACGGTAGTAATCAACGGTGTCAAGCGTGCGGGAGCCGATACGGAAGACCAGGCCATGAGTGAGAAAGACCGCTTGCTGGACTATGCAGTAGACGATGCATGGGAAGAGGACAACAATAACACGGTGGTGGACGACAAAGGAAATTTCTTAACCGTATCACGTACTTCTGTCGTGTTCAATGCCTCCGCCAACGAATCAGCCGTGCTAAAAGTATCCGTAAAGGAAGGTCTCGGCTGGAAACTTGCCTGGCGGGAGAATGTCGAGAATAATTTCAAGTTTGAAAAAATAGACGATAATTCGTTCCGGATTGTCGCTGCGCACGAAAACAGCACGGTGTTTGTCAATACCGCGCAGCTCGAAGTAGAGGCTACAGGTATTACACCCACCCCCGCCAAGCCCCTGAAAGTAACCATCAACATCACCCAACTGTCAACAACAGGTGAACTGGAGATGCTCTCCGTAGAGGGGCAGACCGGAACAGTGGAAATGTCCGTGCCCGGACAAGGCACTACATTCTCCCTTCAAGTCCTCACCGGAGGGGCAACCGGCTCGTGGATGACATCGGCGGATAACTACCTTTCAGGCTTTATCGGGGCGGATTATACGAAATTCGGAGGTAACAAAGGGCGCATACATATACAGTTCCAGCCCAATGTGTCGAATGCCCCACGGAGCGGCACGCTTACCGTGACCCGCAGCCCGGCGGGAAGCGTGCCGGATGTAAAGATACACTTCACGCAGGAACCCAGCAAGTATCTGGTGACGGTGTTCCCCAATTACGGGAACGACCCGTTGGTGGTGAACGGATTCTCGAATGACATTGGAAATCCGGACGGGGTGGTAAGGGTGGTACCCTTCAGTGTGAAACTGGTAGACCCGGAAAATTATACTTTCAAAGTGGAGAGCGGTTTCAGGGAGGACGTGGATGCGTTCCTGACGTTTACAACACCGCAGAACGAGGACCCGCCGAGACAAGCCACTTATACCGGCAGCAGCGCCGGAACTACGCTTACGGGCGCGTTGGACGGGCAAATGTTCTACCTGGGCATCTTCCGCACAGGGCCGGGAGACGTGCCAATCACGGAGTGCATCAAGGTGACGGCCGTGGATAAAAAAACCGGACAGCCGGTAACAGAAAGGCAATTCACATTTACGGTGACAATAGAGACGAATTGTCGCATCGATGATGTCGACCTGAACGATTTGGGTATCACGGTGGCGGACCGTAATTGCGGGGCGCCGTTGAAGCAGACATCAACAGCACTGAATTATGCCAATCAGGAGAACCATCCGGACCATAAACATTCGCTGTTTAGGGGGGAGTATTATACATTCGACAAGGACAAACTGGCGAGTCGATGTGCAGAATACGGGGACTATAATTATGAAGATCCGGCGATGAAACAAGGCTGGAGACCGCCAACCGATAAGGAACAGGAGAGGATGGTGAGACAACTACAACTGGTGAAATTCAGCAAGCAAAGGGCCTTTATCGCTTCGGGTGATGTAGTCGGCGGGTATGTGGGATGCTGGCTACCCACGTCCGGAGAAGGTGATGCTCCTACAAAAACAAGCGGATTCTTCTGGTCAGGTACTCCTGCTACCGTCGGTAATGGTTACTATATGGCAGTGCATGCAAGTACCAGGGGAGCAGGTACGGGCTCCAATTACGGCACTAAGAAATTCTCCCTGCGGTGTGTCAGGACAATTCCGGCACCCTAAATATCTTAACTGAATAGAAGGAAAAAGAGAATTAACAGGAGAAAAGCTATTCTTTTTTGAATAAGCGTTTGGTATTTCAAAAGAAATAGTTACTTTTGCACCGCAATCGAGAGAGATTGTGATTTAGATAAAAAATAAATGCCCAGGTGGCGGAATTGGTAGACGCGCACGTTTCAGGTGCGTGTGTCGCAAGGCGTGCAGGTTCGAGTCCTGTTCTGGGCACTTTGAAAGCGGATAATCGGTATGATTGTCCGCTTTTTTTGTATATGCATGCCGGAAAAGCTCTAAAATAGTAGAATAGTATATGTAAATCGTAAAATAGGTCACTGTTTCTGCCGTTTTTTAATCCTTATATTTGCCTGTAAATTTGTAATAGATGAATTAATATAAACTTGTATAACAACAAGTCCGGATTAAAAATAGGAAGGATAAATTATGAAAAGTATCATTATCACCGCTGCTTTATCTTGTTTGGTTTCGAATGTCTTTGCCGGTAACGAAGTTTCGGAAGAAAGCATTGATTGTAAAGTGGCAAGGTATTATAAATATAGGAGTGACAAGAGTGCCGGTCGCGAGATGTTTGTTACCTATAACGGTATAAAACCATTGAAAAATGCAAGTATCGAGATTTTGGCAAATGGAAAGAAAGAACGGACACTGCTGAATACGGATAGGCGTGATTCTATTTCTGTATTGCTTCCTCCGGATATAGGTGTACGGAAAGATGATACGATATCAGTTAACTTTCTTATAGGTAAGAAGCAACTGGCATCGAAGCAAGTGGTAATTCCTTATGCCCGCCAATGGACTGTCTATATTTATCCGCATTCTCATGTGGATATCGGGTATACCAATACGCAGGCAAATGTGGAGTTGATACATAAACGTAATCTGGAATATGCCATAGAATTGGCTGAGAAAACAAAAAATTATCCGGAAGGTGCCCGTTTTGTTTGGAATCCGGAGGTAACGTGGCCTGTTGAACGATATTTGAAAACAGAACCGGCTGAAAAATGTGAAAAACTTATCCGGGCAATTAAAGATGGACAGATCGCTATAGATGCCGGTTACGTCAATACAAATACAAGTACGGCAAATGATGAAGAATTGTTTGAATTGTTCAACTACAGTAAGAAACTTGAAAAGCGGACAGGGAGAAGTATTAAAACAATGGTTCAGGTCGATATCCCTGGTGTTTCGTGGGGAGTGGTTCCGGTTGCATCCCAGTTGGGCATTCCTTATTGCCTGGCTCTTTTTAATGGCTCGGACCGTACGGGGCTTGCACATGAAATCAGTTTTAAACCTTTCTGGTGGGAAGGTCCTGACGGAAAGTCGAAGATGTTGTTTTTGCAGCCTGGGGCTTATACACCCGGCGCCCATAATAAAGGATATATGTTTTGGCCGAAGATGGCAGGACAGACTGACCCGGATAAATTATTGAGAATTGTCAAAACGGATAACCCGCGTGCCAATTTTATAGACAAGTATATAGACCAGATGTTGCCGGAGCTGGAGAAGGCCGATTATTATCCGTTCGATATATTTCCGATGACCTGGTGTATGGCCGATAATACGCCGATCGATTTTGACTTGCCTGAGGCGGTGAAGAGTTGGAACGAAGAGTTTGCTTATCCGAAGTTGCGGATTTGTACGGCAACAGAGATGATGAGTGCTTTTGATGAAAAATATGGTGACCAGTTACCCGTATTGAAAGGTGATTTTACCGAATGCTGGACAGACGGGCTTGGCTCGAAAGCCGGATTTACAGGACATCACCGGGAAGTGAAAGAACAACTTGTTCAGACCGAAACTCTTTGGAGCATGTTAAAGCAGGGCAGCCAGGAACCATTGCCGGATTTTGAGGAAGCGTGGAGAAATGTGATAATGGGAACAGAGCATACGTGGGCTTATATGAATCCTTCCCAGCAACCGATATGTGATGAGATATTGAATGTTAAACTCGATTATTTCCGTAATTCCGATAAGATGCAAAGAGAATTGCTTGCCGGAACTTTATCGGATATTATCACTGAGTCTGCTACTGTCAGCCTGTTCAATACCTCTTCCTGGGTACGTAGCGAGGTGGTGAAGTTGCCTAAGGAGGTCGCAAAAAATTATACCTGTGTGGTAGATGCCGAGACTGGAAAAGAAGTTGTGAGCCAACGTCTTTCTGATGGTCGATTGGCTTTCTGGGCAGCGGATGTGGATGCATTGGGAGCTAAAAAATATCGATTATCGTCTAAGCCGTCTAAGCGGGTTTCTCTGATGAGGATGGAAGAGAATGTATTGGATAATGGCATTGTTAAATTGAAAGTAAGTCCGGAGACAGGAGATGTGATAAGCCTGGTGTATGGAGGGGAGGAGTTTGCCGATAATAAATCGATGTCTGCTTTGAACAGTTATCGTTATTTGAAAGGGGATGATGAAGGGAGCCGTGCGACAAAAGCATATAACGTAAAAGTGAGTGTAAAAGAGCAAGGACCATTGGTAAACTCCTTGTTGGTAGAATCGGATGCGGAAGGATGTAGCGAACTAAAGCGCGAAATTATCCTGGTTGCGGGCCAGCCCTATGTTTCTTTCTGCAATATACTTGATAAAATAGCAACTACAGATAAAGAGGGGATACATTTCGGATTCGCTTTTGAGATAAAGAATCCTGTGATTAATGCTGATATTCCGTGGGGAGTAATGGAAGTGGAAAAAGACCAGCTTGCGGTTGCCAACCGGAATTGGATTGCTTTTCAGCGTTGGTTGAATATTTCCGGCGAAGATAAAAATGTGACTTGGTGTTCGCTGAATGCCTGTATGTTTGAAGTAGGGGAGATGAGTGCGAATATTATTGGCGGGGCATTTAAATCGCCTAAGTGGATTCGGAAAATCAAACCGTCGTCCACTATTTACTCATGGGCGCTCAATAATCATTGGCATACGAATTTCCCTTTATCGCAGGACGGAAAAATAAAGTTTGAATATCGGGTGTTGCCGGGCAAGGGGGCATATGATGTTGCGAAAGCAAATAAATTCGGGATGGAACAGATTTGCCCGATGGTAGCGGTTCCGGTTGATAAAGATTTCAACTATCAGCAAAATATGACTTTGACAGGAGATGAATCGGTTGTTGTTTCAATGATTAAAACGATAGATGACGGTAAATCCCAAATCGTTCGTTTACGCTCCGTATCGGATAAAGAGCATATTGTAAAACTTGCTTGGAAGAAGCAAAGCCCTAAAAGGATTACTGTTTGCGAATTTAATGAGGAACCAGGTAAAGTACAGATTGTTGATGGTAGGGTTCCTGTCTCTTCCATGGGATTTACTACGCTTAGATTAGATTGGTAATATTGAGTATCCGGATATTTTCCTTATATTTACCACCCAAATTAGTGAGTAAGGATGCAACAATATACAGAAGATGAGATAGTGTTACAACTACGCGATCCTGCCCGTCAAAAAGACGCTTTTTCGAAGATCGTCGGTTTGTACGGGGAAAAGTTGTATTGGCAAATTCGTAAAATGGTGTTGAATCATGAAGATGCGAATGATTTGCTGCAAAATACATTTCTGAAAGCTTGGACAAATATTGATTATTTCCGGGGAGATGCCAAATTGTCTACCTGGTTATATCGGATTGCTATCAACGAATGTATCACTTTCCTGAACCGTCAGCGTACAGTGAATAATGTATCTATTGATGATACGGATGAATTTTTGTTGGAAAAATTGAAGGGGGATGAGTATTTTGACGGAGACGAAGCGGAAATGAAATTGCAGCGGGCTATTTTGACACTGCCGGAAAAACAGCGGGCTGTATTTAATATGAAGTATTTTGATGATATGAAATATGAGGATATGTCTGAAATATTCGGGACCTCGGTAGGGGCTTTGAAGGCCTCTTATCACCATGCCGTGAAAAAGGTCGAGGAGTTTTTAACAAAAGACATTTAAACCTTTCCCGTTTCTATTTGTCAAAAGAATGTAAAAAGAGAGATGATATGAAAACTGAACGTAACAATCTGGACCATTTTAAGGGAAAAAATCCTTTTACTGTGCCTGAGGGGTATATGGAAGGACTTACGGCTAATATAATGAGCCGGCTTCCCGAAAAATCCCCAAAGGAGGAAGCGAAAAAGGTTTCCTTGATGGACCGTGTTCGCCCATGGCTTTATATGGCAGCGGTGTTTGCAGGTTTGGGGTTGTTTTTTAAAGTTCTGGTTGGCGATGGCGGTGAACAAAGCCAGAATGCCGACTCTCTGCTCGTGAAATCAAATGTTACAGCAAATAGCATTTCTGCCAAGCAGGAGGCTGAAGACGAAGATTATCTTGAATATCTGGAAGATAGGTATGCCGGTTTTCTTTTGACAGGGGATATAAGTGTAACTGAGTGATAAAAAAATGAAATTATCGAAATATTTTTGTAGGAAGGCTTGTATGAATAAAATATTTTTTATTACATTTGTGGCGTTTTCAGTTGTGTTCTCATTCTGTGCAAATGCCCAGGAAGGAAAACAGCATAAGGACTTTGATAGGGAGGCATTTCAAGCAAAGCGAAATGCATTTATTACTGCAGAAGTTGGTTTGACTCCGGAAGAGGCAGCGTCTTTTATTCCGCTTTGTAACGAACTGCAGGAAAAAATGTTTGAAGTAGGGCGTGAATGTAGAAAACTCTCCAAAGAACTTAGAAAAAATCCGGAAACAACTGAAGATGTTTATTTAAAAGCAATTGATGAATGCGTTAATGTCAATTTAAAGCAGGCACAATTAGAAAAGGAGTATTACGATAAGTTTAAAGAGATACTATCACCGAAGAAACTTTATAAGTACAGACGTGCTGAACTCAAATTTGCACGGGAATTTATGAGAACTTCCTCCGGCGATAGAAAAAAGAGACAATAATAAAAAAAGATATTATCATTATTTGTGTTTTTTGTTTAGATTTAGTTTTGGCGTTTAAGTTAAGGGAGGGGTGGCGACGTGATGTCGGTTCCCCTTTTGTTTTTTTTATAACCCTTTTGATTTTGCTTCGTTCCAAAGTATATCCATCTCTTCCAAACTCATTTCTTTTAAAGATTTGCCTTCTTTTATTGTATGTTCCTCCAGATAGTTGAAACGTCGTATGAACTTTTGGTTTGTGCGTTCCAAGGCATTGTCCGGATTGATTTTGTAAAGCCGGGCTGCATTAATCAGGCTGAAGAACAGATCACCGAATTCGGCTTCCATCTTATCTGCGTCCATCTTGTCGATTTCTGTTTTTAGTTCGGTAAATTCTTCATGGACTTTGTCCCATACCTGGTCGCGCTGTTCCCAGTCGAAGCCTACATTGCGTGCCTTGTCCTGAATACGATGTGCTTTTACGATAGAAGGGAGAGAGGCGGGGACTCCTTCAAGTACGGTTTTATTTCCCCCTTTCTCCTTAAGTTTAAGCTGTTCCCAACTTTGTTCTACTTTGCCGGCCGTGTCAGCCTGGGCGTCTCCGAATACATGCGGATGACGATAAATAAGTTTCTGGCACAGGCTGTCGCATACATCCTTCATGTCAAAAGCTTCTTTCTCTTCTCCTATCTTTGCGTAGAATACAACATGCAGGAGCAGGTCTCCCAATTCTTTTTTGATGTTGTTGTTGTCATCTTTCATGATGGCATCGCATAACTCGTATGTCTCTTCGATGGTATTCGTGCGAAGGCTTTCGTTTGTTTGTTTACGGTCCCAGGGGCATTTTACACGCAGTTCGTCCAGAATATCGAGCAGTTGCCCGAAGGCTTCCATTTTTTCTTGTTTTGTTGCCATATATATTGTATTAATTTATCAAAGTCCTATTGTATCGATGTGGATATATAAAATGTGCCAATATTCCAATGAAAAGAAATATGGTTTGAAAACTCTTTTCGATTGGTGTATTGGCACATTTCCATTTTATCGACAGATTATTTCTGTTGTTCTCTGAATACTTTTAATCCGTTTTGCAGGAACTGGATGTATTGCGATACATCTTCATTGAATGCATAGGACGGTCCGAGAGGCTCGCCTTTATCGTTCAATAAGATATAGAACGGTTGCGCATTTGCTCCGAATTTGCTTCGCTGCAGATAGCTCCATTTGTCTCCGATTGTTTTCAAAGTGCGTGTTTTGCCATGTTCTTCGATAGTGATTGGATGCGATAATTTGGTTTTGTCGTCTACCATCAATGTGATTAGAACATAGTCGTTTTCCAGCAATTGTTTAACTTTCGGGTCTGTCCATACTGCAGCTTCCATCTTGCGGCAGTTGACACAGCCAAAGCCGGAGAAGTCTATCATGACCGGTTTGTTTACCTTCTTTGCATAGGCCATACCTGTTTCGTAATCGTCGAAGGCTGCATGTACTTCACTTTCATACAAGTTGAAATCCTGTGTGTACAAAGGAGGAGCAAAGGCGCTGATAGCTTTTAGCGGTGCACCCCAAAGTCCCGGTACCATGTAAACGGCAAAAGCAAATGAAATAATAGCCATGAACAGGCGGGGAACTGATACGAATTTTATGTCGCTGTCGTGGCTGAACTTGATTTTGCCTAATAGATAAAGGCCTAACAGGATGAAGATAACGATCCAAAGTACGATAAATACCTCACGGTCCAGAATACGCCAGCCGTAAGCGAGGTCTGCGACGGACAGGAACTTCAGTGCCAGGGCTAATTCCAGGAAGCCTAATACGACTTTTACTGAGTTCAGCCAGCCTCCGGATTTCGGCATACTTTGCAACATGTTCGGGAAAATAGCAAACAGGCTGAATGGGATGGATAATGCCAAAGCAAACCCGAACATTCCGATGGCCGGGCCTACTGCCGTACCCATGGATGCAGCCTGTACAAGTAATGTCCCGATAATAGGGCCTGTACACGAGAAGGATACCAGTACCAGTGTGAATGCCATGAAGAATATACTGATAATACCGGTTGTAGAGTCTGCCTTGGTATCCAGTTTATTTGTCCAGGAAGACGGCAAAACCAATTCGAAAGCTCCGAAGAAAGAGATGGCAAATACTACCAGCAACAAGAAGAATATGATATTGAATATGGCATTAGTTGAGAGGTCATTCAGAGCGCTTGCCCCAAAAATACCCGTAATTAATAATCCCATCACTAAATAAATAATGATGATGGAGAGTCCGTAAGTGATCGCATCGCGTATCGCCTTTTTACGATCTTTGGTCCGTTTCAGGAAGAAACTTACTGTCATCGGAATCATAGGCCATACACAAGGTGTAAGCAAGGCAATCAGACCTCCCAAGAAACCTGCAAAGAAAATGAACAGCCAGGAAGTGTCGGTCGCGGAAACGGTCGTATCACCGAATGCTTTTAGCTGATCGATTACCGGAGTCCACAAGGATACGTCGTCCGTTAATTTATTTTTCGCAGTGTTATTAGAACTTGCCTGTGTATTTTTGTTTGTTTCCGGAGTTGTAGTTTCGGCTGTATTTTCAGTTGTCTGGTTTACTTCCGGTTGTTCGACAGTCGAATCGCTGGTGTCTGCTTCCGGCGTCTTGTTTTCGGCTGTAGTCATTTGGATATTCTTCTTGTCGAAGGTGAAGCTGACGCGGTCGGGAGGAAGGCATGTTTCATCGTTGCATACCATAAATTCGACTTCTCCTTCTACCTTGAACTTGGTAGGTTCTGTCACTTTAATTTTCTGTGTGAAAGAAACAGTTCCCGGGAACCAACGGAGATTCATAGCAAACTGCTCATCGTATACAACAGTAGGCTTTACTGATGGTACCGGTTTGCCAACCAATTCGGCACCTTTCAGCGTTTCGAATGTGAATGAAGTGGATACCGGTCCGCCTTCAGGCAGGTCCTGGTCATACAAATGCCATCCTTTTTCAAGGGTTGCCGTGAAGACGATTTCTTTTTCTGCCGAGCCGGAATCATTCAGGTTGATCTTCCATTTTGCAGGCTGCAGGATTTGCGCCTGTACAGTCAGTGCCATGATTGCCAGCACTAAGGTGCTAAAGAGCTTTTTCATACGATTGTTCTGTTTTATTATTTGGCTAATGAAATAAATGCCGTTGGAATTTGAGTTTCAAAACGCATCTCCTCTCCTGTCGTAGGATGGATAAAAAAGAGCCGTCTGGCATGAAGCATCAGCCGTCCGGTGGGATCTGTTTCTGCACCATACTTATAATCACCGGCAATGGAATGTCCGATAGATTGCATTTGGGCACGTATCTGGTTTTTACGTCCCGTTTCCAGGTCCAATTCCAATAAAGAATAACCCCCGTTACTGTTTAATACACGATAACGGGTAATTGCTTCTTTACCATCTCCATCTACTGTTACATAGACTTGCATCTTCGCATTTTCCGTCAGGTTGGAAACGATAAGGTCCATGTCTTTTTCCGGGCGCCCTTCCACTACCGCCACATAAGTGCGGGCTGTAATAACGTTGTTCCAGTCAGACTGCAAAGCCTTTTGTACCCTTTGATTTTTCGCAAACATCATCAGTCCCGAAGTGTCACGGTCCAGGCGGTGCAGGATGAATATTTTATTCCTCGGGTCTGATTTTTTTACATAATCACTAAGCAGGTGGTAAGCTGTGCGCTCTTTTACCCGTGCGCTGGCCACTGATAACAGACCTTCCTTTTTGTTGACAACAATCAAATCATCATCTTCCCAAACAATATTCAACAACGGATTATTAAATTCAACTTTTCCCCGTTCATAACTTATTATCACTTCGTCCCCTTGCTGTAAAGGAGTATTAAATAGAGAAGTCACTTTCCCGTTTACCAATATTTGTCCGTGCGATAGAAGAGCCTTGACTGAACTTTTGCTTTGTTCGTTTAAGAACTTGAACAGAAAAGGAAGTAATGTATTTTCTTCTTCAACTGTTATCCGGCGTCCTCTCGGAGCTCTGGCTTTATCTGTGCTTCTGTAATTCGAGCGTCTTGCCATATTCATTATTATATATAGTGTACAAAGATACTGGCATTTACGGAATACTGCAAGTGATGGGCTCATAACTAAGGTTTATTAATATACCTGTTTCCGGAGTTCTCCTGATGATAGGGAGATGAAGTTGTTCGGAGGTGCATATCCTGATTTAGATTAGTCGGATGATTTAGATACATTATACATATTATTTTTGTAATTTTGCAACCTGTTGCGGCATAATGCCATAAGCAAAATGATAATAAAAGATTAAGAACGAAATATATGGAAATTGCAAGTAAGTACAATCCCGCGGAAGTAGAGGGGAAGTGGTATCAGTATTGGTTGGACAACGGCTTATTCAAGTCGAAACCAGACGGCAGGGAGCCGTATACGATTGTTATTCCTCCTCCAAACGTCACCGGCGTACTTCATATGGGGCATATGCTCAACAATACCATTCAGGACATATTGGTTCGCCGTGCCCGTATGCAGGGAAAGAATGCTTGCTGGGTTCCGGGGACCGACCATGCTTCTATTGCAACGGAAGCAAAAGTAGTAAACCGCTTGGCGAAAGAGGGAATAAAGAAATCCGATCTTACCCGTGACGAGTTTTTAAAACATGCGTGGGAATGGAAGGAAGAACATGGTGGTATTATCCTGAAACAGTTACGCAAGCTTGGCGCTTCCTGTGATTGGGACCGTACTGCTTTTACTATGGATGAAATCCGTTCGGAAAGCGTGATCAAGGTTTTTATCGATTTATATAACAAAGGTTTGATTTATCGCGGGGTCCGCATGGTCAACTGGGACCCGCAGGCATTGACCGCCCTTTCCGATGAAGAAGTAATCTATAAGGAAGAACATAGCAAACTGTATTATCTTCGTTATAAAGTAGAAGGGGATGCGGAAGGTCGTTATGCTGTGGTTGCTACTACCCGTCCGGAAACGATCATGGGGGATACAGCGATGTGTATCAATCCGAATGACCCGAAGAATACCTGGTTGAAAGGAAAGAAAGTGATCGTTCCGTTAGTAAACCGTGTTATTCCTGTTATCGAGGATGATTATGTAGATATAGAATTTGGTACCGGTTGCTTGAAGGTAACTCCCGCACATGACGTAAATGACTATATGTTGGGTGAGAAGTATAACTTGCCTTCTATCGATATTTTCAATGATAACGGTACTCTGAGTGAGGCGGCAGGTTTATATGTCGGAATGGATCGTTTTGATGTGCGTAACCAGATTGAAAAAGACCTGGCTGAAGCCAGGCTGTTGGAAAAGGTAGAAGCTTATGAAAATAAAGTAGGTTATTCTGAACGTACGAATGTACCGATCGAGCCTAAATTGTCTATGCAATGGTTCCTTAAAATGGAACATCTGGCACAGATTGCGCTTGAGCCTGTGATGAATGACGATATTAAATTCTATCCTCCCAAGTTTAAGAATACATACCGCCACTGGATGGAGAATATCAAAGACTGGTGTATCAGCCGTCAGTTATGGTGGGGACATCGTATCCCGGCGTATTTTCTGCCAGAAGGAGGTTATGTTGTCGCAGAAACTGCTGAAGATGCATTGAGGCAGGCAAAAGAAAAAACTGGTAATGCAGCGTTGACTATAGCGGATTTACGTCAGGATGAGGATGTTTTGGATACCTGGTTCTCTTCCTGGTTGTGGCCGATATCTTTGTTTGATGGTATCAATAACCCGGATAACGAAGAAATTAATTATTATTATCCGACCAGTGATTTGGTGACAGGGCCAGACATTATTTTCTTCTGGGTAGCACGTATGATTATGGCAGGTTATGAATACCGTGGGGATAAACCTTTTGGTAGCGTGTACTTTACAGGTATTGTGCGCGATAAACTGGGACGTAAGATGTCTAAATCCTTAGGAAACTCTCCTGACCCGTTGGAGCTGATAGAAAAGTTTGGAGCGGACGGTGTACGTATGGGATTGATGATGGCTGCACCTGCCGGAAACGATATTCCTTTCGATGATGCCTTGTGCGAACAGGGACGTAATTTTAATAATAAGATATGGAATGCCTTCCGTCTGGTAAAAGGTTGGACGGTAGACGACCGGATTGTACAGCCGGAGGCTTCGGCTATTGCCGTGAAGTGGTTCAAGATGCAGTTGGATAAAACGATTGCGGAAGTGGATGATTCTTTCAGCAAATATCGTTTGAGCGAAGCGATGATGGCTATATACAAGCTTTTCTGGGATGAGTTCTCTTCCTGGTATCTTGAAATGATTAAACCGGGTTACCAACAGCCTATCGATAAAGCGACTTACGATGCGACATTGGGATTCTTCGATGCATTGCTTCGCCTGCTTCATCCGTTCATGCCGTTTATTACGGAAGAGTTGTGGCAGGCACTGGAACCGCGTAAAGAAGGCGAAAGCCTGATGGTTGCGCAGATGCCGGAGGTTGCTCCTGTAGATGACGTGTTGTTGACTAATTTTGAAATAGTAAAAGAGATTGTCGGCGGCATACGGACAATACGCTTGCAGAAGAATATACCGAATAAAGATACATTGGCGTTACAGGTTTTGGGAGAACATGCAGAAGACTTTAATTGTGTTATCTCCAAAATGTGCAACCTGTCTGCGATTGAGAAGGTGGAAGATAAGGCTGCAGGTGCTGTTTCTTTCCTTGTCCGGACAACAGAGTATGCAGTACCTCTGGGTAATTTGATTAATGTAGAGGAAGAGCTGGCAAAACTGAACGAAGAACTGGAATACCAACGTGGTTTCCTTGCATCGGTCATGAAAAAACTAAGTAATGAAAGTTTTGTAAGCAAAGCTCCTGCAAAGGTTATTGAAATGGAACGTAAAAAACAAGCGGATGCTGAAAGCAAAATCAAATCAATTGAAGAAAGTATCGCAGCTTTAAAAAAATAAAGAAAGGTGCCGTTTCGGCGTGTATTTTTCTTAGGTTCTTTATTTTTTAATGATACAAAAGTCCATATCGGCATTTAAGGTGCAGATATGGACTGTTTTTTTTTAATAATGAGACAATTGGCTATCGATTTTTTATTAAAACCTCGGTTGCCGGATTTAAATATTTGTTACCTTGCTGCACGATTGGAGATGGAGTTTATAGAAAGAAATGAGCTTTATCTGAGATGAAAAAACAAACTTACTTATGAAACGTATCCTTGCTCTAATATGTTACATGTTATTGAGTATTTCCTCTTCTTATTCTTCTAATAAGGGAAGTGTTGCCGATAGTGTTGCTTTGCAGCAATTATATCAGGTGGCAATTGACCATATCCGAAAACCGGACCGTTTTCAACACATACAAGCCTTACTTGCTGAAGCACGTAAATCCGGTAATGAGAAATATGAAGCCAATGCGATGTTTTTGTTGATGAAGCACTATTACTCTGTCGATCTGGACAGTTTGTTTTATTGGCTGGAAAAATCAACACCTTTGTTTATGAAGCAAAAGCGGTATGAAGATATGTTTCGTACAAAAGCGTGGGGAATTTATGTGCTGACCAAGGCTAAGAGAAATAAGGCGGCATTGGATAGCATACATTCATTAAAAGGTCTGGCTGTAGAGTTAAATTACCCGGATGGAAAGGACATGGCCAACCAGGCTTTGGCTGACTATTATTTATCCAATAACTTAGAGGAAGAAGGCGTAAAACTGTATGAAGAAGTTTTAGCTGAAATGGAACAGCGGAATGCCCCTTTGGTTAAACAGGTCTATATCATCCGGCAATTAGTGAATCTCATACCGGGTCAGGAGCGGAAGTTTCCCTATTTGGAACGTTTGCAACAGATCATCGATTTATGTGATAAAGATGGCATCCGGCAATTGGATAGTGAAAATCCTGTTTCTTTTCTTCGTTATATATTGTATCGTAGTTATGTGATGCTCTATCTCCATATGGATAATTACCCACGCGCACTGGCTTATCTGAAAAAAACGGAAGATGTGGTGAGAAAAAATAAGATGGGCTATAAAGATTCTGAGATAAAAACGATGTATGCTACGTATTATATCCGTTCCGGACAATATGATAAGGCCGTACCGATCTACGATGCATTATTAGCGTATTATAAGGCATCAGATATAAATAAAACTTATTTGGATGTCTTAAGGCTGAAAGCGGAGGCTTTGATGAATGCCGGCCGTTATCCGGAGTCTTCCGATGTCCTCCTGCATTATGCCCAGCTGAAAGATTCCTTGGCTTCCGCTAATTATTATAAGGAACTGGCGGAAATGCAAGCGCAACATAATGTGGATAAACTGGAGCTTGCAAATAAACAAATGGAACTTCAGGTAATGGCAGACCATAATAAGGTGGTATTTCTTTGGAGTGGCGTGATTGTGTTGGGGGTAATATGTTGTTTGCTTGGCTATTTGGCATATACGGTATATCGTTTTGGAAACCAGTTGAAAGTGGCAAAAGAAAAGGCGGAAGAAGCAGACCGGATGAAATCGGCCTTTCTTGCAAATATGAATCATGAAATTCGAACTCCGCTGAATGCAATAGTGGGATTCTCTCAAATACTGGTGGATGAGGAAGACCCGGAGACCCGTTTGGAATATTTTAATATTATCCAAAGTAATAATGAATTATTGCAACGGTTAATATGTGACGTTTTAGATATATCCAAGATTGAATCGAATTCAATGAAGCTTAGTTATGCACAGTTGTCACTTCCCGAACTTATGGGAGAAATTTATAACGTAATTCGGCTGAGGATGCCCGAAGGTGTAAAATTGGAATTGACGGATTGTGCTCCTTTTGTATTTAATATGGACAGGAACCGTTTGACTCAGGTTTTGACGAATTTATTGACAAATGCAATTAAACATACCCAAACAGGCGTAATCCGTTTTGGTTACGAATTAGAAGAAGCAGCCATCCGTTTCTTCGTACAGGACACCGGAGAGGGAATACCTCAGGAACAGATGGATAATATTTTTAGCCGTTTTGTACAACTGGACAGCGGAAGCAAAGGGGTAGGACTTGGCCTGGCTATTTGTAAGGGGTTAGTATTAAAAATGGGAGGCTCTATCGAGGTTACATCCCGGTTGGGTGAAGGTTCTACTTTTTTTGTTATACTACCATTTGATTTTATTCCCGATTGATGGTGAAATAACATATTTAAATGCAAATGTGGACGGACACACGAAAAAAGATTATATTTGCTATCAGGTATAATAAACTTATCAATTTACTACCATGGAGAAATCAAGAAGGTCTTTTTTTAAACAGGGATTGGCAGGTGCAATCCTTTTCGGTACCGCTGGAATAGCCAAAGCAGGATTACCGGACCCGGTAAAACCCAAAGCTACCAAAGCGATAAATCCTTTCCATTTGGGAATGGCTGGATATACATTTGTTAATTTTGACCTGGATACTACGTTAAAGACGTTGCAGCGTCTGGATATTCATTATCTTTGCATTAAAGACTTCCATTTGCCGTTGGATAGTACGTCTGAACAGATTAAAGCTTTTCATGATAAATGCGCATCGTATGATGTTACCGGTTATGCCGTAGGACCTATTTATATGAAGAGTGAAGCTGAAATAGACCGTGCGTTCGACTATGCCAAGCGAGTAGGTGTGAAGACAATAGTTGGAGTTCCTAATTATGAGCTGCTTCCTTATGTAGATAAAAAGGTGAAGGAATATGATTTTAATTATGCGATTCATTTACATGGGCCGGATATTAAAACTTATCCTGATGCAACGGATGTTTGGGAACATACAAAAGAACTTGATTCCCGTATTGGAATGTGTCTGGATGTAGGACACGATTTGCGGAATGGTTGCGATCCAGTTGCTGATTTAAAGAAATATCACACCCGGGTGTTTGATATGCACATTAAAGATGTGACAGATGCTTCCAAAGCCGGAGTAGGTATAGAAATCGGGAGAGGAAAGATTGATTTTCCGGCATTGGTAAGAATGATGCGTGAAGTAAACTACACGGGAATGTGCAGTCTTGAATTTGAAAAGGACATGAAAGATCCTTTCTTGGGTATTGCCGAGTCGATCGGTTACTTCAAGGCAGTATCGGATATGGCTTAACTATTGGGGTAATATAAAGATTATCTGGTGAATGATTTCATGGCAGGCTTTTAACATTACCTCATTTATATAATATAATGTATGATGAGAATATCGTTTTATTTGTTGATAGCCTGCTTGTTTGCCGCATGCAGTCCTGTTAATTATATTGGCATCCAGACGTATAATCCTGCGAATATTACTTTTCCGAAGAATGTTCGTAAATTGCTGGTAGTGGATAATGCACTTCCGCAGCCTTCGGATGTGGGTTACCAATACAGTCTGTTTGGAAAGATGCAGGACACTTGTCGTGCGAATGCAGATAGTGCTTCCTTTTTTGCCTGTCGTTCATTGGGTAAGTCGATTGTTTCGGTTCCTTATTTCAGGGATGTTCTTCTTTACGACCGGGGAACTCGTCAGGATAGTCAATATCTGATAGATAAAAAAATGTCTTCCGATGATGTTAAGGCTTTGTGTGAGGAAACCGGGGCGGACGCAGTTATTTCTTTTGACAGGCTTTTGTTTAAAATGGAAAAGACTGTGGTTGCTTTCGCCGACGGATACATAGCCGGAATGGTGGATGTGAAAATGAATGGAGTTGTTCGCAGTTATATACCGGAGAGGGAACAACCTCTGGCAACAGTTTATATGAATGACAGTATTTATTGGATGGAGAATGCCGGTGACCTGAATGAGCTGGCGCGTTATCTGCCTTCGCCATCGGATGCTTTGCGTGCTGCTGCGGAATATTTGGGAACAAAGGCCTCCCCGAATTTTATACCTCACTGGATTGACGAAACCCGCTGGTATTATAAAGGAATAGGGACTCGTTGGAAAGAGGCTTCCGCATATGCAGCAGCCGAAAAATGGGATGAAGCTTATCAGCGTTGGATGACTATCTATGAAAAATCTTCCAGTTGGAAAGAAAAAGCGAAAGTTGCGTCCAATCTTGCATTGTATTATGAAATGGATACGAAGTTGAAAGAAGCGTTCGACTGGGCTTCGAAATCTTATGCCCTTTATGAAAAGAATGCAGGAGCAGAGAATCAATACACTAAAATGCAAAAGCTGTATATGGACGCATTAAGTGAACGTTTGGCTTCGGATACGAAACTAAATATGCAAATTGACCGGTAATAATCCTATTTTATCTGAATTATTATTACTTTTGACAGATAATTCGATTAAGACGAATAAAGATTAAAAACATATGAGTGCGAATAGTGCAAAGACCCAGTCTGTAATAGAGTCAACTTTCTCGGTAGCAATCAGTAAACTTACTTCTAATGAGTCCGGTAATTTTTATAGCGACTTGTATGTACAAGCCGATCCGGAAAGCGGGGAATTGCAGATTTACGACGAGAATGAAAACTTGTTGGAAAAGAAAATTATTTTTGATTGGGTAGGATGTCCCTGTGAGAATGATATTTTTTATAATCAGGTAGCAACTACCCTGAAAAATGTTCTCACTCTTTTGTCTGCAAAAAAAGTTTTCGAGCATCCGAATTTTATGAAACCATTCTCTGTAAGCCTGACGGATGATGACTTTATGGTAATGGAAGAATTATTATTTCTGGATGATGAGACTTTGCGCGCGGATGATCCCCTATTGAAAGATTTAGATGCAGATTTGGATGAATTTTTAACAAAACTTCTTTCAGATGTCGAATAGACTTACTACATTTGTGCCCGCATTCGATAATCAAATGTTGCCGAAATAGCTCAGTTGGTAGAGCAATTCATTCGTAATGAATAGGTCACGAGTTCGAGTCTCGTTTTCGGCTCCATAAAAAAACGGCTACTTGTAAAAGTAGCCGTTTTTTTATGTCTATTACTCAATTACAGAGTGCCTTCTCTTGTTTTCTGTATCAATAAATAGTCCAGTAAAGTCATGGCTGTCATGGCCTCGACAATGGGAACAGCCCGGGGGAGTACGCACGGGTCATGACGTCCGCGGGCTTTCAGTATTGTCTCTTCTCCTTCCATATTGATGGTTTCCTGTTCCATTAAAATCGTTGCAACCGATTTGAATGCAACCCGGAAGTAAATATCCTGTCCGTTGGAAATGCCCCCTTGGATACCTCCCGAATGGTTGGTGCGGGTATTGATATGTCCGTTGTCGTTGAAAAAGCGGTCATTGCGTTCTGAACCCCGGTAGAGAGCCGCCTCGAATCCGTCTCCATATTCAAAACCTTTTACAGCATTGATTGTGAGCATGGCGTGTCCCAATGCCGCATGGAGTTTGCCGAATACGGGTTCTCCGAGTCCTACCGGAACTCCTTTGGCAACACAGGTTATGACTCCGCCAATAGTATCCCCTTTTGCCCGTACCTCTGCTATCAATTCTTCCATTTCGGAGGCTTTGGCTGTATCCGGGCAGCGAACTATGTTTTCTTCCGCATTTTCCAGATTATAATCTGTATACTCTCCTTCCAGTTTTAACGGTCCGACCTGAGAAGTATAAGCCTGTATCCGGATTCCTTTCTGAATAAGCGCTAATTTTGCTATAGCACCGGCTACACATCTGGCAATTGTTTCGCGGGCAGATGAACGTCCTCCTCCACGCGGGTCGCGTATGCCATATTTCATCTGGTACGTATAATCGGCATGTGACGGACGATAAACACTTTTCATATTGTCATAATCCGATGAATGCTGGTTTTTGTTCCAGATAATGAAACCGATAGGTGTTCCTGTCGTTTTTCCTTCATAAACACCGGAAAGAAATTGGACTTCGTCGTCTTCTTTCCGTGGAGTTGTAATTCTGGACTGTCCGGGTTTACGGCGGTCTAATTCATGTTGAATGAAAGCCATATCCAGTTCGATACCTGCAGGACAACCATCTATCACACCTCCTATTCCGGGACCATGTGATTCCCCGAAGGAGGTCAGTCTGTATATATTACCGAATGTGTTCATATTTGTAATTAAAAAAGGAGGATTGAAAATTTGAAACTAAAAGAGCATAAAACAGATAATACAAAAAATGGAAAAATATCCTATCACAGATAATTTTCCATTTTCAATTATCAATTTCTTAATGAATTAATGACATCCGCCACATCCGCAATTGCTGTCGTGATTGTGGTCGCCGCAACCGCTTCCGCAGTCATCGCATCCACATCCGCAACCACCTGCAGGAGCAGAAAGGGCTGCGATTTCTTCAGCAGTAGGTTCATGGACATCAATAACTTCACCACTGAAATGCAGTGTTTCGCCTGCCAACGGATGATTGAAGTCCATTACGATAACGTCTTCGTTAACTTCCAGTACGGAACCATTCATGCGGTTTCCGTTAGAATCCATCATAGGAACGGTGTTGCCCACCTTAATCATTTCATTGTCGAATTTTCCATCCACTTCGAAAATATTTTTCGGAAGATCCAGGACATGTTCCTCCACATACTCACCGTATGCTTCAGCCGGAGCTATAGAGAAATTAAATTTATCGCCAACTTCAAGGCCTTTTAATGCATCTTCGAAAGCAGGAAGCATGGCACCTGTTCCGTAAATGAATTTCAAAGGTAGTTCAGCAGTCGCTTTTTCCATTAATTCGCGTTCTTCGCCTTCGCCTACGTTCAGGTCGTAAGTAACTGCAACGAACTTATTTGCTGTAATTTTCATTATGTAATTGTTTTTGTGATAAATAAAACGAGGACAAATTTAAGAATTATTTCCCAGTTCCCGGCTTAATAGATGAAAAATAAAACAAAGAGTTACAATGCTTTTGCAGCTTTCTTCAGCGATTCCAGCGCGGAAGTCAGGATTGCACGCGGGCATCCGATATTCATTCGCATATATCCTTCGCCACCGGGACCAAACATACTTCCGTCGTTTAGCAATAAACCTGCTTTGTCCTGGAAAAGGCTGACCAGCTCGGGTTGGCTAAGGCCTAATTCACGACAGTCCAACCAGATAAGGAAGGATGCCTGAGGAGGGTATACTTTGATTTTCGGCAGATGCATTTGTAAATATTCGTCTACGAAACGTACATTCTCCATCACATACATTCTCATCTGCTGCAACCATTCTGCCCCATAAGTATATGCCGCTTCTGTAGCCGTATAAGCGAAAATTGTACCATCCCCTAATTCTCCCGCTTCGAGAAATGAATAGAATTTTTCCCGTATATCGTTGTCCGGGACAATAGAATAGGAACTTACAATGCCTGCAATGTTAAAAGTCTTGCTTGGCGCCATAAAGGTGATGCTGCAAGATGCTGCTTCGGGGGAAACACTTGCAAAAGGATGGTGTGTATATTGGGGAAAACACATTTCCGCATGAATCTCGTCAGAAATAACCAGAATATTATGTTTGGAACAGATTTCAGCCAGTTTTACCAAAGAGTCTTTTTTCCAGACAATCCCACCGGGATTATGCGGGTTGGAAAGAATTAAAACTTTGCATTTATCATCGATTACGGACTCTAAATTATCGAAGTCCATTTCGTAAGAACCGTTTATCAACCGGAGAGGATTGTTTACGATTTCGCGGTGCATACTTTCGGGAACAATACGGAAAGGATGGTATACCGGCGGCTGAATGATTATTTTATCGCCCGGTTGTGTAAAACATTGCAATACGAAACCAATGCCTTTAACAATTCCCGGAATATAACTCAGCCATTCTTTCCGGATTTTCCAGTTATGTTTGTAATGGACCCATTCAATAATGCTGGTATAATAATTTTCCGAGCCATAGGTGTATCCGAATATCTCATGTTCACATCGTTTCCTTATTGCATTCACAATAAAATCCGGAGTCCGGAAATCCATATCGGCGACCCATAATGGAACAAGGTTTTCGTTTCCGAAACGTTCTTTCATTGCATCATATTTGATACAATTGGTGCCGCGCCGTTCTACGATTTCGTCAAAATTGTATTGTTTCATTTGTATTCAATTTTCAGTCTGTTGATTGCCGCCAAAGATACAAATTTGTTGACAGTTGACAATTGACAGTTGACAGTTATTTCGGCTTTCGGCTGATTTATAAGCAGGGAGATGTGATTTAGCGATTCAATTGGCGGGCTGGTCGGGATGATATAAAAAAAGCTTGTAGGAAATCTACAAGCTTTTGTAGTGCGTCCGGGGATCGAACCCGAGTTTCCGCCGTGAGAGGGCGGCGTCCTAGGCCACTAGACGAATGCACCGGCTTAGTTGTCAATCGCTCTGTTTGACGATGCAAAATTAGTAAAAAAATATTTCGTGGTATCATTCTCATGGAAAAAATGTAATCTTTTTCAGGATAGCTGTCATTTTGGTATCATTTTACCTCAGGCACCACTAAAAGGCGTTAAAAATGGTATCAAATTCGTTTGTTTTTCATTGTCGTTACTGTTTATTTATTCTACCTTTGCCTCCTGTTATTGAACAATATACTATTGAACAATTACTAATACCAGTATTAAAATAACTAATATTATGGCAGAATTAAAAGAAAAACTTTTCTCAGAATTCGCACCTGTATCTACTGAAGAGTGGATGGCGAAGATCACGGCAGACCTGAAAGGTGTTCCGTTTGAGAAAAAGCTTGTTTGGAAGACAGGCGAAGGATTTAATGTAAATCCTTTCTATCGTGCAGAAGACATCGAAGGATTGAAGACTACAGAGTCTCTTCCCGGTGAATTCCCTTACGTTCGCGGTACTAAAAAAGACAACGACTGGAAGGTTCGCCAAAACATTGAAGTGACATGCTTTAAAGGTGCTAACGAAAAAGCGCTCGACATCCTGAACAAGGGTGTATCTTCGTTAGGTTTCATTATTAAAGGTGACGAAGTAAATGCCGAAAACATCGCTACCTTATTGGAAGGTATTTGCCCTGAATGCGTGGAACTGAACTTTAATACCTGCAATTGTAAGGCTGAAAAGTTAATCGGCATTCTGGCTGAATATATCAAAGGTAAGGGTGCTGACCTGAGTAAATGTTTCGGTTCTGTAAATTACGATCCGTTCAAGAAGCCATTAGTTAAAGGTAAAGAGAATGAAAACTGGGTGGAAGCTGCCGCTGCTGTGCTCAAAGCCGGTAAAGCCCTGCCCCGTTATAAAGTATTGGCTGTAAATGCCTTCTACCTGAATAATGCTGGTGCATATATCTCTCAGGAATTAGGTTATGCATTGTCTTGGGGTAACGAACTGATGGCAAAACTGGTAGAAGCCGGTTTTGAAGCAGATGAAGTTGCCAAAAAGATTAAGTTTAATATGGGTATCAGCTCCAACTATTTCATGGAAATTGCAAAGTTCCGTGCTGCACGTTGGTTATGGGCTGAAATCGTAGCAGCTTATAATCCTGTTTGCCACTGCCCGACAGAATGTCCTAACAAAGCTGATAACGGAATGTGCCGTTGCGCTTGCAAAATGAATGTACATGCTCAGACTTCAGAATGGAACATGACTATTTACGATGCTCACGTAAATTTGCTTCGTACTCAGACTGAAGCGATGTCTGCTGCTCTTGCCGGCGTAGATTCCATCACTGTTCGTCCGTTCGATAAGACTTACCAGACCCCGGATGATTTCTCAGAACGTATTGCCCGTAACCAGCAATTATTGCTGAAAGAAGAATGCCATCTGGATAAAGTGGTCGATCCTTCTGCCGGTTCTTACTATGTGGAAGTTCTGACAAATTCTTTGGCAGACGTAGCTTGGAAGTTATTCCTGGAAACAGAAGAAAAAGGTGGTTTTGGCGCCGCAGCTTTGGCCGGCGATGTTCAGAAAGCGGTAAATGCTTCTAATGATGCCCGCAAGAAAGCGGTTGCTACCCGTCGTGAAATTTTATTAGGTTCCAACCAGTTCCCGAACTTTACGGAAGTGGCAGCCGAAAAGATTAAAGAAACCCCATCTTGCTGCTGTGGCGGCGGACATTGCGGTGAAGCTACTATTACAGCTCTTGATTTCTCCCGTGGTGCATCTCAGTTTGAAGTTCTTCGCTTAGCTACGGAAAAGAGCGGCAAGACTCCGAAAGTATTTATGTTGACTATCGGTAATCTGGCTATGCGTCTGGCCCGTTCACAGTTCTCTGCAAACTTCTTTGCTTGTGCCGGATACAAAGTTATCGACAACTTAGGCTTCGAAACTGTAGAAGCCGGTGTGGATGCTGCTGTTAAAGCTGGTGCCGAAATCGTAGTTCTCTGTTCAAGCGACGACGAATATGCAGATTACGCTCCTGCTGCTTATAAAGCACTTGCCGGACGTGCAGAATTTGTTGTGGCTGGTGCTCCTGCTTGCATGGAAGACCTGAAAGCTCAGGGTATCGACCAGTTTATTAATGTGAAGAGCAATGTGCTTGAAACATTGCAGGCTTTCAACGCTAAATTAGGAATCGCTTAAGTAGAAACAATTATGAGACCGAATTTTAAAAATATAGATATAAAGAATGCCGGTTTTGCAGCAACAAACGCTGCCGAATGGGCAAAAGCCAATGGCATTGAAGCCAATTGGAAAACACCTGAGCATATTGAGGTAAAACCCGTATATACAAAAGAAGACTTGGAAGGTATGGAGCATCTGAACTATGCTTCAGGTTTGCCTCCTTATCTGCGTGGTCCGTATAGCGGTATGTACGCTATGCGTCCCTGGACAATCCGCCAGTATGCAGGTTTCTCTACAGCTGAAGAATCTAATGCATTCTATCGTCGTAACCTGGCATCCGGACAAAAGGGGTTATCCGTAGCATTCGACCTTGCTACACACCGTGGATACGATGCCGACAACGAACGTGTGGTTGGTGATGTTGGTAAAGCCGGTGTGTCTATTTGCTCTTTGGAAAATATGAAAGTTCTGTTCGATGGTATTCCTTTGAATAAGATGTCTGTTTCCATGACAATGAACGGTGCCGTTCTTCCTGTTCTTGCTTTCTATATCAATGCAGGTTTGGAACAAGGTGCTAAATTGGAAGAAATGGCCGGTACTATCCAGAATGATATCCTGAAAGAATTCATGGTGCGTAATACCTATATCTACCCGCCTGAATTCTCAATGAAGATTATTGCTGATATCTTCGAATATACTTCACAGAAGATGCCGAAGTTCAACTCTATTTCCATTTCCGGTTATCATATGCAGGAAGCCGGTGCTACTGCCGACATCGAAATGGCTTATACGTTGTGCGACGGTCTGGAATATCTTCGTGCAGGTGTGAATGCAGGTATCGATGTGGATGCTTTCGCTCCGCGTTTGTCATTCTTCTGGGCTATCGGTGTAAACCACTTCATGGAAATAGCCAAGATGCGTGCTGCACGTATGTTGTGGGCGAAGATTGTGAAGAGTTTCAATGCTAAAAATCCGAAATCATTGGCTCTGCGTACTCACTGCCAGACTTCAGGTTGGTCATTGACAGAACAGGATCCGTTCAACAACGTAGGCCGTACTTGTATCGAAGCTATGGCTGCCGCTTTGGGACATACACAGTCTCTGCATACAAACGCATTGGACGAAGCAATTGCATTACCTACAGACTTCTCTGCACGTATTGCCCGTAATACCCAGATTTATATTCAGGAAGAAACAAAGATTTGTAAGGAAATCGACCCATGGGCTGGCTCTTACTATGTAGAAACTTTGACAAACGAACTGGTTCATAAAGGTTGGGCTTTGATTCAGGAAATCGAAAGCATGGGTGGTATGGCAAAAGCTATCGAAACAGGTCTGCCAAAGATGCGTATCGAGGAAGCTGCTGCACGTACTCAGGCTCGTATCGACTCTAAGCAACAGACAATTGTTGGTGTCAACAAATATCGTCTGCCGAAAGAAGATCCTATCGATATCCTTGAAATCGATAACACGGCCGTTCGTAACGAACAGATCGAAATGTTGAAAGAGTTGCGTGCTAACCGTGACGAAGAAGCGGTTAAGAAGGCATTGGCTGAAATTACAGAATGCGTTCGCACGAAGAAAGGCAACTTGCTGGAACTTGCTGTTAAAGCAGCCGGTTTGCGTGCTTCTCTGGGTGAAATCTCTGACGCTTGCGAAGAGGTAGTAGGTCGTTATAAAGCAATTATCAGAACTATATCAGGCGTGTATTCATCAGAAACGAAAAAAGATGCAGACTTCGAAAAAGCTTGCGAGCTGACAGCTGAGTTTGCTAAGAAAGAAGGTCGCCAGCCGCGTATCATGATCGCTAAAATGGGTCAGGACGGACACGACCGTGGTGCTAAGGTTGTTGCAACAGGTTATGCCGACTGTGGTTTCGACGTGGATATGGGACCGTTGTTCCAGACTCCGGCTGAAGCTGCCCGTCAAGCTGTTGAAAATGATGTTCATGTAATGGGTGTTTCTTCTTTGGCTGCCGGTCACAAGACATTGGTTCCGCAGGTTATTGAGGAATTGAAGAAGTTAGGCCGTCCCGATATTATCGTAATTGCCGGTGGTGTAATTCCTGCGCAGGATTATGACTTCCTGTACAAAGCAGGTGTTGCCGCTATTTTCGGTCCGGGTACTTCCGTTGCAAAAGCAGCTTGTCAGATATTGGAAATCCTGTTAGGTGAATAATGACAAAGTAAGACTTTAAAAATAATAGAAGTCTTTTATCATAAAACCGTGCAGTTTCCATCCGGAGACTGTACGGTTATTTTTTATAATCCAAATGAATAGAAATATGAAGCTGAGGCGTGATTGTATAGGGAAGGTATCAGTTGTTTTTACGGCTGTATTAACGTGTGTCCTGCTGGTAACTTCTTGCCAGAAAAATGATGAAGGAAATAATGGTCCGAAAGATGATGTAAATACATGGATATACAAAACCATGCAGGAACATTATCTTTGGTATGGCGAGATGCCGTCTCAGAAAAGGCTTGATTATAATCTTTCTCCGGAAGATTTTTTTAATTCTTTGTTGGTTGATGAGGATGGGGCGATTCTCAATAATACCAAAATCAGGTTTTCTACAATAGAGAAGAAAGAAGAAGCGACAAAGGCGATATCGGAAGCTTCAGATTCATATGGATTTGAATATGCTTCCCTTCGTTTAACAAATGGTTTGTATTATGCCTGGGTTTTGTATGTCCTTCCTGATTCTCCGGCAGCAGAAGCCGGATTGAAACGTGGAGACTGGATTGTGGGAGTAAATAATGTATCTCCTATAATGGATCTTTCCTCTTTGAACAGTGGTGCCGCCACCCGTTTCCAAATGGCCCAATTCAAAGATAATAAGTTCGTAGATAGCGGGACAATAGCCATATCCGCTTCGCGTGCTGTAGAAGATACCCCGTTTCTGAAAGATTCGGTTTATCATATAGATGGTAAAACAATAGGATATCTATTATATAACCATTTTGCTTCCGGTCCGGATAATAAGGATTATAGCTATGATGAAAGAATGAAACAAATCTTTGCCTCCTTTAAATCCGGAAATGTAAATGAGTTTGTTCTTGATTTGCGTTATAACGGAGGAGGATTGGTTACCAGTTCCTTGCTCCTGACTTCCTTTTTGGCACCGGCCAATGCTTTAGGTAAAACATTCTGCATTATGGAATATAACGATAAGCATACAGATGATACACAAACATTACCTTTGAAAAATAACAATGAACTGTCGAATGCAAATTTGAATTTAAAACGGATTTATGTTTTGGTTGGAGATTTAACGGCTTCGGCTTCGGAAGCCGTAATCAATTGCCTGATACCTTATATGGGGAGGGAAAATATCACTTTAATCGGACAGAAGACCATAGGCAAAAGAGTCGGATCCGTACCTTATGGCGATAATGAAGATTACGGCTGGATACTTCATCCGATAACCTTCAATATTTTTAATGCTGACCATAATGCGGATTATGGGAATGGCTTTAACCCGGATGTAGACCTTAATGAGATGGATTATCAACATAATGTGTTATATCCTCTTGGAGACAGAAATGAACTGCTATTAGGTGCTGCTATCGATTTGATTACCGGACGAACCTCAAAGAGTCCGTCCGTTCAAACCGGTGGAACTACCGAGTTTTCTTATCCTTCCCTGGAAAGAAAAGCAAAAGGATTAATCTATACTCCTGAAAAATAAGATAAAACGATTATAATTGTAACTCATCTGCCAGCTTGTCCAACCAGGCTGGCATTTTCTTTAAAAAGTCGCTACGTTCTCCAGCGTAGTTGGGTGCAAACAAATGAATTTGCAAATCCTTGCACTTATCCCGTAAGCTCTTTTCTATTGGGTAATAGCTGACAAGCACAGCTTGTGAAATATCTCCGCCATAAGTCTCCCTGACTGCATCGATTTTGTAAATGTCATTTTGGGTAACGTTTCCGGATTTACATTCCAGAAAGATAAGTTTCTGCTGGTTGTTCAGTAAAACATCGATTTCGTTCTTCGTTTGCGGGTTCCTTTCGTTGGTCTGGAAGATAACACTCTGCCATACTTCCGGAGACTGGGGCCTTTGTTCGCTCCAGTTGCGTACTTCATTGGCAACCAGTGTCTCCCACCATCTTCCTTCAAAATACAGCATGGTAGCATAACTTTGGTTCAAGCGCAATAAAACATATTCTCCCAATGAAATCAACAGGGAACCGTTTCGCTGTTTGAAACGCAGGTTATTAGCAAATAGTTTGGAATTAGGTAAACGTGTCAATTGCCGTTTGCAAAAAATGTTGAAAAATTTCTGGATACGGGCATGTTCCTGTGGATATTGCTCAATAAACTTCTTGATTTGCAGGGAGGCTTTTACTTCACCGATACTCAGTTCCTTGGCATCATGGTAATGAGTCAGTTTGTTTCCGCTTAACCCGAGAATTTCCTCATTATTAAGAATACTGTGCAGCGGATGGAATTCGAACGTATTCAGGTGAACGATTTCACCATGTTGTGTCAGGTAAAAAGCATCCGAATTTGTTTCTTTGGCAACAATAAAAGCAGCAAAAGCCATCACTTTAGTTCCTTCGGATAGGTTATAGGCAAATTCTCCCTGGTGCTCGCTATGAATCCGGCGGCAAACATCAATCACATTATTCCCGTCGTAAGGCTCTGCTTTATACCGGCTGCAACGAATGGATTCCGGTAGCAAAGGATACATAGGTGTTTCGATATCTTTCGTCTCTTCTGTGTATAAAAGATGGATATGGTCGGGACCGAACTCTTTAATACCATGATAAACCGAAGTGATATCTTTGCCGAGAAGAATGATTTGATGTTTCATGATTTCGTGTTTAATGATTAGTAAAGGTAAGCCTTCTCCCGGAAATACGGAAACTTAAAGCCGGAATTATTATAGGGGTACTTAACATCTAACGCTTTATAAACAACCATTTGTGGAAAAAGTTTTTCTTCCAAAATTACTTTAAAGGTTTATTCGTTAGTGATTAGTAATTTACAGGTGAAGGAAGTAAATATATACTGGTATTTCTGTTGCAGCATATATTGTAATTATGAATGTCTGTTCGTAAGCGTTTTCTAATAATATCTGATGCTGCTCACAAATAGTGAAATAAATTTATCTCTTATCTTCTTTGTCGTTACCTTTGTAACATTACAGTAATACATTATGAAGAAGATAAATTGTTTTATTCCTTATATCTCCCAGGTACAGGCGGATGCCACTATCAGGCAGTTGAAAAGCGTGCCTTGTATAAACAAGATATATTTGTTATCCCGGATTCCCGGTTCGGAAGTGCCGGATGAATGTGAGCTGCTGAACATTGAAAATATAAATGCCTCCACTTCTTTCAGGACGATTGCAGCTCATGCGGATACAGCCTATACCTTATTATATACAAAGTATACAACACTGGAACTCGGACAATTTGCGTTGGAGCGAATGCTTGCCATAGCAGGTGATACAAAAGCCGGAATGTTGTATGCCGACCATTATCAGGTAAGTGAAGGTCAATATAAACCTTCGCCGGTGATTGACTATCAAAAAGGCAGTTTGCGTGATGATTTTAATTTTGGTCCCGTACTGTTATTCGATACTGTAGTTTTGAAGCAAGCGGTAGCAGCAATGGATACGGATTATCGTTTTGCCGGGTTGTATGACCTGCGTTTACGTGTCTCCGAACTGTCCGAACTGGTACACATAAATGAGTACCTTTATTCGGAAGTGGCGGATGATACGCGTAAGAGCGGAGAGAAGCTGTTCGATTACGTTGACCCGAAAAACCGGGCGGTACAGATAGAAATGGAAACGGTATGTACCGCATACCTCAAACGTGTAGGAGGCTATCTGCCTCCGGTCTTCGAGCCCATCACTTTCGATGCCGGCAAATTTGAATACGAGGCATCCGTTATTATCCCGGTACGTAACCGTATACGGACCATAGAGGATGCAATCCGTTCGGTTCTTACCCAACAGGCAGATTTTAAATTTAATCTGATAATCATAGATAATCATTCAACGGACGGGACATCCGAAGCCATAGAGAAATATACTTCGGATGAACGGGTGATTCATATCATACCGGACCGGAAAGATTTGGGGATAGGTGGTTGCTGGAATACCGGCGTGCATCATCCGGCTTGTGGAAAATTTGCCGTGCAGTTGGATAGCGACGATGTATATAGCGGTCCCGATACTTTACAAAAGATAGTGGATGCTTTTTATGAACAGAATTGTGCAATGGTAGTCGGAACTTACCGGATGACGGATTTCCGGATGAATGAAATCCCGCCAGGTGTTATTGACCATAAAGAATGGACACCAGATAACGGGCGTAATAATGCATTGCGTATCAACGGGCTGGGGGCACCGCGTGCTTTTTATACTCCGGTATTGCGCCGTATCAACCTGCCGAATACCAGTTATGGGGAAGATTATGCATTAGGTTTGCGTATTTCCCGGAACTGGCAGATTGGACGTGTGTATGATGTGCTTTATCTTTGTCGTCGCTGGGAAGATAATTCTGATGCTGCACTCGATATTGTGAAAATGAATAACTATAATACTTATAAGGATCGTATTCGTACCTGGGAACTTCAGGCACGGATGCTCTTAAATCAATAAAACGTATGAATGAATTACAGCAGCAGGTTGAAGATTTGCGGATGTACCAGCTATCCGACTGGAAATTAGCGAGTGATAATTATGCAGCATTGGGACAAACGCAAACCCGCATGTTTGAAACGAATGATTTCCGAATCGTCTTACAATATAATCCGGAGCGGATACGTTCTTCTGCCGCTAAAATCGATGCAGCTTCTTTGCAAAAGCGTCCTTGTTTCTTTTGTAATCGTCCGGAAGAGCAACAGAGTATCCTTTACCGTGATTCTTTCCGGATACTGGTTAATCCGTATCCTATATTTGAGAAGCATTTCACCATTCCTGCTCTTTGGCATGATAAACAGCAGATTTTGCCTTATTATGAAGATATGCTTTCCTTAGCAGCCGATTTATCTGATTATGTGATTTTTTATAATGGTCCTAAATGTGGTGCTTCCGCTCCGGATCATATGCATTTCCAGGCAGTGGGGGCAGGTTCTTTGCCGATTGAATGGAATTGGAGGAAAGCTCTCAAGGAAATTGTCTGGAAAGGGGAGGCTACTACGCTTTATGCATTGGATAATTTTTTGTCTCCTGTGTTTATGCTGGCTTCCAGCCGCTGGGATGAGGCGGTTAAGGTATTTGAAATGTTGTATGCCCGACTGGAAATAAAAGAAGGGGATTATGAACCGATGATGAATATTGTAACCTGGATGGAAGAAGGGGTATGGTACTCGTTTATTTTCCCTCGAAAGGAGTTGCGTCCGTCTTGCTTCTATGCCGCAGAACCGGATAATATCCTGATTAGTCCGGCAACCGTGGAGATGGCAGGTTTCTTTGTTGCTCCACTGGAAAAGGATTTTCAGAAGATAACAGCTAAAGACCTTGAATGTATATTGAAAGAAGTTGCGATTACAAAAGAACAAAAAGATGAAATCGTCCGTAAAATAAGAGCGTTATGAAATATAAACCCGCATTGAATAAATCCTTATCCCCCTGGTACTGGGTGCCGTCCTTGTATTTTGCCCAGGGAATACCTTATGTGGCAGTAATGATAATTGCCGTGCTGATGTATAAACAGATGGGATTGTCCAATACCGACGTCGCCCTGTATACCAGTTGGCTAAATCTGCCCTGGGTGATTAAGCCTTTATGGAGCCCGTTTATCGATTTGCTGAAAACGAAGCGTTGGTGGATCGTTACCATGCAGTTGGTGATAGGTGCAGGTTTGGCGGCAGTGGCATTTTCTATCCCGACTTCGTTTTTTGTCCAGGCTACTTTGGCTGCATTCTGGTTGTTGGCATTCAGTTCAGCAACACATGATATAGCGGCGGATGGTTTTTACATGCTGGCGTTGGATTCGCACGAACAGGCATTTTTTGTGGGAATACGCAGTACCTTCTACCGGATAGCAACGATTGCCGGGCAGGGATTACTTGTGATGTTTGTCGGCGTTTTATTGAACATGACAAAAGATTTGACTTTTGCCTGGTCTGTGGCCTTTTTTATTTTAACCGGAATATTTCTGGCTTTATTCGTCTATCATTTTTTTGTTTTGCCTGTGCCGGATACGGATAAATCGAACCGTTCGGTCAATACCTCTTCCATTTTCAAAGATTTTATTGGAACATTTATCTCTTTTTTCAAAAAGAAACAGGCATTGGCAGGTATTCTTTTTATGTTGCTGTACCGTTTTCCGGAAGCACAGTTGACGAAGCTGGTCATTCCTTTTTTGGTAGACCCACGTGAATCCGGTGGTCTGGGATTGACAACCGTGGAGATTGGATTTGCTTATGGTACTGTGGGAACTATTGGTCTGGTGTTGGGTGGTATTTTAGGGGGTATTGCAGCTGCTACGGGTGGATTGAAAAAATGGCTCTGGCCCATGGCTTTGGCAATTACCTTGCCGGATGTCGTATTTATTTATTTGAGTATGGCTCTGCCTGAAAGTTTACTGATAGTCAATGTGTGTGTGTTCATCGAACAATTCGGATATGGTTTTGGGTTTGCTGCTTATATGCTTTTCCTGATTTATTACTCCGATGGGGAATATAAAACGGCACATTATGCCATTTGTACGGCTTTTATGGCTATGGGATTGATGCTTCCCGGCATGATTTCCGGTTGGTTGCAGGAACACTTGGGCTATGTAAATTTCTTCTGGTGGGTAATGGGTTGCTGTATTGTGACTCTGTTGGTTACCTCTTTCCTGAAAATTGACCCTGATTTTGGAAAAAAGAGTAAAAAAGAACAGGCAGATTAAATATACCGGAAATAAATTTCTATATTTGTGCATGCATTGTTCCTGATTCGCTTTCTGCGGAAAAGGATTAAAAGGGAATCGGGTGGAAATCCCGGACAGTCCCGCTGCTGTGAACTTCATTAACGGATTGGGCAACACTTAAGCCACTGACGTAGGAGTTGACAACGGACAAGTGAGAAAAGACAGATATGACTGTCAATAATCAACTGTCAACTGTCAACTGAAGAGTTGGGAAGGCGTTCATTCCGGAAGTAAGTCAGAAGACCTGCAAGGCATATTTTTCGACGGCTTCGAGGAAAGGCCGGAAGAGAACAAATGATGTCTTCACAACAGCTTCAATTATTCTTTTTATTCCAGTTTCCCCGTAAGCCAAATGATTCGTTTTTAATTATTTTGCCATAATAATTAGGAAAAGAAGCATGAATCGACTTACGGGATGAGCTCCGTAAATAGGTTCATGCTTTCCTTTTGTATCGATTGAACACTTGTATACCAATATTTGTTTTTTATCTGAAAAGTGCGTTTATTTGTATCACATTAATTAAGAAAATGAAAATGAAGAAAATTTATTGTCTTATACTACTTGCCGCAATGGCATTAGTAGCCATACCGGCAAAATCCCAGATAAGGTTTGGTATCAAGGGTGGCGTGAATATTTCATCGGTTCACTTTAATGCAAGTGTTGTAGACCGTGGAAATGTAACAGGCTTTAATATCGGTCCGATGGCTGAAATTATGGTTCCGATAGCCGGGCTGGGTTTTGATGGCGCTATCCTGTATTCTCAGAAAGGTGTCGGATTGAAAAATTCGGATAATGAGAATGTAAAGAATGATTATATTGATGTGCCTGTAAACGTGAAATGGAAATTCGGTTTACCTATTATCAAGGGATATTTCTCTGCCGGTCCGTATGTAAGTTTCCGCGTAGGCGGTGAAAAATTCTGGAATTTGGGCTCTGCTGTCGGCGACCAGTTGAAGGCGCATACTTTCGGTGCAGGCTTGAACTTCGGTGCAGGTGTGGAAGTTGTTAAGCATGTACAGGTCGGATTTAACTATGCTTTGGGCTTGACTGACGATTACAGTGCTTCTAAGCTAAACCTGAATGGTAAGAACCGTGGTTGGTCGATTACTGCCGCTATTCTGTTTTAAGAGTTAGCAATTATTTAAAATTGATATATGAAGAAAGAGGCTGGGAGTATTCCTGGTCTCTTTCTTTTTTATCTTCTTTTCTTCCTTGTATTTCCGCAGAGGAGAACTGTTCCCTTGTAAAGCCTGTATGTTTTTAAAAAGAGCTGTAAGTCCCATGGATTTTGTAAAGTGAAATAGCTCTCTTGATGGATTGCAGGCCAAAATCGGCTGGCTCTAATTGCTCGGAAGGAAGAATGATGATTTCTGCTGCATCATCTTCGGCTTGGGCATTATCAAATGTTTCAGCCAGGCACTCGAAAAACATATCAACAGTATGTACTTCAAATCCACAGTAAGGGTAAATATTGGGGAGTGAAAAAAGATATCGGCAATTTGTAATATTGAGCCCGGTTTCTTCTTTTACTTCACGGACTACTGCATCTTCAGCCGATTCGTGCATATCGATAAAACCTCCGGGCAAATCGAGAGTCCCTTTTGCCGGTTCTTTGGCACGGCGTACCAGAAGCAGTTCGCCTTTGGGATTTCTGATGAAACAGGCTACGGAAGAAGACGGATTGAAATAATATACAAATCCGCAAGTGGTACATTGTTTGGCTTTTTCGTTACGTTCCACAAATGTTTTTGCACCACATTTCGGACAATAGATAAACTGATATAAAGGATGAAGCATAAAGTTGAAAATAAAACAGACACGAATTATAGGATATGAATCCTGCATAATCCGTGCCTGAAATGAAATTAAAATGTAATCTTTTATTTTACTTCCCAACCCAGTGCGCTTGCTCCTAATACGGCAGCATCGCTTTCTTTTAATTGAGAGAAAAGTAATTTTGTTTTGCCTTCGAATACTTTCAGCATATTCTTGTCCATTGCCTCTTTGATTGGTTTCATAATCAAATCGCCGGCTTTGGTAAGACCACCGAAGAGGATGATAGCTTCAGGACTTGAGAATGCAACGAAATCAGCGAACGCTTCACCCAGCATAGTACCGGTAGCTTCAAAGATTTCAAGAGCGATTTTATCGTTCTTCATTGCTGCATCATATACATCTTTAGAAGTGATTTCATCCGGATCAAGTTCACGAAGGATACTGTCTTCCTTACGGATTTCCAGATATTCACGGGCTGTACGTGCTACACCTGTAGCTGAAGTATATGCTTCCAAACAACCATGACGGCCGCAACCACACAAGCGTCCGTTGTTACGACGAACAATAACGTGGCCTAATTCACCGGCAAATCCGTCATGACCATACACCAGGTTACCTCCGATTACTATACCGCTACCAACACCTGTACCCAAGGTAATAACGATAAAATCTTTCATTCCACGTGCAGCACCATAAGTCATTTCACCGATAGCGGCAGCATTCGCATCATTTGTCAAAGCAACGGGTATTCCGTCTAATGCTTCGCTAATCATTTGAGCCAAAGGAATTTTACCTTCCCAAGGAAGATTCGGCGCGAACTCGATACATCCGTTAAAGAAATTACCGTTAGGAGCTCCTACACCAATACCTTTTATCTTATCAGGACCACCTGCCTGTTCGATAACCTGCTTCAGCCCTTTAGATAATTCTGCTACATACTCATTTATATCAGTATATTTACCGGTTTTAATAGAACCGCTATACAAAATTGAACCTCTTGCGTCTACTACGCCGAAAACCGAATTGGTACCGCCTATATCGATACCTACTACATAAGGCTTCTCCATGATTTTATCTTTAGATTAATAATGATTCTTTTTTCTGGAAAGCAAATATAAGAGGAATATGGTTAGTTGCAATGATTTTCATCAAAAAAAACGAAAATAAAAGACATCTGTTACCTGTTCCCGTCATTTGACTGGCAATATCTCAATCCAGTAATCGTCTGGGTCATTGATGAAATACAAGCCCATTTCCTTGTTTTCAAAACAGATAAAATCTTGTTCACGATGGTACTCACGGATTTCATCGTAATTGCCGGCTACCCGGAAACATAAATGACTTTCATTGTCTCCCAGTTCATAGGCTTCGGTACGGTCTCTGAGCCAGGTCAGTTCCAATAAGAAACCGGTGGCATTGTCGGTCAGGTATACCAGGATGAATGAACCGTCTGCGGCTTCTTTCCGGTGATGTTCCTTCAGTCCCAACGCTTTATCGTAGAATGCAATGCTTCTCTCAAGGTCGAGTACGTTGATATTGAAATGATCAAATCTGCTTTTTATTTCCATAAGTCTTGTGTTTAATTATGATTGGTTTAAAAATCAGTACCTTCTCCCGGGATGGATAGTAAAACATAACGGGTTCCTTTTGATTCGGCATATGGACCGAATACAACTACGTCACTGGGACGTTCCCAGAAATGCATAGGTACAAATATACTTGTTTTTATCCGGTCTATAAACTGTTGGGCTCCTCGCATAAAGTCTGTTCCGATACGCGGGTCGACCGGAAACATGGCCAAATCCAGCTCGGTGGTCCGTTTTGTCAGGTCGTCCAGTTCTTTCAGATAGGCTTTTTCCGCATCCGTTACTTCTTTTTGGGTCGATTCGTCTTTCCAATGCCAGTTGTTCAGGTCGCCGGCATGGAAGATAAGCTTGTCCTCAGCTTTAATCAGGAAGGATATCCCGACATCGGTGGAACCGAAAGCCTCGATATGCAGGTTATGGTCTTCATAGACATCCCCTTTTTTCAGGTAAATGGCATCCTCTTTTGTCGCCCGGTGCCGTTTCAGAATATCTTTGGAGAAGATATAGACTATATCTTTCTTATATTTTTTCCATTGGAGGACTTCGGCGTTGAAATGATCCGGATGAAAATGGGAGGATAGCACATATAAAGTACCTGCCCGGTTTAAGATATCTTCGTGTACGAAACCTTTGTCCGGAGATTTGCCTGTATCCTTGAAATAATCGATAAGAACGGCATAACCGTCTGCTTCGATAGCAAAACCACTGTGATAAATATACGTAAGTCTCATATCTGTTTCTTTTTATGAACAAAACACCGACAGGGCCTTTCTTGTTGTGCAAAGATATGATTCTTTGGCAGTGTGATTGTATTAACAAATACTATAAAAATCTATTCTTCTGCTAAAATCCATTTGAAATAGCGGAGGCTTTCCTCGATACTTTCCAGTTTGGCAATGACATCGACAGGCATTACACTGTTTTGTGCCAAAATTGCTTTCAGACTGCTTACTGCATCCGGTACAGCCCCATAAGTTTTTGAGTCCGATACCGTCTCGTGAATAGATTTATACGGGAGGAAAATAAAAATAGCCCGTGTTTTTTTAAGAGTATGTTCCGGTAAAAAATAAATAATCAGAAGGCTGTTTATAGAAACAAAAAAGAGGGAACGAAAAGCTCCCTCTTTTTTATGGCAATAGAACCGAAGAATATTAGCTTCTTCTTTCTTTGATTCTTGCTTTCTTACCGGTAAGTGCACGCAGGTAATACAATTTAGCGCGACGTACTTTACCAAGTTTGTTAACAGTGATGCTTTCGATGAACGGTGATTCGATCGGGAAAATTCTTTCCACACCAACGTTTTCAGACATTTTGCGAACAGTGAAACGTTTTTTGTCACCGTGTCCTGAAATACGGATAACAACGCCTCTGTACTGCTGAATACGTTCTTTGTTACCTTCTTTGATACGGTAAGCTACTGTAATCGTGTCACCACTCTTGAAAGAAGGATGTTCCTTCTTTGTAGCAAACGCTTCTTCTACAACTTTAATTAAATCCATTGTTTATAGCTTTTTAATTGTAATATTTAATGAAACGCAATATAACGGGCTACTTTGTCCCGACAGAGATTACGTAAAGCGGCTGCAAAGTAACGAAATAAATATTTGATACGCAAGTAGGGAGGATTTGTTTTTTCGTTATATTTGGACTGTTTTTATACTCGAAAATAAAATGAAAAAGATATATATCCTGTTTTTATGCTGCATTTGTTCACTTTACGGGAAAAGTGAAATCGTTCCCAATATGTATCGTTCAGTAGACAAAGAGAAGATGAATCATTGGGTAGATTCCGTGTTCGACTCGATGAGCAATGACGAACGTATCGGGCAGTTGTTCATGATCATTCTTAATCCGAAGGATGATAACCGGAATATGCAGCGGTTAAAACGCTATATTGATGAAATTAAAATAGGAGGTATCCTTTTCCATAAAGGAGATCCCGAAACCCAGGCGCTCGTAACGAACAGGGCACAACAATCATCTAAGGTTCCTTTGCTGATTTCATTGGATGGAGAATGGGGATTGTCCATGCGCCTGAGCGGAACAACACGGTTTCCGAAAAATATGATGCTGGGAGCTATCGAAGATAATAACCTGATTACCGAATATGGCCGCGAAGTAGCACGACAGTGTAAAGAGATGGGTATCCATATCAATTTTGCACCGGATATAGATGTGAACAGTAATACGGATAATCCGGTAATCGGTATCCGTTCTTTTGGTGAAAGCCCGGCGGCTGTTGCAGATAAGGGAATCGCGTATGCAAAAGGACTGGAAGAGAATGGCATCCTATCTGTAGCCAAGCATTTTCCCGGACATGGCGATACTTCGGAAGACTCACATAATACGCTTCCGGCTGTTTACCATGACAGGGCCCGTTTGGACAGTGTGGAACTCTATCCTTTCAAACGTTATATTCAGGAAGGCTTTGCGGGAGTGATGACCGGGCATCTTTATGTACCGGCTCTGGACAAAACGAATCGTCCTTCTTCTTTATCTGAACCGATTGTGACGGGTTTATTAAAAAAGGAACTTCAATTTTCCGGTCTTTGTTTTACTGATGCCCTGGCGATGAAGGGGGCGACTTCCAATAAATCGGATAACCCGTCAGTCAAAGCTCTGCTGGCAGGAAATGATATTTTGCTTGCTCCGGCAGCACCGTTTACTGATTTTGCTGCGGTAAAAGAAGCGATAGAAGATGGTATCCTGAATCTGGAAGATATTGAAGCGAAATGCCTGAAAATATTACAGTATAAGTATATTGCCGGATTGAATCATTATAAGCCGGTTGAACTCAAAGGGCTTTCCGGGCGTTTGAATTCTCCCCATGCCGCCTGGCTTGCTGCCAAATTAAATTCGGAAGCAATTACTCTGTTGAAAAATGAAAACGACCTGCTGCCGTTAAAGCAGTTGGGCAAAAAGAATACGGCTGTCCTTTCGATTGGCGATGCGGTAGGAAATAGCTTTCAAACGATGGTGAACCGCTATGATACGGTTGCCTGTTTCAGTATTTCCCGTACGGCAACGGCTGCACAGGTTCAGCAGGTTTATAAGAAACTGGAGGGATATGACCGGATTATCTGTAGTGTGCATACCGTCCGTATTCCGGAAAATCCGGCTTTGCGTAAACTGGCGGAAAAGAAAGAGCTGATTCTTGCTTTTTTCACGTTGCCTTATTTTGCCAAGGAATATAAGCAAACGGTAGAAAAAGCAAAAGCTGTTATAATGGGCTATGAGATGACTCCTCTGGCACAGGAATATGCTGCACAGATGATATTTGGCGGAGTTGCGGCAAAAGGTAAACTTCCGGTATCTATCCCCGGTCTGTATTTTGCCGGGACCGGAATTTTTACGGAAAAGACGCGTTTGGGATACCATGAACCGGAGGAGGTCGGCCTGAATGCCGTTCGCTTGAATGAAATCGATTCGATTGTGCAGGAAGGCTTGGATAAGCAGGCTTATCCCGGTTGTCAGGTGTTGGTCGCTAAAAACGGAATGGTTATTTATGATAAATCTTTCGGTTATTTTGATTATAGCGGTTCGCAACCGGTAGATAATGATGCCGTGTATGATTTGGCCTCTTCTTCAAAGGCTACCGGAACGTTGCTCGCTGTGATGAAAGCTTACGATCGGAAAAAATTCTCGTTAAACAGTAAAATTTCTGAATTTGTACCGGAACTGAAATCTTCGGATAAAAAAGATTTGAATATAAAGGAATTGTTATATCACCAGTCCGGATTGACCCCTTCAATTAATTTTTATCTGGATGCGATGGATAAGGATAGCTATACAGGCAGTTTATACAGCCGTGTGAAAGATGCGGCCCATCCGGTTCAGTTTGACGGAAAGACTTATGTAAGGGAAGACGTCGCCTATCTTCCCGGTTTGGTTTCCAATAAGAAAAAGCCGGGGTTTACCACCGAGGTGGCGCGCGATTTTTATTTGAACACTTCTTTTAAAGATTCGATTATCAAAGAAATAAAAGATTCTAAATTAAGAAACCGGGGAAAGTTCAAATATAGCTGTATCAATTTTATCCTTTTGAAGATGATGGTGGAAAAACAGATAAACCAGCCGATGGACAGTCTGCTGGACACGGATTTTTTCCGTCCGCTGGGTGCCTGGCATACCGCTTACAATCCGTTGCACAGGATGGATACTTCACGGATTGTACCGACAGAAAACGATCGTTTTGTCCGTCATCAGCAGCTCCGGGGGTATGTGCACGATGAAGCGGCCGCTTTTCAGGGAGGGGTTTCCGGAAATGCCGGATTGTTCTCGAACGCAAACGACCTGGCTAAAATACTTCAGTTGTATCTGAATTTAGGGGTTTATGGAGACGAACGCTATCTGTCGGCCGAAACAAGCCGGCTGTTTACACAGAGTAAAAGTCCGACGTCGCACAGGGGATTGGGGTTCGATAAGCCTTTGGTCGGTAATCCGCGCACTTCTACTTGCGGCACATTGGCGCCTCCGTCGGTTTATGGGCATACAGGGTATACCGGGACTTGTTTTTGGGTAGACCCGGATAATCAAATGATTTATATTTTTCTGTCTAACCGGGTAAATCCTACGCGTGCCAATAACAAATTGAGTTCGCTGGACATCCGGACCCGTATACAGGATACGATTTACAAAGCGTTGATGTAGGCTTTTCTTATCGGAAAAGATATGTATCTTTGTCCATCTATTAATAAAATATTATTTACTAAAATACATTATTCATATGTTATTCGGACACGGCGATGATTTTTACAATTCGCAGAATGAGGTGAAAATAAACTTCAGTTCTAATGTTTGGCATGGTGCCAATCTGGAAAAACTTCAGGAACATCTGAACAGTCAGTTTGACAAGCTAACCCGTTATCCGGAACCGGATGCAGCTTCGGTGAAACGATTGTTGGCGCGCCGTTATGAAATAAAAGAAGAGAATATTGTTGTGACCAACGGTTCTATCACCGCTTTTTATCTGTTGGCTCAGGCGTGGAAAAAGGCCAAATCTTTTATTGCTGTTCCTTCTTTTTCAGAGTATGAAGATGCCTGCCGTTTACATGAGCACGAAATCTCTTTCTTCTCGACGGGAGAAGACCTTTCGGAAGTTTCTTTTGAAGGACAGGATTTCTGTTGGCTCTGTAATCCGAATAATCCGGATGGAAAACTGATACATCGTATCGAGTTGTTGAGAATGATAGCGGGCAACCGTCAGACAACTTTTATTATAGACCAGGCATACGTCTCTTTTACAACGGAAGAAATGCTTAAGCCCTCCGATATAAAGAATAATCCGAATCTGATATTGGTACAGTCCATATCGAAGGCTTATAATATTCCGGGGTTGCGTGTGGGGTATATTGTTGCCAGCCCTGAAAAGATAGAGGAAATCAGTAAATATATTATTCCCTGGTCTATCAATGCAATCGCAATAGAAGCGAGCAAATATATCCTGATACATCCGGCTCAGTTTACCCTGCCTATCCGTAAATGGCAACGCGAAACGGCAGATTTTATTTATCAGCTTACCAAATTGGATGGTTTGGAAGTTTTGCCTACCGCTACCACTTTCTTCCTGGTTCGTCTGAGAAAAGGAACGGCTGCTGATTTGAAGCAGTATTTATGGGACAATTATAACATACTGATTCGCGATGCCTCCAACTTCCGTGGATTGGATGAAACCTATATTCGCCTCTCTACTCAAACGAAGAATGAAAATGAACAGTTGATAGAAGCGATACGCGAATGGCTTGCTAAGCAGTAAAAGCGTTTGAAAGTATAAACCGCTGTAAGAGAAAGTTGTCAGAACTCTCTACAGGAAAATAAACGGGCACAGAGATTGGCAGATGTGAAATAAGTCTGCAAAATTCTGTGCCCGTTTTTGTTATCTGTCATAGTACCTTTTTATAAGTTAGCAAGATTGGAAAAGTGACCGGTGGAATGTCCTGTTATCTTTGTCCGGTGAAACAGTATAAGAATATGCAACAAAGAACATCTACAAGAGAAGAATACCTGAAGCGGGTAAACCTGGTGATTGAATATGTGAATAATCATTTGGGAGAGAATATCGATTTGAACCGGCTTGCCGAGATTTCCAATTTCTCACCCTATCATTTTCACCGGGTCATGAGCGCATTTCTGGGGGAACCTCTCGGGACATTTATCGTGCGGACAAGGATCGAGACTGCAGCCCGGTTGCTTCGTTACACGGATTTGTCTATCAGTGAGATTGCTTACAGGGTAGGGTATGGTGCACCTTCTTCTTTGTCGAAAACTTTCCGGCAGTTCTATTCTATTTCACCGAATGAATATAGAAACAATAAAGCGTACACAATTATGAGACCAGAAAAAATAGGACCGGATTTGCAGTTGCAAACCGAAGTAAAAGAGATTCCGGCAAGAGACGTGATTTATATCCGCCTGACAGGTGATTATCGTTTGAATGATTATGGCGGGACATGGAAAAGGCTGATAGGTTACGTTATCGAAAATAAGTTGCCGATGGGTGACCCCAGTCCGCTTTGTATTTATTATGACGACCCGAAAGTAACCGCTCCGGAAAAGTTACGTACGGACGTTTGCATGGTATTGCCGCAGTCGGCGGAACCAAAAGGGGAAGTAGGAGCACGGCAGATTCCGGCAGGACGTTATGCCACGTTCCTATATAAGGGAGCCTATGAACACTTAGGTATGGTTTATGATACGATTTATGCGCAGAAAATACCGCAGTTGGGCTATACCTTCCGGGATGAACCCAGCTACGAACGTTATTTGAATGACCCCTGTAATACCCTTCCTGAAGATTTGCTGACGGAAATATGTATTCCGATAGAATAAGTCTGTTTGGATAAGTAAGTTTTTCATAAACAATTCTTTCTCTATCCGGTTTTATTATTGAGTAGACATTAAAATACAAGTGCTATGGAATACCGGATAGAGAAAGATACGATGGGCGAGGTACAAGTCCCGGCAGGGGCTTATTATGGTGCTCAAACTCAGCGTAGTGTAAATAATTTTAAGATAGCCAGAGATACGAACCGGATGCCCAAGGAGGTCATTTATGCTTTCGCTTATTTGAAAAAGGCAGCTGCGATGGCAAATAAGGAAGCAGGTGTTTTGTCTGCCGGTAAATGTGAGTTGATAGGCAGGGTTTGTGATGAAATACTGGAAGGAAAATTGGATAAAGAGTTTCCTTTAGTTGTTTGGCAAACCGGTAGCGGTACCCAAACCAACATGAATGTAAACGAAGTGATAGCCAACCGTGCCCACGTATTAACCGGGGGTAAGTTGACCGACAAGGAAAAAGTCTTGCTCCCGAACGACGATGTCAATAAATCCCAATCATCCAATGATACTTTCCCGACCGCAATGCACGTTGCAGCTTATAAGCTGTTGAAAGAAGTTACTCTGCCCGGTCTGGAAAAATTACATTGTACTTTATTGAAGAAAAGCCGCGATTTTATGCCGATAGTTAAAATAGGGCGTACCCATTTTATGGATGCTACCCCGCTTACTCTCGGGCAGGAATTTAGCGGGTATGCTTCCCAATTGGAGCATGGGATACGGGTGATTAAAAACTCGATGTCCCATTTAGCGGAACTTGCCATTGGCGGGACTGCCGTAGGGACCGGAATCAATACCCCGCCTGATTTTGATGAATGTGTGTCGAAGCGTTTGTCGGAACTGACCGGGCAACCTTTTGTCAAAGCATCCAATAAATTTGAGGCGCTTGCCACCCATGATGCGTTGGTGGAAGTACATGGAGCATTGAAAACAGTGGCTGTAAGCCTGATGAAGATAGCGAATGATATCCGGATGTTGGGGTCCGGGCCGCGTGCCGGCATCGGTGAACTTCGGTTACCGGAAAATGAACCGGGTTCTTCCATCATGCCGGGAAAAGTGAATCCGACCCAATGTGAAGCACTTACCATGATTGCAGCCCAGGTGATGGGGAATGATGTGGCAATTTCAGTGGGAGGTGCCAGCGGACAGTTTGAATTGAATGTATTCAAACCGATGATTATTTATAATTTCCTGCATAGTGCCCGTCTGATTGGTGAAGGTTGCTTCAGCTTTAATGAACATTGTGTAGCAGGTATCGAACCGAGAAAAGAGAATATAAAAAAGCATCTGGACGATTCATTGATGCTTGTCACCGCCCTGAATCCTAAAATCGGTTATTATAAAGCTGCCTCCATTGCACAAAAAGCCTATCTGGAAAATAAAACCCTGAAACAGGCGGCAATTGAATTAGGATTGCTTACTGCCGCGGAGTTCGACGAATGGGTGGACCCGTCCAAGATGGTAGGAAAGATAGAATAATACCCTGACTATAAAAACTTGCGTTAACTGGTCAGCCGTTCCTTATCACATCTGTAACATTTCTTCTGGATGAATAAGGGGCGGCTTTTGCATATCCGAGGCGTAACAATAGTATGGGGTATTCTTTGTTGATTGGAAATGTCTCCTGTATCTTATCCGCTAATTCTTTTACTTCACAAGGTTGGTTAAAAAAAGCACAAGCTATTCCTTCTTTACTTGCTGTCAACAGGAAACGTTGCAATGTCCTTCCTGATGCAATCCAGTTTTCGATGGAATTATTTCGTGTCGTGAAAAGAACGAAATGGGAGGAACTGTTTATTTTCTTGTTATCTCCTTTGTTTTGAATACGACTGTTTAATACGGAGCTCATAATTGTTTTGGAAATAAATGCCGGTAGGTCGGGGGCACCGAATACGGCATAACTTAATCCGTCGTGAGTCGCTTCCGAATGCTTTTTATTGAAACGCATCCATGATTTCAGTTCTTCCTTGAATGCCTGGTCGTTCATTTGCCTCTTGTTTCCCTCCAATATATACGGTCTTAATGCTTCAAATTGCGGACTGTCGTTCTCAAAGAAGTAAAGTTGCGTATCCGCTTCTGTTTGGACCGTTTCCAATTTATCGAGGAAAAGGTCCAGAATTTTGTTTCCGTTGTATGTCTGGCGGTTCATTTGCCGTTTTCCTATAAAAGGAAACAAAGGAGAGGGTTGCACATCAGTTGCTTTATGCAAAGTAATTTGAATCACCCGTTCTGTATCGTTTCGTGTTGCAATCCCGACTTTCGTTTGGTAGCCGGCGGCGGATGCAGCGATACATAAATTTTCAATAGCACATCCAAGGCTGATATATAATTCCCTGTGATTCCCGTCAACCACTGGCAATGTTCTGGAAAAGTCCGGTTCTATTGTGATTTGATTCTCTTGAATAGTAAAAATCCAAGGCTGTGTGTTATGTCCGGATGGCGCTTGGGTCGCCAGTTCTATAAGCCGGATATATTTTGTTGCTTCTTCTTCCATTTGTTATTGCCAATCTAAATCTGATTTTCGCAAATGTACAAATATTGTTTCTCTAAATAACGTAGGTCTATACTCAAAATGATTTCCCTTATATTTTAATTCATAACTATGGTTTTCATAAATCATAGTTATGAATTGGAAAAACCATAGTTATGATTTTATTCGGACGCTTTTTGCAGTTTCTCTGTTTGACCGGTCGGTTTATAAAGGTATATTTGATTATATGCGTAAAAAGCACGCAAAATATTTGGTAAGGTAAAATAAGTTTCATTTCTTTGCGATGTGTAAATATTACGCAATAGGTAGAGTTGGTATTAACCATTTAAATTTTAAGAGGTATGTTAGGTATTAAGCACATTAAATTTGATTCGATGACTTATGTTTTCCATTTCAAGAATGGAAGAGTCAACAGAGAGGGACGCGGTTTGTCATTCTATTATTTTGTACCGAACAGTTCTATTGTAGCTATCCCGATGGGTAGTAATGATTTGCCTTTTATTTTCAGGGAATTGACAAACGATTACCAGTCGGTATCTATCGAGGGACAGATAAGCTACAAAATCAGTAATCCGCAAATGCTGTCGGATGTGTTGGATTTTACTGTTCCGGCATGGCGGTTGCCTAAAGAAATTGGCGATTTTAGTGCGTTGTACCGGTATATGGAAGAATTGAAAATCGGAAGATCATCTGTTATCCGTTACTTCAGGCTGGGTGAAAAATATTTTCCGTCGGTAGGCATAACCCCGGAACAGGTTTATCCATATGTAATCTGGTTGAATGAACCGGATGATTCACTGGCATGGGTAGACTTGGATGAACTGTACACACATGCCGGACAACTGGAGGATGCACACCTGCTTATTTGCCTGTATCGGTTAAAACATGCACTGGCGGATTATAATTCAAAATAAAATCCTTTTTGGCTTAGCTCTTTATATTTTTGCTTATCGAAGCGGTATATTTTAGGTGCCCTGTTCGGGACATCCGGCTTAACCTCGTTCAAGTCGACAAGCAACCCGAAACTCAGCATTTTTTTTCGGAAGTTTCTCCTGTCCAGTTGTGTTTGCAATACAATTTCGTAGAGACGGTGCAGGTCTGGAAGGGTAAAACGTTCCGGTAATAATTCAAAGCCAATCGGTTGGTATTTGATTTTACCTTTCAGGCGTTCCTGGGCAGTTGTCAGAATACGATTGTGGTCGAAAGCCAGTTCCGGGACTTCCGAAAGATTAAACCATTTGATATTGCTGGTATCCATTCCGCCCTTCGTCTGGAAATCGGACATTTTCACCAGGGCATAATAGGCGATGCTGACCACCCGGAAACGAGGGTCGCGTTTAATATCGGAAAAAGTATAGAGCTGTTCCAGATAAATATTGGTCAAATCTGTTTCCTTTTGAAGGATACGGCGCGCGCAATCGTCCGCACTTTCTTCCATTTCGAGGAAACCGCCCGGCAAAGCCCAGCATCCCTTATAAGGCTCGATCGCACGTTCTATCAAAAGCACTTTCAGCTCTCCGCCATCAAAACCAAAGATTACGCAATCCGTCGTGACTGCCGGTCTCGGATATTCATAACTGTATTTTTCTTGTTGCTCCATTTTCTATTTGTCTGTATTACGCAAAGATAGGCAAATGTTCCGGATTGTACCAGTCAATGTGCGGATTAGATAAACGGCATTTGGAAGGAAGCCCGTACTTTTGCGGCGTTTAATAAAGAAAATGATATGGATAAAAAAATGAAAATAATAGTGCTGGTGCTTTCATTGCTGGCAGCACTCGAGCCGCTTAGTATAGACCTTTATCTTCCTGCATTTAAGGATATAGCGGATAATTTGCAGGTGGAATTAAGTGAAGTGCAACTCTCTCTTTCTGTTTTCCTTGCAGGTTTTGCTTTGGGACAATTGTTTTGGGGACCTCTTTCCGACCAGTACGGGCGAAAGAAACCGATATTGATAGCTATGACTCTTTTTACCCTTAGTTCCCTTGCCTCTATTTATGCAAACCAGATCCATCAGCTTTGGGTAATACGCTTTCTTCAGGCGTTCGGCGGTTGTGCCGGAGTGGTTATCGGACGTGCCGTAGTGAATGATTTGTTTGATGACAGGTACCGGACAAAAGTGTTTTCTCTATTAACTATTATATCGGGAGTCGCTCCGATTATCGCTCCTACATTGGGAAACCTTTTGTTGAAATATTGGCATTGGCATGGCATTTTCAATACAACGAGCCTGTTGGGCGTTTTAAGTATTTTATTGGTGGCCTTGTTTCTGCCGGGAAAGAAGCAGGCGGTTGTTTCTTCTGTAGTCCCTAAACCGTCTTTTTCCGTAGGCTGCCTGCTGAAAAGTTATGTACGGGTTACGGCCAATATGCCTTTTATGATATATACCATTATCGGTTGTATGGCTTATGGCAGTTTGATGGTATATGTTTCCAATGCTCCGTATTTTATAATGGAGAAAGGGGGCTTCTCCGGCGATACATTCAGTATCATTTTTGCAGTCAATGCCATCGGTTTGTTATTAGGAACCTATATCATCGATTTCCTGTTGAAGTTCACTTCTTTAAAACGGTTGGTGCGTTATACGATCGGAGTCCAGCTTCTCCTGAATCTGTTGTTATTGGGTTGTGCGGTAGCCGGTAGCCCGGTTATTCCCATGCTGGTATTGATTTTCCTTAATTTGATTCCGGTAGGTTTGTTGCTTCCGGCTACGACCTCTTTGGGACTGTCTTATTTTACGAATGATAGCGGTACGGCTTCTGCTTTTATGGGGTTTTTGCAATTGTTTTTCACAGGTTTGTTGTCGGCAGCGGTCAGCTATATGCAGAATGATTCGGTAATACCGATGATGGGCGGTATATTTTTCTGTTCTTTTGCCTCTTTCTTGCTGCTTTCGACCGGAAAAGGACGCCGGGTTATAGCGACTGCCTGAATTGTTCGGGAGTCATTCCGCTCTGTCCGCGGAAGAAGCGGGTAAAATAAGAAGCGTCTTTGAAGCCGAGTTTGAATGCGATTTCCTTAAAGGACAATTCTTCATAGCAGATGAGCCTTTTAGCTTCTAACAGCAGGCGCTCGTGTATCACCTCGATAACGGTTTTACCGAGTGCCTGTTTGATAAGTTCATTCAATCTTTTACTGCTTAAAGATGCTTGGCGGGCATAAAATCCGGAAGAACGTTCTGTTGTAAAATACTTTTCGACTGAGGCAAGAAAACGTTTGACCCGTATATCCATTTCTTCAGCCTGTCCTCTCCCTGCATATGAAAACATTAGTAAAGTGAAGAATGCATGCATATAAGCATCCAGGATTTCTTTTCTTCTTTTTTCGTAAAACTCATCGAAAATGAGTGCAGCTAGCTGCCGTACCGGCTGAATATCTTCTTTGTTGAGGGATATCACAGAAGGAAAATCGTAACCGATGCTGCCTTCCATCCGTAAATCCATCCGGTCGAAATATGTCGGACTGATAGCAAAAAGGTATCCCTGTTGGCGGTGAAGCTGCATTTTGTGTACCTGTCCCTGTCTTAACAAGTAAAGTTGGTTGGGCTGCAAATGATGTTCGATAAAATCGATACTCTGTACGTCACTCTCCTCTGCTTCTGTAAAAAACAGGATTTCGTGGAAGTTATGACGGTGTACGCCATTAAAATTCTGTGTTTCACAGTTTTCTATGGCTTCAATAACGAAAAAGTCACTTTCGTCCAGGTTATGTACGGGTATATTCTCAGGTAACATCTTTATTTTAAATAATCGTATGCAGTCAATTCTATTGTTTGCAAAGATAGTAAATCGGAAAAAACAGTGGGCTATTTCTTTGATTCCGAAGGTTTATAATCTAAAAGATGGAGTTTGGATGAATTAAAAGTGTATATTGATACACTTTATTGTGAAACAGATTAAATTTGCAGCCCGTAAACAGTTGGACAAAATGAAAAAGAGTCTTATAGCCTTAGCTTTCGGAACCTTAGGTTTGGGTATTGCCGAGTTTGTCATGATGGGTATATTGCCTGATATAGCTAAAGATTTGGGAGTAAGTATTCCTATGGCGGGACATTTGATTTCAGCTTATGCTTTGGGGGTATGTGTTGGTGCGCCTGCACTTATTCTTGCCCGTAAGCATCCGTTGAAACATATTCTGTTAGTGCTGGTCGCTATTATTATGGTGGGAAATATTTGTGCGGCGGCAGCTCCTAATTATTGGGTATTGCTGATAGCCCGTTTTGTTTCCGGATTACCTCATGGTGCCTATTTCGGAGTTGGTTCTATTGTAGCGGAAAGGCTGGCGGATAAAGGAAAAGGTTCCGAGGCGGTATCGATAATGATTGCCGGAATGACAATCGCAAATTTATTCGGTGTACCTTTAGGTACGTCTTTGAGCAGTGCGCTTTCATGGCGTGTTACGTTTTTGCTTGTCGGATGCTGGGGTATTCTTATTCTTTATTATATCTGGCGATGGGTCCCTCATGTGAAAGGATTGGAAGATACCGGATTTAAAGGGCAATTCCGTTTTCTGAAAACACCGGCTCCGTGGCTTATTTTAGGGGCTACGGCATTGGGCAATGGAGGTGTTTTTTGTTGGTATAGTTATGTAACTCCGTTATTAACGGACGTGTCTGGTTTCCGACCGGAAAGTATCACGGCGTTGATGGTGTTGTCCGGCTTCGGTATGGTTGCCGGAAATCTGGTAAGCGGGCGTCTTTCCGACCGTTATACACCTGGTAATGTAGGCGCTACGGTTCAGGGGCTTATTTGCCTTGTCTTATTGGCTATCTTTTTCTTTTCCCCGAACCCCTGGGCTTCGGCACTCCTGATGGCGCTTTGTACAGCAGGGTTGTTTGCCGTATCCAGTCCGGAACAAATATCGATTATCCGTGTGGCGAAAGGGGGAGAATTGTTGGGCGCGGCAAGTGTGCAGGTCGCTTTTAATTTTGGAAATGCAATTGGGGCTTATACCGGCGGGTTGGTATTGCAGGCTGGTTACCGGTATCCGGCGCTGGCCGGTGTTCCGTTTGCCCTTTTGGGTTTTATTCTGCTAACAATTTTCTATAGAAAATACGAAAGCCTTTATAGGTGAAAGAGGCGTTATAAACAGATTTGAAGTTTATAATGCCTCTTAGGAACTGATTTGTTAAATAACTACCTAACAGTAAAAGGTATAAATATGGATAAATAAATGTCGGAGGTCCTTCCTTTACTATATTTACTATCGTTGATTGTATTTGTAAAACCTTGACGATAGGTTAAGGAGATGTCGACTTTGTTATTGAAGTTATAACCGATTTTACCCAATATGGGTATATCAAAAGGCTTACCGTCTGTAACTATATTCCATGTAGGTTCTATTCCTAATCCAACATATAACTCTTTAAAAATCTTGTAATTTGCAGATGCAGATACAGCCAATTGAAAGTTAAGATAATGAGCTTCTTTTGTAACGGAAGTATAATCATTCGTATTCCCCGGTTCAAAATCAGAACTTTTGAATGTCTGTAGTTTTAGCAGTGGGTCGATATCGAAAAATAGATTTTTATGACTCTGATTCTCAAACCTAAAACGATATCCCAAGAGGACATTGTATAAATAAGTATCTTTAAACTGGACACCTTTTAAAAACTCAGTGTTGTTTTTGTTGACAGATAGATTTTGTTCCAAACCAATTCCTCCACCTACAAGTATTCCTGTTCTTAACTGTGAGTATGAATGGATTGATACTACTAAAAAACAAATTATTGATAATTTTTTGAACATAAGATCGTATTCTATTAAATATCTACATTGAAATAAACTTTTTCTCCTCTAAATACTTGATAATCAACAAACATTCTACCTTTGATTTTGACAGGAATTTGATTTTGATATACGCGTGCAAATTTGTAATCGTGGGAAGAAAAGCCGGATTTACTCCAAGAAGCTCCAGGTACCCAACCTAAAGTGGTGTCGATTTTGATTGTATGTTTGAAGTTGTAAGTTCATTCAGATCTTCTGAAGAACAAGATAAGAAAACTGTGCTACAAGCTAGTAGCATAAATAAATTTTTTACTTTCATGATTGTAATGTGTTCTAATAATATATTGAATGTTATTTATTCTTTATACCACTTTGATGGGATTGTTTTTATTTTGGTATTTGTGATGTAAATGAATGAAATTTTGATAAAATTTAGACAATCCTGTTTTGTTTGCGTATATAGGAATTGTTTCTGAATAAAGATATTGAAGGCCTTTTCCTAGTGATATAGTATTAATTCCTAAAATGTTAATTGTTCGTAATAGTCTGCTATCGCATTCGGCTATCATATAACCGTCTTCTTCTTGATATATAGCATATATCATTAATTGTTTAAAAAGTCTTCCATTTGAAATGTCGAGGCAGTTACTTATAGCAAATCTTCCGATATGCCAAAATGTTGTATTCTTTAACGTTGTTATATGTTCTAATGGATTAATACCAAATGTTTTATGCATTGGAAGTCTGTGCTTCATATTCCATTTCATTACTCTGATACATCCGATGATGCAACAATTGTTATTTTCTGCGATAAAAATATCGGAATTATCAGCGTAAATTAATTCCTCTTGATATACAGCCTCAATTTTCTCTTCAATATTTATTTTATTATTTGTTTTTGAGAAATTATGTTTATGGTTTTCTTCCACAACAAATTTTGCTATTTCATATAAATGTTGTTTGTCTAATTTATAGAGGCTATAATTGTCGGATTTGATTATTAATTGCTTCGTCATTTTTTGTTTTTTGTTTGATGCAAAATTATCTTCTTCTTTTGAACTATTTACTACACAAAAGTGTAATCTGATTAATGTTGTTCAATAAATTACACTTTTGTGTGATATAATCTTGTAAACGATAAAAAAAATACTAGTTTTGTGATTTGGATATAAAAAGTTTTTATGACACAAATAGACGATTTCTTCATCTCATCTAATTCTGTATGTAATATATCGGAGGAAGCTTATCAGAATATAGATATATTGATAAGTTCTTTTGATGCAATATCAAGAACAACATATCAGAGTTTATATATAATTGATTATTATAAGAAAAATTTTCTATACGTATCAAATAATCCCCTGTTTTTGTGTGGCTATACAGCAGAGGAAGTTAAAGAGTTTGGATATATGTTCTATATTAATCAGGTTCCAGCAGAAGAACAGCCAATGCTAGCTGAAATTAATAAAGCCGGATTTAATTTCTATAATCAGTTATCTATATGTGAAAGGATTCATTATACCATATCTTATGATTTTCATATTATGTGTAATGATAGGTTAGTCCTTGTAAATCACAAGTTGACTCCAATACTTTTAGCTGATGATGGAAAGGTATGGCTTGCTGCATGTGTGGTTGCTTTATCTTCTCACAATACTCCGGGACATATAGAGTTACGAAAAACAGGGCAAATGAATTTTTGGGAGTATTCATTGGGTACTCATTGTTGGATTAAAAATGAAGGTATAACTTTGAGTGAAAAAGAAAGAAATATACTTTCTTTATCCGCTCGAGGTTATACAATGAACCAAATTTCTGATAAACTTTTTTTGGCTGTGGATACAATCAAATTTTATAAACGAAGATTATTTGACAAGCTAGAGGTGAGAAATATAACAGAAGCATTACTTTTTTCGGAAAATTACAAATTGTTGTGATAAGTACAGTGTATAGATGAGAGATAAAATTGAGGGAAAAAATCTATATTTTTATTAGTCGCTAAATTGTATAAAACATTGACACAAAGTCCTGCAGTTATCCATGCCCCAATAGAGAGTTGCGGTGGAGAAAGTCTGTTTGTTTCATTTTTGTACTCAGTTATTGCTTGTTTTAACCAATTTTTTTGTTTGTTTTTAGGACTTCCATATTTTAATACATGTTCAGCCATTTGTAGTTCAAAGCCTTCTGGATTGGTGGTTAATTGCTCTAATGAGGGACCTTGGGGATTTATAATGGTAAGAAATCCTGCCCAGCCAAAATTATAGGGATGTAAAACTGGAATATTATATTTTTTACAAAGATTATCAAATACGAAAGGGATATCAGAATTGAAATCAAGAGCATTGATTGCTATATTATGGTTCTACAAATTTAATGGGTTTTTCTATAAATCATATAAATAGTAAGACTTGCTATATATTTAGATATCTGCTGATTGTTGTTGCTTGTCGGTGTAAGTACAGTTCTCTTTGCTTTTTTAAGAGAAAGAAATCTTTTGTTTACCCCGTTATATGTACTTTTGTAAAATACAATCTCGGATAAAATTATGGACGATAGCGTACTCGAAAAACTGAAAATACTGGCGGAATCAGCTAAGTATGACGTTTCCTGTGCTTCCAGCGGAACTTCTCGCCAGCATAAAAGCGGCAGTATCGGAAGTGCGGCCGGGTGGGGTATTTGCCATAGTTTTGCTGAAGACGGACGGTGTATCTCTCTACTTAAAATCATGCTCACGAATTATTGCATGTTCGATTGTGCCTATTGCATCAACAGAAGGAGCAATGATATTCGCCGTGCAACTCTTTCCGTAACAGAGTTGGTCAATCTGACCATTGAATTTTATCGCCGTAATTATATAGAAGGGCTGTTCCTTAGTTCGGGGGTGGTACGAAATGCCGATTATACTATGGAGCGGCTGGTTCGTGTAGTGAAGGATTTACGGCTTGTTTATCGCTTCAACGGATATATTCACTTAAAAAGTATTCCCGGTGCCAGTCAGGAGTTAGTAAATGAAGCGGGGCTTTATGCCGACCGTATGAGCGTAAATATAGAGATTCCGAACGAAAAGAGCCTGCAATTGCTTGCTCCGGAAAAAGATTTTAAAAGTGTTTTTCAGCCGATGCGTTACATCCAACAGGGAGTTCTGCAAAGCGCCGAGGAGAGGAAGCGCTTTCGTCATGCCCCGCGTTTTGTCCCTGCCGGCCAAAGCACCCAGATGATTATCGGAGCAACGCCGGATACGGACAAGGATATTCTTCGTCTCTCGTCTGCTCTCTACCAACGTCCTACGATGAAGCGTGTTTATTATTCCGGTTTTATTCCCGTAAATGAGTATGATAATCGTCTGCCTGCATTGAAACAACCTCCTTTGGTGCGTGAAAACCGTTTGTATCAGGCAGACTGGTTGCTGCGTTTTTACCAGTTTAAGGTGGATGAGATAGTGAATGATGCCTATCCTGACCTCGATTTGGAAATCGACCCTAAGCTATCATGGGCATTGCGGCATCCTGAAGTATTTCCGCTGGATATAAATAAGGCGGACTATGAAATGTTGTTGCGTGTTCCTGGAATCGGTGTCAAATCGGCTAAACTCATAGTCGTTTCCCGCCGTTATTCGCGTTTGGGAACGGAACAGTTGAAAAAAATAGGGGTAGTCATGAAGAAAGCCCAATATTTTATTACCTGCCATGAGCTGCCAATGCAGACGATAAATGAGATAAGCCCTGAGAATGTGCGGCGACTGCTTATCCGGAAAACCGGTAAAAAGCAATTGGATGAACGCCAGTTAACCTTTCAATTCGGTGAATAAGCGATGATAGTTTTTGTTTATGATAAAACATTTGAGGGATTACTAACTGTTGTCTTCGATGCTTATTCCCGTCGTAGTTTTCCTGACCTTTTACTGGCGGAAGGAGAACCGTTGCCTCTGTTTTATGATGAAGTAGTGACTGTTTATACGGATGACCAAAAAGCAGATCGTGTCTGGAAAGGGCTACAGAAGAAAATTTCAGCGGCTGCTCTTTCTCTTATTACAGTCTCTTGGCTATCCGAATTACCGGAAATAGATAAACTTCTTTTTCGCTATATCCGTAAAGCTTTGGATGTTCCGGCTTCTATCGAGTTGAACTTTGGAGATTCCGATGTGCTGGAAGTCTCTAAAATCAGTAAAAAGGTAGTGAATGAACGCCTTCGTGTCATGCAGTTCCTGCGTTTCCAGAAAGCTTCGGATGGTACCTATTTTGCAGCCGTCGAACCGGTATATAATGTAATTTCTCTGGTCATCCCTTATCTGAAAGACCGTTTTGCCGACCAGAAATGGTTGCTTTATGACTTGAAACGCGAATATGGCTATTATTATGATTTGCTGGAAGTGGTCGAAGTGCGTTTCGAAGATAAGCAGGCACATCTGCTTTCCGGTTTATTGAATGAGGAGCTAATGGATGAAAATGAAAAGTTATTTCAGCAATTGTGGAAAGAATATTTCAAGGCGATTACTATTAAAGAACGCCTCAATCCCAAATTGCATCGACAGCATATGCCGGTCCGCTTTTGGAAATATATGCCAGAGAAGCAATCATAAATCTATATGTGTGGTTTTTTATATAATTCATAATATGAAGCTATTTTTATTATTAAAATAATTTATATCTTTGCATATATGAATATTTTTAAATTATTAGCGATATATAATGAATAAAATATAAATACATAGGTTCGTGTCTGGTGGTTTTTTTATTTACTGTGAGGTGAAATGGAGAATTACTGGTTAAAATAATGAAAAAATGGATAGAGTCGTAAGTACTGTTTTTTTATCTGCGTGTCTATCTTTTGTAACAGGGAGAAAAGTATTTCTAATATTGTGAACTATTTATTAAAACAAAAAAATTATGAGAATTACAGGAACACAGAAAAAAGGATTATTCCTTACATGTTCGATGGCATTGGCTTTCTTGATGTCCTCTTGTGCGGAGAAACCTCAAAATGTATTGACAGATGCGGAAAAAGCAGAAGGTTGGGAACTCCTATTTGATGGAAAAACGCTGAATGGTTGGAGAGATTACAATGGAACGTCACTGACCGGTCCCTGGGAAGTGGTAGACGGAACTATACAGGCTGATGGCAAAGGTGATGATGCCAACGGTTATATCGTAACAGACAAACAGTATGAAAACTTCGAACTTTCCTGGGATTGGAAAATTTCCCAGGGTGGTAATAGCGGCATGTTGTATCATGTGGTAGAACGTCCACAATTTGCAGTGCCCTATGTGACGGGTCCGGAATACCAGCTGATTGATGATGAGAATTTTGCAGAACCACTGGAAGACTGGCAACGTTGTGGTGTGGATTATGCTATGTATCTGCCTGATTTTTCAACAATAAAAGTAAAACCAGCCGGAGAATGGAATAACTCTAAAATCATCTTCGATAACGGACATGTTACTTATTTCATGAATGGTGAAAAGACTGTAGAATTTGATGCCTGGTCAGACGACTGGCACAAACGTAAAAACAGTGGAAAATGGGCGAATGCTCCTGAATACGGTTTGGCACATAAAGGCGTGCTTTGTCTACAGGACCACGGTTATCCTGCATGGTTCCGTAATATCAAAATTAAAGAGCTTCCACGTAAAACAAAGGAAGTGAATTTGTTTAACGGTGTGGATTTGGCCGGTTGGGAAAAATATGGTACGGAATTGTGGTATGTGAAGGATGGTTTACTGGTTTGTGAAAGTGGTCCGGATAAACAATACGGTTATCTGGCAACTCGCGATTACTATGATGATTTTGACTTGACTGTCGAATTTAAACAAGTGGCGGACGGTAATTCCGGTGTGTTCTTCCGTTCATTTATTGAAGAGGGAGTAAAAGTGAATGGCTGGCAGGTAGAAGTTGCTCCTAAAGGCAATGATACCGGTGGTATTTATGAATCATATGGCCGTGGTTGGTTAGTACAAATTCCGGATGAAAAAGAAAATATCCTGAAACCGGGCGATTGGAACACGATGCGTATCCGAGTACAGGGAGATAACGTACAGACTTGGCTGAATGGTCAGGAAATGGTAAATATACGTGATGAGAAGATAGGTGCCGGACAAGGACGTATCGCTTTACAGATACATGATGGCGGAGGTATTAAAGTACTCTGGCGCAATCTGAATTTGAAAACGTTATAAGAAAAAGTTCTGAAATTTTGTTAGCCATGAAAAATATATCCAGAAGAACATTTTTAAAGACCGGCGCTGTTGCAGCTGCCGGTCTGACTATTGTGCCGGGTTCGATACTCGGTAAGTCGCACGGGTATACCGCCCCCAGTGATAAACTGAATATTGCCGGTATCGGTGTAGGAGGTATGGGACGCCGTAACCTGGCAAATATGAATACGGAAAACATCGTTGCCCTCTGTGATGTGGACTGGGGATACGCTGATAAAACATTTAAGGATTATCCTCAGGCAAAACGTTTTAAAGACTGGCGTGTGATGTTTGACGAGATGGGTAAATCTATCGATGCTATTATGGTGGCGACTCCCGACCACACACATGCCGGTGTTACGGCACATGCCATTACATTGGGGAAACACTGCTATACACAAAAACCGCTTACCCATTCTGTTTACGAATCCCGTTTATTGACAAAGCTGGCTAAAAAATATAAGGTGGCTACCCAGATGGGTAATCAGGGAAACTCTTTTGATTGGTGCCGTCAGATAGCCGAATGGATACAGGCGGGTATTATTGGAGATGTATATGAAGTACATTGCTGGACAGACCGCCCTATCTGGCCTCAAGGCTTGATGCAGCCTAAAGAGGGTATGAAGTGCCCGAAAACACTGGACTGGGATTTGTTTATCGGTCCGGCCCGGAAACGCCCGTATAACTCGGTTTATACACCTTGGAACTGGCGGGGCTGGTGGGATTTCGGAACAGGGGCTTTGGGAGATATGGCTTGCCATATCATGGACCCTCTTTACTGGGCATTGGATTTAAAATATCCGACCAGCGTGATAGGCAGTTCTACGCTCAGCAACCTCTATTCTCCTCCCCATGCACAGGTTGTGACTTATACGTTCCCGGCACGTTCTTCGAAAGGTAATGTAAAGATGCCGGAAGTGAAAGTATATTGGTATGATGGAGGTTTGATGCCTCCCCGTCCGGAGGAATTGAAAGACGGGCAGATGATGGGAGATGAAAATGGCGGTATCATTTTTATCGGAACGAAAGGTAAGATTATGACCGGCTGCTATGGCATGAATCCTACATTACTGCCTCTGTCGGATATGGAACATTTTAACCAGCCGAAACCGACAATTCCGAGAGTGAAGGGTGGAAACGGTGATATCTGGTCTACGAATGCACATGAACAGGATTGGATACGTGCCTGTAAAGAATCTCCTGAAAATAGAACGGAGGCATCTTCAAACTTCCAGTTCTCCGGTCCGTTTAATGAAATGGTAGTAATGGGGGTATTGGCTGTTCGCTTGTCCGGTTTGCAGGGATTGCATCGCGAATTGCAGTGGGATGGTGAAAATATGCGGTTCACCAATATATCTCCGAATGACAAAATAAAGATTGTGACGGTAGACGACTTCAAGGTCATAGATGGCGACCCGCGTTTCGACCGTCGCTTTGCTGAATTTAATGCTGCTGATATGGCAAATGAATGGATTAAGCATACCTATAACAATGGTTTCTCATTGCCGGAAATGCCTAAGTAAGAACCTCTAAAAGAGAAAAAACTACATGAAACAGATTTCAAAAATAATCATAGCTCTGGTTTGTTGTTTATTGGCATTACCATCGCAAGCACAAACGAAAGCCGAGAAGAATGGTTGGCGTTTAGGTATTCAGTCTTATACATTCCATCTTTTCTCGTTGGCGGAAGCCCTTGATAAAACTGAAGAGTTAGGAGTGAAATACATCGAAGTTTATCCGGGCCATAAATTAGGTGGTAAATGGGGAGATAAGGTCTTCGACTTCAATCTGGATGTGCAGACACAAAAAGAACTGAGAGAATTTGCAGCCTCCAAAGGAATAAAGATTGTCGGAACCGGCGTTTTTGTAACCGATAATTCTGCCGATTGGGAAAAGATGTTCAGGTTTGCCGATGAAATGGGGCTGGAGTTTATTACTTGCGAACCTGCATTGAAAGACTGGGATTTGGTGGAGAAACTTGCTAATCAGTATAAAATAAAAGTATCTGTCCATAATCATCCGAAACCGTCGGATTACTGGAATCCGGATAATCTGCTGAGTGTGATTTCTAATCGTAGCAGATTATTGGGCTCTTGTTCAGATGTCGGGCATTGGCGCAGGGAAGGTTTGAATCAGATCGATTGCCTGAAGAAATTGCAGAAGCGCATTGTCTCTTTACATTTCAAGGATATTGCTCCTAAAGTGGAAGGAGAGAAAGAACAGCATGATGTTATCTGGGGAACAGGAATCCTGGATGTGAAAGGGATGTTGAAAGAACTGAAGCGGCAGAAGTTCAAAGGTGTATTCTCTATCGAATATGAATTTAACTGGGATAATTCGGTGCCGGATATCAAAGAATGTATCAAATATTTCAATAAGACAGCAGATGAAATATTATAGTTGGATTAGCTGATTTGCTAATAATGGTGCGTACAGGCCGGGTTCGTGATGTAGCCGGGGCTGTACGCTTTTCCCGCAATTGTAACCAATGAAGAAACAATCCGACGAGCTAATCCTCGTAAGTATCAAAACAGGCGATATGGCTGCTTTCAATGCCCTGTTCAAAGCAGTCTATGTACCTTTATATGTCCATTGCAGGAAGTTTATAGCAGAACCGGAAGAAGCTAAAGATTTGTTGCAGAATGTATTTCTTCGCTTTTGGGAGAAAAGGGAAGAGATAGATATCCATACTTCACTGAATGCCTACCTGTACCGCTCCGTACAAAATGAATGCTTGAATTATATTCGTTCCGTTAAATCGCAGGAGGAACTCGACGAATATTCTCAGGAGGAATTATCTTCCGGGATGAACGGATACGGAATAACGCCCTTTTCCAATCTTGCCATGCTTGAAATAGAACAAATAGTGAATAACACCATCGAACGCTTACCGAAACAATGTAAATCCATATTCAAACTGAGCCGGATAGAGGGCTTGAAAAATCAGGAAATAGCCGACCGGCTGTGTATGTCGGTACGTACTGTAGATACTCAGATTTACAGAGCGCTTAAAATACTGAAAGGAGAGTTGAAAGATTATCTGGCAACATAAGCGGGGGAAGTTTTCTTGAAAAAAGCACTTCCTTGTAAGTAATAATCATTGTGGATGTGTCCTATATAAAAGCAAAGAGGAATATCCGGTTGAAATGAAAAAGTCTCTAAGAAATATTGTCGCGGAAAGTTTGAAGGATGAGGTTCATGTGGATGTGGAGTGGAACCGTTTGGTGGCTGCAATTGTAAAGCAGCCGGGCAATATTCCGGTGCGGGAAGCCGGGTTACGGATAAAACATGGCCTTATCCTATTCCACAGACGGAGATAGATTATGTGGGAGGCTCTTTGACGCAGAATGACAACTATTGAAAATCTGTTCCTGAGGGCTAATTTATAGAAAAACTGACGTTAAGGGGAGGTTACAGCACTGCGTAGTACTTCCAATCGCGTTTGATGGTGGTTCGCAGCACTGTTTTATAGCTCCAATCGTCTCCGAAGGTAAGACATAGCACTATTTTGTAGCTTCGGAGGCCTCCGGTGATAGGTTTTAGTGCTATTTTGCCATTTCGGAGGCGACCGAAGCCGTTTCCAAGCACTATTTTGTCCCATCGGAGGCCTCCGAAAGCATTTTTTAGCACTATGTCTTGCCATCGGAGGCCTCCGGAGGTATCTCTAAGTGCTATGTCTTGCCATCGGAGGCGGTCGGAGGCATCTCTAAGTGCTATGTCTTGTCATCGGAGGCGGTCGGATCTATTTCCTCAGGCATTTACCGCAACTTAAATAATATTATTTTGTTGAATTATATATAGATATATTTAACTTGCGACAGCAAAGAGCGTATGGGGCGTAAAAAGAAATTCAAATATTACATCCTGCCGGCTATTCTATTATTGGTTGGCGGTTTATTCCTGCTTAACCTTTATCTTACAAAGCATCTGGAACAGTTCTTGAAAAAAGAACTGATACAACGGACAGCCGATGCCACGGACGGTTTCTATACACTTTCTTTTGATAAGCTGGCAATTAATTTTTTCAATGGAGAATTGAAGATAGAAGGGATTGTCCTGGAGCCGGATTCGGAGGTTTTCCGGGACTGGCAGCAGAAAGACAGTTTGCCGGCAATGTATTTGTCGGCGCGTGTCGGGGTTATCGACTTTAAAGGTTTGAACCTGACTTGGAGATGGAGTTATAAGCAACTGCATTTCCATTCTTTTGAGGTGAAGCAGCCGGAGGTGAAAGTATTCCAGTCCAGTAATTCTTCCCGCACGGAAAAAAAAGAAGATACCCAGGCGCAAACCAAAACTTTGTATGAGGTCATCTCTCCATATATCAATGTGTTGAGCGTACAAACGCTGAACCTGGATAATGCAAGCGTTTCCTATACGGTGGAAAATCCGCTGTCACCGATTGTATATGCACTGACAAATGTAAGTTTCCATGCCTATGGTTTCAGGCTGGATGAAAATTCGTCCGATAGCGGAAAGCTGCTGTATTGCGATAATTTTGATTTTGAAACGAACCAGCCCCAACTTTTGTTGGCGAATAACGATTTTACCCTGAATACCGATAGTATCATGCTAAGTACCGAAGATTCGGTGATTTATATTTCCGATATCAATCTCCAGCCTCAGGATACCTTATGGAAAGCCAGAAAGCAGAAACCGGACCGTTTCTTGGATGCTTTTGTGAAAACTGTGGAAGTGCAGGGCGTTGCATTCCGCCGCGAGAAAGCGTTGAACTACCTGGCGGCTGATGCCTTTACCATCTCATCTCCGGATATAAATGTTTATAGTTTTGTAAATGAGAACCATCGTAGAAAAGAAAAAACTAAAGCAACTCCGGTAACGAAAATAGATGCGGATTCGCTGGTGAGGGCATTGTCTCTTTATGAAATCATCTCACCCATTTTGCATAGCGTGGCAGTTCAAACAATAGGTATCCGGCAGGCTAAAATGCAATATTCCTATGCTTTGAAAGATTCCGTTGAGGTTTATAAACTGGCGAATCTGGATTTTAAGGCAAACGGCTTCCGGGTGGATTCCCTTTCCGAAGTGGAACACGGGTTCTGGTATTCCCGTAGTTTTGCCTTTGAAGCAACCGGGATAGAAGGGAGGATGAGCGCACGGAATCATCGCCTGAATATAAAACGTATGGCACTGGATACGGAAAAAGGCGATTTTAGGATTGAAGGAATCGCCTTGCATCCGCTCTCGACCAAAACCCGCAACGACTATATGTCCGGAACAATCGATACCGTTAGTTTCACCGGTCTGGTGTACGATAACGGGATTAGTGCGGAGCAGTTTAAAATAGACCGCCCGAACCTGCATTATGTGGTAGCGGCTGCCTACTGGAAGGCGGACAAAGAAAATAAGCCGGCGAAACCGGCTGGCAACAGCCATATCGATGTGGAGAGCATTTTAAATCCGTTTTTCCGCTATCTGTCGGTAAAGAAAGTGTCTCTGAATAGTGCCTATTTTGAATGGGACGACCGGAAAGCGGCAGACCCGGTTAGTTATACATTAAAGAATTTCAACTTCTTTGCAACGGATATTTTGGTGGACGAACGGACGGGGAAAAAGCGGGGATGGCTTTTTGATTATGGGAATATGGGCTTTAACTTCAGCCATTTTGATAATTATTTGCCGGGGAAAACGTACAGGCTTTCCATTGGAAAAGGAAATTTCTCTACGGTAAAAGGAATCCTGTCTCTGCATGATATAAAACTTACGCCCCAGGATAGCTTGTGGGAAAAGGCACCGGATACTTATTTCAGTGCATCGGTTCCGGCGTTGCATGTAACAGGGCTGAGGCGATTGCCTGAGAATCCGCTGCATCATTTGTCTTTAGGCACGTTACAGATAGACTCTCCCGATATACAAATGTTTAAGGATGACCAGCTAAACCTGTCCGTTTTACTGGATAAGTTTGAAGTGGATAAAATAGCCTGGAAAGATTCTTCCCTTCATTTGGGTGCGATAAGCCTGTTGAACCCTTCTGTTTCCTATCAGCCGGTACAACCTAAGAGAAAAGAAAAAGAAACGGTTTCAAAACCTGCATCTTTGGATATTTATCATCTCCTGTCGCCAGTGGCAGGACGTATTTCTTTAGAGAAGTTCGATTTGTCGAATGCGAAAGTCGATTATGCTTTTTGGGGAAAGGGATATACCTTGGAGTATCAGAGGTTGGATACCGTGAACCTTGTGTTGGAAGGGGTGACGGTTGATAACAGGGAGCGTCTGTTTAAACTGGATGATATTCGTTTCTCCACCCGTAATTTGGTATTCCCTTTGGATAATGGCTTCTACACTCTTAAGGTCGGGCATGTGGCAATCGATAATACGGATTTGAAGGTGGAGAACCTCCGCTTCTTTTCTCCTTACCCTAAAATGGAATTTGCTTATCTCCAGCCTCAGCATAAGGATTGGTTTGATGTGAGTGTGGGAAGTTTATCCCTTTCGAATATCGATATACCCACTTTGGTTTCCGATAAGGCATTGCGGATAGAGGATGTACAGGTGAAAGATGCCGTATTGGGTAATTTTAAAAACCAGAAGATTGCAGTTCCCCGTCGTATTGTCCCGATGGTTTATGAAGCGTTACAGAAAGCACCGTTGCAGATCGACATACGGAAATTAGGGGTAAATAATTTTTCCGTCGTTTATGAAGAACTGTCCAAAAAAGGAACGGTTCCCGGCAAACTTTTTTTTACGGATATGAACGGTACATTTACCGGATTGACCAATATCGTTTCCTATCCGGAGCAATATATCCGTTTGGATGCTGACGGCAAATTTATGGGAAAAGGAGGCTTTACCGCCACTTGGATGCTACCGGTCGATTCGTTGAATGACCGTTTCCTTTTGACCGCCTGCATGAGTGATTTTGATTTGACGGCATTGAATGAACTGATAACCCCTTTGGCTCTGGCGCAGGTAGAAAGCGGGCATTTGAAAGATTTTACTTTTAGTACGGAGGCAACCAGCAAAGATGCGACAGTCGATATGCTATTCCTATATTCCGATTTGCGGGCAGTGCTTCTCAAAGAAAAAGACGGCGAGGTGACAGACAAGAAATTCCTGACGGAGCTTGTGAACCGCATATTAAAACACAATAACCCCGATAAAACAAAGCGTGGCTTTAACAAACCGAGACATTCGAATGTTACAATAATAAGAGATCCTTATCATTCTACTTTCAATTATTTGTGGCAAATCCTCCGCCCGGCATTGGTTGAGTCGGTTGGCGTATCCAAGAAAAAGCAGGATATGGCGCAAAATGTGATGACTTTCTTCAAAAAGGTAAAGAACTTCTTCCATAAAAAGAAGAAAGAGCCAAAAGAGGCATTGCCGGAAGCGAATGATCAGAATCAATTATTTCTTGAGTTTGAACCGATAAAGTAAAAAAGATTATGGATTGCATTATTACTCATCACCCGGAGAAAAAACGTTTCGAAACAACGTTGGAAGGGGTTACGGCATTTGTAGAATACCGTTTGTCCGGAGGTAAACTGGATATTATTCATACAATTGTCCCTCCTGCAATAGAGGGACGTGGCGTGGCTGCGGCTTTGGTTAAATATGCGTATGATTATGCTTTGGAGAATGGCATGAAGCCGTTGGCAACTTGTCCTTATGCAGTGGTTTGGTTGCATCGCCATCCGGATTATACGAAATAGGGTTGTTTTGCCCTAATAGACTGTTTAATCTTTGACATCTATCCCCAACATCCGTGCTAATTCCAAGGCTTGTAAGGAGGTAACGGTGGCGCCTTTTAATTCGCTGCTGTTTATCAGGCTTACGCGGATGCCGGATATGTCGGAGCCGGTAAAATCGATCCCTTTTAGCGGGGTATGATAAAATTCTGCTTCTTTCAGGTTGCAGTTTTCAAAGTTTATATGGGTGATTTTACAATTTTCCATTGCCATACCAGTCAAAGTACTGCGGTCAAAATTGACATAGTTTAGCTTGCTCGTGGAGAGGTTCAGGTAATCTCCTTTGCATTCTTGAAAAAGAATGTGGTTAAATATCCCGTCCTGGAGATTTGTCCCCATAAGTTTACATTCGATAAACTCCACCCGGTGGAAGCCGCATCCAGTCAGATTCATATTGGATAAATCGCAATTTCTGAATATCACATCACTGAACTGTGATTTCTTTATGCTGCACCCAGTAAACATACAACCGGAGAATGTACAGGATTGTATGGACATATTATTCCTTTTCCATCCGTCTATTCGCTGGCTCTTGAAAGCATGTTCTGTCAAATCTTCTTCATTGTTTCTTACGATATCCTGAAAAGGAATGTTTTCATGAAGGTGTTTTGCCAATCGTGGAGGTGTAATTTTCATGTTATTGAATATTCAGGGAATTAAAAGTCCTTTTTCCATAAATTAGTTTCTTTTTTAGTTGTCCCGTTTTTTTGTCCCGGTGTTAAAAACGACTAAAGGGCAAGAACTTACTTCTAAGTTACTTACCCTTTTTGTAGTCGGGATGAGAAGACTCGAACTTCCGACCTCCACGTCCCGAACGTGGCGCGCTAGCCAACTGTGCTACATCCCGTTTTTGATTACGGCTGCAAAGGTACAAATAAATTTGAACTCGCAAATAATTTGTTCATTTTTTTTCTATGAAACTGCATTTTTCTGGTGACTTCTTAGCAAAATCTTATTCTTTCTAAGTCTTGAATATCGATTTATTGAATAAATGTTAAAGATGAGCATGGTTTTTCGTATCCTCTTGCAGGATTAAAAAATATATCTACCTTTGCAGCGTCTTTAAAAGAAAGACATACATGATGGTGCCATAGCTCAGTTGGTAGAGCAAAGGACTGAAAATCCTTGTGTCCCCGGTTCGATTCCTGGTGGCACCACTTTTAGAGAAAGCAAAAAGAAGTAAACTCCTGATATTCAACGAATATCGGGAGTTTTTATTTTTACCCGCTACGCAAAAAACAGCAAATTTCAACCTACTTCGGTGGAGCAAATCAGGAGATATTTCATCTCCACCTTTTGTCTTTGTTTGACGCTGTTTGTCAATATGTTACATAGCGAAACTCTCTCCACATTTCCATAATTTTGTATCACTTAAAACAGGTAGAAAAATGATGGAAAGAAATTCATTTAGTGTTTTGTTCTTCTTAAAGAAAACCAAACTATTGAAGAATGGTGAAGCCTCTGTATGTATGCGGATTACGGTTAATAATATTCGTTCTGAAACGAATATCCGTAAAAGCATTACCCCCTCCCTATGGAATCAGGCGAAAGAATGTTCTCGTGGTAAAGACCGCAAATCAAACGACCTAAACAAGTTTATTGAAGAAGCCCGAATCAAGTTATATAATATACATGCAGAGCTAAAAAAGGAAAGTCTACCTATAACAGCTACCATTCTTCGGGATAAATTCTTTAACTTGGAAGAAAAAGAAGAACCTAAAACACTTATAGCTACTTTTCAAGAGCATAACGACCAATGTCGCCAGTTGGTAGGCAAAGACTTCGCTTTAGTCACTGTACGTCGTTATGAAAGTTGTAAACGCTATTTAGCCGAACTTATCAAAATCAAATATGACAAAGAAGATTTACCACTCAAAGATATAAACGGAGAGTTTATTCGGGCTTTTGACTTTTACTTGAAAACAGAAAAGAAATGTGCTCAAAATACCGTTATCCGTTACATGAAATGCCTGAAAAAGATTACTAATCTATCTCTTGCCAATGAGTGGATAAACAAAGACCCTTTTACTGGTATCAAGTTCCATGAAAAGGAAGTCAATCGGGAGTTCTTGACTTGGGATGAATTGCAAATCATAACAAATAAGAAATTTGATTTACCTCGTATTGATTTAGTACGTGATATTTTCATTTTTGGATGCTATACGGGCTTGTCATTTATAGATATTAAGCAACTAACGGCTGAACATATCGTAAAAGACAGAGAAGGTAACTTTTGGATTCGCAAGGCTCGGCAGAAGACAAAGAATATGTGTAATATTCCGCTACTGGATATTCCTTTGGCTATTATTGAGAAGTATAAGGATAATCCAAAGTGTCAAAAACAGAATGTTTTACTGCCTGTCCCTTGCAATCAGAAAATGAATAGTTATCTGAAAGAAATCAGCGATTTGTGCGGGATTCATAAGGAAATTTCCACGCACACAGCCCGCCACAGCTATGCCACTACTGTGTGTATGCAATTTATCCAGTTGATAAACAGTGCATTATTATGTATGATTCCGAAAAGGGTAATGGTTTAGCAACGTGCTCTCTACTCTAATATTCTTAAGTTTGCATCATTTCAATAACCTGTTACGAAGATAATGCTTAATCTGATAAAACAAAAATAGTTTATCGGATTTAGCATTTACAACCTATAATATTTGCTTTCTTTTTACTTTTATCTTATTTCATAATTTCAACTTCGTGATCACTAAACCAGCCGAAATTCACTACATTTTTCTTCAAACCCTCTGGGTCATCAGTGTAGGCAATTATAGCGAGACTTTCTTTCGCTCTACTACAAGCAACGTAAAATAGTCGTTTTGTCCTATCAATACCCGTTTCCTTTCCTTCTTGAATATTTTTCTCGTCATTTTCTGATAATGAGGTTATTTCGAATAATTTGTCATAACTAAATAAAAAACCTCGCGATTCTTCGTCATCAATTATCACCATTACTCGCTCGTACTCTAATCCCTTAACTCCTTGATGTGTGCTGAATTTCGATTCCCCATTAATATACTCATTATATTTAATTATTTCCGAAAATTTTGCAGACAATGCTGCTCCCCAAGCAGATAGGATATCACTATCATCAGCTACATTTTCTTCTTCTTCTGTTTCTATATTTTCTCCTTTTTGTTGAGCCAGAACGATTTTCAAGACATTGGGTATTTTAAATAAACTGGATGAACTTATATTGTTTAGGATTTCTGATAGAGTCGGTTCTTTGTTGTCATCCCATAAATGAAGTAATTCTTTAACTTTATCATTCGTTAAATGCAAAGTTTCCAACTTATTAGAATCTTTGGATAAAACTTGTTTAGAGATAAGCGGAGAATATTTTTTTACACAGCTAGCTATTCCAAATTTATTTCCATTCTTGTTCGCATTATAAATAGGGAGAATTATTTTAGTATAAAAATTTATTACTTCCGAGCTACCATCCAATAGGCTCGTTTTCAGCTTATCAATTTTATATAATGGCTCGAAGAATGTCGAAAACCCCATTCGTTTAGCAGCCATATGGTGTTCCAATATAAGAGTCATTACATTAGAATTTTCTCCAATCCATTTGTCATCACCTGTATATTCTTTCATTTTTTGACAAACATCATTCTCTGTTTCCAATTTCAATCTGCTTCTAGAAACTGAAAAGAATTTAACATATCCGCCCATTTTTTCAATTCTTGGGAGTTGTATTTGTGTATCAACATTCTGTCTTATTTTATTAATTAGGTCAACAATTCTTGATTTTGAACGGTGGTTCATTTTTTTTGCTGGAGTTATCCAATCATTAGGTAACTCTATACCTAAATTTTCTTTACCATCCATGTAAATTCTCTGCATTGTATCTCCAAACAATCCTAAACAAAATCTGTTTTTATTTATTGATTGTAAGTTAAAAAATGCATCAATTAATTCTTTTTTTGTGTCTTGACTTTCGTCTATTAAGATTATTGGATACTTAGTTATTACAATTTGTTGAAATAATTTCTTTCTCTGAATAAAACTAGCTGCAATTGTAATAACCTCATTGTGACTAAGAGAGTCTTTTGTTAAATTATCCCCATTAGGATTATAAATAAATTTATGAACCCCATCTAATAACTCTAATCGTTTTGTTTTTGATTCTATTTTTTTTGCTCTTGCAATAGAAGTTTTGTTATTTAGATTTTTACTTTTAGATTGTTCAGCTTCTAATTTCAAGACTTCTTCCTTAACACTTTCTTTGAGCCACCCTTTTATGTCTGAAGTAAAATTTCTAATTAAATCCCATGCAAAACTATGAATTGTACGTACCTGAAAAATAGAGTTGTAGTCTAATCGTCTACTAATTTCGTCTGCGGCAGCATTTGTATAAGTTATAATCGCAATCGCCTTATTTTTTATTCTAAAGTCTTTTCCATATTCGTCCTTAAATTTAGAAAGTGCATTTACTAAAGTTCTTGTTTTACCAGAACCTGCTCCCGCAAAAAGAAAAAAGCTTTTAGAAGAAGACGGGATGATACATTCATAAATCATCTCATCCACATTATTATCTATATCGTTTGTATAGTGAGCCATTTATTATATATTTAATCCTTGCTTATCCTTTGACAATTGTGTTTCTAACCAATCTAAACCTTCTTTTATGTAAGTCGGGATGATAAATGTTTTGGGATCTTCGAGATATAAAACATCTAGGGCAAATTCTGCTTTTTTTGCTCCCTCTGCATTTATGTTTAAATAAGCTACCGTAGAACATGTTTTCAAATCTTCATTCTTTGCAGCATCTACCATCTTCTTTAATAAGCCTTTTGATTTTGTTATAGATTTAAATTTTTCCTTATTTTCAAGCACTAATGAATCTTCAAAAGTATAGGGATAAACTGACATCTTTTTATCTTCAAACTCAACAGCTTTTTGATAAGCCACCCTTATCGGCAGGTCGGCTTTCACTTTATCAGCAGTCGAAAGACTTAACAATTTATCCAAATCAGATTCACAAGGATGCCAACTTTTAAGAGTGTCATTATTGCTCTGAAATCCTTTTCCTAATTCAGGTTGACACTTTTTATTATTAGCAGGATCAACAGAATCTATATCTGTTATTATTAAACAAATTATTCCTAAATTTTCAATGAGCGGTTTTAATCGATGGGCATGACTGCCCCCTATTTCTAATATAGTAATATAACAATTATCAAGAGTATCACAATTGTTCTTTATGAAGTGTGGCAAAAGTATTCTTTCTGCGGGACCTTCTACTAAGATTACAGCATCAGCAAAGAAAACATCATTATGAGTAGTATTTAAATATCTTATAACGAATTTAGTGGTATCATCTTCTGATCCAAACGTTGTTGATACATTGACTACTTCTGATGTTGGAAAACTATTGCACTCATTACGTTTGAAATATCTTAAACATATAAATTTCTGATGAGCAATATAACTGGAGTGAGTACTAATCACCAATTGTGTAGAGAAATCTTTTTTGTCTTTTAGAATCTCATTATTCCTCAATACATCATAAGCTTTTTTAATAAAAACTTGTTGTACCTGAGCGTGAAGATGGGCTTCTGGCTCTTCAATTAGCACTAAATGTAAAGGTTCTATTATCTCATCATCTTTTATTATTTGTTTTCCTACTCTCATCCATTCATCTCTAAATCTAATCAATTTGAAGATTATTGATATTAGATTTTGATAACCTAATCCGTTATATTTTTCAGGCAAGGACAAGCCTTCTTCTATAAAATATTGTACGGCAGAATCATGTTGTAAGCCATCAGACGTTGAAACCTTAGTAGAAAGTTGAATTTGAGGGTTTCCAAATCCTGGATAATTTAGTCCCTCAAGTTCTGACAAAGAATTCTTAAAGCTTTCTTTTAGATTTTTGTCAAAGGCATCTTGTGCAATATTTATAGACTCTAATGCTTCTATATCTGTTTCAGTAGGTTCTAATGATGGATTCAGGTGCTTGTCATAATATGCGCGTAATTGAGATGACAAGTTTTTCAAATTGTTGTTTTCTATATCGGAATTCACATCGCTAAATCCCCTTTGTGCATTAATGATATCAATTCTAATTAACCCTTTTAATACATCGCCATCCAGTGATATGTTGCTTTCTGTTAATTCTTGATTTATTCCATATTTATCAGGGTCTAACAAATAAGTATTCAATGAAAAATGAGCATTAATTTTTCTTTCACAAAAATCCCAAAAATGTTTAGGCCAAAGTTTGAATTCTTTCTTTTTATCCTTAAGAAGTTGATTTGATTTTTTGTAAGTGGAAGAATACTCTTTTATCAATTCATCTATATCTTTAGGCTCATATCTTAATCTTAAGCCAAGTATTCCTCCTTTCCAGTCTAGTGATGGAATTATGTGACTAACATAGTGAAGTTCACTATTCTCTACATATAGCCAAATATCTAAAGTAGGTAATAATTCCTCGATTAATTTTATAGACTTATCTTCTTCTTTTACTTCTTCGCTAATCCATTTCTCACTAATTTCATTTAATTTTATCCAATTGGGCAATGTAAAATCTTGAGTCTTGAAATTTTTAGTTTTTAGAAATGCCATAAGAGCATCCATAGCTGTTGTCTTACCGCTATTATTTGCGCCAACAAATATTGTTTCTTTTTCTGAAAAATCAATTTTACATGACTTCAATTTTCTGAAATTTCGAATTTCTACAGTGTTGATTTTCATCTATATATATTTTGCCTTTTTTGGTTTTTGCAAAAATACTCATAAAAAAAGACTTAAAAGTCCTTTTTTAAGTTTTTTTCAAAGCACTCATTTAAAATAACTTATAGTTAGCAATCCTACTTCAGCCATTTTTAACACTTTAAATTGTTTGTACGAAGTGGCTTCTGATAACACAACCAATCCAAAACATATTTTTTCCTTTTTTTCTCTGATATACTTTAGTGTTCAGAGAAAGAAAGGATTAATTAAGATTATTCCATTGAAAAATAAGATATTAGATTGGTTGCTGCTATTGCATAGTTTTCGCTATCTATGGAATAAAAGCCTAACTTCTTAGCAAATGCACTGCTTTTGGCATTGGTACACTCAATGCCGATGTACTCAAAATTGTACTTTCGGGCTACTTCTGTCAGAAACCTAAGAAAGTGCGTTCCATGTCCTACCCGTTCTTTGCCAAAACTTAATCGGGCAATGATTAGGCAATCAGGTAGAAATCGGCTTTCTACCTTTCTGATACGCAAATACAAATCTACTCGGCTATTCCTCCGAGTAGTGATAATATTATCTACCGTCAGCCTGACGAGTGATTTACGATACTTGAAACGCTCCATCAGGTAACGGTCTATATCGGCTCTTAGTTCCTCATATTCAATCATCGTCTTATTCCTTTCTTCTTTTTCTTCTTGCGTTTCTGTGCCTGTAATTCCTCTGTCGATGTTGCATTGTAATTATTGCCATCTCCCAATGAGAAGATAGACAAAAGAGAATCACCGCCACTATTATCTTGCTGATTGTAAGTATGTTTCTCATTTTGCTTGCTATCAAGATTGCAAGAAATCATGTTTTCTTTTTCACTGGATTGGAATATGTCTTTTTTCTTTTCGCCAGTAAAATTTTGCTTCTGTAATTCAATCTGTTCGTAGATAGAACCGTTCTTCATGGTATTGGCATACTCAAACGATTCAGAGAATTGGCGGTTGTAGCCGAATAACTTATCAAAGCCCTGTTCTGCCTGTTGAAAGAGGTTCACACGGTCAAAACCACCTGTTACCGTCCCTTTTTGGGTGTTCTTGTGATTGGTTAGCGGTGATAACTTCTTTTTGTTGGTTTGGTCTTTCCGGCTCACAATCAAATGGCAGTGCATATTCAGTTCGTTATCTGAACGGCTACGGTCAAAATGTATCTTACCGTAAAACTTTATATCTGCTTCGGATAATCCTTTGTTGAAGTTCTTGGCATATTCAAGAATAAATACTTCCCGAATATACCGTTTCATGGCTTCGGCTTTCTCCTGTTCTGTGTTGCCCATTACCCGAAGTTCGCTTTCCGATGGGCTGACATGGATAGCGAAAAACTTTGCATCCGTTTTCAGCAGTTGCCCGATATTAGTATCTATATCCTTAGTAACCTTTGATTTGTAGATATTATCATCCGTCAGGTTGAAAAAGCCATCGGTATAGATTCCTTTCTCCATACGTTCCAAATCTTCATGCTCCATGTATGAAGTTAATTGCTGGCTACTTCCTGCATTGTTGTATGTTCCGCTTGATGGTGGAGCAAAATCTATGTGCATGGCTTTATGTGTTTATCAGATTGATAATCTCTGCCTTTAGGTTCTCTTTCCGTTTACTATCCATAACTCCACAAGCGGATAACTCCGAATAGAGTTGTATTAGATTTAGTAGCTTCTTATAATCTCGTTGGTGTATCTGATAGAGTGCGTTTAGTTGCTTCCCTTGCTGGTTGATTACGTCAGCGTGCTTGCTAAACTGTTCACTTACTTTTTGCAATACGGCTGTTTGTTTTCCCTGATTGGTTTCCAGCCACGAAAGAATAAGTGTTTCTAATGTTTTGCCGATGGTATCAAACCGAACCGCAATAGAATTGGCAGTTCGTATCATGGGATTCAGTTGTTCTTCCTCGTAGTGACGGATGAAGCGGATAATATCGTCTTGCCGTTTTTTTATCTTCGCCAGTTCCGATTTTACGGATTCCGGTGCTTCCGATGGGTTGATACATGCTTTATCAATATAGACAAATGCCAACCGGACTATTTCCCCTTTTTTCAGCGAATAGCGTTTACATAGCTTATCTATTAACTTACTCGTTTGTCGGTCTATTCCGATGGTGGTAAGTGTGGGTATATTATTGGTCTTATCCATGATTATAACTTTTTTATAAAGAAAGTGAGGCTTATTCAGTTGATTATAAGCAGAATAGATTTTTCACTTATAATCACTGTTATAAATGGTTACGAATGTAACCCATTAAAGCCGAAGGCTTTGCCCCGCAGGGCAAGAGGGAAGAACAGGACTTGTCCAGTTCCCTCTTGCTTCATTTAGCGAAACGAGCCGAGCCACAGGACGAGGCGGTTTCTGCTAAATGGGGAGTGATAGCACTTCATCAGGCGGTAACATTATCCACCTTGTTTTGCACCGTTTTGCTTATCAAGTTGATTTTCCTTTTTGAACCGCTCATAGGTAGTACAATCTGCATTTTCCTGAACAAATGCCCGAATGTCCGATGCCCGATAATAGGTCTTATGGCTTATCGTAAAATAAGGGAGTTTGCCACTTGTCCGATACCGTTGCAGGGTTCGGAAAGATACTTTCAACAGGAAAGCTAAATCCTGATTATCCAATATCTTGTCGTTGGGGTCTAATACGTTGTCGGTATTGATTAGCGATTTCAGGTCTTGCCCGATTTCGGTGAGTTTTTTCGACAATCGTTCCATCCACTTGTCGAAGTTTTCATTGTCTATATACATTTTGCTTCATTTTTTAGTTTAACATTATTGTTTTCAACCGATTGATGAAGCAAAGTTCGGCAAATGGATGCAAATAAGTTAGGGGAATACCACTGGTACTCCCCCATGAATAATTGCTATCTCATTGATAGACAGAATAGAATATTTTCGGTTTTTTATGGTTGATAATACCCCTCGTCCTTACTCTTTTGGATAATGGCAGCTTTTAGCCTGTCTAAAAACTCGGTGATTTTAATCGGTTTGCGTTTGATTACAGCTTCTTCTTTTTTGTAAATATCTCCCAAATTAACATTGAACATCTTTTCAAAGATACGTGTAACGTCTATGAGGTGTAACTCTTTATTATCAATACGCAGAAGTCCATCCATAAGATAGAAGAAACCGCAAGCCAACTCCATCAAATCAATAAGTTTTATTACATCTGCATTTACACAGATAGGTGATTTCCATTCAGATTCTATAATTGATAAAGAATTTAGGGTACTCCATTTGACGATAAAGCAAATCTTGCTCTTTCTCTATCAGGGTTATCAACTTATTCAGAAACACTATCTTTAGCTTGTTATTTTCGGTGGGTATAGATTCTTCAAATGCTTTTATAGTAGCAAATTCGATATAGGTTATGTTTAGTTTGCGAATGATTTCTTTGTTGTCTTTGGTGTTGCCAATATAAGCGAACAACTCTTCCACAAACTCCAAGTATGCGGAAGTCATGTTTTCAACTACCGACTTATCAATTTGATAAGGATGTTTCAATAGTTGATAGATATGTTGTTCTGTTATTTCCCAATCTGGCATTGCTATCACATTATATTATAAATGATGGAAATATTTTGCTTAAAAGTATTCTTTATTATTGACAGTGTGCGGCATCCCGTCTTCAAAATATAGTTTTCAAATTGAGGTAAATATAATCCTGAGATATGATATTCATTAATTACGTATATATCAGTTTGTATTTTTATCTATATTATTCAGGATTGATTTTATTATTATTCTATGAAATGGTCTGATAACAAAGAAATATACTCGTCCGAACCAGTTGTTATACTTCACAACAGTAGTAATTCGAAGTTCCTGTTTGCCATCTTTATGCTCTCCACACCACATTGATACATTAAACGTCAGATGCTTATCTGGCATCCCCCATATAATTTCGTTGTCGTTTCTTTCACATATAGAATCTGAAAAACGGCTTGTGGTGTCCAATCCCAAAGGTTTGACAATTGTGTTTCTTAACTTTAACAACCAATCTATCCAAGTTGGGAATTGGTTAAATGCCATATTGAGGAAAGCGTCAGGCGTAATACTCTCTTTAGTCTCAACCTCTTTCGAGAAAGAATCTATGTAGTCGGCAGGGAGGTAATTATCAATCAAACCGCCTTTATTTATTTTAGTCTTGTTCATATTATCTATAATTTAGGTTTTACACCTATGTAAATGTGTGCGATTCCATTCGTCAGAGATATGGCAGTGCAATTATTAAAGCCATTATTCTGTAATAGTTTGGTAAATTCATCTTCTTGATAAAACTCTACGATTGATTCTGGTAAATATGTATATGCCTTATTGTCCTTGGAGATAACTCGACCAATTACAGGTAAAATATATTTTGAGTAAAAACGATATAGTATATTGAATACTTTATGTTTAGGTGTCGAAAACTCCATCACAAATAAACTTCCTCCTTCTCTCAAAATCCGGTAAAACTCCGATAGCCCTTTATCTATATTTTCAAAATTTCTTATTCCAAATGAGATTGTTACCACATCAAAAGAATTACTGGGGAGCGATAGGTTTTCGGCATCTTCACATAAAAACCGTATATTGGCTTCAATACCCAAACGCTCTATCTTCTGCTGTGCAACTTTCAGCATCTCTTCCGACAAATCAATACCAACTATTTGTGCATTTGGAATCTGTTTAGCCATACTTATGGCAATATCACCCGTTCCTGTTGCTATATCAACAATGTGAGTAGGCTTTATTTCGGTAATTAGCTTCACTAATTGTTTCCGCCAAAGTCTATCTATATTGAATGATAGAATGTGGCATATCTTATCGTAGTAGGGGGCTATGTTATTAAACATCCTACGAACCTGAATCCTTTTGGATTCATCTTTATTGTACGGTTTCATCCCAACTCGTCCGATTTAAGTTTTTGATAATAGAACAGATAAATCCGCTCCAACTCTTTTTTATCCATATCAGGAAATAACTGTTGCCCTCCGACAAAGATTGCGTATTCTAAAAGAGTGGTGTTTTTGGCTTCATCTTCTGCCATACCTAACAGCACTCTCTGTTTGGTTGAATATTCAATCCGTAAATCATCTGCTTGTTGAACATACTTTTTGACAATAGGATTAGAAAATCCCCAAGCACGTATCACCTGCTCACTTTTATGTGACCTTTTATGCGACCGCTGAATTACTGTATTACCAATAAATTCTATTCGTTCGTTTGCTGATGGTAATTTATCTGCATCTTCAATGACTTGAATCGTGTTTGCCTCCAACCAATATTTCATCAAAGCATCAATGTAGCCATCAATATTTTTGAAGTGGTGGTAAAATGCACCTTTGGTAATTTGCAGCAATTCGCATAGGTTATCTATCGTGATTCTTGCAAAACCATCGTTCGCCAACACATCAAGCCCCACTACAAACCATTGTTCTTTATCAACTTTCTTCATAATCCAAAACCATACCATATAGTACGGTATGCAAATATAATCACTTTATTGGTATAACCAATAGCTTGCCTGTCTATTTTATGATCATCACCTGTATTTATGGTACAACGACCTTTATAGCCATTTGATAGGATAGCCCAGCATACGCTTTAGTTCTTCCATTTCCGCACTATGCCACATTTCATGTTTGAAACACCAAGATAATGCCTCATATTTGTTATTAGCTACTGGATGCTTAAACGGAATAGGTTCTAATTGCTCAAATAATATATCATCATTTAATTGCGATAAATTATCTATACATATTTCATGAATGGCATCAAACTGTTCTTTTAGCTCATATGCTGGGATCAAGTTTTTTTCTACTGACCTGTGTAGAGTTCCCATACCATTGAAGATTTTCACATAATCAACAATGGGTAACAATTCTGCGACTTTAGTATTTCTTCCTGTGATACATGTGATAGCATGGAAGTTTTGACTAATCATTAAATGCCCAACTTGCCAAGCAAAATTTGAATCTGTGTTTTGAGGAATTGTGTACCATAAATCTTGTGGCATTTCGGAAACCAAACGATTTACAAAATTCCTTGATTCGATAATCTGTTCTCTTAAAAAATCAATTCTTTCCATTTTTATAAATTTATATACTTATTAGTAAGTAAGTTTTTGCGGCAAAAAAATATTAGATATTTAGTAATCCTTCTTGTATTGACTTATACACATCATTTCTTAATACTTTATTCATTTGCAAAGAAGATAGTAATGCAGAATGAACCATAAAAGCCTTTGTTCTTGGTGTTTCTGTAAATGAAAAAGCATTGTTTCTTAAACCATTATCTAATAAGGCTGTAAGCCATTTCAGAATCGTGTTTACCAATCCCTGCAACTCTTTCTGCATGTTTTCAGGTAAAGTGTCATAAGATGGAGAAAGTGAGCCAACTATACAAACCCAGTGATTATTGATAAAACTATCGTGCATGTGAATATAATTAGAAAACTGTAATTTATAATCCAATTTTGCCCATGTCTTAGTTAGTTCGTTGAAAGCATTCAGATTTCCCCTTATTATCTCTACTCCTAAATCTGACTTAGAAGGGAAATAATAATGAATAGCTGCATTCTTTATATTCAACGCTTTAGATATGTCTGCGTAGCTAAAAGAATTGTAGCCAATAGAGCGAATTAATTCACTTCCTAACCTTATTATTTCACTTCTTGTATCGTTCATGCTGCAAATATAATCAAATTTACTTAGTAGTAAGTAGATTTTAAATAAAAAGATCTATATGTCGTGAGAGTAATTCAAAACAATGGAAAAGCAGAAAAGACTAGAAAAGTTCGCCCAATTCTACACTATAAGTCATTGTTGTTTTCTGCTTCTTAAAATTTTATGATCTTATCAACCAATATTTTTTCCGAAACGGATTAATAACATTAACTCTATCAGTGTAGCAGACAGTCTGTGCAAGTCTTAAGCTAAAAATACTACCCGAAGCGTAGCGCAGGTGTGGAGATTTTTAGCTTAACCCTTTAGGGCTTGGACTTGAACGGACTGG
>UQLN01000007.1 GCA_900541965.1 uncultured Parabacteroides sp. | reverse complement strand
CGATGTGATAAACAACCAGTCCAAACAGATTAATGCACTTTACCAGATACACCAACGGGATTATAAAAAGCTACTTCACCTGATACAACTCTATTCGGAACTTTCTGCTTGCGGTGTGATGGATAGCAAAAGGAAAGAGAACCTAAAAGCTGAAATTATCAATCTTATAAATACATAGGCTTATGCACATAGATTTTGCCCCACCCTCGAAAGGAACATACAACAATGCAGGGAGTAGTCGACAACTGGCAAGCTATATGGAACACGAAGATTTGGAACGGATGGAAAAGGAAATCTATACCGATGGTTTTTTCAATTTGACGGAGGATAATATCTACAAATCAAAGGTTGTTAAGGATATAGATACCAATATCGGGCAATTGTTGAAAACGGATGCAAAGTTTTTCGCTATACATGTCAGCCCATCGGAAAGAGAACTTCGGGCAATGGGGAACACCGAACAGGAGAAAGCCGAAGCAATGAGGCGGTATATACGAGAAATTTTTATCCCCGAATATGCTAAGAACTTTAACAAAGGACTATCCGAAGCGGATATAAAATTTTACGGCAAAATCCATTTCAACCGCAACCGTTCCGACAACGAACTAAATATGCACTGTCATTTGATAGTTAGCCGTAAAGACCAATCCAATAAAAAGAAGCTGTCACCGCTTACCAATCATAAGAACACCAAGAACGGAGTAGTCAAGGGTGGCTTTGACCGTGTGAACCTGTTCCAACAAGCAGAACAGGGCTTTGATAAACTGTTTGACTACCACCGCCAACAATCCGAATCGTTTGATTACCACAATACGATAAAGAACGGTTCTATCTTCGAACAACTTGAACAACAGAGTCAAAGCTTTACTAGGGAAAAGAAAAAAGCAGTATTCCAATCCAGTGAAAAAGAAAACAATATTTCATGCAATCTTGATAACAAAATAGCTGACAAACAATCTAACAATCAACAAAATAATAGTGGCAGTGATTCTCTGTTGTCTATTTTTTCATTGGGTGATGGCAATAATTATGATACTACGCTGACAGAGGAATTGCATACACAGAAACGCAAAAAGAAAAAAAAGAAAGGACGCAAATTATAGAGACTTCTTAAAACAGTACCCCTCAATGAGATAATGCATAGCTTATCGCTAAAATAAAAATATTTTTCTTCATGAATATATATTTTTTTTGTACATTCGCCAATGTTCTAATAAAACTTAGCGAATATGTATCCATATAAATTTGAATATTATAGATTTCAATTAGTACCAAAGAAAGTAGTTCAGCTTTCCATTGACAATGTAGCATATACATATGATGAAATTAAAGCTAAAAAGAATGAGTATTTTTCAGAAGTACTAACTAAAACTACTTTTAAAGGCAAGAAAGGTAATTTACCTTATAGGATTGTTTATGAAAAAAATAATATATTTGTTTTATTTCTAAGTAATCCAAAACCGTATTCTTACATACATGATTTTCAAAAACAACAAGGGACAACAGAACCATTCTCTATCATTGTAATAGATAATAACCCTGAAAATCAATTGATGGCTATCAGTAGGAATACAGAAGCTTTTAGCGATACTAAAACTGTAGTAAAAATATTATCTCAAACAATAAACAAACATCTAGACCATTACAATGTAGTATTGCATATCGAACCTATTTTCCAGAAAGAAGAGTTCTGGAAAATAGTAGGAGGAAAAAAAGAAGAAATATCAATGATTCGATTTGAACTTATAAAACCAAATCTGACAAATATTTCAGGATGCTTAAAGGATGAATTGAAAAGAGTTATAGATACCACAAATAGTCATAAAACGGTTGTTGAATTTAACGCTCCTGCGAGAGCTGCTTTAGAAGATATAACTCCGAGTAATAATGATATAAATGGGCTTGTTGATTATTCTGCAAACGGTGGTGGTAATATTGGTGTGAAGTTTAAGCATGATAGGAAGAAATATCAAACGGCTGAAAGTATTAAAGTAGAATTAGAAACAACAGAAGTTGAAATTCAAAATGCAAATCCAGCACAATTAGATGCTTTCGTTGATTCCATTTGTTCCAAGCTAAAAAGAAGATGAAAAATATTATATTAAAAATATTACTATTTATTCTCTATTCCTCAATAGGGCTTGTACTTGCATGGCTTTCAGAAAGATTATCTTCTAACTTTCTTGAGAAATTTTACAAGTCTAATTTTTTAGCTTTGCTAATTTCCTTAACTGCATTATTATTTGCAATATATTCATTAATAACAAATAGACTATTAGAATTGGCAAAAAAGAGCAAATATGCATTTGAGACGACACAATCAGAACTTAAATTAGCTTTTATAATATTAGTATTTTGTCTCATTATATCAATTCCTCTTTTATTACTATTTTCCATAGATGAAAATACAGAAACATGGATTAAGTTAAGATTTGTAATTTTCTCAGCTCTAAATACTATATTAATTTTAATATTACACATCATTATAGATATGGGAAAATCTGTTTTTTTAATTACTAATGCACTTTCCAAAATTGAAGAAAATAGCCAAAAGCAGTAGTTTGCCTTTGCCAAGATTTAGTATATTTGCAAAAATAAAATCAAGCATATGAAATTTAGATATATAGGAACACCGAAAAATATAACAGATCTCAGATCTATTGCTTCAAAGCACAAACAACTGGAACGGAAAAATGTAAAAATTGCCATCGTTGATAATGAGTCATTTCCAATGATCGAAATTCTACAAAGACATAAATTTGATATAGATAAATTTGATGATATTGAGAATATTGAATCATTAAATGGTTATGATATTATTCTTTGTGACATACAGGGAGTTGGCACTAAATTCAATGAAGTCTTCCAAGGAGCTTACTTAGTCAAAGAAATATACAAAAGATATCCTTTCAAAATCATTATAGCATATACTGGTAGTAGATATGATCCTAGATATAACGAATATCTAAAATATGCAGAATATAATATTATTAAAGATGCAAGTTCGGAAGAATGGGTAGAAAAGCTTGATTCAGCTTTAGAATTGGCTAGTAACCCTGAACATCGCTGGAATAGAGTAAGGCGATATTTATTAAATAAAGGAGTTCCTTTATTTGAGCTGACTTTACTTGAGGATGATTTTGTTTGCAGATTCTTAGAGAATAAAAGTTTTGACGATTTCCCTAACAATAAGATAGCTAAAACACTAGATGATGATATTCGGGCTATACTACAATCTTTTACTGCAAATGCATTGTTTAAAATTCTAGTTGGATGAAAAATATAATTTACCCATATCCATTCAAACTATCCACTACTGGTGATTTAAGTGATGGTATAGTTTTTCAGATACCATCTTTTTGTAAAAGTAATCATAAAACAAAAAAATGCCGTGACTTTTACACAAAAGAATGCGAAATAGAAGGCTATAAACAATGCCCATATGGTTTTGCAGTGAGTATAAATCGATTTCTAGGTCAAAAAGTTATTTTTTCGTGCCTATATATTGATAAAATTTCAGACAGAAAAATGGTTCAAAGAAGACTTTCTGAAAAAGATTTTATGCCTCGTATATCACTTGCCAACTACGAAAAATCAATAAACAACATATCGATACTCACTAATTCTTCCGTTGACTTCTATAAAAAAGAAAACGAGGAAATAATTTCAAAAGAAACTTATATTGATAAAATTGAAATATTGGATAATACTTTTCATGAGCTTAGAAAGTTAAATCAAGAATTAAAACTTCAGACTGAACATTTAATCTACCAATCTAATAATTTTAGTTGGAATAATGTTGATGACATAAAGTACTTATCCCAAAATATATTTTCTACATCTCAGTTAATCTCAATTAGATTGAATACTTATGATTTTGGAGTAAACCCAAATCTATCTCTATATGAAGAAAAATCCCCAATTCAAATTCACAAGAAATTCGTTAAAGTTGCACATTGTTTAAGAGAATATGCAAATAAAAAACAGATAAAAATACAAATTACAGGTGAATCATATTCTTCTATTATGGCAAATGATGTATTAGAATTACTTCCTTATTTGATACTAGATAATGCTATTAAGTATTCTTTAGAGAATAAAAATATTGACATTAGATTTAGTGAAAAATCATCTATATTAGAAGTTGTAATTAAAAGTTTTAGCGTACGTCCTCATGAACATGAATTGAGAAAGTTAACAGAAAGAGGAGTGCGTAGTACAAGAATAGATTCACAGATTCAAGGACAAGGTATTGGACTTTATCTCGCAAATTACATATGTGAATTACATAATATATCTATGGACTTCCGCATAGGAAAAGAGCGTTTCTTTGAGAGTGGTATTCCTTATTCAGATTTTTATGTTTCACTTACCTTTTATGATATTATAAAAGATGAAAGCGTTGACTATACTTTCGATATCGATTAATTATTAGCCCATATGGAAGACTTACAAATATAAATATCTCATTTCTATAAATATATTCATATAAATATTATCTTTGCCCCAGTATTCTCCATGAGCAAACTACCGCAAAAGCACGTAGCAAATTAGTGGGTTAAATCATGGGATATGCTTGAAGCTAAAAATATAAAGTTTTAAATATCAGCGTGGTAACTCAACAAGGAGAATCCCAGGCGGATCACTGAAACAACAAGAAAAATTAAGCAAATCCCTGATAATCAGACATTATCAGGGATTTCTTTTTTCTAGTGGGTAGCAAAAAATAGCCGTTTCAAGCATATTATCGGTGGATAAATCGTGGGACTAGAGCAGAGCAAGATTAATCCCGGCCTTCCGTGCCTGCGAATGCTGGAATTGACGTTTGATATGATAAAGTTTGCCATCTTTGATGAACTTCGCTCCGGTTTGTTTAAACCAGAATGAGATACTTGCCTTTGCACATACATCGTGAAGCTCCATCACCCAGTCGAAGTCACAGGAACGAACATCATACCCGGATTCTCCACCCACGACAACCTGTTCCACCCAATCACCGATACTAAAAGGAGTAAGATCAATCCGTTCCAACAACGGTTCACAAATAATGATCTTGTGTTTGATGGGAGAACTGCGATAAATAGGTAGGCGATAATCAGCACGGGACTGGTTTTCGACGGTACAACAGATAGTAACATTGTCATATCCATCACCCCAATCTTCGGGTAAGCATTGGGAGAAACGGTCAATTCGTTTGGTAATCATCATGAAATGGAGGTCGCTGCGTTGCCATATCATCTCCCAGGCGTCTGAACGCCATTCATCGGCATCTTCAACAAAGAAGTCGGAAGTGAAACAAGTATATACCAGTGTTCCGGATGGAATCTTGTATTCTCCGTTACGTTTCCGGCGAACGGGTACGTCAAAATTCCTTGTTTGCGTCACTATTGAACTATCCACATCCCGTTTGGCATCCCCTCGGTAGACATAACAATATTTGCAACCCTCACTCAACTTATGGCAACCGTGCCACGGGTTCCATAAAGCAGACTTCTTGACAATAGCATTAAGTATAGCTCCCTTCATACATTATTCGGTTATTTACACTTCGGATTGTACTCTTCACTAGAATAAAATCCAAACCACATTCACAAATGTAATAAATAATCCGGAGGTTCGCTACAACTAAAAATTTGTCTTTTTTACTGTTTATCCAAAATTTGCTTTATAAATATTTTACCAACCAGCCGGCTTTTTAAAACTTTAAATATCCAGCAGAAAGATTATATTGCAAATACAGAAAGAACGTTCTACATTTGCCCGCTAAAATAAAATGAATACAGATATTTATGAATGCAAAAGTAAAAGGGTATATACTAGGGACTATAGCCGCTGCTACTTATGGGATGAATCCCCTTTTTACCCTTCCTCTATATAAAACCGGGATGGACCCGGATTCTGTTCTCTTTTTCAGATACCTATTTGCTATCCCGATACTGGGAATAATGATAAAGGCAAGAGGGAGAAATTTTAAATTAAAACGAAAAGAAATATTTCCGCTAATTATCCTGGGATTTTTGGTTGCCTTCTCTTCTCTTGCGCTATTTCAAAGTTACAACTACATGGAAGCTGGCATTGCTTCTACCTTATTGTTCGTTTACCCGATTCTGGTTGCTTTGATTATGGCACTGTTCTTCAAGGAAAAACTAAGCTTACAAACCATCTTGTGCATTCTTCTGGCATTAGGCGGCATTGCTCTTCTTTATAAAAGCAGTGACGGTGCAACACTAAACCCAACCGGAGTCTTACTGGTTATGGGTTCTGCCCTTTCCTATGCCATTTACATTGTTGGAGTGAACCTTCCCAAACTGAAAGATATTGCTACGCTTAAACTGACTTTCTATATACTGATTTTCGGTATGTCGCTCTTTTTAATCCGTGTGGACTTCGGAAGGAGCCTGCATATTGTAGATAATTGGTATTTATGGGGTAACTTGATTGCACTGGCGGTTTTTCCTACTGCCATATCATTCCTCTGTACAACTTTGGCAGTTCAATATGTAGGATCCACACCAACAGCAATCCTTGGGGCATTGGAACCTTTAACCGCCGTATTCTTCGGTGTAACTATTTTCGGAGAGGCTTTAACTCCAAGATTAAGTTGCGGAATATTTATGATTATTCTGGCTGTGACTCTTATTATTGCAGGCAGTAATGTGACCTCCTACCTGATTCGTTTCAGAAAGCTTTTTCCCAGACTGCCAATCAAAAGAAAGAAGGCAAACAACCAGATATAACCGAATCATTGGTACCGGGCTGATATCTTGGGGTTTTTCATCGGTACGCTTGTCAGCCCATGATAACATTGCGGGTCGCATAGTGGTTCAAATCCTAAGCTCATATAAAAAGGGATAGCATAGGTTGAAGAATTGACTGTAACTTCCGATACTGTATTATTTGCCACGAAATAATTAAAAAGAGCTTTCCCTACACCTTTTCTATGATGTTCGGGTTTAATAAAGAATAAAGAAATATGTCTCCCTTCATTCTTTGTTCCGATAATGCCTATAAGCTCTTGATTTTCCTCAAAAGCGCCATAGATGGTAAGTTCTTCCATCAACTGCTCATTATAAATAAAGCTTTTGAATGTTTCAAGACCATCCCCATTGAAATCAGCTTTCCCACATTCCGTAAAAACAGCCATAGAAAGAGCTACAGCATCGCTATATTCCGATTTATTCAGTCTTCTTATTTCCATAAACAGCATATTCAAGTATCCTTTACTGCAAAAGTAAAATAAAAATAACAATGTAAAATCAGACCTATTAGATTTCCATCCATTCTAAAAATCCAGAATTCAGGGCTTCTTATCCAATTTCCGTTCGAAAAGCCTGTACACACCCAAAATGGCAACCCCAAATGTTATAGCCCCGAATGTAAGAAGTATATTCATCAGACCGTCTGTCTGGAAAGAGAGTTTCAACAGGATTGTTGAAATAATAAAACCTGAGTTCCGGATAATCTTATGGAATTCTTCAGTCTGGTTAAACGACAATAACAGTAACATCACTTCAGTTAAAATCAACACAGTAAAGAAGGTATTGAAAAAGGTCTCATTCATCGACTTTATAAGATAGACAATATCGTGTATGGAAAAAGTGGCATCTTGCAAAAAGAATAAACTTTTTGCAAAAAGTATAACGAAAAAGACCATCAGGAGTAATGCCAATATCTTTTTTGCAACCACATATTTTTTCCGGGAGTCGTCTGTGCACAACTCCTCGTCCCCTCTAAAACTTCTATTGCCGGTCAATTTATAAAAACAGAAGATAAGCAGGCAAAAAATAATCAAACAAGCAAATGTAATGAGCAGATTTCCAATTTGAGCAGTGGTAAACACTTCATTACCCGTTGACAGATCTGCCAGGTCATGAAATATTTTACGTATCAGAATAAGTATTATTATTTCATATTGCTTCCCTAAATAGAATGTAATCGACTTGGGAAGATAATAAATCAAAGAATATATTTCATACAGCAATATAACAGAGAAAGGGGTATATATAGCAGTCAGCGGATTCAATAGCGCAATGTCATTGTCTCCATGATTGGGAATAAGACCGTATTTCACTAAACCTATTAATACAAGATGAAAAAGAAATGCGATAATCGCTATGATAAAAACAAGTTCTTCTACTTTTTTCCTTTTCTTTTCAGAAAAAAGGAATGGATATATACGGGTTATTTTCCTGATTGTCATCATCATATACACTTTATTATATTAACTGAAAAATAAATAAAATTGTTCCGGACGGAAAACGGAATATTCAATAACCTCCCAATTGAAGTACCCCCAATAATTCTCTCGAACTATTGAGGGTACTATCTATGTAATCTTTTTTCGAACCAAGACCAAATAAAATCAGATTACAATTCTAACACAAATCCTTATCATACAATAAAGTGAAACACTTATTGGCGGATACAACGTACAGGATAAGCACGTGCACGGGGATTTGCCGCCATTGCAATACTCTGATCAATATATACATTATAGGAATTATTACCTTCAGTCGTACAAGTCCAATAATACCCATACCCGGGTTTAATCTTACCACCATCATTATCCCACCGAAAACCAGTACAAGGTAAAACAAATTGCGGGAAACCTGTATTACTATCAACTTTAAGCAGTTGCCCCTCCTTTTTTACTTTACTTGCTGCCCATGCATCTATTTCACTTTTACTGGGAATGCGCCAACCATCAGGACACGGATTATTACTTCCACCGGTTGAAGTCCACAATGAAGTGTTATTGGTATTAAGCCAATTACCACCGCTCACACTATAAAAAATATTGTTATTAGGATTGGGATTACTTATCGGTCCTTTAGTTACAGTACAGCCAAAATTAGTTGCGTCTTTACGTCCCCACTGATAAAAATTACCAATGCCGTTTGTATCTGCTTCTCCATTCAATGCCACATGTTTGGCACCCACATTAACCGGAGCCCACCAATAATCTCCAATTTTCAGCGCAGAATAATAAGGACTGCCATCCCCTGCCGGATAAGAAAAATACGAAGCACCACGCCAAATTGTATATGCCCGGACCAATGTCGTACCATAATTCAAATGAACATCAGCCACATGGAGTTGATAATCCTTATCGGTTCCGCTAGCAGGAGATACCACTATGTTGAAGGTATGCTTCCTGCGATTACCTACCAGTTCGGTTTTTATCAGATTTAAAGAGCTAAGCCAGCTATTGCCTCCATTTGTACTGTTACAGTATTTGCTATTATAAGTAGATGTAAGCGTCGGAGCCTTAAATATTGAATAAGCAACAAGCGTCAACGTCTTACCATTCGTACCCACACGAATACCATCCGATGTACTTTCATCAAAATTCGTTATCTCTTCTGTCCTAATGTCTTCACTGAAACTTACTGTTATTTCGGTTTTCAAGTTCTCCTTATCCTGGTTGTTACTGATTGTTATAATTTCATCACCAGGAAGGTCTGTCGGAAAATTAGCTTTACCGGGCACCAGTTTCAACTGGTAATTAAAAACTGTAGCTTCTGTTGTTGCCGTATGGGTTCCTGTTTCCTCAAAAGTCAACCAATCTGGACAGGTAAGAGTACTACCGCCAAGACAACGTCCGGTGACAGTGACAGAAGGTATTTCATCATTAGCTTCAGCATGTAGAACCGGCGTTAACGAAGATGTTACAATTGGCGCTGTATATTTAGGCGTTACGATTAATGTCTCAGTAGTACCATCCACAACTCTCGTAAAATAAAGGACAGCACGGGGACAACTATCTTTGTCATAGCCTTCTTTCGGTGCTACTTTATATGTATGAACAGCGGAAGCCTTAGTCGTTGGCATCTTAGTAACTTCGAGCCAATCATATTGCTGTACGTCCGGTCCTCCTGCATATGAACGCGACAAATCCAAATCAGAACCGGACTCTATAATAAGATTAAAATAGTTTCCCGGTTTTAGCGAAAGACTTACTGTCCGTGCTTCCTTCACATATTCCACTTCTTTTTTAAACGCTTCCGGTATTTCCACTTTTATTGCAGAAATCTCGCCACCCGGTTGATATTCGTCAATACTGCCACCATCATCCCATTCAGCCACATCTAATGTAAAGTCTAAATGATATTCATCCGCTTTAGTAATACTTATCGTATAACGATGATTCGGGTTTATTTCAAGGAAAGAGGAGTTCCCTTGCGCTGCCTCTTGCTTGAATGGGATTTTATAGGAGACCTCTTTTTTCTCAGTTTCGTTTACCAGATAAGTCCCCGTCAATATCAGATAACCGCCATCTTCCACAGGGCTTGGGTAGCTATAAAAAGCAGAAACCTGTGTACCCATATTTGCATTATCGCCATTAAAAGCACGAGCCGAGTAGGTAATCAGCTCCCCCTCTTTTGCCTCTGCATCACCGCAAACATGAATAGGGAAAAACGAAACACCTCTCCGTCCGTTAGCCATCGAAACAGATTCAATGTGAAAGCGGGAATCTTCTTCTTTATTGGACACATCAAAACGAGCCATTGTACGGGTTAGCTTAAGACCCGCTTGTATACGGGACGAAGTATTTAAGTCTGTAAGATCAATTGGGACAGTCTGTGCCCCCACCATCGATAAAGGTAAATTCAAAGCAGGAGATGACGATGTCAATAGAGGCGAATGATATTTCTGGAATTCCGCTTCAGAAGGTATTCCCTCTGAAAGGTTTCCTGTTACAAAGTCAAATTCAAGAGGCTGGTAATAAGCATCTTCCACTACATTTGCACCAATAGGATTCAATAGCATAGTTTGATTGACTATACAATAAAGACGGACAAACAATCCTTTTTGCAATTCGAGTAAGGCTGTAGTCACAGCATTATCCGTACCGGATGTCAGGTTCAGTTCTTTGGCTCCGGCAGGTAAAACAGAACCATCCTGCCTGTAAGCAAAACGCTCACGGAAAGTGTAAGTCCCGCTTTCTTCTTTTGAACCAAAAACATAAATATCTAATGTGGAGATTTCATTTTCCAACTCAGTCGCAATGGCTTTTGTCTCTGCCTTTGTTGCAGTCGCCGACATTTTCATCGAAAGCTTATTCTTAAAAGAGAGCAACACTTCACGACGGTTGTTTCCTTCCATCTCTTTTTCTGAGGAACGATCTATTTTATCTCCCTCTGTTGTACAAGAAGTAAATAATATGGTAAGCCAATATATAATACCTACCATTAATACTTTAGTTGGCTCTGTCCGTAGCTTTGTTTTCATATCCGCTTATTTTAATTATACATTTGTCTGTTCTGATTTTCCCTATATTTGCTCCTTGAAAATCTTTATCAAAATGTGCTTAGTTCACCTAAGACTATGATTAAAAACACCATCTTTAATAAAAAAAACGATGGCTTGAAACTTTATGATTATCATAATAATTGACGGAAAAACAACATCAAACCGTATCATACTTATTGAAAATCAATATTTTATATTTGCATTGTTATTGCATTTTATTTATATATTTGTCACGTTTTATACCATAGTTTTAGGTGAACTAAGTCAATATTTCCCGTATTTATTCGATTGTTTTTTCAAACAAAAGCAAAGAAAAAGGGAACTGCCTCACTATTGAAACAATTCCCTCTGGAAAATCAAAAACACACAGAAAATCTATGTATCATTTACTTGTTAAGCGTTTCATAACCCGGATTTTGCTTCAAGTTCGGGTTTGCGGTTAAATCACGGTCACTAAACGGATAAATATTGAAACGTTTGTCCAGATGAGATTTCCCTTCCAATGTACCACCTTTATATGCCCAAGCATAATCTTCCGTGAATTTGCCAAAACGAACCAGGTCAGAGCGACGTTGTCCTTCCCAATATAATTCACGCCCGCGTTCTGCAAGAATAAAATCAAGTGTCAAGTTTGCGGCTGATATATTTCCACTTTGATCGCCATAGGCACGTTCACGCAACTGGTTTACATAACCGACTGCTGTATTTATATCAGCTCCGGAAGCACCACGTACGGCACATTCTGCATATATCAGATATAAATCCGGTAAACGGAACAATGGGAAATCAGTATCAGGGTCCGGAGTAGGCGTAACGCCTGCTCCACCCCAACCGAGGTTGGTAAATTTATGGCAGAGGTAACCACTGTCCCAATCTTGCATTTTAGAAACAGGAGAACGTTTTCCGTTATTATCAAAAAAGATATAACGTTTGTCTTTTTTACGCTTACTGCCATGTTCATCCGTACCATCATCCGGGCTATCTTTAAATAAGTCAATCATCTGCTGAGTAGGCTTCAAACAAGTCCAGGATGATGTCAGTCCGAACCAGGTAGGATTTAAGTCACCACCAAAAGCAGCAGCAGTTACCATAATTGAACTACCAAAACTTTTTGCATTGACATGGTCGAAAGGTATTGCATAAATAATTTCGTTTTTATGAATACCGGTTAAATGGTTCTCACCACAGAACAAATCGGCATAGTGGCTTTCCAGTCCAAATCCGGCATCAATTACCTTCTTGGCATATTTGGCTGCCTCATCATACATGGCACGGCCGATATAAGTTTCGGCATTCAGATACATTTTGGCAAGTAATGTATTAATAACCGGCTTGGTCATACGTCCATAGGTCGCCATTGTTGGAGTTTCCGGCAAATTTCCGTTTTCAGACAAGTCCACCAGCTCTTTTACTATCTTATCAAATAGCGCTTCAGTTCCTATTTGTGAAGGCTTCCATGATTTATCATCCGTAGGACTATCATCCCAAACGACCCCCGGGTTACGGTATAAGTCTATCAGATAGTAATAGTTCATGGCACGTATACCACGCACTTCATCCCTGAATTGTTTCAGGTTCGGAATGATTTCGTCATCCTTGGCATACACACTCAGAAACTCCTTACAATAGCGAATATTCAACATGGCACGCTGATAAAAGGTGTAGGAATAGGGCAATGTATAATTCCACCCAACTGTACATAATTCTACAATTCCCTCATCCGTCCAGTTCCAGATAGCTTCATCTGTAGGAAGTACCTGTAAGGAAATCAAACCTCGGAGGAAAACAAGTGCTCCCTGGTCCGATCCTTGTAAGTCAGGTTCCACACTTGCATCGGAAGAATTTCCTGATAAACCGAAACCTGAATAAATTTTCGCCAGAAAAGACTGACAATCGGCTTCATTGTGAATAGAATTACTGGATTTATCCAGTTTTGGTTCCTGGTCTAAATCACCCAGGCAGGAGGTCATTCCCAAACCACACAACAAAACGGTCCCCGATACTATGTATTTTTTAAAATTCATGGTCTTACTAATTAAAAGTTGATATTAACACCGAACAATACGGAGATAGGACGAGGATATACATTATTATCCACACCACCGTCTACTTCAGGGTCCAGCCCTTTATATTTCGTTATCACAATCGGATTTTGCACGGTAGCATAAAAACGTGCATTCCATTTCATTCCGAAGAATTTATCGAGCTGATAGCCCAATGTGATATTATCTATCTTCAGGAAAGAAGCATTTTGTATAAAATAATCAGATAAGCGTTGGCGGGATTGGAAACCGGTCTGCAGTGCGGAAACAGGCTTATTGCTCAATGCAGAGTTTCCAAATACCTCATTCACCCCTAATGCCGCATTGGCTGCAATTGCATTATAATTATAATTACCTAAGCTGACACGTCCATTAAAACCTAAATCCCACTGTTTATAAGTAAATTTGGAATTAAAGCCCATCAAGACATCGGCTGTCGGTTTTTTATAATGATATAAATCTTTATCCGTAACTACATCACTTCCGCTATTGCTTTCGTATTTTCCTTCAATCGGAGCCCCGTTTTCATCATATACCTGTTTGTATACATAGAAAGTACCCGGAGCATAACCTACACTATGAATTTTCAGTCGTAAACCTCCATCCCCACCAGTGGAATCGAAACGTTTACCCGGAGAGTCCGAATTATCATTATAGGTAAGCTCTTTAATCTTCGTATTATTATAGGCAAGGTTAAAACCTAAATCCCATCTAAAATCCCGGGTAACTACCGGACGGGTATTAATGGAAACTTCAAAACCTTTATTTTCCAAAGAACCTATATTGGATACTACATATTCAGCAAAGTCCGTTCCGGCGGGCACATTCACTTCCGCATTAATCAAATCATTGGTCTTGCGGTAATATACATCCACAGCACCACTGATACGGTTGTTGAAAAAGCTGTAATCCACACCGGCATTATAGGTTGTGGTAGTTTCCCATTTCAGATTCGGATTGGATGCTGTCGGTGCCAGTACATTCACCCATCTTACATTTCCGGAAGCATCATATATCGGGTACATCGCTCCTCCTTTGCCATTACGGTAGAATGATAAATACGGATAATCCCCTTGGTTAATATCCTGCTGACCGGTCTGTCCCCAACCTAAACGGAGTTTCAGTTCATCCAAACTCTTAAAATCTTTCAGGAAAGATTCTTCATTCATTTTCCATGCAAGAGCTACCGAAGGGAAAAGTCCCCAACGTTTATCTTTGGCAAAACGTGAAGACGCATCATCACGCAAAGTAAATGTAAGCAGATATTTATTCATCAACGAATAATTCAAACGACCATAGAAGGAAATCAGCAAATACTGGGTATCGGTCTGTTTAAACTCATTCATTTCTTTTGTATTCTGCCCGTAAGTTTCCGGACGACGTGACAAATAATAAGTCACATTATCTGATTTGGAACGGTAACTTTGATATGAATAACCTGCCATAATATCAAAATGGCTGGCGATAGATTCAAAATCCTTCGCATACTGCCCATAGAACTCCAATAACTTATTGTTGCGTGTGCTGTTATAGATACGGTTACTACCTGTAGCATCATCATCCGGCAAATAATTGGAAGGAGCATTCGGGTCGATATAAGCAGTTCCCGAACTGGAAGAATAGTCCATTCCTAAATTCAAATGCAGACGAAGATCCGGCAAGCCATGTACCTGATAGTCGAACTGGGCATTTCCTATAAACGATTTCACGGTTGAGCGGTCATCCTTCATTTGCAGCATGGAAACGGGATTGATTCCGGCAGAAGAAGCCTTTGTCCCGTCAGGAGTATAATCGTTGGTCCAGGTATAATAACCTCCGAATTTGCTGTCGTTCATTACCGGTTTTGTCGGATCGAAAGAGACAGCACTGCCGATAGCGCCTGTATCTGCAAAACGGTTTTTAATATATACACCTTTTGCATTCAGGTTTACTTTCAGATGGTCTTCAAAAAAGGTTGGAGTCAATGAAAGGCTTCCAGTATAACGCTGGAAATTAGATGTCTTCAAGATACCGTTCTGGCTGGTATAGCCAACTGAAACACGATAAGGCATAAAATCCTTCACAGAACCGAATGCACTGAGGGCATGGTCTGTAGAAACAGCCGTACGGAATATCTCATCCTGCCAGTCTGTGCTTACACCCGGATACAAATTCAATGCTTTCCGCATCGCATCTGTTGTGGTCGATGCATTATTGATATAATCGCGATACTCGTCTCCACTCATCACGTCCAGTTTATTACGCTTCGTACTTACCGAGACATTCCCGGAATAACTAATCTTTACCTTCCCGGATTTCCCCTTTTTGGTAGTAACAAGGATTACACCATTAGAAGCACGTGAACCGTAAATAGCTGTAGCCGAAGCATCTTTCAATACGGTAAACGATTCGATATCGGCCGGATTTATCGTACTCAACGGATTACTTAACCCATCGACAGCCTGATTGCTCATAGCCACTCCATCGATAACAACCAGCGGGTCATTACTTGCCGACAATGACGAGCCACCACGGATACGTATGGAAGAGCTTGCGCCCGGTTGGCCGGTTGAAGAAGCAACCGATACACCTGCAACCTTACCCATCAACATGTCCTGAGGACTCACTTGTATACCCCGGTTTTTTTCATCCGGTTTAATGGCTGCTACAGAACCTGTCGCATCATTTTTTTTCACTGTACCATAACCAATAACAACCACGTTGTCCAACACTTGGTAATCATCTTTTAATGTGATATTCATGGAAGCTGCTGCAGGCACTTCCTCCACTTTATATCCGATAAACGAAATAGTCAGTATTTCACCTTTAGAGGCTGTCAACACAAACTTGCCATCCAGGTCAGTGACCGTACCATTCGTGGTTCCTTTCACTATGACATTCGCGCCGGTAACCGGCTCTCCTGTCGCATCTTTCACAATACCATTCACCGTGATGCTTTTTTGGGCAAACACGAGAAGTGGCATACATAAAACAGCTAACAATAGCAGCAATCTACTTTTCATGTGTTTAAATTTAAGTATATATATAATAAGGGTTTAATCTACAAGCGAGACAATCCTTTCGTTTCGGCTTTACTTTTTACTTCTTTGATGCTGATTGCAAAACCGCCCCCGCTGGCAGCTTTGACGTTTAGTTTACTTTTATTTGTCAGGAGACCTTTACGGATCGTATAGGCTTGCGGATTATCTTTCCAGTCGGCGTCCTTGGCATCGGCGTATACTGTGGCTATATATTGTTTTCCCGGGTCAAGGAAATCAAAAACTAATCGTGCCGTATGCCCGTTTTCATCGGCAGTACAACCGACAAACCAATCATTACTTCCTTTTGCCTTACGGGCGATTGTGATATAATCACCCGGCTCTGCTTCAAGATAACGGGTTTCATCCCAATCAATAGCCACATCTTTGATGAACTGGAAGGCATCCATATGCTCTTCATAATGTTCCGGGACATCGGCGGCCATCTGAAGCGGGCTATACATCGTTACATATAAAGCCAACTGACGTGCCAGAGTGGAGCGTACCTGCGAAGTATTTTCCGGGTTCATTTTACTGCAATGTGTTTCAAAAATCCCAGGAGTATAATCCATCGGACCACCAACCAGGCGGGTAAACGGCAAAATCGTAGTATGATCCACATTATTACCGCCAAAAGATTCATATTCGGTTCCGCGAGCCGATTCATTACCAATCAGATTCGGATATGTGCGGCATAAACCGGTAGGGCGAACAGCTTCGTGGGCATTCACCATAATTTTATATTCGGCAGCTTTCTTTACGGCAAACAAGTAATGATTTACCAGCCACTGGCTATAATGATATTCTCCGCGGGGAATTATGTTTCCTACATATCCGCTTTTTACAGAATTGTATCCATTATCTACCATAAACTGGTATGCTTTATCCATATGGCGTTCATAATTACGGACAGAAGCTGAAGTTTCATGATGCATCATCATCTTAATTCCTTTGCTGGCAGCATAACGGTGTATTTCTTCCACATTAAAATCAGGATAAGGAGTAACGAAATCGAACACATAATCCTTACTTTTGCCGAACCAATCTTCCCAACCTTCATTCCAGCCTTCCACCAGTACGGCATCAAATCCATGTCGCGCTGCAAAATCAATATAGCGTTTTACGTTGGCTGTATTAGCAGAATGACGTCCGTTCGGTTTGGTTTTAGAATAGTCGGTTTCACCCAGTTTTACACTGTTTAAATCGTCAGTATATGCCCAACTTCCTTTATTGGTAATCATATCCCACCAAATACCGATATACTTAACAGGTTTAATCCAGGAAACATCTTCCAGTTTACAAGGCTCATTCAGGTTCAGGGTAATACGGGACGCCAGAATATCACGCGCATCGTCGCTTACTATAACCGTTCTCCATGGAGACTGGCAAGGGGTTTGTAAATACCCCTTATCGCCTTTGGCATCAGGGGTCAACCAAGATTCAAAAACCATGTTTTTATCATCCAGATTCAAATGCATACAGGAATAATCGACCAGAGCTGCCTCATGCAAATGGATATAAAGCCCATCTTCCGATTTCATCATTAAAGGAGTCTGTACGCCTGTCATGGAAAATGGCGTTTGCGAAGAGTTGGGGGTAACCGCTTCTTTCATCAATCCCCGGATTTCGCTCAGCCGGGATGTTGTAGTACTATACTCCTGTGTATCATAGTCTCCGGGAAGCCAAAACGCTTTATGGTCGCCCGCCATTGCAAACTGTGTCTTTTCTTCTTTTACTACGAAGTAATTCAGATTGGATTGCAGGGGAAACTCATACCGGAAACCCAATCCATCGTTAAATAAACGGAAACGGACCCGGATCGTACGGTCATTCAATGGCTGATCCAATGTAACGGCCAATTCATTATAATGATTGCGTATCTCTTTTTCTTCTCCCCAAACCGGTTTCCAGGTTTCATCAAAGGTCGATGTTTTCGTATCCTTTATCCGGAAGCCATTATACAAATTTGTTTTTTTATCCAGTGATGCCACATCTTTCCGTTGTTTAAATTCAAAATCAACTGCGGCATTCGCATCTTCTTTTTTCAATTCAAGTCCCAACCGGCTGGGTTTGATAATCGCTTTTCCTTTATAGGTCAATTCATAAACCGGTGCTCCTTGTTCATTCAAATGAAAGTTCATTTCCAGATTTCCATCCGGTGATAACAACTGCTGTGCATAACTGAAAGCACAACTGCCTAATACGGCCATTAACAGGACTAATTTTCTTTTCATGGTGATTTATCGATTGTTATTTGTGATTAAAATTCCAAAATCAATACTTGACGTGGTTGCAAGGACAGTGTATTTTTCAATGGAATAACTTTTCCACTCAATACATCTGTCGATTGTTCTTTAGGGAGAACTTCCTTATAAGAAACCAGATTCATTTCTTTTGCCTGACCGGTTCCATTCATAATTACAGTTACGGATTTACCTCCATAATGTCTTTCGTAAACATAAATGCCATCCTGCGGTATGAAATGTTTAAAAGAACCTTTACTAATCACCTCGTTGCCGGCACGCCAATGAAGTAATTTCTTCATATAGTCATATGCTTCGTTTTCCAAGGTATTACGACCGGTTACAGTAAAAACATTCCGTTTGTCTCCTGCCCATCCACCCGGGAAATCCTCACGCAATGCACCATCCCCGTTTGCCTTATCACCTGCCATTAAGACTTCGGTTCCCGTATATATCTGAGGAATACCACGAACTGTCAGTAAAAATGCAATGGCTTGCTTATAACGGTCCAAGTTATTTTTAGGAGGTACTTTATAAAATCTGGAAGTGTCATGATTATCTAGAAATACCAGCAAATTCATCGGATTGGTATACACAATATCCTGTGATAAATAACCATATAAGCGAGCCAGCCCTTTATCCCATTGATTTGTTTCCTCGTCAAACGCCCATGACATGGCATCCCAAAGCGGGAAGTCCATAACCGTAGGCAAATAAGAATTACGGGGAGCAGCAATCTTACTGTATTTCTGCCAGAAAGAGACTCCTACATTATTGCCAAGCCAAGTTTCACCCACAATATTGAAATCCGGATACTCGGCAGCTATCGCTTTACACCAGCGAGCCATCATATCAAAGTCAGCATAAGGATGCGTATCCTGACGGATTCCGTTAATTCCGGCATATTCAATCCACCAAATACTATTTTGAATCAAATAAGTAGCCAAATGCGGATTCCGTTGGTTTAAATCGGGCATAGACTCGGTAAACCAACCATCTATATTTTTTTTCTGATCATAGTCCGAATGATGAATATCGACCTGAGGCATTGTCTGGTAAGAGGTCTGTACAAAATGTTCCTGATAATTAAACCAGTCATGAGAAGGCTTATCCTTGAAAAAGAAATGCTCGCTTCCACAGTGATTGAAAATCATATCCATTACTATTTTCAACCCTTTCTGATGAGCTTTATCTACCAACCGGCGAAAATCTTCATTTTCTCCCAGACGGGCATCCATCTGATAATAATCAGTAATAGCATATCCATGATAAGAGCCGTGAGCCATATCATTTTTCTGGATAGGATTCAACCAGATTGCCGTTACTCCCAAATCACAGAAATAATCAAGATGGTTCTCTATTCCTGCCAAGTCTCCTCCATGGCGAGCCGACGGATTGTTCCGGTCCACACGATTTTCAAGCATACCGGATACGATATCATTGGCCGGATTACCATTTGAAAAACGATCCGGCATAATCAGGTACAGCACATCCTCCGGTCCAAAACCTTTTACCAGGGAGGCCTGTTCCTTACGTTGTTTTATTTCATAGGGAATTTTTGTTTGTTTGCCTGCTTTTGTCAGGAGGATATCAAACTGTTGAGACTTCACCCCTGCCAGATCCAAATATAATAAGAGGTAATTCGGATTATCCAACCGGACTATTTGTTTAATGCGGATATCGGGAGAAGACAATTGCACATCTTCGGTTGCAATATCATCACCATATAATAATATTTGCAATTCCGGATTCTTCATGCCAGCCCACCAAAAAGCGGGTTCTACTTTCTTTATTTTCGCCTCAACAATAAATGGAAGACAAAGAACAAGGCACATTAAAACTACTCTAAAAAGACATTTCATGGTAAATTCAGATTTTAAAATTCTTAACATCGCAAAAATAAAGAACCGGGATACCCCAAATTTGGATAAGAATAAAAATCAAAATATATTAAAGCGCATTCAATCTAATATACAATACTTTACCTGTCTATATAAAGAGAAAAAATCAAAGTCTGTTACAAAGTAATTTTAGTTTATATGTTTATAATAAAAACTCTGTAAGCGTAAAATAATATTATTATATTTGTCAAAATATCAATTAAGAAAAAGTACGATGAAAACGCTATGCTATATTTTACTATCCCTGCTTTTCCCGGTAAACATTCTTTTTGCTATGCCATCTCTCAATCCGGAAAATGCGGCTTTACTACGCGAATTGGACAAGGTTATCAGCCAGAAACCTGTTTATCATGCCCGGAAACAAAAAGAAATCGACAGCCTGGAAAAACGGTTCGTCACTTCACTTTCTTTTGAACAACGGGATGAACTATATAAATCACTCTATAAAACCTATCTGCATTTCCAGGCTGATTCTGCCTTACAGTATCTTTTCCAAAGAGAAAGATTACTTGAAAGATATCCCTCCACCGAATCTGCAAATGACTTACAAATTTCCAAAGCTGAAGTATTCGGAATTATGGGGCTTTATATTGAAGCATTCAAACAACTGGAAAATATAAATCCCCACGAACTCGATTCCGCCTCTTTACTGTACTATTATTATACAGGACGTACATATTACGGCTGGCTGGCTGACTACACAAACACAAAAGAGAAAAAACAATACGAAGCCATCACCAATACGTATCGGGATTCCATTTTAGGATTGGCAAAAGGTCCCGACTATAACATTGTTCTGGCCGATAAATTAATAGTGAACGGACAACCGGACAGCGCCATCGTTATTTCAGAAAAGGAACTCAAAAACCCTACAAGCTGTGTCAACCGTTCTTACCTGTATTATAATATGTCGCTTGCCTATGAACAGAAAGGAGATACCGACAATGAAATCAAATATTTGGCGCTAACAGCCACAAATGATTTAAAAATGCCGGTTCGCGAATATATCTCCCTACAAAAACTGGCACTTCTGATGTATAAATTAGGGGATATAGACCGTGCTTACAAATATTTAAGTTGTGCCCTGGAGGATGCGGTAGCCTGCAATGCACGCCTCCGTTCTATTGAAGTAACCGAATTTTTCCCTATTATTGACAAGGCATACAAATTAAAACAACAGAAAGAACGCAATATAATTCGTATTTCCCTGCTAATAGTCAGCATACTTACTTTGCTTTTACTCATTTCAATATTTTATCTGCAACGGCAAATGAAAAAGCTTTCTGCCGTACGGAAAAAGTTAAGTTTAACAAACTCCCAATTACAATACACCAATCAGGAACTAAACCAAACAAGTAAGATAAAAGAAGAATATATTGCTCTCTATCTCAGCCAATGTATTGTTTATCTTGATAAGCTGGAAGCCTACAGACGTTCGCTTGCCAGATTAGCAATGGCTTCCAAAACAGAAGAATTGTTTAAAACAATCAAGTCCGGTCAGTTTATAAGCGAAGAACGGAAAAACTTCTATAATGAATTTGATAAATCATTCATACGCCTTTTTCCCCATTTCATCGAATCTTTTAATAAGCTGATGACCCCGGAAGGACAAATATTGCCCAAATCCGGAGAGATACTAACAACCGAACTGCGTATATTCGCCCTAATCCGTCTGGGTATTAATAATGCAGCCAGCATTGCACATTTTTTGGGGTGCTCACTGGCTACTGTATATTCCTATCGCAGTAAAGTAAAAAGTAAAGCAATCGATAAAGATAACTTTGAAGAATTAGTCGCTTCAATCTAATGTTCAGATTTCAACCGGACGGACAGAAAAACTTTGTTTTTTCAATTCCTGCCGTTGTTGTGGAAATTTTGCAGGACGCAAAATCAATGCATCAGCATAAATAGGAGAATATTCCGTACAACTCCAATAACGCCCTTCGAATTTCCTCTCCATCAAACAGCCATTGATATGGGAACAATAACCGGCAAGAGGGAAAAATACCGGAACTCCATCATCCGAAAACAAAGTATGCCAACGGTCGGAGGCATAACGAAAAGCGTAATTCTGGTAGCAAAACAAACCGGATAATTCCAAAGCAAAAGGAACACGCCATCCTTTTGGACAGGGATCGGAATCATCATTGCGTACAGGGTGCTCATTGGTATTCCTGTTCCATTCCGAAGCCGGAAGAGCCGGCACATCTTCCCAATTGGTATCCGTATGCCCAAAACGAAAAAGTCCCCCGTCTATTCCTTGCTCTTTTGCGGACAATCCCAAAGGAATGGCATTACAAGTAAGCACATTTTTCCTTTTCAAATTACGGTCTAACCATCGACGTCCGTTTATTACCACATACCCCCCCTGATAAACAAAAATATCATGCACCTGCCCCATTTCTGTAACCAGACTAATAATCATATGCCTGGCTGCATAAAGACCATTCCACAGTGTCCCCTGGTCATTCGGATGAACGATTACTGTAAACCAAGCATTATAAGGCTCTCCTTCCGGTTCGGTTTTTCCTATCTCAACCCAATCAGCCGGGGTATACATGATTTTCCAGTTAATATTACAACGAACATGAATCGTATATGTTTTCACCGGGTCTTCCCGGGTATAGGAAAGGGGAGTTTCTATAGCTTCCCTGCCACGGCTACACGGATCAAATGCCGGATATTCTATATAATAAGTAAAGACGATTCCCTGATTTATAACGATAGAACGTTCTGTATTAAAAGGATAAGTTCCGCATTCAAGTGTTACAACAGCCGTTCTTACTGATACATTGGCTGGCTTTGGCAAGGTTCTGATACATAAATCATAAGATCCGCGCATACGTACTCCTGCAGCGGGAACAACCTCACACCAGGTTCCTTCATCACTTGTACACAGCGTTTTTATTTTCCATTCATCGCATTTATTGTCCGGCGTAACATGCGGATAAGCAGTAGCACTATTTTCCCCGGATTGTATATACAAATCCTTAGACAAATTCAATTCCGGATAATACCCCAATTCACTTTGAACAATTACAAGTGTTGATTCCAATATATTTTCACTACTTAAAAGACGGATATGGATTTCTGTTCTTCGTACTGCATCAGTAAAATTCGTAGACATACGGACTAATAACTCTCCTGAATTTACTTTTTCAACATTCAGCCAGGAAGAATCGGATACATTAAGTATTTCCCAAGATGAAGAAGAGCAATGTACCTGTATAGACCGCTCTTTAGCCATACAATCAGTCCGTATATGGCTTTCGGGCACATGTAAAAAAGGCTGGACAAATGCAACAGGAACGGATTCAGGAACAGAAAAAGATGTTTTTCCTGCATCAGATGGCTTCGAACGGTAACAACCGACCAATTTCCACACCAAAACAAGGAAAACAATCCCTGCTGATAACAACAAAATAGATAAAGTCAGCTCGTCCATATATCAATATATAAGTTACAAGCCTTCAATAATAAAATAGAAAAAACAAATTCATATAAGTAAATTACCCCTTTTTCCATCTCCCCTACATTTTATTCCAACTATCAAATTTTGTAAAGGACCGGTATTTCAAAGTCCCGTGCTGACAAATATAACATAATTATTGTATTATTTGACAAGCGCAGGACCTTTTATTAACTGTATATCAAATAGATATAAGCTGAAAATATATGAAAATTATATTATTTCCCGGAATAAAAAATTTATTGTTTTATCTAAAAATATTGTTCTCACCTATATTCCGAACCTCCTCCCAGAGCACGGAAAAGAGTTATGACACTTTGTATCTCCTCAAAACAAGACGAGTAATAATTCATTTGGGCACTCAATAACATTTGCCGCGCAGACAAGACCTCCAGGTAATTTAAATTCCCGTATTTCATCCGCAAACGGATATTTTCCAATGCAATATCCAGAGCTTCGACCTGCTTACCGCTCAAATCTATCTGAATACGGGAACTTTGCCATTGCGTAACCGCATTATTCACTTCCGCACCAGCATCATATAAGGTCTGCTGGAATGTCAGCAATGCCTCTTCCTGCTGTGCTTTGGCTATTTTCAGATTTGCAATATTGGCTCCTCTATTAAACAAAGGCTGTACAATCCCTCCCACAGCCTGAAAAAGCCAGGCTCCCGGATTTGAAATCACGCCGCCATTCGTATTGGTCCATCCGGCAGTGCCTCCAAGCGTAATCGTCGGATAAAAAGCGGAATAAGCCTGATTTGTTGTATAAAGGGCCCCTTTCAACAAAGCCTCAGCCATCCGGACATCCGGACGGTATTTCAATAAATCCAGCGGAATCCCTACCAACAATGTATCTGGAAAGGACTGTGTATCCAAGTTGCCCCGCTCTATCATTGAAGGGGCATGTCCTAATAGAGCAGAAAGATTATTCTCCACTTCTTTCACTTGTTGTCCGAGTCTTGCTACCTCCGACTGTACCGATAAATAATTCGCTTCCGATTGCCGGATAGCAGTCTCATCCGCCCTTCCTGTCTTTTTCAGGACTTCCAGAACATGAATATAATCTTTCCAGTTCGTTTCGGTTTCGCGAGCCACATCAAGCTGTTTATCAAGAGTCAGCAACAAATAGTAACTGTCAGCTATATTCGCTATCAGACCACACCGTACAGCCTGTCTATAGGCCTCACTCTGCTCCAGGTTTGCACTTGCTTTTCGCTTGGCATTTGTCAGTTTACCGAAAATATCGATTTCCCAACTTGCCGTAGCTGCAAGCTGATAACTCTTCTGCAACGGTTCCCCTTTATAGCTATATAATCCTCCTTCCGGTGCCAGATTCACCGAAGGCAGATAAGCCAGACGTGCCGATGTCAGCAAAGCTTTCGACTCATCTATTTTCAGCCGAGCAATCCGCAAGTCTGTATTATTGACAAGCCCGCTATCGATCAGAGCCTGCAGCTTTGGGTCTGTAAACACTTCCCTCCAATCCATTCTGCCGATAGAAAGGGTATCGGTTACTTGCAATTCTTTTCCATACAAATCATCCGTTTTTACATCCGGACGTTTGTAGGTTTTATAAATATTACAACTGCTTAAAGTTGCAATCATTATGAATATCGGAATATATAATTTCATATAATTATGCAGGTTAAACATTTACACACTCTCTGTCATATCTACATCGCGAAGCTCTTCCTTTATATTTTGCCCCTTTTTACGCCCTTTGAGACGTTCATTTATATTCATGAATACGACAAACAAGAGCGGAGCGAGCAATACCCCCAATACAATTCCGGAGAAAAGGCCGGCAACCATTGTCAAACCAATCACAAAGTTTCCGACTGCCGACATTCCTGTCACAAACATCATAGGGAGCGCCCCTAAAAAGGCCGTAAGCGAAGTCATCAAAATAGGACGCAACCTGGATTTTGCAGCCAGCACAGCAGCCTGGGCAATAGAATGCCCTTCTTCCCTCAGCTGCATACCAAACTCTACAATCAAAATAGAGTTCTTTGCTATCAGACCGATAAGAATCAACATGGCGACCTGTACAAATATATTATTATCTATTCCGGTTATGTGTATTCCGGCCAATACCCCCACTAATGTTGTAGGTACGGACAATAATACTGGCAAAGGCATAATGAAACTTTCATACAATCCGGACAAAATCAAATAAATAAGGACTATACTTAATATAAATACCAATGCGGTACTGCCTCCTGTTTTAATCTGTTCGCGAACCATACCCTGCCATTCAAAAGAATAATTGTTGGGTATCTCCTGATCATATACTTCTTCCACAATCGGAATCATATCTCCCGTGCTGACTCCGGTTTTAGGAATGATATTGATATTTATACTATTGAACATATTAAAGCGGGTGATACTAACCGCTCCCTGGCGTTCGTCAAGATGCACAAAATTGGAAATCGGAATGGACTCTCCCTTATTACTGATTACATGGATAAAATTCAACGCTTCAAGATTCCGGCGGCTTTCGATATCTCCTTGTAATACCACTTTCAGATTCTTTCCGAACAAAGAAAAGTCCGAAGTCTGTAAACTACCCCAATATACTTGCAAAGCAGAAGAAATAGCATCGATACTGACACCGGCTAATTTCGCCTTCTCAAAATCAATCAAAAGTTCATACTGAGGATAATCCACATGGAAAGTATGATAAATCTCATCCACCTCCGGACGTTCTGCCAGTTTCTTAATAAAATCATCCGCTACCTCACTGAATTTCTGCAAATCCCCTTCCGCCGTACGGTCCTGCAAAACCAATTCCACTCCGCCTTTTTCCCCAAAACCCGGAAGAGCCGGTTTTTTTACCGTAATGAAAGTTGCATCCGTTATCTCCTCTGTCAACCGCTCGTTTATCATATATCCGATTTCCCATATCGAGCCTGCCCCATTCCTTTCTTTATAAGGTTTCAAAGACACAACCACGACTCCGGTAGAGGAACTTGTACTTGCATTCAGCAAATCATACCCGCAGACCGTAGCACTTTCTCTGATAAAATCGTAGGTTCTTACAATGCTGTCCGCCTTCGCCACCACTTCCTCCGTTTTTGTCAGAGAAGTAGCTGAAGGCATTACGATATTAACCATCAGGAAACTATCATCTTCATCAGGTATAAATCCGGTTGAGGTTTTTGAAAAAACCAATACTATCCCGAGTATCATTGCAAAAAAGACAAGCAACGATTTCTTGAAATTCCTCAAGATATACACAACCACCTTCAGATACTTATTCGTCAAATATCCGAAATGAATATCAAAAGCTATCCGGAACCGATGTTCCAAACGGTCATACCATTTCCCTCCTACATCATCCGGACTCCTTAGTAATAAAGCCGAAAGAGCCGGACATAAAATCAAAGCACAAACCCCGGAAATTACAATTGCCGTGATAATGGTAAATGCAAACTGTTGGTAAAAACCACCAACACTGCCCTCGATGAATGCTACCGGAGCAAATACAGCCACCATAACCAAAGTCGTAGAAATAACTGCCCCGGTAATTTCCGTCATCGCCTTCTGTGTAGCCAGCAAGGGAGTATTCGTTCCTTTTTTGGTTAGTGCCTGGTTGACCGCCTCGACGACGACGACCGCGTCGTCTACCACCAGCCCGACGCAGAGCACCAAGCCGAACAGTGTCAACAGGTTTATCGAGAAGCCGGCAAAGTGCATTCCGAGAAAGGCTCCGATAATAGAAACCGGGATAGACACCCCGATAATCAATGTAGAACGCCAGTCCTGCAAGAAAAAGAATACAATGAAAAATACCAGGACAAGCGCTTCGATCAGCGTAGACTTTACCTGGTGTATAGAAGCATCCAATGATGCTTTACTACTAAAAAGGGTAACGAACCGCATGGAAGGCGGTAATTTACTCTGCTCTTCCTTAAACAGTTCCTGAATCTTTATCTGGATGTCATTGGCATTCGAACCCGAAGTCTGATATACCATAAAACAAACCCCGCTATGGTTGTTTACCTTTGCAGAAGAGGTATACAGTAACGCCCCCAATTCTATTTTTGCAATATCCCTGAGATAGACCAGTCCTCCTTTACCATCTTCACGGATAATGATACCTCCGTATTCTTCCGGCGTTGTATACTTTCCTTTGTAGATAACGTTATACTGGAAATTTTCATCACTGTTTTCTCCCAATATCCCCGGAGCAATTTCGATATTCTGTTCCTTAATAGCCTTGTCCACTTCTTCTACCGTAATTCCATAAGCAGTCAACCGCTCAGGCTGCAGCCAGACACGCATGGAATAATCCTTAATACCAAACAACTCTACCTTACTTACTCCCTGGATACGTTTCAGTGCAGGGACTACATTGATTGTAAGATAATTCTGCAAGTAAATTTCATCGTATTTCTCATCTGTCGATTCCAAGCCGGCGGTCATAATCTGGCTTTTCTGTTCCTTATTGGTAGTAATACCCGCTCTAATCACAGCTTCCGGAAGGCGGGAGGTAACAGTAGCCACCCTGTTCTGTACATTCACGGCGGCAATATCAGGATTCGTTCCTACTTCGAAAAACACATTTATATTCAGCGACCCGTCATTACCAACAGACGAAGTCATATAGGTCATATTCTCGGCACCGTTGATTGCTTCTTCCAAAATCGGAGCAATGGAACGGGATACAATTTCGGCATTCGCCCCCGGATATGTAGTATAAACCGAAATACAGGGTTGTGCAATATCAGGATACAACGTTATGGGTAAACGTTGAAGGCTGACGGAACCTAAAATCAGAAATACTAATGCTATGACAATCGCCAGAACCGGGCGGGTAATAAATTTTTTAAACATGTCCGTTCCTTTATTATTTTTCCATAATTGGTTTAATCACCTCGTTCTCGGTTACCCGGTCCAGACCGGACACCAAAACTCTGTCACCTATGCTCAGTCCGTCAGTGACAATATAATTATCCGCATTATAATCCATTACGTCTATCACTGTTGCTTTTAAAGCATCCGAAACATCCAATTTATAAACGACATACTTATTCTGTCGTTTGAAGATTGCTTTTTTGGGAACAGTGAGGCGCGTTCCTTTAAGCATCGGAATTTCCACCATGCCGGTAGTACCGGAACGGAGTATCTGGTCCTCATTAGGGAAAATGGCACGTATCCTAAGATTACCTTGCCTTTTCTCGAACAAGCCATTTACGGCATTGATTTTACCTTTATGAGGATACGGACGGTTATTGGATGTTTTCAACGTTATGGGAGTTCCTATCTCCAGCAAACCATTCTCCATAAAATCCATATATTCTCTTTCCGATAAGAAGAAGAACGTATAGATGTTCCGGATATCCGACAACTGTGTGAGGGGCACTGCGCTTTCCGGAGTGATACGTCCACCAATCCTGTATTCTATTTTACCGACCACACCGTCTGATGCCGCTGTGATAACGGTATATTCCAATTCGGTTTTTGCTTCATCCAAAGCAGAAACCGCCTGTTCATATTCCGCTTTCGAAAGTGCATAATCCGCTTCAATCGTTGTTTTCTGCGTTTCTGAAATCACATTGTTCCGAAAGAGTTCCTGCGCATTCGTAAACTCGATTTCAGCTTTTTGCAATTTTGCAGCGGCAACCTTACTTAAGGCTTCAGCCTGATTATAACGTTGTTTGTAAATACGGTCGTCTATCTTGAAAAGAGGCGTATTTTTAGAGACTTGTTCTCCCTCATCCACATAAATCTTATCCAGATAGCCTGTTACCATCGAACGCACTTCGATATCATTTTGTCCCTCAATCGTAACTGGAAAATTTTTATACACTACTACTTCTCTTTCCTGAATGCCATGTACCGGTAGTTCTTGCCTTGCTTCTTCCGTTTGATTTTTATTACTGCTACAACTTATCATACAAAATAGAGCAATGCCCGGTAATACTTTTTGCAACATATTCTTATTGTTTTCGTTTGATACGGGTTATTACTAAAATTTCTTCACTTTTCAATCGGGTCAATTATCGTGGTAAAAGTATAACAGATATTACGGGTTAATAGTTGTATTCTATCCGAAGCGTAAAAAAAAGACACTGAAAGGTATAAGGTGTCTTCTAAAGTTTTTTCCGGATTTCAAGGATACGTCATTTATCCATCCAGGCTTTGAATAACGGAGCCTTTTCACGACTCACCAGAACTTCAAGATCCGGATGCTGCTTTATATGCAATTTTAACTTTGAATTAAAATAATTACCAACTCTATCCACACTGTCGATATGAACTATGAACTGACGGTTTGCCCTGAAAAATAATTCAGGATCGAGTTGTTTTTCCAATTCCTCCAAGGTATAAGGTACAGCCTCGGTAGTCCCATCTGTTAATACCAGCTTTGTAATTTTCAGTTCGGAATAAATATAGAAGATTTCATCCACCTTGATAATTTTGTAACCATCCCTATAAGGCAACAGAAAACGGCAGCGGTATTTGAACTGCGTACGTTCCATATACTGTATCAAACGGGATAAATCATTATCAGAAGTCTTATTCCCTGAAAATTCTTTTACCCGTTTAAGTGCATTTTCCAATTCTTCCTTTACTACCGGCTTTAACAAATAATCAAAACTATTGTATTTAAAAGCCTGAATGGCATATTCATCGTAGGCTGTGGTAAATATAACGGGAACAGAAACATTAACCTCTTTAAATATTTCAAAGCTAAGTCCGTCCGACAATCTTACATCTGCCAATATCAAACTGACATCCGTATTTTCCCTGAAATATTCTATACTGTCCACGACACTTGTCGTATGTCCGACTATTTTATATTCCGGGCTCAATTCTCCAAGTATCCGCATGAGGCGGTTTGCATTACGTTGTTCATCTTCAATAATCAGTATATTCATAATTAGTCCAAGTTAAAAGTTCAGTGTAAAATGGGCAAACTCACCCTATAATATTTTTCTGTTTCCTCTATAATCGGCTCCATATCGGATAAAATGGAATAACGTTCCATAATATTCTTATGCCCGAGATGGGTGGAGTGTATTTTCGTGCTCATCTTACTCAACCTGTTTTCCACTACAACCGAATGATGTTCTTTCCTGATAGAAATGACAAGCGGATTTGCCGGAGAAGCCACATTGTGTTTAATGGCATTCTCTACCAGCAACTGTAAAACGGCAGGAGGCAGATTTCCATTACAACTCCTTAACTCATCGTCTATCGTCACCCTTATCAGATTTTCATACCTTATTTTTAAAAGATATATGTAAGCATCCAAAAAATGCAACTCCTCAACTACACTTATTAAAGTTCGGTCCAGGTTCTGGATAATATAGCGATACACCTTAGACAGATTTTCCAGAAAGGACACCGCTATTTTTTTATCTTCTTCAATCAATTCCGAAAGAATGCTGAAGTTATTAAACATAAAATGGGGATCTATCTGTAATTTCAGAGAGATAAGCTGGGCATGCGCTGCACGTTCTTTCTCTTTCAGAACTTTCCATTCCAATTCTTCCCGCTTCTTTTCCAGATAAACAAGATGCTCTATATAAAAGACACTCGCATAAACGCTTGTCACAAAAGTAGAAATGATGCCAAACAGATATAACCGTTGAAACTTAAACACAAGATTGGGTTCCGCATCCAATAATATACTTATCAAATAGGCGAACAAAAATACGGTTATATTATTCAGGACAAACAACAAAACATTATGTATCAGCAAGCTACGATAAGGCCTATTGATATTGGTAAAGTTCCTGAATATAAACCGGCTGTAACCCAGAGAGAGTTCGGAAAACAGAAAAGAAAACAGTAACGATGATAAAACCTCAAACAAAAAAGATACGGAATTCAGATATTCCGGTGTATAAGCATCAAGTTCCGACCTGTTTGTAAGGAATGTCAGGACATACAAGATAAAACATATTACCGGAGGCAATATTAACCTATACCTTATTTTATCCAATTTATTTTTTATCTCCATATCGACACATTACTATGCTATACTCTTCTGCCTCTGGTAAAATTAGGATTAATACCCGATACGTTTATTTGTAAATATACCGAAATGGGAGAATCTACTGCTCAAACAACAAAAACGACGACTAATCCGCACTCATACCCGCTTGCCAGGGTTGGAGAACAAATCCTAATTCAACAGCATTGCTTTCTTTCACAATCGTTGCAAACTGGGAAATCATTGTTCCTACTTGAGCATATTTCTCAGGTAAAAGCACAACGACTTTCGACAGAAGTTCCGTATACGGAAGCATCATCTCCCTATTTACATATACTTTAGGCAGTCCGCTTTGCAAGTCGATAATCAAAGGAAATGCACTCATAAGCATCGCTAATATATTATCTACGGAACCGCCGGTACTCTTTGTTTGCAAAAGGGAATTAATGATAAGGTTTCCGATAGCCTCGACATTCGGAGCTATATAGATTTTATTCCCGGACATATTGTATACTGCCATTCCTTTTGGAGAAGTAACAAAAGGAGCCCCGGACATTGTGGGGCTATAAGACACCAGCACATTCCCGTCTTCCTCCAAAGTCATATTTTGCACAATCAGCGGAAGCATCCCTCCTATTGTAGTCTTCACCAATCCGGCAAACAAGGCAGGAGGTATCTGTTTTGCTTCCGGATAACCGAATACCACATATTCTTTATCCGTATCCAAAGTGAACAGCATCGAATTTATACCCCATTTTCCAACCAAAGGAACGGTTATCTGCATAGCCACATCCAAGGTCAGCTTATCTCCCGATATTGTTCCATCCAATGTCAGTTTACGATATGTATTCGCATCGGTTCCGGTCAATTTATCTCCGCTGCGGGAGACGGTAACAACTGCTTCAGGCTCTCCGGGAATCACATTTTTCAATGTCAGGGTATTTTCAGTAAGAACCGCTTCATTGCCGATAAGGGGTACACCACTCACTGTAACAACGAAATTATTAGCTTGATAGGTGATAGGATAATTATATTCCTCATCCTTATTGCATGCAGTCAATACGGATAACCCCATTACAAACACACAAATGAAATAAACCAGCCCTTTTTTCATCTTGATCTCGTTTTTCGTTTTCGTATCGCAACTACGAGGCTTAGTACCTCTCAGCCTTAATTCTCAGAATTAAAAATATATGTTTAAAACAAATATAATGGATATATGTTTTATAAAGTCCTATTTCTTATACCCCGGGTTCTGCACTAATTTAGGATTCAAGTCTATTTCTCTTTGCGGAATCGGATAAAGTTGTTCATATTCCTGAATCTTCAACTCAGAGACTGCTAACCCCAACCGTTTCAGCAATGTAAAATAGCCATAATCCATTCCTATGATATTTTTCCACAATGAAGCGATTTCCTCTGGAATATTATCTACTGTTTCCGGTAACGCAGGCATGCCAATAGACTGTTTAACCTTATTGATAACCTCTATTGCTTCCGCTTTCTGGCCTATACGGCATAATGCTTCTGCATAATTTAGCAAAACGCCTGTATATCTATAAATTGGGTGCAATACTCCATCCTGACTTATTTGATTAAAGAATGGAACATTGGCTACATTTTCTCTTTGAAAGCTAAAAATGATTTCAAGATTTGCCTTATCCTGATAAATAGAAGGACTTTTCCCGCAAAGTGTATATTTGCTACCTGTGTCCACTATCTTTTTTAAATAGGTAACAGCTCCATTATAATCCTTTCTTTCAAGGGCAATGGTCCCCATAAGCGCATTGGCAAAATCTTTAGTTGGCACTAATTGACTAAAATCAACATCCTCTTTTAAATCGCTGATTGAAGAATCCAGGTCCGACAGCAGTTGTCCAAAAATAGTTCCTTCAGGAGTTCTTGGCACCAATAGATTATTATTGTCAAGCATTGTTTTTGTTACAAACGGAACACCTCCCCAATGTTGAACCATATCCAGATAAACAAAAGCACGAAGTGTTTTGGCTGCTGCTACATATGGTTTCACATCAAAAGAGAAATTTGTTTTTGTCTCTTGTTCTATAATCACATTAAACATGCGGATTGCTTTGTAAGAGGCAAACCAAGCCTCACTAAATTGATAATCATCCGGTTTGAAATTCAATCCGGTATTATTAATTTCCCCACAACGGACAGCATCCATGACTATCATACGTTGAGAATAATCAAAAGCAAAGAAGTAACCGCCAGCTAACATATTTGCAAAATCTGTTTCATGCTGAAAAACTTCTTCCGAAGCTACCTGATCACTCGGCTTCTCTTCCAGTCCGCCATTTTCTATCGTTTCATCTTTTTCGTCCAGCACTCCGTCTCCATTGCCATCGATAAATTTACGAATATTACTAACTGTAATTTCCGAACCCTGCTCTTTATAATATTTCTGCACGTTTTCCATTACATCCACTGCATCCACATTCTTTCCCGCTTCACGGATATCATTCAGCAAAGCGACATCGGTTATAGTACCTCCGGCAGCAAAATCATTACTCAGTTTAGAGGCAAATTCTGAAAATTCGGCTTCTTTCTTATCATACAACACGATAGAAGATATTGCAAGAAGAACTGCTGCATTCTCATTACCATCCGTCAAACTGATATTCTCAGGACTTTCTATTTCCTTAGCAATATAAAATACCTTCAACAGTTCCTTCTCAGCCTGTTTCTTTGCTTCAGAAAAACTTTTTCCTTCAGCTACCAAAGCCTTCACCCGTTTATACTCCAGATGAGTCAGAATATTTACATTAACTTTTTCCTTACTCGATAAATCCGTAATTGCATTCAATGTAATCTGTGAGTCGGATTTATCGCCCTCTATCTCATTATAAAAATAGCCACTGATTTCCAGTTCGACATACTGGCTGGATAAACTCATTTTAGGAAATGAGAAATCGCCTTTATCATTGATGGTCCCCGTTTTAAAATTCTTTCCTGTTTGTTCCAGATTTTCATCCAGTTCATAAAGCGTTACTTTAGAACCGGTAAGAAACGGACCCTTCTCAATAGAGCCGTTCACATTGCTCTTTTCTAATTTGGTTCCACCCCCTTTTTCTTCTTCTTTCGAGCAACCCCATAGTAAAGAGATTGTTAGCAACACAATGAATGTGTTCCAAATTGTTTTTTTCATTCTCTCGATTATTTAAGTCGTATTATTTGTTCTCTTTAACCAGATATATTCTGTTTCATCCTCAGAAACACAAAAGTAGTTTAAAATTCTTTACTATTTGATGAAACAAAAACAAAATTCATGCTTATCTTTGAAACATCATGACTGCCTATTTTCTCAAATAGATACCCAATCTCTTTTTTTGTATTCCTTACAAAATCTGTTTTCGAGGTGGCCAAAAATATTAATGACGCCCTCGAGAATATTAATGACGTCCTCGAAAATATTCTCGACCACCTCAAAAACAAATTTCCAAAGCTTCTATTCGAAAAAAGTACGGGACCTAATTTTCTTTTCTTCATAGCGAAAAAATATTTTCCTTTCCTGAAAATTTGAACCATTTGTATCCATTGATTTTATTTACGTAAAGCAAATTCACTAATACCCGGAAAACCACAAGAAGAATAACAGGTGGGAATAAAACCAGAAAACTGTCATTCTGAAAGTTTATCTGCAGGTTTTATTGTTAGTAAAGGTAGCTAAGCCTTTATTTTTAACAGACTTCGGATAAATATATGATAAAATATCAAAAACAGTTTGTATATTTAGCCACTAAATAAACAAGCAAAACAATATCTTGGTGTCTAACTGTTCGATTACTCCCAAATCTATCAAGAATTTGAGTAGCGTATATATACTCATTTTCCTGGGACTTCTTTCCTTCTTTACTGGATGCAAATCCGATAAAGGGCTGACTGATAACGGCAATACGATTATCCACATACTCTATACAAACGATTCCCATGGAAGAGTTTTTACAGATGATAAAAACACAGCTATTGCCGGAATGGATTATATCGCAGCAATAAAGAAAAACATGCCCGGAGCTTTGCTTGTCGATATCGGAGATACTTTTCACGGGCTGCCTGTTGCCAACCACTTCAAAGGGGAAAGCATTGTCGAGTTAATGAATAAAGCGAATTACGATATTATGGTCCCCGGAAACCATGATTTCAATTATGGCTTGCCCCAACTGGCAAAACTGGCATCCAAAGCGAAATTCAATATCCTTGCAGCAAATATCTCATGGCAGGCAAATGATAGCTTGCTATTTCCAGCCACAGTTATAAAGCAGATAAACGGAATCCCCGTCGGTTTCTTCGGGCTTACCACGACTGCTACTCCCAGCAGTACCGGAGAGAAAAATGTTAACGGATTAGATTTTAAATCCTATACGGAACCTGCTGGAAAAGCAATTAAAGATTTACGCCGGCAAGGAGCACGCATCATTATCTGCCTGGCTCATGTAGGAAGAAAAGAGACACAACAGTTAGCTAAAGAATTAGGCAATGATATTCAAATCATCATCGATGGACACGACCATATCTCGACAACGGAACAGGTCGGAAACGTATTGATTACAAGTTCCGGCTGCTACGAAGCAAATATCGGCCTGATAACAATCGAATATGGCAGACAAGCCCATAAAATGAACCGTGCGACAAGCTCGCTGATTACAGCAGAACAGGCACACCGGAGTGGAAAACGTGATAAAAAGACAAGCCGTCTGTTAGAAAATTATATGGCAACAGTCAACCGGATATTCGGGGAGGTCATAGGTTATTCACAGGTTTTATTACAAGCAACCAGAGGAACTGAAGAAACTCCGGGTATACGTAACTCCGAACAGCCTATCGGTAACTTACTGGCAGATGCATTACGCAAACAGGCAAAAACGGATTTGGCTATTTTCAACAGTGGAAACATCAAAAGTAGCCTTTCCATCGGAAATATTACCCAGGCAAATATCAATGCAATGTGCCCGCATGAAAATTATCTGGTGATAAAAGAGATAAACGGAAAATTACTTAAAAAGATTCTGGAACAAAGCGTCCGTACAGCACCGGAACCTTCCGGAGGATTCGAACAAATATCCGGGTTCTCTTTCACATACAATCCCTCTAATCCTGAAGACAGCAAAGTTACCCAAATCCGTATAGGAAACCGATCAATTGATATGGATAACGAAACAATACGCTATACACTCGCCGTCAATAACTTCACTGCAGATGGCGGTGATGGTTTTACAATGCTTAAAGAGGCACAAACACTGAAAGAAGGAGAAGCTCTGGAAGCGGTAGTTGCTGACTATATAAAAAGTATCAGCCCGCTTACGACTTCCAATACCGGAACAGATAACAGAATACAAACCATCAAATAGAAAAGAGATATGAACAAACTTTTTATCCTTACAATCACCTTTGCCGCTTACTGCTGTAATCTTGCGGCACAAGAAATCGAATACTCCGAACCAGTCAACAATCCGGAAAGCTGTACCAGTATCATGGTTGGTAAAAAAGCTTCGGCAGACGGTTCCGTTATGACCAGCCACACCTGTGACGGTAACTACCGTACCTGGATGGAAATTGTCCCCGCCGCCCAATACGAGCGGGACACGACAGTTGCTATTTTTAAAGGCCGTATGCATACCGAATACCCTTCCGACCGTACCCGGATGGAACAGACTGGTACGATTCCTGAAGCCCGTTCTACTTACCAGTTCCTTAATACCGCTTATCCCTGCCTGAATGAAAAACAGTTGGGTATTGGCGAAACAACGATTTCCGGACGTCGTGAAATGGTAAACAAGAAAGGTATGTTCATGATTGAAGAACTTGAAAAGATAGCCCTACAACGTTGTTCTACCGCTCGCGAAGCAATTCAACTCATCGGAAGCCTGGTAGCAAAATACGGTTATGGCGACTCCGGCGAATGTCTTACGATTGCCGACCCGAATGAAGTATGGCATTTCGAAGTATTCGGTGAAGGACCGGATAAAATCGGCGGTGTATGGGCAGCAGTCCGTATTCCGGACGACCACGTAGGAGTTTCGGCCAATATTTCACGTATCTCTACGCTGGATCTAAAAGATAAAGATAATTATATGGCTTCCGAAAATGTGTTTTCCGTAGCTAAGAAAATGGGATTTTGGGACGGTAAAGAACCGTTTAAATTCTGGAAAGCATATAGTGGCGGTAATTATTTCGGTGAAAAGAAGGCATTCAGCCTACGTGAATATTTTATTCTGAACAGTCTTGCCCCTTCCCTGAAACTGTCTTATGATGCAGAAGAATTGCCTATCAGTGTAAAACCGGACAAACCGGTTGCTGCTGCCGATGTAATGGCTTTGTTGCGCCAGACGTACGACGGAACAGAATGGAGTACGGTTAAGAACCTGAAAGTTACTGTCAAGAATAAAAATAAAGAAGAAGAAACGATTACCAGCCCGGCCGCCAATCCCTGGATGGGTTCGGATATGATGAATATGCTGAACAGTGTAAAAGAAGGAACCGTAGCGCGTAATCGGCTGGTTGCCGTTCCGCAATGCGCTTACTCGCATGTTATCCAGTTAAGAAGCTGGTTGCCGGATGCCGTAGGCGGTATTGCTTGGATTTCATTCGATAATCCGGGAGAAAGCCCGCGTATTCCCATCTTCTCCGGTACAACATCCCTACCCACAAGTTTCGGTATCTGCGGTCAGCTCCGCCACCGGGAGGATGCTGCAGTCTGGGCTTTCCGCCGCGCTAATAAACTGGCCACCGTACGCTGGGGACTTACCAAAGACAAAATAAACAACTCTATCCTTCATTTCGAAGACAAAGGGTTCTCTGAACTTCCGTTTATCGAAAGCCGCTACAAAGACTTACAAAGCCAGAAAGGGGAAGAAGCTGCACGCGCTTACCTGACCGGTTATACGACTGACTTTGCCGCTGCCGCCATGTATCGCTGGCAGGATATGGCCGACGAGTTCTGGAAAATGTTTGCAAGAGGATTTTAAACCAATCATTAAAGCCAATACAAATGAAATCACTTATTTCTAAATCATTCATTCTTTCTTGTGCACTGGCTTGCTCCGTATCCGGCGCATTCGCACAAGGGTATCAGTTCACAGAAGTTGTAAGCGTTCCTGCAACTCCGGTAAAGAACCAGGCTTCAACCGGCACATGCTGGTGTTTCGCCACCACCTCTTTCATGGAATCCGAACTGCTGCGTATGGGAAAAGGGACTTACGACCTTTCCGAAATGTTTATCGTACGTCAGAAATACATGAACCAGTTGCAGGATAACTACCTTCGTGGAGGAGATGGTAATATCGGGCAGGGCAGCCTTTCCCATACTTTCATGAACGCATACCGCCAGGTGGGTATCGTTCCGGAAGAAGTTTATACGGGTATCAATTACGACTCCGACAAGCACAACCACAGCGAACTGGTTAGATACATACATGCAATTGCCGATGTAGCTGTTAAAACAAGACATCGCAGCCCGGAATATTATAAATTAATCGATAACCTATTCGATACGTATTTGGGCAAACTACCGGAAAAGTTCACTTATAAAGGAAAAGAATATACGCCGAAAAGCTTTGCGGCATCCCTGGGATTGAATATGGACGACTATATCGAGTTGACCAGCTTCACTCATCATCCGTATTATCAGAAATTCGATGTGGAAGTTCCTGACAACTGGGAACATGCTTTGATGTATAACCTTCCGTTGGATGAAATGATGGAAACAGTGGATTACGCCCTGAATAACGGTTATTCCGTATGCTGGGACGGTGATGTAAGCGAAAAAGGTTTTTCTTTCAAAAACGGCGTTGCCATCAATCCGGAGGTAAAGAAAGTAGAAGATTTATCAAATACCGACCGTGCCCGTTTTGAAAAACTGGATGAAAAAGGCCGTTTAGAAGAAGTCTTCAAATTCGAACAACCGTATCCTGAAATTAATGTAACCCCAGAAGTCCGCCAGACTGGTTTCGAAGCCTTCGTTACTACCGACGATCATCTGATGCACCTCACTGGCATCACGAAAGACCAGAACGGTACAAAATATTATATCACCAAGAACTCATGGGGTACAGACCGTAATAAATTCGGAGGTTACCTGAACATGTCCGAAAGCTATGTCCGTGCCAAAACTATTTTTATAATGGTTCATAAAGATGCGATACCGAAAGCTATCAAGGCTAAATTAGGTATTAAATAAAATTACTGGTAAAAAAAATATCTCATAAGCGAACAACTCTTATGAGATATTTTTTTCTATAGAAAACCTGAATATTCCTATTCTTTAAACAACCCTTTTATTGCATCTGCGCCACACATTAAGAGTTTGCTGTTGCCTACTTTCATCTCTACTATCATACCGAAAGAGCGTGCTGTAAACCAGTCGTCAATAATACGTACAACAGGTTATACATTAGTAGACTAAGAGGCTTCTGCGTACCATTAGAATATCATACGATATCACTCACTGTTCTATAATGGAACCAAACTATAATCTTATTCTTTCCTGTATGTTTTCACCGTATCTATCATTGCCAGAATGTTTACCACCGGTGTTCCAGCCTGTGCATTATGACATGAACAACAGATTTACCAAGTCAAATATCAGAACAGTTTTTTATAGCTGACAATATATCAGCAAAGGGAAGGAAGATGCCTAAAATAGAAATCTTCCTTCCCTTACCCATTTATTAATCAGGCTAATAGTTTAACTTTTACTTATAAAATAACTATCACAAACCTATTTAATTAGCCCCTTTATAATATCCAGTTCTATTTCATGAGCAGGATCAAATTTTTCCGAGGACATATATTTTTCTATACTGTACCGAAATTGACGAGCAGAGATCCGCTTATCCAAATTATGTATAATATCAGCTCCACATACCATCATTTTCCCGTTTCCTATTTTAGTTTCAAAAAGTAAACCCAATTTCCGGTTGGTAAACCAATCATCTATATGAAATATTAATGGTCTATAGTCTGCAGGAAAGTCATCCATCACAATCGCTGCACTTCCTGTTACTATATCCCACCATTGATAGTCACTATATCCATCATTTGGGAAAGCATTAAAAACAGGATGTACCGGATCACAATAGATTCCAAGTGTATGTGGCGCTTGTTTTCCAGACCATGCTGATGAATAAAAAAGTAAAAGACAACTCTGTCACCATCCTAATCATCGATAAAAATCGACTCCATATATGAATGCAGCAAACATGTATATCTTCTTTATCTTCCAACTATTGCTGGTTATCTGTAGCCATAAATCCCATAAAAATACTTTTAGGGCGGAATCCATTACCGATTATTTCGCTCACCTTAACCAAACCTTCATGCAAGTCTTTATTCACCTATTTTCACTATATTTATCCACCATAGGAACGACAAGTATTATTTTATCAGCTCCGGATAATGAGCTTTAATCAATGCTTTCTGGCAGTCAGACAATTTTTCGATATCTACAGGAACATCTTGCTTACGAGTCTGCTTTTGGTTGATATCGCCGAACAATGTCCAGTTACGAGTTGAACCAGATTCAGGCTCCTGAGCCTTTACATCATAACGAGTGAAATCAATAACTTTCTCTTCTTTGGTATTCGCATCTCTCAAGATTGCCATACGGAAATCCTTATTCATATACCAATCGATCTCCTTGTCTGCGTCAGAACCACCGATACCAGAACCCTTCGCATGGAATTTATAATCGAAACTGTTCTCTTTAAAGTGATCCCTCCATAATAATCCGAACTCACCTTGAGTAACCAATTTAGTATCTGGCCAACGCTCACGAATAGCCTTGAACCAATCTGTTAGACAATTGTCATCGATATCACTCAAGCTAAGTTCCCAACAATTAGTCACCCATGCAAAGCCATTTTTCTTGAACCCATCGTCAAAATGGACAGCTGCAGTATGCAAAATCTCCTTCAAACCCTCGTCATGGCCATAAGCCCTGTAAGTCTCAATAGGGCCTACCCCCATACGGCTATTGAAACCATCGGCAAATCCTTCACGACGAGCTGCCAAGAAGTCCATTGTCCAGCCATCCAAATTAACACAATCAACAAAATCTTCCTTACTTTGAGCTGGCTTACAGAAGTGTTCTATTGAAGGATAGAAAGGATAGCTTATAGATCCGTCACCATCTTGGTTATCAATAGAATACTGACTCCAAATATTACCTTGGCAAACATGGATACCTTCTACTTCAGAAAGGTATTTCTGATTTTTTGACGACAAGAAGCCTGCTACGATACTATTAGGCCTATAAGAATCGCCTACAAACTCAGAAACACACTGAAGCCCTTCATGTAAATCCTTATTGATCTGCTCAATATCATCGTATGCATTAGCGAAATAAGCACCAGGAATAAATGTCACCTCATCTCCATACTTACGGTGGCATTCTGCTGCGTACTCACGAATCTTACGATAATTATCCGTAGAATCATGTAATGCCAACCAGCTAAATGACCAAGTTATCTTAGAACCAGGAAAACCTTTTTCAATAGCCTCACGGAATTTCATAGCCCTCTCAGGAGTATGAATATCACGCTCGTCTATACCTATATGTTCCTTACGAGTAACCTCGATCTGGTTCACCCTCACTATTGTATTGAAGGTAAGGAAACGATTACCCATCAATGTCAATACCTCTTTAGCTGGCTCTTCTGCAGTCTTCGATGAACCGCCAGCACAGGATGCACTTCCCAAGGCGAATACTAATGAGCCCCCGAAAAGCAACGTTTTAAAAATATTTTTCATATCAATTTATTGTTTAATACACTCCTAATCACTTAACAATTCAGGATAATATTTCTTTATCAAAGCTAGATCATCCAAATCAAGCTCTTTCAGTTCCTTTGGAGTATCTTGGGGCCTTAGACCCTTTTGATTAATCTTATTGATTAAGCTCCAATCTTTAGAAGGATGTTCTGGCGATGGATCCGCTGGCTCATTTGCTTTAAGGTCATAACGAGTAAAGTCGATCACGTAAACAGGAGAATCCTTCTTATGCCAATCACGTAGTAGAGCCATACGGAATTCTTTGTTCATAAACCATTTTATCTCAAGGTTGTTATAAGAGTCTCCTAATCCTGAACCACGTTCCTCAAAACGATAATTCCAATCATCGTTTGATTTGTACTCTTTTCTCCATAACTCACCAAACTCACCGAAAGATACGAAATGAGTATCAGGCCAACGCTCCTTGGTACCTTTCACCCAGGCCTTCATTGCATCACAGATAAAATCCTTTCCGAACTCATATACCAGTTGAGCTTCCCATATGTTGGCGATCCAACCAAAACCGTTAAGCTCAAAGCCTTTGTCAAAATGAATAGAAGTAGTATGCATCACCTCATACTGACCAAGATCAATACCCCAACCTTTATAAGTCTCGATTGGGCCTACGCCTCTACGGCTATTGAAGCCATCAATGCCATGACTAATTTGGCCACTCCTACGGGCACAAATAAAATCCAATGTCCAACCATCAAGGTTCACACAATCAATGAAATCTTTCTGGTTTTGCGCAGGCTTACAGAAATGTTCCTTGGAAGGATAAAAAGGATAAGAAGGAGAACCGTCTGCTCCACCACCGTCAATATTATGTTGACTCCATATCACAGCATGAGCAACGTGAATATTCTCTTTCTCCGACAGATACTCCAAGTTATCGGCAGACAAAAACCCTCCCATAATACATTGAGGACGATAACCTTTGCCAACCAAATTTGATATCAGGCTAATAGCTTCTGACATCTCACGATTTATACGCTCACGAGGTAAATACATTGCTGGGAAATAGCCAGGGAAATAAGAGATTTCATCACCATATTTCTCATGACACTCAACTGCATACTGGCGTATCTCCTTATAATTCTTTCTTTGATCCTCTAGAGCATTCAAGGTGAAGCCCCAAGTCAATCTGCTATCAGGATTATCCTCAGCGAAAGCCTCACGCAAAGCTGTCACTCCCTCAAGAGTATGCCAATCCCCTTCATCCCGAGGAAATAGCTTGACGTCACGCGACACCTCCCAAGGAGTAGTACGTATCATTATGCACAAAGTAAGAAAACGATTTCCCTTTATAGTTAAGGGCTCATTAGTCGAAAGCGATACCGGTTCTATTGCCTTCAACTGAAAGCATCCAACTATGGCAACCCAACAAAAAATTATCCATTTTCTCAATTGTAACTTATTCATATTTTTATTTAAAATCATAATACCTCTGAAACTTAATTAAAATAATTTATCAAAAAAACGTTTATTTCAAAAAAAGGCCGCCCTTACAAAAGCGGCCTCTTTTTTTAACTGTAATTTAATTAATTACCATCCTGGATTATTTGGAGCTAAGTTCGGATTCAGATACAATTCATCCAAAGGAACAGAATAATAATAATTCTTAGGTGTCGTAAAAAATCGTTTGGTTGATGGTTCGACAATCAAGAATCCTTCTTCGTCAGTCAATCCTGGATTACCTTCATTTAGGACATTCAATTTTTCATACTGAGAATTTTTTAACTTGATACCACGAATAGGTTGCTTCAATTCGGTCTCTGCAGTTTTCCAACGGCGCAAGTCATCACGACGGAAGCCCTCAAATGCCAACTCAACTGTACGTTCGCAGCGAATCTCTTCTAACATATCCAATCCATTAACTTTTACAAAGTTATTTGTAAGAGGAGGCATTTCTACACCTTTACGAGATCTAATGACATTGATAGTCTTATTCAATATATTATCACTAATAGCTCCATCTTTCTCATAAGTTGCTTCAGCCAAAATCAATAACACCTCCGGATAACGGATTATATGATAATCATAAGCATCCTTATCAGTTCCAATATACGTTTCTGCCATAAATTTATACAATTTATAGCCCGTACGAGTCTCAGGTCTTACCGTGAAATTAGCAACACAAGAATCTCTACCTATCTGAGGACTCCAGTAGATTGTACCTGGTATTACGAATGTTTGTCTCATACGCGGATCACGATTCTCATACTCACTTGCGATTGTAGAGAAACCTTTAAATCCAGAGTTTTCCTTGTAAATAGGAAGCCCTGTACTCTTACAACGATACATATCTGCCAATTTCTTGGTAGGAGTGCCTCGCCAACCCCAATATACCAAGTGAGCTGTAGAATGCTGACGGATATCTGTGAAATAACGGCTATCAAAAATTCCCTCTGAGGAATCGTCACCGTCATCGATAAACAATTTGCGGTAGCTGTCATCACCAGCTCCCTCAAACAAAGAATACTCTTTACTTTCTACTACCTTTTCTGCGGCATCAATAGCCTGTTGCAATAACTGTTGATAATCAGATCTGTGCTGATGATATTTAGCCCAAGTACCGGCAAACAATGCAACTCTTGCCTTCAATGCCAATGCTGCACCTTGAGTAACACGACCCAGTTCATCTCCTGACAACTCGCTTTGCAATGGCAACGATTGCCAACAATTATCAAGCTCTGATAGAATGAAATCCTCTACTTCCGCTTGGCTATTACGCTTCCCATACAATTCTTGAGAATCAACGCCTACAGCCTCTTTAACAATTGAGACCTCATTAAACCGTTTCAACAACCGCCAATAAGTATATGCCCTGAAAAAATGAGCTTCTGCTATATAACGTTCGATCTTTGATTTATCACCTTCATAAGAAGTTCCTTTTTCTATAATAATATTACAATGCCTGACGTCAGAATAGCGGTCATTCCATTCTCCATCTTTATTGGGAGCAATCAATGTACCATTGCTCGTTACGTTCTCGTTCAATTCAAAACCAATATCACTATCCGTATCCCTCGTCCCAAATGACTCGGCACGGTCATACATTAAATTAACCTCTTTCATGAAGTCCTCTGGAGTCTTCCAATATTGCACATCAGAAAGATTATCCTTAGGTAATAAATCAATATCCTGACAACCGGAAAACATTAAAGCGGCAGTCATAAAGCTTCCTAATAATATCTTATATTTATTCATAACCTCAAATTTTTAAAATACAACATTTACTCCAAATGAATAATTTCGTGCGAAAGGATAAGTATTTATATAGCCATCTTCCTCTGGATCCCATCCTCCTGGTGTATTATGGATTTCAAATAAGTCCTCACCAGAAAAGTAAATACGAAGTTTCTCTACACCTATCTTTGAAGTCAACTGAGCAGGAATAGTGTAACCAAACTGTAGATTCTTTAAACGGGCATACCCCACATTATGTTTTGTATTGGTAGAATACGTATAGTTATAATTACTCTTTCCTTTTAATGTAATTGCGGGATATTTTGCGTCTGTTCTCTCTTGAGTCCAAGTCTTACCAAACCAATATCTAGCAGATTGATACCATGCTTCAGACATAGGCTTTCTAGCCTCACCCTCCAAAAAGATAGTTCTGCGACCAACTCCTTGTATCAATGCGCTAAAATCGAAACCTTTATATTCAGCACTAAGATTCATACCAAAATTGAAACGAGGGTTCTTATCCCCTAAATAGATAGCATCACCACTACCTTCTTCTCCATCACCTAAGATTGTCAGTTTGCCATCCTTATCCAAATCCTTATATTTAGCATCACCAACACTCAAGTCTCCAGGTATGCCTCCGTCTGGGAAACTTGCAATATATTCCTGAAGTTCTTGCTCATTTTGGATAATACCATCAAACTCATATCCAAAGAAAGAGTTAAGTGCATAACCTGTAGGAGTCTTATTTAAACCTTCAGTGATAAGATTATTACCTATTCTCTCTACAACCTTATTACGTGCATCACTCAAGTTGAAACGAACAGAATAGCTAAAATCTTGTACTTTATCTCTCCATCCAACGGATACTTCCCATCCTCTGATACTCAAGTGACCACTATTGGAGGCTGGAGCTGATGAACCTAAAACTGCGGGATATGTTCTTGGAATCAACATATTCCTGTTTTCTTTCCAGAAGTAGTCGAATGATCCGTATAAACGGTTCTCTAAAGTAGCAAAGTCCAAACCTATATTTGTGACTTGTATAGTTTCCCATGTACGGGAAGTAGACACAAGGCTACTTGATGATGCCATTTGTCCCTTTTGTCCATTACCAAATGGATAATAATTTCCACTGATGGATATTAATGGGATATAGTCATAAAGACCTATACCAGATTGGTTCCCCATCTCTCCATAAGAGGCCCTTATCTTTAAGTCATCGAACAATCCTGAATTTTTTACAAAACTCTCCTCTCCTAAACGCCATGCAGCGTTTACACCAGGAAACCAACCCCAACGATGATCTGGATCAAATCTAGAGCTACCGTCAGCACGGAGAGTACCCTCAATAATATATCTATTCTTAAATGTATAATTCACTCTAGAGAAAAAAGAATTGATAGTCCAAGCGTTACCCTCAGCCCAAGCTTTCTGGTTCTCAGAACTACCTAAAGGCAACTGCATATTTTCCTGCTGGTCGAAATTCACACGGTTAGCAAGAAACTTATCGTAATTTTGAGACTCATGGGATGTACCAACCATCACATTCAAATCGTGAGTATCATTGAAATTCTTTTTATAATCAGCGAATAAAGTAAAGTTCTTTGACCAAGTTTTTCCATAACGACGTTCAGCATAATTTGGTCCACGAGCAACCCTATGATTAACATCTTCCCAGTTCCTGCAATAAATTATCTTGTTAGTAACATCCTCATCGTAATCATATTTACGTATAACAGCCTGCCCTTCAATATTTAATCCATCAAACACCTTCCACTTTAATTTTTGATTAATGGTGACATTTGCATCATTCCTTTTGACTAAACCACCTTCTTCTAATACCTGAGCAGGGTTATCATATCCTTGGAATGTATAAAAATGCCCCGCAGGGTTACGTAATGGAGCCCATGAGTAAGATTTATAGATACTTTCCCATATATTCTGGCCTTCGGACAACCCTGATGAATATTTTCGATCACCTGCCTCATAAGACAAGTTTAAATCGTATGTCAAATTCTTGAAGATATCAACACTAGTTTTTGCACGGACAAAATACCTTTTATAAACATCAGTACCAAACTTAGGCAAACCTTCCTCTCTCTGATGTCCCAATGACAACATATATGTGTATTTCTCACCACCTCCTGAAATGTTGATATTATAATTCTGCATATTTCCGTTACCTATTATCATATCATTCCAGTTATTGTTTTTATAGAACTTAGGATATTGATTACCCCACACCCCCCAATTCTCTCCAAACACGATTTTATCACTGTTTTCCCTGATTAGATCAATCTCTTCTTTTGAATATTCAAGAGCAAATGAACCATCAGTTATTTCCTGAGCCATTAGTGCATGTTCCAACAAAGTTGTGGTTTCCGTTAACAAAGCAGGAGTTTTTATAGAGTAATAAGCATCAAAGCCTACCCTAGTCTTTTGATTTCGTTTACCTCCTTTTGTGGTAATCAATATTACCCCATCAGAAGCACGAGCTCCATAAATAGCCGCCGTACCATCCTTCAAAACAGATACGCTTTCAATATCTGTCGGATTTATCATGTTAATGTCTCCCTCAGCACCATCAATCATCACAAGAGGAGTACCACCATTGATTGAAGAAACATCACGTATTTTCATTGATCCACCAGCTCCAGGTGCACCTCCACTTGAACGAGAAATAGTCAATCCTGGAACCTCACCTTGTAAAGCCGTAACCGCATTTTGTACAGGACGTGCTTCAAATGTTTTAGCGTCTGCTGTTGCAACAGCACCACCTAAGTTTGCCCTTTTCACCGTCCCATAACCTACAACCACTACTTCGTCCAAAATTTGGGCATCTTCTTTTAAAGTAAAAGCAATTGATGTTTTACCATCAACTTTAACTTCTTGTGATAGATATCCAATGTAGGATACTACCAATACTCCATTGTTAGGGACATTCTCTAAAGTATAATTACCATCTACATCAGTAATTGTACCATTTGTTGAACCCTTAACCATAACATTAGCACCAATTACTGGCTCGCCATTGGCATCTTTAACCACACCCGTGATCTTTTTTCCCTGTGTGATAACTGTAACGTCAGCAGGTGTCTCATTGGATACAGACTCTGTCTCAGCGGCATTTGCCGAGAATGCTGATAGCATAAGACAAAGTGCAGAGACTTTAGCTATCCTTTGATAGGACAATAGATTGAATTCATTCTTTGCCATATTACCGGTTTTAATTGTTCATAAAATATATTTATTAAAAGATTAACTTATTCTGTGGAATACTCCTGTATCTCTAAAATAAACCTTTGTAGGTTTCATGATAAAAGATATTTTTGATTTAAGTTTACAAATACAAAATAACATACTTCAATAAAGTAAAAAAATAGATAATATTTATACAAAATGGACAATCTTACGATTTAATCATATATTTACATCAAATTCTAAATATATAATAATCTATTACCAGAGATAAAATACATAATAAAAAGGAAGATAGACCATAAGCTATGGTATTTATAAAAAATGCTATTTGTATATTAATAATCAATATTTATTATCTATACAATGAGAAACAGATATCTATAAATTTTCTATCTATACAGAACAGACACCATGCACTCACCATAGATATTTAAACAATAGAATATACAGCTACTATTACAACTTTGTTGAGATTTTCTAAAAAATACAACAAGCAGTATCTCGCCATTTTTGCAATATTAAATACAATTAATTAAACATATATTAGCATTATACTATTTGATTCTGACAAACATTTAAATATATTTTAGTAAATCAAAAAAACAGGATCATCCAAAATCATCAAATAAATGATTTATCACTTACATATTAATAAATAGACTCAGGACTCGCCCTATTTCCTCTTTTCAAATTCGGGCTCACCAAAGACTGGATATTCTCAAATGCAATCGACTGTGTTGGAACAAAAGCATCAGACTGCATGTACTGTATCAAACTATATAGTAGCTGTTTTTTCACCGGGTCCATCGTTTGGCTATCCAATAAATCCATACTACATACCAGCAGTTTTCCATTCAGGCAGTTCGTTTCAAAAAGATTAGATAAACGACGGTTGTTAGCGAAATTATCCACACACTCCACAAGCGGTGTAATATGCTGGTAAAAACTATCGACCACAAGAGTCGTAGATTGTGTAGTCAGACTCCACCATTGCCAATCGGTATGCCCTTCCGTCGGGAAAAACTCAAAAACTTTATGCTTCGGATTAAGCAACAACCCCATCGTCCCAGCCTGTTTCGGGAAATGAACCGGGCTCCAGAATACTGGAACGAACTTGCCCGGTAATCCCACACTGGATTCATAAGGAAGATTATACAGTACTTTCTTTCCTGCTTCAAGTGCACTTCGAGCTTCCGCCAATTTATCGGTAACAATGATATTGCCTTTATCAATAGTCAATGAAGCCGGGTATACCCATATCTTCCAACTATTTGCATACTCAGTACCTTCAATCCGTGCGACCAAACTTAATTGCTCCGCCTCTTTAACCTCATCCAACGGGCAAACAATATCCCCGACAACATTTCCTCCACCTATCCGTACTCCGTTCAGAGCAAAAGAGCCTTTTTTCAAAATACGGCCGGAATTATCAGCCAAAGACCAGTTCAATGTTTTATCATTCAATACATCTGCACCGTAATTAGCTATTTCGATAGCAGCATTAAACGATTCGCTATTGGTATACACCGCTTTCTCAAAACGGGCTAACGGAACAACCGGGGCTGAAAACTGGCGGAAATCTTTCGCATCCGCTACACCTTTACTGTCCCAAAAAGCATTCAGCAAGCCTACTAATGCCGTACTCTGGCCCGGAAAATCATGCAAGTCCAATAATTGAAAACCACTGATTCCCGGAGTTTTCATAGCCCGTTCTATTTCCTCTTTGTACAGGATAGCAGCCAATTTGCCTGATGCCATCAAATAATCTTCTGCTTTATCCAACAGCCCCTTCTTCTCTAATTCCAACTTCACCCCTTTGAAATTCAGAGGATCCAGAACCCCCGTATATTTATCTATTTCTTTCAGGTCAGGATAGACGGCATATTGTCCCACTTCGTGGGTAACTACCGGCACGGGCATACCTTCCACAGAAGCAGAATAATCTTTATTGAAATTAGGACTTTCCACATCGAAAACGCCCTGACCACACACCCAACCTTTCCGGGTCCATTGGGTAATAAAGAAATCATCGTTTGGCTCCGGCCAATCACCATGTCCCCGTTCGAAAGTAAAAGAAGTTGTAGTATATAGATGCCGGGGATCTGCAGATTTAACCTGATCCAGTAATCCACCTAAAAATTTAAAATCCGGTTGTAATTCATTACCCAGACTAAGGAAGCAGAAAGACGGATGATTACCATATTCCGACAGTATACGACTGGCTTCTTTCCGTACAAAAGCATTTGTTCCGGCATCCTGCCCTACCGTCAACGACCAAAAAGGTAATTCTATCTGCAAATAGAAACCAAGGGAATCGGCAACTTTAAAGGCAGCTTCCGGAGGACACCAAGAATGGAAACGAAGATGGTTCAATCCCCATTCACGAGCAGTTCCAAACACTTTCACCCATCCATCCGCAGTTGTCGGAGGATAACCCGTCAGCGGGAAAATACAGCATTCCAAAGTTCCACGCAGAAAAGTCTTCTTTCCATTTACCAATAATTCTGACTGGTTACGGCTTATCTGCCGCATTCCGAAATCCACGCAAGCATTTGATTTATTCTTATCCGCTTCGATCTGTACATTCATTTCATACAGAAACGGATTAAACTCGCTCCAATACTGAACCTCGTTTCCCATCCCGCAGAATAAATCCAATGCCGTTTCGCCGGCAGGCATCTCCACATCCTTCTTAACTTCAGAAACAGTTTTGCCGGACACCTTTTGTTTTATAGCAACATATAATGTTCCTTTTGTGGATGTCCCTGTATTAACAAGTTTTCCTTTTACATTTACCTGATCGTTCTTTATATCCGGATACACCTGCAAATTTTCGATGGAAACGGCATTTTTAGCCCGCAACGAGATTTCTCCCAGAATACCATTCCACATAATTTGCGTCTCATTCGTATAAGCATGAGCTTTATCGTCTATCGTAATATCATACTGCTTCCGGTTATCCACCCGGACAGTCAAACGATGTTTACCCGGAGTCAAGAACTTTGTCAAATCAAACAAATGAGGACTTATCAAACTTTCCTGTTTACCGGGAACGGCTGCACCATCCACCCAAACAGAGGTTTGCCAGATAACCCGTTCTAATTTCAGTTCAATATTCTTCCCACCCCAATCTGAAGGAATTATAACCTCCCGCGTATACCATGCCGGGCCCACATAACTATTCTTACGGGTTAAATGGAGCACCTGAGGTTTGCCGATTGAAGGAGGCAACCGGTTCGGGATTCCGTAACCGGCATCATCTGTAGTTCCCGGTAATTGAATCTTATTTTCAAAAGAATTTGCATACCACCCCTGAGAAATCCCGACATCCGTACTATCCAATGAAAAATCCCATTCTCCAGCCAATGATATTGTAGAAGGGACATCATTACAAGCTGACAGACTAATCAGGGAAAAAAGTAGAATCATGTAGTAGTTGATGTTTTTCATAATCTTATTGTATATAAAATTTATATTCTGTGTGATGATAATAGGTCTGTCCCGGTAAAAGAATTACAGATGGGAATCCGGAATGATTAACAGCATCCGGAAACCCTTGTGTTTCTAATGCAATTCCTGCATTTTTTAAATAAGGTTTACCATGCTTTCCCATATCGCTTCCATCCATAAAATAGCCGGTATAAACTTGCAACGAAAGTTGATTCGTATAAATAGACAATTCCCTTCCACTCAATTCATCAAAGAGTTCTGCAGCCAAGAACAATCCGTTTTTGCTTTTCTTATCTAATGCAAAAGCAAGGGAAAAACCTTTATTTTCCTTTATTTGAAACAAGTCCGACTGCATTGAAACCGAGATTGGGCGGAGTACACTGAAATCCAAATCTGTTCTTTCAGTAGAGATATAGTTTCCTGTAGGTATTAATTCCTGATCACATTCGATAATCCGGGAAGCCCCGATTCTTAGTTTATGAGAAAGAATATCCGCTTGTTTACCTGATAAATTGAAAAATGCATGGTTGGTAAGATTTACAGGTGTCTTTTTATCACAAACGGCCATACATTCCATACATAATACATTATCATTCCGAAGCGTATAACTGACTTCCACATCCATATTGCCCGGATATCCTTCTTCCCCGTCAAGAGAGCGACAGGTAAATACCACCATTTCCTCTCCTGCCTCATTCAACATAAGCCTTCCGTTCCAATACCGGTTATGAAAGGCAAGATTTCCTCCATGTAAATGATTGGGAGCCGGTTTTCCATATACGTCATTCGCAGCTAATACATATTCCTTTCCATCCAAAGAAAACCGGGCATTGTTTATACGTCCGCAAACCCGTCCGACGATAGCGCCATGATATTGTTCTTTCGCAGAGCTATATTCCTGCAGAGAATTAAATCCTAACAAAACATCATCAAAAATGCCCTGTCTATCGGAAGTACACATGCTAATCCATCGAGCCCCATAACTGGTAAACCGGGCAATCGTTCCCTGCTGATTATGCAAGGTATATAAATACCCCTGAAATCCTTTTTCTAATATAGTATTCGATAAGACATTCATATAATCCAACTTTTGCGCCTTCCGGTATTCAGATTCGATCTTCTCCAAACAGAAACCTTTATATTCGACTCAATAAAAGTTTTTCATCATCTCCATAGCACAAAGTAATAGTATATCATAGAGCCAACAAATAGATAAAAATATTATATAAATGGATTATTCTTCGATTTCACACTTACACATTTTATTTTATGAGGCACATAGAAAACTATCGACTATAAAGTTTGTATTTCCACAAATATGTGCAATATACTTTAATTACAGTCGAAAGTTTTCCACTTTAACTATCAAAGATTATGTTAAAGCCATTAATTTTATATATCAAACAAATGGATTATTTAGTTAATGACTCCTTCTTTTATATTTATACTGCCATCGCCACTGTACAGTAACCTTTGATATTAAACGCCTGACGATATACAGGGAGAAAATCCATACCTGTATTTGTTCATCAGCACCCAACTCTTTATATCATTGCCGCATGAATCTGCACGCCTTGATGATTATTATCCATTGCGGCAGCTTCTTCGAAATAAAACTTTGCCTTATCCATATGGCCCAGCCCCAAATGGCCCAGTCCCATCAGATAGTTGCAATGGATACGATTCTTTTTATTCATATCATCTTCCCAAATCTGAAGATCCGGAAGAGAGACGGCAAAGTAATCCATCTTGAATACATCGAACAAATGTTTTTCCCCATATGCAATCAGATTATTGAACCGCCCACGAGCCTCCGCTTCACGTCCTAATTTACGAAGTGCCAATCCCTGATAAAATATCTTATCCGGTTTCTGGTCATTATAATACATAGCGGCTGCGGGCTGGCTGTTGCCTACGCTGGCTGCGACAAACAAAGCTTCCGCTTCTTCTTTACGGCCTAAGCCATATAAAGCACAGGCTTTATAATAATTGAAATCATTTTCCTGGGCACCGTACAATTTCCCTTCACCCAGATTGTGGGGATACACAAAACACTCGTCAATCCACTGCAATGCTTTTTCAAATTCATTGTCATGCAATAGTTTTTTCACTATTTCCACACGTGCCAGTTGATATTGGGCAGGAACTTTGCCCTCGCCTCCTTCCCACGGATGGAATTTGCGGGCTGCAATCATTTGGGCTGCTTCTTCGTAACGTCCCAATTGGTTCAACAAAGTTACATATTCCAAATACAAATCATCGCGGGTAAATGCCACCTCCCTATTCCTTTCCAAGAAAGCCAAACGGTCGGCATGCGGACGATTCAGGCGTTTATACAACTGGTCCAACTCCATCAGGATACGGGCATCCGTGGTATCCAAGGCAAATGCTCTCTCTAATAATAAAACAGCCTCCTGCTGTTTATTCAGTTTATTGAAATAGGCCAAAGAGAGATTGCGAAGAACGGTAGGGAATGCTCCATCCAGCTTAGCAGATTGTTCCCAACAAGCGATTGCTTCCGCATACTGACGCTTATCATACCAAAGATTTCCCAAATAATAGCAAGCCTTTGGAGCTCTCCCGGCAAAATCAATAACAGACCGAAGAGCCAAAATCGCATCCAAAGCATTCGGGAAACAGCAATCCGGTGATTGTTTTTCCGCAATCCGGACAGCCTCTTGCCCCTCATCGATACGCTCCAGTTTCAATAAGAACCAAGCCTTATAATAGTGTAATAAGGTCTGATTGGAGACAGAAGCATGTATCGCCATATCTGCAACTGCCAGCGCATCCTCCCAACATCCGGCAGAAGCATAGTCCAATGCCAGTTCTTCGTAATTATGGGCTTCCTGGCGCATTAAAGCTATCAACGCATCCTTATCGGCTTCATTTCCGGAGATAAAATACTTCTCTAATCCGCAACCAAAATTAAAACGGTCGATGGAAAGGGAGTTTTCTATAAAAGCAAGCGCCTCATCCGTACGTTCCAGACGACGCAATATAATTGCTTTTAAATGACGTCCGCGAAGATTGTGCCAATTACGCAACAAGGATTTATCTATTTCATAAAGTGCATCCTCCCAATTTCCTTTGGCAGCAGACAACTGAGCCAGCGAATAATAACCGGCATCCTGCCAGGCCGCATTCCAGCAAGCCTTATAAAAGAAATCATACGCTTCTTCCGTTTTGCCCTGATACTTTAAGGAAAGTCCCAGATTATACAAAGGTTCGCCATCGTACGGGTTCGGATTCCGTTCTGTCAATGTTTTAACAGCCCGGCGAAGATAAATCTCCGCCTTTCCGAACTGCCCTTTGCGGATAAGCCACAAGCCCATAGCATTATTATTGCGTACATCATCCGGATCACGCAGCAGGGCTTCTTCATAATAATCGGTCGGAGCATAAGTCGCATGCCGATATTGTTCCAGATGAAGACCTGTCAGATAAAGTTGTTCGGTAGTACGAACCGCTTTAGGGTCAAGAGCCGCTTTAGCCGGGTCCGGAACTTCCTTTATTTCATCCGGCTCAGGTTCCCAGGAGAGCATTAATTTTCCGGAGGCTCCGTATACTGAAACACAAACATCTTTCAAATCAGGAACAGGGACGCTTGTTTCAAAAAGACGCTCAGGCGAAACATCCTGTACCGTATCCAATACCGGGTTCCCGGCTTTCGTAACTAAAACATGCAATCCATTCTGAACAGATGTAGCAAACAATTTCAGGCAGGCAGCATCCCCATCCGGCTCGATATTCATTAACAAATCGGAAGAAGCATTCTTTACTACACCCAGTTCCCGGTACGGCATGAAATATTGGGTAAACGTTTTCTCCTCATACGGTTGCAACCAGGTAAAATCCGGTTGATTGTCCGTATAGACACCTGTCATCAATTCGATATACGGTCCGTCCGCATCCGTCAGGTTACGGTCCCAAGCCTGTCCGAAATCACTGTTACCCCACGTCCATTGTTTTTTACCCGGAGAGATATGATGGTTTGCCACATGTAAAACGCCGGCACGGGTATCGTTTTCATATCCGCCCACAAAATTATACTTGGAACGGATAGCCATATAAGAAGTCGGTACCGGAATATTCTTATAGCGGGAAATATCCACACCTGCCGAGTAATCCATTTTATAATAAGTTCCGGTTGCTATCGGATAGCGGGATACATCCCGTTTGCCATGATCGAACACCGCATTCACATCACCGGGAAATACGGACTGGTAATATTCATTTACAGCAACCGCCGGATTCGCCCACCAAAGAAAAGTCTGCGGTATCGGAGTGGGATTATACACCTTTCCCTGAATTTCCAGCACGGCACGTCCCGGACGCAAAGTAAAGCCCGCCATCCCTTTCTGATGGAACATACGTTCCCTTTCGCTCACCCAAACAACCGCACTGCCGTCGGCGCGTTTCTCTATCGAATAATCCACCGGGAGAAAGGTACTCGGACGATGGTGCTGAGGCCAGTTAAATTCGATTCCTCCCGAAATCCAGGGCCCCGTCAACCCGACCAATGCCGGTTTGATAACATGATTGTAATAGATAAAATGCCGCTTCTTCAGCTTGTCGTATGCCATTTGCACACGCCCGCCCAACTCCGGTAATATCATTACCTTGATGTACTCATTCTCCAGATAAATAGCATGGTAACTTTTATCCTCACATGTATCTTCAATTTTTTCTACTACAGGATACGGATAAACAACTCCACTACTTCCCTGATAAACTCGCTTTTCGAGGAACATAGGATTTTTTTCAGGTTTCCCTATGCCATACGTCGGTAAGAGAATATCTTCTTCCCAAACATTCACCATCTCTGCCATATTCATTCGTGTTATTTCGTTAATTCTTTTTCCAGTTCTTCCAATGTTTTACCTTTTGTTTCAGGCAGTTTGGCACGAATAAACAGAAAGCCTGCCAAACAAATGATTCCATACAACCAGAAAGTGCCCGAAGCTCCAACCGTCTCATTCAGTATAGGGAATGTATAAGTGAGCAGGAAGCAGGCTACCCAAAGGAAAAAGGTAGAAAGTGCCATCGCCATCCCACGTATTCGTACCGGAAATATTTCAGAAAGTACCACCCAGACGACCGGCGCCAGCGACATTGCGTAACATGCTATTGCCAAAACGACCAGCAATAACATCGGCCAACCGCTCATTTCCAGAAAATAACAGGTTCCGAGAGTCGCATATATCAGAGCCAACCCTGCCGAACCGACAAACATAAGCGTCCGTCTGCCCCATTTGTCTACCGTATAGATGGCAACAAATGTAAAAATCACATTGGTAACCCCTGTCACCACAATATTCATCAATACATCGGATACGGCATAACCGGCTTCCGAAAAGATCTCGTGTGCATAATTAAATATGACATTAATGCCGCACCACTGTTGGAAAACAGCCAGGACAATCCCTATAACCAAGACTCCCCGCACATTGGGTTGCAAAAGCGAACGCCAATTCGCACTTTCCTCTTTCCTATCGGTCAACTGACCTAATTCCGCCAAAGTCTGTCGTGCATATTCGTTGCCACCTACACGGGCCAGAATTTTCCCGGCTTCCACCGGTTGTCCCATCGTTGCCAGCCAGCGGGGACTTTCCGGGATAACAAAAGACAAAATAAAAAACAAACCGGCCGGAACCAGCTCCGCCCAAAACATCCAGCGCCAGGCCCATTCAATACTTTCTGCACTCAGGCTTTCCGTTCCCGAAGAAAAATACCTCCCTATCTGCCAGTTTGCCAACTGCGCCATCAAAATACCCAATACGATGGTCAACTGGTTCAGGGAAACAAATTTCCCTCTGACAGCAGCAGGAGAAACCTCCGCTATATATACCGGTGAAACATTCGAAGCGATTCCAATCCCAAAACCTCCTATAATCCGATAAATCACAAACCAGGTGAAACTATCCACCGCACCGGTACCTATAGCCGATGCCACAAACAGGAAAGAAGCTATAATCAACATTTTCTTACGCCCATAGCGGTCGCTCCAGGAACCGGAGAGCAAAGCCCCGGCCAGACAACCGATCAATGCACTGCTCATCGCCCAGCCACGCAATGCGGCTGAACCGTCCAAACTAAAAAACGGCTCATAGAATATTTTAGCTCCTCCAATCACCACCCAGTCGTAACCGAACAATAATCCTCCCATGGCTGAAACCAGGCAGATTAATAATAAATAGGTCGTTGTTTGCTTCATAACAATCATATGTTTAAGATATGCTGCAAAGTAAATAGCTTCCGGAATAAAAATAAATAGATAAAAGATTTATGAAGATGGACTATATTTCGATTTTAATTGTAAGTTTGTCCTGTTCTTAAATCTACAGATATGATAAAACGAAAAGACGGTTTCAGCGGCGAACGGGCGCTCGTGCTTCCCCAATCAATCGTACAGGAGATGGAAGATGACCCGTTCTCATCCATTCTCCACATTACAGACATCGGTTATTATCCGAAAGCATGGCACCATTTCAGGGAGCGGAAAGAACCTATCAGCCAGTTTGTATTCATCTATTGTATGGAGGGTGCTGGCTGGTATAAAGTGGACGGACACGAATATACCGTAACAGCGAACCAGTATTTCATCCTGCCGGCAGGAATCGGACATGCATACGGGGCGGACGAAAATGATCCATGGACTATTTACTGGATTCACTTCAAAGGAAAACTGGCGGCCCACTTCGGAAAGCTCTCCACCCGCCCTATAGAAATCAAACCCGGAATCAATTCACGCATCAGCAACCGCATCGACTTGTTCGAAGAAATATTCCGGACATTGGAGATGGGATACAGCCACGAGAACCTGCTATATGCCTGTTCCATCTTCTACCATTATCTGGGCACGCTCCGTTACCTGCAACAATACCGGGATGTGGCACGCAACGAAGAACAAAAGAACGATATTGTAACGGCCGCCATCCATTTCATGCGGGAGAATATCGAGAAAAAACTGACCTTACAGGAAATAGCGGAACACACCGGATACTCATCCTCCCACTTCTCCGTCCTGTTCAGCAAACGGACCGGATATGCCCCTCTGGCCTATTTCAACCAGCTAAAGATTCAGAAAGCTTGCCAACTGCTGGACTTCACCGATATGAAAATAAACCAGATATGCTATAAGATAGGAATAGAAGACACCTACTATTTCTCACGCTTATTCAGCAAAATAATGGAGATGTCGCCCCGGGAATATAAAAAGATGAAGAAAGGATGAATGTTCATTCTTTCCGGCAGCCGTATTCCCATGAAAAGTCAGAGGTGTGATAAGACCTCCATCACATAATTGCGCCGTTGGCGGGAGATGCTGACAGAAGAGCCGTCTTTCATCCGGATATACCCGCCGTCCGATTTGATGAAGCTTTTTATCTCATCGAGGTTTATCAGGTGGGATTGGTGTACACGCAGGAAGTTATAGGGGGTCAGCAGTTCGTCGAATTCCTTGAGCGTTTTAGAAACAATCAGCTTTTCCCCGGATTTCAGGTAGAAAGTCGTGTAGTTGCTTTCCGACTCGCAACGGACAATGGAGCCAATCTCCACAAACTCTATCTTATCGGCAACCGACAGTGCTATTTTCTTTTGCTTGTCCAGGGTACGGGTATTCTGCAACAAGTTTTGCATCCGTTTATTTTCCTGTTTGCGGAGGATAATCTGCACGGCTTTCTCCACCGCATGAATCAATTCAGCCGAATCGAGCGGTTTCAGCAGGTAATCGAGCGCACTGAAACGGATGGCCTGAATGGCATAGCTGTCGTAGGCCGTCACGAAAATAACTTCAAAGGAGATGTCCCGGAGACTTTCCAGCAGGGAGAATCCGGTATCGCCCCCCAGCCGGATATCCAGGAAAAGGATATCCGGTTTCGTTTCGGGCAGAAGGATACGGGCTTCCGCAACCGAGCTGCAAATAGCTACTACTTTAATCTGCGGACAACAGGTTCCGAGCATGCGGAGCAAGTTCTCGCGGTTTGCCTGTTCGTCTTCTACAATTGCTGCGGTCAGTTTCGTATCCATAGTTTCATCTTATAAAGGGATGGATAAGCGGACGTGGCAACCGGACACAGACTCTTTCTCCTGCCTGTTCTCGATTGTAATGCCGATTTCCGTATTATACAATGTTTTCAATATCTCGAATTGGCTGGTAATCGCACGGATGCCGAAACCCTCGTCTGCTTTGGCATCGAACCCGGGACCATCGTCCGTTATGTCAATCACCAGCAACTGGTTTTGCAAAGATAAGCGAATTGTGATTTCCCCCTTGCCTTGCGGTGCAATTCCGTGCTTTACGGCATTCTCCACAAACGGTTGTATCAGCATTCCCGGAATCTCCACCACATCCGGTTCGATATGGCTGTCGACCGTCAGCGAGTAAGAGAAGGGGACGCGGAGTTGTTCCAGCTTCAAATACAACTGCAATTGTTCGATTTCATCGGACAGGGTAACCAGTTTCTTTTCCGAGGTGGCCAGCACTTTCCTGAGCAGGCGCGAGAAGTCTATCAGGTATTCGTTGGCCTCTTCGTTTGCCGAGCGGTTAATCAGGTTCTGGATGGAGCTCAGCGCATTGAAGATGAAATGCGGGTTCATCTGCGAGCGGATGGCACGGAGTTCGAGTTCGCTGATATGGCGGCGGCGTTGCTCCCGCTTCTGCCTGTTTTTCGTCCGCATGTAGTAGACAATGCCGATAAGGACGCAGACCAGTAGCGACCCCAGCACGCCTTCCTTGAACCCTTTCATAAAATCGCCGGACGAATCGCCTTTCAAATCCTTTTGTACCAGCCCGAGGATTGGTTTTATGTTCAAATCGCCGAACCTCCGGTAAAGGATTGTGCCGTCTTCGCGCATCAGGACGGTAAGGGGACCGGTACCCAGTTTATAATTCAAGTACCGTTTCTGTTCTTCGGGAATCGCTTTATAGGGTTTCACCCGTTCGGTGTTCTGAGGGGAGAAACGCGCATACATTTCGAGCTTCACGGTAGATGCCAGCCCTTCTTTTTTGAGCAGTTGCTGCAAGTCGAGGGCATTCTGGAGGTTCGGAACACTAAGCCCGCCACCGGTCGATAAAAACAGCAGGATGTATTTCCGGTCGCTCCCCTTCACCAGAGGCAGGCTGTCGGCTATCATCAGGCCGGATTCGCGGATGTTCTTACCGGATTCGAAAGGAGCCAGCTTGTCGTACAGGTTCCTCAACCTGTTTGTCAGGGTGGTATCCGGGCAGGAGGCGATGAAATCGTTATAATCGTCTTCCAGCTCATAGAACATCTTTTCGCCCGTCAGTTCCATCAGGTTTACTGCACTGACCAGATATTTGGGATAACCGGAGAAGATTTGCTTGTTTAGCCCGTAATCTTCCTGCGGGGTCAGCTTTTTCTGCTTGTTCAGGCTCAGGTTGTCCGCTTTGAGTTCCTGTTTTTTATAGGCAGCATAGATATAGAGGAAATAGCCGTAATGCGCAGCCCCCATATTTTTCAACTCGTATGCATAATCGATAAGCGGATTGAGCGATGCAAAGCAAGGAGCTTGCCAGTCGGGCAAACCGCTTTTCAGCCAGATATCCTTGTCGGCGGCTTGCATGTATTGGCGCAGGACGAATGCGGCTTGCAGATACTGTTCATTGATTTCGAACGTCCTTCGCCAATACGGGTCCATCTTCCCGGAATCTTCCTTCAGGGCGGTCCGAAAAAGGGTTTCGCGCTGCTGGAAGGCTTCTTTGAACTGTGCAGGGGAAGAGAGGTCGAACTCGAAGAGGTTGCCGAATTGCGGCAAACCGTAGCGCAAATTGTTTTGCTCGCTGCCTCGTCCAAGGAAACGGGTGACGTGCGCTTCTTCAAAGACTTTCTGGTCTTGCGTAATGCAATCACCCGGAGTAAGCAGCATGGTCGTATATTTACCCACTTCGTATTCGGTCGGGTAAGGGATAAACAGTTTCTTATGGACGGTTGCGTTCTTGCCGGTTTCGAGGTTGAAGAAGCTACAGGTAAATTCCGTATTCGGAGGCAGTGCGAACGAGGCCTCGATAACCCGTGCATCCGACGTGAGCTGGATAGTTCCGTCGTTCTTCCATCCGGTCAGCAGGCCTTTTGCTGCCGGGATAAGCAGTTCGGAGAGGTTTACCGAGTCGCGGACGGTTGTTTCGGGATAGGCGGACAGTCCTTCCTGCCTCACTCCGAAGGGGACATAGACTTTCGAATAGGCAAAAGAGGTGTTCGCATTGTCGACGGTAAGCGCGTTCCGGCTTTTCCGGTCGTAGGTGACGCGCAAGACCGGTTTGTCCGGCACACTGCCCTCGATAGCGAAGTCTTGCCGGTAGCGGCTGTCGAAATAGTAAAAGCCCGGCTTTGCGTTGTCGTTCCGGCAGTCGTACAGGTTCTTGAGGGTGTAGTCGATGGTCAGGGCATCGGCATTTACGTCTGCCACGGTAGCCTGGAAGATAACTCTCCGGATATTCTCAACCCGCCAGGGCAGTTCCTCCCGCAGCCCCGGAGCGATGTAGGGATAGTAACGGACGGACTCGATGGCTACCCTGTCGCCCTTTTTCAGGGAGTCTGGCGTATACGGAGCGGACGTTTCCGCAAAACCGCTTTGCACCAGAAAAAGAAGAAATAGTAAGCATACTGTTTTCATACCTGTAAAAATAAGATGAATAATTTAATTACCTTCCGAAAGTATCTTATAAAGGTTGAATGGCTGTATGTAAATGAGCGGATAGCGGTTTTGGATGAGTATTCCTTCTTCCGTCGACGGCAGACGCCGAGGCGCGTCTATGATAGACGCAGGGCGCCGTCGACAGCAGACGCCGAGCGCCGTCTACGGTAGACGCAGGGCGGCGGCGATGGTAGACGCAGAAATCAGAGGGGCGAGCCGGATGTATATATTAGGATATATTAGAGAACGCAGACTACGCAGACAGAGCGCAGACTTTCGCAGATTCTATTGATTTTCAATAAAATAGTCTGCGAAAGTCTGCGTGTTCTGCGAATTCTGCGTTCAGTAATAGCTTTTTGATAACCTTCTAAAAAATATACTTATATAACGGGCGATGTTATAATTCGCTGGGCTTGTCGCCGTCACTTGGCGTCCCCACTGTCAGGGGAAGGGGATATACCAGCGTGCGCGGCTCTTTCAGCAGGGTGGCGGAATTGCTGAACCAGGTTTCGATTTCCAGCCTGTAAGTTCCGTCTGCCAATGGTGTGGGGAGCGTAAACATCAGGCGGCTCGGGTCGTTGATACCGAAGGTGGTAATGGTGGCGGCTACTGCCTGCGTGCTTTCCTTTATCAGCTTGAGCGTGCCGGTTCCCGTGCCATCAGCATTGACGCATTTGATTTTTGAGCCGGTGATGTCCAGCATACCGCCCGGGGTGATGGTGCCGTCGGTCTTTCCGGTGGTCACGTCTTTTACAAGGCTGATACGTGCGCCGCCGAAGTTCTTCACGTTCCCCGAAAACTCAGGGGTTACCTTTGCCACCTCGGCACGCATGGCTACCGAAGGGGTGATATTGATGATACATTTGTTGGCATCCGGGTTTATTACTCCCGTGGTCCCGATAAGCAGTCCGGTGATAGAGGGGGAATACAAGGCCGAGCCGGTCACCACCGTATTGCCCTGACAGACCAGTTGCCGGATTTTCTCGTCTACCAGATTGCAGATATTCACGATTGTCTCCGGACGGTATTCCGTACGTTCCGCGGCGATGGCATCGGCGATGCCTTCGATGGTGAGCGACTTGATTGTTTTCACTTTTGCTACGTAATCTTCTTTCACGTCCTTTGTCATGGTGTACTCTTCGAGGTCGAAGAACCATTTGTAGTTTGTTGCCATACGATAAATTGTTTAGATAATTAATTAATACTTATATTATGCCCCACGGTAGTTCCGGGGGATATAAATCGAAATGAATCGAATAAATTAAAGAAGCGGATAGACAGGCAACCGAAGGTCAGCCTTAGCTAATTCGCCTGCCTATTGGCGGATGCACCTAACCGAGAACCCGAGCGCCCTGTAGCTTGCGTACTGGTCGAACGCAGCACTGTAGAAGCTCACGTAACGGGCGAGCGTATCACCGGACGGCACTGACGACGACCAGTAGTAGCCGACGGAACCCTGACCGTAGGACGAACCGCCATTGTAGCTCCGATAGCCCGCAGCAGGCAAAATAAGCTGAGGACAACCACTCTCGGCATTCACTTTGAATAAACCACCACTACCATCATAGCTATTCGCGTTTCCGATAGACATCAATTCACTATCTGTCGGTACACGATAACCCGAAGGACAAGGGTCGTTTGTCCCTTTGTTGCTACCGTTCCATAAAGAGTTATCCAGTCTGTTTAACCAGTTGTAAGGGCTGTTGAGATTTTTATAAAAAGTATTGTTCCCAGGACGAGTACTACCGATAGGACCAACGGCTACCGGACTTCCATGATTTGTAGCTTCGTAACGCCCCCACTGGTAGATATTGCCAGTTCCGGCTACAGTCCCACTCCTTCCGTCACCGGCCCGTGCCACACGGCTTGCCCCACAGTTGACGGGAGCCCACCATTTGCCATTTTTCCTGATAGCCGTATAATACGGGCTGTCGCCTCCGGCAGGATAACCATAGTAAGAGGCCCCGCGCCAGATGGTGTAAGATTTAACTGTATTTCCATTGTGCCGGATATTCATTACTGCCCTGTGAAGTTGATAAGCCGCATCCGTCCCGCTTGCCCCATTCACTACCACATTGAAGGTATATTTACGCCGGTTGTTTACCAACTCGGTTTTTACAAGTTTGGAATTATTCAGCCAGCTATTGCCTCCGTTCTGGGAGTTGCAATACGAACCATCATAAGAAGTGGATAATGCAGGGGCAGTAAACATGCTATAGAAAGATACTGTCATCGTTTTACCCCCTGTTCCCACGCGGTAACCGCTCGAATTAGATTCGTTATACCCGCTAAGGTCGGTTGCCAGCCATGCATTGGCTTCGGTAAAGCGAACCTTTACCTCTACGACCTTGGTTTCATCCCCACTGTTTATTATACGGATGGTTTGTTCGCCGGGAACTGCCGTAGGGAAACCGGACTTCGATGGGTCTAACTTTACCGTATAAGAAAAAAGATTGGTACTGCTGCTTGTCGTTCCATAAGTCAGCCACTCGGGACCGGAGATATTGGAGCCGCCTACACTTTTCCCGGTAATGGTGAAGGAGGGGACTGTGTAGTCTGCTGCGGCATGTACAGCAACAGTCTCCGGCGAACTCAGAACCGGCATCGCCGGAAGCGGTTTTACATAAAGCACGTTTTTAATCCCGCTTTCAGGGTTCGTGAAGCTGAAAACGGCATCGGGATACTCCTCCCTGTCATAACCCGATTTCACTGAAATCGTATAAACCTGTCCTTCTTCCGGTGTACTTACCACTTCCGGTCCGCTTACATCCAACCAGTCGCACTGCTGCATTTCCGGACCGCCGGCATACTCTTTGCCCATATCCAGGGAAGCCTTGCCCTCTATCTGCACTTTGAAATGATAATTGTCTGTCGCTTCTATGGCTACCGTATGGTTCGTTCCCGTATAGGTTGCCTTCCCTTTCATTTCTTCGGGGATGATAACGGTTATCGGTGGAACAGGTATGATAAAAAGCAAGCTCTCGCTTCCGGTTATCCCATCGGTAAAGCGGAAAACGGCTTTGGGATAGCTATCCTTGTCGTAGCCTGGTTTTACGGAGACGGTGTAGCGATAACCCGCTACCGGGGCTTTTGTTACTTCCGTGGGTGCGCTTATCTCCAACCAGTCGAATTGTTGAATGGCGGCACTGCCGGGATAATTCTTGGTAATGTCCGGGGCTGTATTGCAGCGAACCTGTACATCGAAAGAGGTGCCTTCGCTGGCTTCTATGGCTACCGTACGGATATCTTCCGTATAATTAACAAGGTCTTTCATCGCCTCGGAAATGAGAACCGACAGCGACAGGGCATTGCTTTCTCCTGATGGGTCGTAGCCGTCTATACTTCCGCCCGCATCCCAATCTGCCACATCCAGCGTAAAGTCCAGCTTATATTCATCTGCTTTTGTGATACCGATGAAGTACCGGTGGTTAGCGTTTATCTCAAGGGCAACAGAATCTCCATCAGCGGTTTGCTGCTTGAAAGGGATTTGATATGTCACCTCTTTTGCCTCTGTCTGGTTTACCTGATAGGTACCGTTCAGAATCAGGTAGCCTTTATCTTCCAACGGGCTGGGATAGCTATAGAACGCAGATACCTGCAAACCTTCATTAGCTTTCTCTCCTTCAAAAGCACGTGCCGGATAAGTAATTAACTCCCCGTCTGCCACAGGGAGAGCACCATATGCTTTAACCGGGAAGAAAGTGGTTCCTCTCCGCCCGTTGCCCATTGAGATGGATTCCAGATGGAACTTGGATTCCGTCTCTATATTGCTTACATCGAAACGTGCCATTGTGCGGCTTAACTTAAAGCCTACCTGTATACGTGCCGAAGAATCGAAGTTTGTCAGGTCTATAGGAGTGGTTTGTGCTCCTGTCATCGGAAGAGGCAAGTCTAATGCCGGGGAGGCATTCGTCAGTAGTGGGGAATGGAGTTCCTGAAACTGTTGCTCGGTAGGAATGCCGTCTGTCAGGACGCCTGTTGCTATATCATAAGTAAGCGGGTCGAAATAGGTATCGGATACCGGGTTGCCATCGACCGGGTCAATCAGTTCTGTTTGGTTGGCTATGCAGTAAAGGCGGACAAACAGCCCTTTTTGAAGTTCCAGAAGTGCGGTAGTAGTCGCATTATCCGCTCCCGGTGCAAGGTTGAGTTTCTTTGCGCCTGCCGGAAGTGCCGAACCGTCCTGCCGATAGGAGAACCGTTCACGGAAGGTATAGGTGTCCCCCTCTGTTTTTGCACCGAATACATATACGTCGAGTGTTGCGATTTCGTTCTCCGCTTCAGTGGCAATAGGAGCATCTGCCTTAGTTTGCGACTTAGTTGCTTTCACAGTGAGTTTGTTCTTAAAGGAAAGAAGTACCTCACGTTTGTTTCCACTATCCGTTCCGTCTGTGGGTGCTCGGTCTGCTTTATCCGCCTCAACCGTACAGGTAGCAAGCAGATATACGCTTGCGGCAAGTGCCAACACCATTTTGAAAAAGGGAGATCGATTCTGCAGTTTTGTCCTCGTCTTCATATATATTATCGTTTGTGTTTCTTTTTATCTTATTTGCAAGTAGCGAACGGTGCAATTATTCTTCTTTAAAGGGACTGTGTTAGTTCTCTAAAGACTAAGTTAAGCGAAACAAATATATAAAGATATTATTACATATTAACTGCGTAATGCTTTGATTTTAAAGCTTTAATGCGTATGTATAGACCTCTGGAAAGCCGAGAATATATGATTCTTAACAGCTTTCACGGCACGACATTTTTTAATTTATCCTAATTCTTAACTTAGTCTTTAGAGAACTTAATACCTCCTTTTCGGGTATTCCCGGGTGGAAGGTCATCATATTCATCCTTTTTGCTTATAGTACGGAAGGTATGGGCAAAACAGTGCGGTTAACAAAAAAGCCGGCACACCCACTATTCGGAAGATGTGCCGGCTTCGGTAAGGAAAATCACAGGGAGGACACGAACAGTGCCCCTCTATATTTACTTAACCAGTTTCAATTCATTAATCAAACGAGGACATTTACCCCATTTGTCAATCATATAAAGTACATAGCGGATATCTACGCTGATGGTACGCTGCAAATCCGGTTCAAAAGCAATATCGCCACTCATCGCTTCCCAGTTTCCATCGAAAGCCAGACCGATAAGGCGGGCATTCTTATCGAATACCGGGCTACCGGAGTTACCACCGGTGATATCGTTGTTGGATAAGAAGCAAAGCTGCAAGTCGCCTTTTTCGTTGGCATACTGTCCGAAATCTTTACTACGGAGCAATTCAAGGATTTCGGGTTGTACCCAGAACTCGTCGCTTTCGGGATTTTCTTTCTCGAAGACACCTTTTTGCGTCGTATAATAATCGTACCATGCTGCATCGTAAGGACGGTAACCGCCTACGGAACCGTAACTCAGACGCATGGTGAAGTTTGCATCGGAAGGCAGTGCCTTTTCCGGATACATTTCTTTCAAACCGGCAAAATAGAGACGTTCGCCTTTTTCAATATCGTAGTAAGCATCTCCCGTCATTTGTTGCAGTTCGAAGATGGAAATCAGGGCGGACAGGCTTAATTCGGCTGCCGGGTCTTTTTTCAGTTTCGCATACAATTTCGGGTCTTTCAGCATCTTGGCTACGTTGTCGTAGGAAAGGATACCTGTTTTCTTAAATACATCGGCAGCATATTTCCCGTAATCGCCTTTGTATTTCTTGTCTACTTTTGCGTAGATATCCGGCAAATGTTCGGCAGGAACACGTTCTTTTACGATTTTCATCATGGCTGCCAGCACTTTCTGGTCGAGAGTTGGCTCATAGTCTTTGTAGAAGTCTTTCAGCGGACCTTCCAGGAATTCATCGATTTCTTCAGGTTTGGAGCCTTTCACATCTACGCTCTGTATCATACGTGCCAAACGAACGATTTCCGCTCCGCTCATAAAGGCTTCGCCCAGATAAGTAGCTATTTTTCTGTATTCGTTGGTCGAGGTATAGCCTTTTTCAAGCAGGCCTAATACTTCGCCGTATTTTTCCTGACGCGCCGGGCTTTGTGCCACCCAGGCAGCGAAGTCGGCTTCTTCCTTGCGTTTGCGGTCTACCACATCCAGGTTGGCAAGCCCTTTGTTCATACCGATGGAGTTCTTCCAGTAGTTGGAGCTGCCTGCATATTTAGAGGCATATTTGATACGAACCGCATCGCTGGCAAGCATGGCGTCTTTCCAGATAGCCTGTTTGATGCCGCGCACTTCGATACGAGGCTTGTTGCTATCCTCGATACGTTGCTGCACACCCCATGAACACAAATAGCGGTCTGTGCTTCCCGGAAAACCGATTGTCATGGCATAATCCTTATCCTTATAGCCCTGCAAAGATACTTCCGCTACATATTTAGGAGTATAGGGCTTGTTATCCTTGCTGTATTCGGCAGGCTGGTTGTTTGCATCGGCATACACACGGAATACGGAAAAGTCTCCCGTATGACGCGGCCACATCCAGTTGTCGGTATCACCACCGAACTTACCCACCGAGCTGGGCGGAGCAAATACCATACGGACGTCTCTGAATACATCGTAAACGATTAGGAAGTATTTGTTATTGTTGTAGAACGGGATGACATCGGCTGCACGGAATTCGTTGTTTCCGATGGAATCGGCAATAACGCGTCCGATAGAGTCGGCTGCTGCCAAGCGTTTATGTTCTTCTTTAATGGAACCTATTTCCGAGTTGATACGGTCGCTTACATCTACCGTTTCACGGAGATAACGGACTTTCAATCCCGGAACGGGAAGTTCCTCTTCTTTTGTCTGGGAAACGAAACCATTCTTCAAATAGTCGTGTTCCACACTACTCAATTGCTGGATAGAACCGAAACCACAGTGGTGGTTGGTAAAGATTAAACCTTCATTGGAGACGGTAATACCTGTACATCCGCCGCCGAATATAACCACGGCATTCGCCACACAAGGGTCTGTTTCACTGTAGAGTTGCTCGTAGGAAGGGGTAAATCCCAGTTCTTTCATCCTTTCGAGATTCTGTTTGTTTAATTCCTTCAGCACCCACATGCCCTCATCGGCATGTACTTGTCCGACAGCTATCAAGCATAGCGCAACTGCCCACAACCTTTTCTTTAAATTCATTCTTTCTCTGATTATTCTATTATTAACTTGATATTCTTCGTTTCTATACGGGCAGCCAACCATTCTTTGATTTTCTTCTGCTCCGCTTCATGCACTCTCGTTTTGCTCTTTAAGTAGACTAACATCACCATGTCCGGTTTAATGCTGTCGGTACTCATTAAATAAGTCCGGGATAAAGAGGCCTCCTGCACGAAGGGGAAAAGGACTTTTATTTCCGGTATCAGTTCTGTGGTCAGGCGATCATAACCCTGATAAACATCCAGGTTCCTTTTCAGGGAATCTATCTGGATGGCCTGGTTACGCAAAACTTCCTCGCTGTTTTTATACAGGTCTTTCATCAACAGGCTTTTCAGCTCATTAATATCGGTTTCCTGGCCGAATCCTTGCTGTACGACCAGAGATACATCTTTCAGCCCGTATTTAGGCAACTTGACACGGGCGTTATCAATCATTGTTTCCGGCACATTCTCCCCTATCAGTACAACACGTATTTCCCTTTTATCGCTGGTATCGGTTATCACCTTATTCAATATCTGTGTATTCGGGAAGTTAAGCTCTTCCACCACAAAATGGGAAGCACGCGTATTGAAGTAACTGCTCCGTATCAGGTTGTAACTTAAAAAGATACTGGGAACTATCGTAAAGAATACGATTATACCGACATAACGGCTTACGATCTTCTCCCTTTGTTTATCCAGAAATACCTTCTTCGGATATTTCAGCACACGAACCACCAGATAGGTAGCCAAACTGATAAATACGGAATTGATAAAGAACAGGTAAAGCGCTCCGAAGAAATAATACATATTCCCGCTTGCCAAACCGAAACCGGCCGTACAAAGAGGAGGCATCAAGGCGGTAGCGATTGCCACACCCGGGATAACGTTCCCCTTGCTTTTGGTCGAACTGGCAACAATTCCCGCCAATCCACCGAAGAAAGCAATCAGGACATCATATACCGTAGGCTGTGTACGGGCAAGGAGTTCGCTCTGTGCCTCACTAATCGGAGAAATCAAAAAGAAAAGAGTGGAAGTAATAATACTGAAAACCGTTGCAGTTGCGAAATTACGGAAGGAACGCTTAATCAAATCAAAATCAAATATTCCCAGCCCCAGGCCGAAACCCATAATCGGCCCCATCAAAGGAGAAATAAGCATGGCACCAATAATCACCGCAGTCGAATTGGTATTCAATCCCAGAGAGGCAACAAACGTTGCAAAAATAAGAACCCAAAGGTTCGTACCTTTAAATTCAATCCCTTTCTTTATGGATTCGATCGTTTCAAGTTCATCTTCTTTCTCTTGGCGAACATCAAAATTACGAACGAAGAAATCTTTGATTTGCTTGTGCAGCAACCCGTTTTCCATCTTAACTTCTCTATTTAATAATACCTGTTTCTAAGGCTTTACGCATCCATTGTCTAAACCGCACAAAGATAGAAATAGTATTGCGAAATAAAAAATTAGAATCGCCAATGAAATATCCTCCCGACAACTCCCATGATGATTGAAATTCACTATCTTTGCTCAATTTCAAACTCAACTGCCGTAAAAAATTATGAATAACAAAAATAGCTGTTTTATCATATTTGCAATTTTCTTACTGCTTTCTTTTGCCGTTATTGCCAATGCAACTACAAAAGATTCGCTCCAAATTGCATTAAAAGCAGCGACCTCCATCTCTGCCAAACTAGAGACATTAACAAACCTGATGGACCTGTCCCGACAGGAAGAACAAATAGATTACGCCAAACAATTATACCACGAAGCATTAAAGCAAAACAACGATTATTATAAAGAAGCGGCTTTAACCGAAATCCTGCGATATTATGTAAACAAAGATATTAAAGATAGCGCCAACGTTTACCTCAGCAAAGCAGAACGGGATTTAAAAGGAAAGAACAGGGATTTCCTTATCACTTACATGAAAACAATCATGGATACCCGTGTGATGTATTATACACAGGGAGAAGACAGGAAACGTATTATTGAAAACTATCAGATTAAGCTGGAAACCGGAAAGGATTTATCCGTTCTTGAAAAAATGTCTATCAATTACCTGCTCGGTATGGTCTATACCAATTATGTCGAGCCGGGAAAAGAGAAAGAATACTATGAAAATGCCTGCCGGTTCTTTAAAAACCTGATAGCCTTATCCGATAATATCCCATTGGAATATTCTTACCTGTTCCGTTTAAACCCGTTCAATATTCTTTCTCTGATGAGCCCTGATACAAAAACACAGACTGAATATGCACTCCGGTACTTAAACATGCAAAAAGAATATGCGGCCACAAAAGAAATGAAAAAACGTCCCTACGTTACCAAAAGGCATTTGCTGAATGCCTATTCCGTATTAGCGCTTTCCGCTCCGGTGCTGGGTTCGGATATTGCAACCACCTACTATCGCACATTCATGGAACTGAATAAAAATTATCCGGAAGATGCGGCTTTCTCCAAAGAATACGACCGCTATTTCACATCCCTCAATTATCATAAGTCCATACGTAAATTCAAGGAAGCGGCAGATTATTGCGATTCGGTGATTTATTACTTTCGCAATAATGACTTGAATCATGACCTTACGGATAATATAGTACTCACCCTGAAAGAGAAAACAGACTTTCTGGATAGTGTCCGGATGTATAAAGAAGCACTTTATACCCATAAAGAGTATGCGGATTTATTAGATTCTGTCCGTCTCAAGAACATGGAAAACCGGGTGGAAGACCTTGAAATTAAAAAGAATGTAGACGAACTGGTTATCGAAAAAAAGGCGCTGGAGTTGGATTTACATAAAAGCCGTGCACAATTATCCCTTTTCCTGGCGTTGTTTATTCTTGCTGTTTGCGCAGCAGTCTATGTATTCTTCCGTCTCGACAAAATCAAGACACTCTATAAAAAGCTACAAGAGTCGAACCAACAGGTCTTAATTGCCAGTGAAAAAGCACAGGAAAGCGAACGGATGAAGAATGCCTTTATCAAAAATATATGCCATGAAGTCCGTACCCCATTAAATGCAATCAACGGATTTGCGGAATTAATCACGGATGAAGACCTCGATAGCGAAGAAAAGCAGGAATTCAGTAAGATTATAAATACAAACTGTACGCTTATCACTTCCATGATGAATGATATTCTGATAATAGCCCGGCTGGATAGCAGTAGCGAAAAGCTTCCTCTCGAACCGGCTCATATCGGGCAACTCTGCCGCCACGAACTGGACCAGTTGATGCTTCTACAGAAAAAAGAAGGTATCACCTACAAGCTGGAAGGAGACGAGAATCAGGATTTAATTTACACAAACCCGACTTATTTCAACCAGATTATCTCGCATTTACTGGACAATGCCAATAAATTTACCGAACAGGGAGAGATAACTTTAGCTTATCATCCGGATAAAGAGAATAACCTCATGCGGATAACCGTAACAGATTCCGGCTGCGGTATCCCGGCAGAAAAAGCGGAATGGGTATTCGACCGTTTTACCAAGAATGATGATTTCAGCCAGGGAACCGGATTGGGACTTTACCTCTGCCGCATTATTGCAGGAAGGTTAAACGGAAACATCTTTGTGGATACAACATACACAACCGGAGCTCGTTTCATACTGACGCTTCCTATTCAGCCACCGGCATAAGTTCAGGATTTCCTGAACTTCTTTCCGATATAAGGCAGTTCACTCAGCGGCAGATCTTTCCAGATAACGATACTTATGAATATAATCAAAAGGACTGTGCGATAAGACAATCTCAGGACTTCGGATTCTATATCCGGCAGTATACCTGCAAAATAGAACAGTACGGCCAAAACACCATAAAACAGGGCAGACCTTATATCGTATTGTATCGGGAACTTCTTTTGCCCGATAACATAAGACAATATCATCATTAACAGATTACTTGCAAAAGAAGCCCAGGCACATGCCATATAACCGTAAACCGGAGCCAACAAGACGATAATCAGAATGGTTACCACGCATCCTATTGTGGAGAAATAAGCCCCCCACTGTGTCTGGTCTATCAACTTATACCAGAAAGACAGGTTAAAATAGATCCCGAAAAAGAACTCACCCATCATCACAATCGGCACCACACGGAGTCCCGGATAATATTCTGCTGCCACGAAATATTTAATAATATCGAGATAGAACATTACCCCCAGAAATATCAACAGGGAAAAGATTATAAAGTATTTCATGGCTTCCGAATACGCTCTTGTATTATCCTCACTCTTGTTTTTGGCAAAAATAAACGGCTCGTAAGCGTAACGGAAAGCCTGTATAAACATCACCATCACAACTGCGACTTTGAAGCAGGCACCATAAATACCCAACTGGGTGGTTGCATACTCTTTGTCATCAAACAAAAACGGGAATACGATTTTATCTGCCGTCTGGTTAAAAATACCGGCAAGTCCCAATATCAAAATGGGAAAAGAGTATTTCAACATTTGCTTGAGAAGTACCAAGCTGACTTTCTCACGAAATCCCGGAATCATATCCGGAATTAACAGCAGGAAGGTTACCGCTGTTGTAATCACATTAGCAATAAAAATATAGCCGACCTGATACCCCGGCACATAAAACCAGCTAACCAAGCCAGGCACATGTTCGTACAACCAAGGAGATACGACCAGAAAGAATATGACAAGTATAATATTAAGGAATATATTCAGCAGCTTAATCGAAGCAAAGCGAACGGCCCTTCCCTGGTATCTCAGGAAAGCAAAAGGGATACAACAAAATGCGTCCACAGCCACAATCCCTGCCATCATTCCGATATATTCAGGATGAGAGCCATAATCTATCAAAGAACTGATAGGTTTCAAGGCACTAAACACCAGAACCATAAACATGACGGATGTGAAAGCAAGGCTGAACAACGTTGTAGCATATACCCGCATAGGAACAGTTATTTCCTTTTTATTCATAAAACGGAAGAATCCTGTTTCCATTCCGTAAGTCAGAATCACCATCAATAAAGCGGTCCAGGCATATAAATTCGTTACAACACCAAAGTCACTTTCTGTTGCCAGCACACGTGTATACAACGGTACTAACATCCAGTTCAGAAATTTCCCGATAATGCTGCTGAGACCGTAAATTGCGGTCTCACCTGCGAGCCGCTTCATTCCTCCTGCCATAATTTTCAATCAAATAAAAAACCTTGTTCACTTCCTTTTTGACGCCCGAGGTGTGTATAAGCCAATTCTGTCACTTCGCGTCCGCGGGGGGTACGTTTAATAAAGCCTTCTTTAATAAGGAAAGGCTCATAGACTTCTTCCAGTGTTCCGGGGTCTTCACCCAAAGCCGTAGCAATGGTAGTAAGCCCGACAGGACCACCGTTAAACTTATCTATAATCGTTGTCAGTAATTTATTATCGATCTGATCCAGACCATACCGGTCAATATTCAACGCCTCCAGTGCATAACAAGCAATTGCTTTATCTATATCGCCGGAACCTTTTACCTGGGCAAAGTCGCGGACACGTCGTAACAAGGCATTGGCAATACGCGGAGTCCCACGGCTACGTGAAGCGATTTCACGAGCGGCGCTCAATTCACATTTCACATTTAAAATATCAGCACTGCGGAGAACGATTTTAGTTAACGTTTCCATCTCGTAATATTCCAGATGCAGATTAATGCCGAAACGTGCACGAAGAGGGCTTGTCAGCAACCCACTACGGGTTGTAGCCCCCACCAAAGTGAAAGGAGCCAGGTCTATCTGGATGGAACGGGCACTCGGCCCTTTATCGATCATGATGTCAATCCGGTAATCTTCCATGGCGGAATAGAGATATTCCTCAACAATCGGACTCAAGCGGTGGATTTCGTCGATAAACAGCACATCATTCTTTTCCAGCGAGGTCAATACACCTGCCAAATCTCCGGGTTTATCGAGGACAGGTCCCGAAGTCACCTTAAATCCTACGCTCAACTCATTTGCTATAATATTCGACAAAGTCGTTTTACCTAATCCGGGAGGACCGTGCAATAAAACATGGTCCAATGCCTCTTTACGCATCCGGGCTGCCATAACGAACACTTTCAGGTTCTCTACCACCTTTGCCTGTCCGCTAAAATCCCGGAAAGAAAGAGGGCGTAAAGCATTTTCATACTCCCGTTCGCTTTCAGGCATCTTTGCATCTCTTATATCGAAATCGTCTTCCATCATATTCTTTTGCATTGACTTGCAAACTTACATAAAATACCCTGTACTTTATATCTGCTAAATAAAAAAGAAGCCCTTTTCCCTTTCATCTCCTCCCTCCCACCCTTTAAATGCAGGTTTTAGCGCACTTATGTCTCTCTAAACCATAAAAATACTCTTTCCTCACTAGTATTTGTATTTTTTTTGTATCAAGAGCTTAATTTATAAAATAATTAATTATATTTGCGACATATAATATACAAGGATAATAATTAACCCCTGTAAATATTATAGTATTTAAAATATTGTTAGCTTTAAAATAAAAAACCAATATCCATAATTATACAGATTATCAACCTATTAGGGCCGCCTGTAAACACAATGGATACTAAAGAAAAGAGTATGACAAAGATCAATCGTCGATTTTTTTTAAAGAAAGCAGCTTTAACAAGCTCCACTGTATTAGCTGCACCATCAATTATCAGTGCATCAAATTCCGGAATATCTGATAATGCATTCGAGACAATGGACAAAAATACAGGGAGCCTGATTATACCTAAAAATAACGGATTAAAAATCACCGGAACATTTCTGGATGAAATCTCACACGACATACCTCACCAAAACTGGGGTTTAAGGGAATGGGACCGAGATTTCCGTCACATGAAAAACATTGGTATCGACACAGTCATTATGATACGGGCGGGATACCGGAAATTCATTACCTACCCTTCCGAATACTTATTAAAGAAAGGATGCTACATGCCTTCCGTCGATTTACTGGATATGTATCTTTGTCTGGCTGATAAATACAATATGAAATTCTACTTCGGTCTGTATGATTCCGGCTACTATTGGGATACAGGAGATATGCGTCATGAAGTGGAAGATAATAAATACGTGATAGATGAAGTCTGGAAAAAATACGGACAACATCATAAAAGTTTCGGCGGATGGTATATCAGTGGAGAAATCAGCCGGGCAACAAAAGGAGCAATCAGTGCATTCCACTCTATAGGTAAACAATGTAAAGATGTATCAGGAGGGTTACCTACATTTATTTCTCCATGGATTGACGGGAAAAAAGCCGTTGCAGCCAGTGGCTCTACACTGACAAAAGAAGATGCCGTATCCATCCAGCAACATGAAAAAGAATGGGATGAGATTTTTGACGGCATTCATGACGTAGTAGATGCCTGTGCTTTTCAAGACGGACATATTGACTATGACGAGTTAGATGCATTCTTTACGGTTAATAAAAAACTGGCAGATAAATACGGAATGAAATGCTGGACAAATGCAGAAACATTCGACCGTGACATGCCCATCAAATTCCTGCCCATTAAATTCGATAAACTCCGTATGAAGCTTGAAGCCGCCAAACGGGCCGGCTATGATAAAGCCATCACATTCGAATTTTCTCATTTTATGAGTCCTCAATCTGCCTATTTACAAGCAGGAAACTTATATAACAGATATAAAGAATATTTTGATATTAAATAAAGTCCAATGGAATCAAAAACAAATATCAACTATATCGTATTCCTCTCTTTTGTCGCGGCATTGGGCGGATTCCTTTTTGGCTACGATACATCTGTAATTTCCGGCACGATTGCAATGGTATCCAATCTTTTCTCTTTGGATGTCATGCAAACAGGATGGTATGTGGGATGTGCATTGATAGGCTCTATCATCGGAGTAGCTTTTGCCGGTATCCTCAGCGACAAGTTCGGACGGAAGAAGACAATGCTTATCTCGGCAGTTCTGTTCACAGCATCAGCTATCGGTTGTGCATTTTCCACCGATTTCAACCAATTAGTAATCTACCGTATTATCGGCGGGATTGGTATAGGTGTCGTATCTATTATTTCACCGTTGTATATCTCGGAAGTTTCAATTGCTGAATATCGCGGACGTCTGGTTTCATTATATCAATTGGCAGTAACCGCCGGTTTTCTAGGAGCCTATCTGGTCAACTATCTATTATTAATAAATAAGGAACAAGGCAGCGAATTTGCAAGTTTGCTGATGAACAAAGTATTTATATCGGAAGTATGGCGCGGAATGCTTGGAGTAGAAGCTATACCTGCCCTATTATTCTTTATCATTATATTTTTTATCCCGGAGAGTCCGCGCTGGTTGATTCTAAAAAAGAAAAAGTTGGAAGCTACTAAGATTCTGAACCGGATTTATGGATCACCGCAAGAAACAATCAACCAATTAAACAGCACAGAAGCTGTTATTCTATCCGAAACAAACTCGAATTGGAAGATGCTGTCAAGCCCGAAAGTTCTGAGAATTGTAATAATCGGAGCAGCTATTGCCATCCTCGGACAGTTTATGGGCGTCAATGCCGTACTCTATTATGGACCTTCCATATTCGAAAAAAGCGGATTGTCCGGAGGCGATTCCCTCTTCTATCAGATTTTAATCGGAGTCGTTAATATTCTGACCACCATATTAGCGCTGTTGATTATAGACAAGGTAGGACGTAAAACGCTGGTTTACTTTGGTGTATCGGGTATGATGCTTTCGCTTGTGCTAATCGGCTTTTACTTTATATATGGTGAAGCACTCGGACTTCCTAATGTAATACTATTGATATTCTTCCTGTTCTATATTTTCTGTTGTGCAGGTTCCATATCAGCAGTGATTTTTGTTTTCCTTTCAGAAATGTATCCGATGAAAATCAGAGGAATGGCGATGTCGATTGCCGGATTCTCACTATGGGTCGGGACTTACCTGATTGGGCAACTTACCCCTTGGATGTTGCAAACACTTACTCCATCAGGCACATTCTTCCTGTTTGCTGTAATGTGTATTCCTTATATGTTAATTGTTTGGAAGTTAATGCCGGAGACTGCCGGAAAATCACTGGAGGAGATCGAACGATACTGGATGGAGAAATAGTCTGACAGACAATAGATTCTCAATTATTATATACATATCAATTCAATCAAGCTTTGTATTTCCGGTCTTCGGAAATACAAAGCCCGGGGATTCTACATTCTGATTTACAGGGATGATACTGATAAATTTGTTAAACATAAATATTAATGCCTATGAGAAATCCATTCTTTTCAATACAAGTTATTACTTGAAATAACGGAAATACCACATTTACAACCAAAGGCCTCTGTTGCCCCTAATGGTTTCATACCTCAGAAACTTTTTGAAACACACTGCATCCGTTTGACGGATACGGGACTCTCCGGATAAAGACCGGTTTATTAAAATGACAAACTAGCATTGAACTCTAAGATTAGAGTGTAGGATTTATTAAACTTTACTATTATAAGAATATGAAAACACCTAACAAGCTACTCGAAAGGATACGAAATATCTGCTTATTGATACTCATTCCTTGTAGCCTAATTGCTCAAAACATTAAAGAAATAACGGGAGTCGTTTTTGACGAAGATGGAACCACACCCGTTATCGGAGCCAATATCATGATTAAAGGGACTACGGTAGGTACCGTTACCGATCTCGATGGAATATTCAAGCTGAATGCCAAATCTACGGATATATTGGTAGTCTCCTACATCGGTTATGAGGCACAAGAAGTCCCGGTTAAGAACAGTACCCAATTGAAAATCGTATTAAAGGCTGATGCCGAATTACTGGAAGAGGTCGTTATTACCGCCTGGGGTAAGGAAAAGAAGAAAACGGTTGTAGGTTCGGTTTCTACAATCAGGCCTGAAGAGTTAAAAGGTCCGAGTAGTAACCTGACAACCATGCTCTCCGGCCGCGTAGCAGGTCTTATCAGTTACCAAACTACCGGAGAACCGGGACGAGACAATGCACAGTTCTTTATCCGCGGTGTCGGTTCATTCGGTACCGGAAAAGTAGATCCTTTGATTTTGATTAACGGGATCGAATCGACCACTACAGAATTGGCAAGAATACAGCCCGATGATATCGAAGGATTCTCTATCCTGAAAGATGCAACCGCAACCTCTATGTATGGTAGCCGCGGAGCAAACGGCGTTATTTTGATTTCTACCAAAAGCGGTATCGTCGGGAAAACAAAATTCAACGTACGTTATGAAACATCATTGTCTACAAATGCCAAAGACTTCAATCTTGCGGACAATATCAGTTATATGGAATTAGCCAATGAGGCTTCTTTAACCAGAGGCGGACAGCGTATCTATGACTACGATAAAATAGAGAAAACCAAACAAGGCGCAAATCCTTTATTATACCCCAATAATAACTGGCGTGAAATTATGATACGCGACCATAGTATCAATCACCGGGTCAATATGAATGTATCCGGAGGCGGAGATATTGCCAAGTATTATTTATCGGCATCTTATCGTCATGATAACGGTATGCTGAAAACCCATGATACGAACGATTTCAATTCGAACGTAACAAGTTCGAGCTTGGAAATAAGGTCTAACATTGATATTTCATTAACCAAGAGTACAAAAGCGTCTGTCAGAATCAATGGACTTTTTGATTCATTGAACGGTCCGTCCGTAGGTTCAGGAAGTGATGTTTTCAAAAGTATGCTGAAAGCCAACCCGGTGATGTTTCCTGCTATTTATCCGCAATCTTATCGTTCCTGGGTAAACCACCCCCTATTCGGTAATGCTCATATGAGTGGAAATTCCCAGTCGGAAAGCGATCTTTACTATAATCCTTATGCCTCTTCACTCTCCGGATATAGCGAAGAGAATACAGCCAACTTCACGGCTCAATTTGAGTTAAGTCAAGATTTTGACTTCATCCTTCCGGGGTTGAAAGCACGTCTGATGGCATACACGAAACGAAGTACCAAAAGTTCCCTATCCAGGTCTATCGCACCTTTTTATTATATGGGAGTAGAAGACAGTGAAAATAAAGAACAAATAAAAGAGGTTGTTCCTCTAAATGAAACAACAGGACGTGATTATCTGAATTACAGCGAAGGAGGTAAAGAGGTCTGGAACGAAGACTGGATTGAAGGCTCACTAGTATACGATCATACATTTAACGATGTCCATAGCGTAGGCGGTACCTTAATCTATTACATTCGTGAAAAGAAACTTTCCAATGCTGGAGGTCTGGAGCGTTCTCTTCCTCAACGAAATGTCAGTTTATCCGGACGTCTAACTTATGGATATGACAACCGTTACTTGGCAGAATTTAACTTTGGTTACAACGCCTCCGAAAGATTTGATAAAAATCATAGATGGGGCTTCTTTCCTTCTGCTGGTATCGCCTGGAATATCGGAAATGAAGCATTTTTAAAAGAAGTCTCTTTCCTTGATAAATTAAAAGTCCGTTATTCCTATGGCCTAGTTGGTAATGATGAACTCACAGACTGGTTCTATAAAGGAGAAGAACGCTTCTTCTACCTGAACATGATGAATATGAATACTGGTACGATAAAGTTCGGAACCGATTATGGCAAAGATTTTCAAACAGTTGCTATATCTCGCTATGCCAATCCGGACATCACATGGGAAAAAGCTTACAAATCCAATCTGGCATGGGAAATCGGATTATTCAATGCGTTAAATATTGAATTTGATATCTTCAATGATCGCCGTACAAATATTTTATTGAATAGAAATGATATCCCATCAACGATGGGATTACGTACTGCAGTACGTGCCAATATAGGAGAGTTGAAGTCTCACGGATACGAACTTTCTGTCGACTTCAATAAATCTTTCACAAAAGATTTCTGGGCAAGCGTCAGAGGAACATTTACTTTCGCCCGGAATAAAACTTCAGTATATGAAGAACCGAACTATCCTTCAGAAACAAGCTATAGATCCAGAATCGGATACCCATGGAATACAATATGGGGATTAGTAGCCGAACGCCTCTTTATAGATGAGGAAGATGTTCGTAATTCCCCAACGCAGTTTGGCGACTATATGGCAGGTGATATCAAATACCGGGATATTAATAATGATGGAATTATAAATGACAATGATTTAGTACCTATGGGATATCCCACAGAACCTGAAATCAATTACGGTTTCGGATTCTCCATGGGCTATAAAGATTTTGACTTGAGTGCCTTCTTCTCCGGTATCGCACGGACCTCTTTCATGATTGAATCTGCCAACATCACTCCTTTCATAAAAAGCGGAGGACAGATAAATGGCCTGTTAGACGTTGTTGCAAAGGACCACTGGTCTGAAGAAAATCGAAATCCTTATGCGTTTTTCCCTCGCCTTTCAACAGAACAAATAACAAACAATAACAGAAACTCAACCTGGTGGCTTCGCGACGGCTCATTCCTAAAACTCAGCACACTTGAATTCGGATATCAGCCTAAGGGCAGATGGGTCAAACAAAAACTTAAAATAGAAGGTTTCAGACTTTATGCCAGTGGTTCCAACCTATTCAAAATAAGCAAGTTTAAAATGTGGGATCCGGAAATGAAAGGGAATGGAATGGGATACCCGCTTCAAAGGACATTCAACCTCGGACTTCAGTTAAGCTTCTAACTTAAAAATATACTGAAATGAATACCATTAAATTAAATATTACAAAGAACTTGAAAAATTGTTCTAAGATCGCATTCATATGCCTGTTGGTAATGCAATTATCTGGATGTAGTAATTATCTGGATGTTGCACCTGATAATATTGCAAATATTGACAATATATTTGCCAATAAGAAGGAAGCGGAAAGATATCTGGCAACATTGTATTCTTATGCTCCAATCGTACATAGAGATAATACGAGATCACTAACATTTTTTGGAGGGGATGATGTATGGACCTATGCATATAACAATCATTATAACAATTGCCCGGGAATCAGAATAGCCAGAGGCGAACAAAATGTAAATGCACCTTATGAAAATTATTGGGATGGAGAAATGTTTAAAGCTCTCAGAGATTGTAACACCTTTCTCGAAGAAATAAATAAACCGGAAAGAGTACCGGAACTGGATGCCATCACCAGAGCACGTTGGATTGCTGAAGCTAATTTCCTTAAAGCTTACTACCATTTCATCCTATTCAGAATGTATGGACCGATTCCTATTACCGATACAAATCTATCTGTAGGTACAAACATTGAAGAAGTCGCTGTAAAGCGAGATCCGGTGGATGATGTTGTAAATTATATTTCTGGTCTGTTAGACAAAGCGGCAGAAGACTTACCGTTAATTATTGAAAATACGGCAGAAGAGGCAGGCCGGGTTACCAAAGGCGCAGCTTATATGTTAAAAGCAAAACTATGGGTAACTGCCGCAAGTCCTTTATTCAATGGGAACAGCGACTACAAAGGATTTGCCGACAAAGATGGAGTCCTGTTATTTCCTCAGGACTATGATGCAACTAAATGGGACAAAGCTGTTGCTGCATGTAAAGACGCTATGGATAATATTCCTGGGATAGAATTATATACTTTTAAAGAAGTAAATGATTTACACGATCCGACGCAATACCAGATGAATTTCCGTGGAGCAATAACAGACCGCTTTAATAAAGAATTAATTTGGGGTAGATATATGGAGAGCTACCAGAATATAGTTCTGCAAGCAGAGGCTTCTGTTCCTCAAATGATAGAAGGAACTAAAAATAGTTTTCAAAGTTCATGTTTTTCGGTAACACTCAATATGGTAGAACGTTTCTATACCAAAAATGGAGTACCTATTGAAGAAGATAAAACATGGCCGTATAATCAAAGATATACGGTAGCAACAACCGACAATGATCAGGCTTATAATCTGATAGAAGGATATCCAACTGCATTACTAAACCAGAATAGGGAAAATCGTTTTTATGCAAGCCTTATGTTTGATGGCTGTGTTGTTTACATGAAAAATACACCTATAGAAGAAAATGCACATAAAATCAGGACATTATTTAACGACCAGAATGGACTTGCCACTTCAATGAACTGGAGAACAGAAACCGGTTACTGGATACGGAAAATTATAAACTGGGAATACAGTCACAGCCAAAATGGCGCAACTACCCGTTTCTATTCTTGGCCGGAAATGCGATTAGCCGACCTGAAACTTCTCTATGCAGAAGCCTTAAATGAAGTAGGACGGGGAGATGAAGCCATAAGTCAACTGGATGATATCAGAGCAAGAGTCGGCCTGAAAGGTATAAAAGAGTCATGGAACAAGTATTCAACAAATCCTAATAAACCGAATACCATAGATGGCTTACGAGAAATCATTCATCAGGAAAGAGAGATAGAGCTTGCTTTTGAAGGGCACCGCCTTTGGGACTTGAAAAGATGGAAAAAAGCCGCCACATTCCTCAATAAAGACGTAAAAGGATGGAATATATATGGAAAAACTACGGCTGAATACTATCAAATTAATAAAGTATATGAACAAACATTCGTTTCTCCCCGAGACTATTTATGGCCTCTTTCATTAAATGCCACATTAAGAAACTCGAATTTAGTTCAAAATCCAGGATGGTAATTAAACAATTTATGCAATAACAGTTATGAAGAGAATAAGCATTCATTTATATACAAATAAAAAGCTTAGTTATCTATATATATTAAGCGTTCTCCTTGCTACGACTTTTATAAGTTGTGATGATAAACAGCATGGTCCAATCAACAAAAGCTGTGATATTCCCGGACAAGTAACAAATGTACAAATCATTCCCACGCCTGGTGGTGCCGATTTAGTTTATGTACTTCCGGAAGACAGGGAACTTTCTTATATAGAAGCCATTGTCAATACTCCTGAAGGCAATACATTTAATTTCAAATCCTCAATATATAGAGATACCATTTCTATAACAGGGTTAGCCACAGAAAAAAAACAGGAAGTGTTACTTTATAGTGTAAACAAAAGCGGAATCAAATCCGAACCGTTATCTGTCAACGTAGAACCGCTGACTCCTCCATACATGAAGGTACTTGAAACATTAACTCTCCAAGATGGATTAGGAGGCGTTGATGTAAGATACGACAATGAAACCGGTGCAGAGTTAGCGTTTTTTATCGGTCGTGTAATCAATGGCCAGTTTATCGAAGAAGATTCCTATTATTCTAATAAAAAAGAGGGGCGTGTCCTATTTTGGGGATATGAAGCAGAACCACAAAAATTCGGTGTTTTCATTCGTGACCGCTGGGATCACTATTCAGACACGGTTTATGCAGATGTTACACCGATTTTGGAAATTATGTTTGATAAGAGCAAATTTAAAACAGTGCGTTTACAATATGATTCCGAATATCAAACATCTGTGTATGAAAAACCCGAAAATTTATGGAATGGACACTGGTCGGAAGACTACCAGAACCCATATACCGGTGGTGGTACAGACTGGAGCCATGGAGCATTTTATGAGAATACCGCTAATGAACCTGCCACTGTTACAATAGACCTTGGTCAATTAGTTAATATCAGTAGAGTTCGCTTTAATCACTATTGGACATTTGACACTAATGCCCCGAAAAAATATGAACTATACGGATTATTAGATTATACAGAGAATAATATTCAATATAATATGGGAGCCTGGCATAATTGGACTTTGTTGGCTGAGGTTGAAAATGTAAAACCCTCAACAGTCGGAGGGAAACCGGAAGATGATGCTGCAAGTTGGGAAGCAGGAGATATTGCCCTGCTAACTCCACCCTCAGAAGCTGTACGTTACATTCGCCTTAAATCGGTAGAAAGCTGGAATGGCAAAAAGAACCTCGACTTAGCAGAAATAACCATATATGGTCAACCTATTCAATAATTCAAACATCTACGTTTTATGAAAAATATAATTAAATTATTTTGTTTTATTTCCTTACTTCTCAATTGCGCATGTGAAAGAGAAATCGATCCGTTGCAATTTGCACCGGAAGGGGAATTACGATATCCGGGAAAAGCGAATAACACAACCTATTTTGCAGGAAAAGAACGGTTGCAAATTCAATTCACATTAGGCCCGGACCCAAATGTAAACAAAGCAATCATTTACTGGAATCTTCTAAAAGATTCTGTAATAGTAGATATTGACAGAAATTCATTAACAGATAATATCGTCAATACACAGATTGAAAATTTGCCGGAGAATATATACAACTTTGAAATATATACATATGATAAATTCGATAATAAATCTGTGCCCTCTCATTTGGTAGGGCGCACATATGGGGCTCGCTATTCAAGTGCGCTGAGTAATCGAACCATAACAGATTATGAAGCTGCAAGTGAGCATGGTGATGTAAAAATTATGTGGGGTGATTCTATTTTATATTCAGCCGGTGTACAGCTTACATACACTGACTTCGACCAAAATAGAAAAATCGTCAATGTTTCTAATGTGGATTCTGAAACAATTCTGACACAAGTCAATATCAATAATGAAATAGAAATTGCGACGTTGTTTGCACCTGAGCCCTATGCAATAGACACATTTGAATCGAAGACCACAATAAAATTAGATCCGACAAAGCTTATATTGGAAATGCAGAAACCATATGCTTCCGGTTATGTTGATGGTTTTGACAGCACCAATAACAGTCAATGGGATCAATTATGGGACGGAAAATGGGGAAAAACATTTAACCAGAATGATGGGGGAACACCTTGGGCTGACGAAGCCGGTTGGGGTTCTTTTGAACCCCAAGGACCACTACCGGCACAACCGGCATGGTTGACAGTCGATTTATCCCGCCCTGTAAAAGTAGCAAAATACCGTTCCGGATTATACTGGCCATATATGCGGGCATGTCCTAAAAAGACAGAACTGTGGGCATATACCGGAACCGGAACGCCTACTGCAGGAGAAGGATGGAACAACTGGGTAAAAATCGGTTCTACAGATAACTCAGCCTATACTCCAGCCGATATGGCTCGTGAGTATCCTTTAGGGGATAATATTTATACCGAATATGCATCCGTGCCTTCAGCCCGCTTTTACAGGATCAAGGTATCAGAGGTGTGGGGAAGTAACAGCAGTTTCAGCATTTCTGAAGTAACTTTCTGGAAATATCCGGATTAATTATTAAATTCGTAACCTTTCAGATATGGATTTATTTAAATAGTTTCATATCTGAAAGGCCCTTAATAACATTTATATCATGAAAAAAAAAGTATTTATTAGCGTTTTATGTTCGATTCTTGTTTTAGCAGCAACTGCTCAAACAAAGGTCATAGCACACCGAGGTTTTTGGGAGACTGAGAATTCTGCTCAAAATTCTCTAAGTTCACTTTACAAAGCTCACGAGATTGGATGCTATGGTTCTGAATTCGATGTTTGGAGAACTCAGGATGGCGTATTAGTTGTTCATCACGATGGAGAAATAAATTCGATTCCCATCGAAACTTCCCCTTATGAAAAAATAAAGAACTGTAAACTTTCCAACGGAGAAATATTACCTACACTTGATCAGTATTTGGTGCATGCTAAAAACTGTCCGGGACTCCGGTTAATTCTGGAAATAAAGACAGGAAACTCCGATCCCGAGTCGGTTAAAGTATTAGTGGATGATATTATCAATGCTGTTGAAAAACAAAAACTGGCTATCCGGACAGACTATATCGCTTTCAGTAAAGAGGTATGTAAAGAATTAGCCAGAAGACGCCCAGCAGCAAATGTATATTATTTGAACGGGGATGCTTCTCCTGCCCAGCTAAAGGAATGGGGGATGGCAGGGCCGGATTACTACTTTTCTGCATTTACTAAAAACCTGAATTTAGTGAATGAAGCACATGATAATGGGCTTCAGGTTAATGTGTGGACAGTTGACGATCCTGTTATGATGAAACGTATGATCGGCATGGGAGTAGATCATATCACAACAGATAAACCTTTATTATTAAAACAAATGATTAAGGAATATACAGAAAAATATACCCCTATAAATTATCCCCAAGTAGATTTATCTTCTTATAAGAAAGACAAAAAAGGATATATAACCTTATTTGACGGAACCTCTCTGGATGGTTGGAGAAGTTATGCCTCTGAAAACTTATCTGAGAAATGGATGATAGAAGACGGGACATTAAAATTTGACAGTAAAAAACAGGGAAAAGGAGGTGATATAATTTTTGCCCACCGGTTCAAAAATTATGAATTAGAGTTGGAATGGAAAATATCCGAAGGAGGTAATTCCGGAATCTTCTATATAACTCAGGAAATACCAGAACAATATGCCGCAGCCTCTTCTCCTGAATTCCAATTGTTGGATAATGACAACCATCCGGATGCCAAACTGGGTAAAGACGGCAACCGGAAAGCAGGTTCTTTATATGACCTGATTCCTGCAACTCCTCAAAATGCAGAACCTTTTGGAAAGTGGAATAAGGCCAAAATAATAGTGAACAACGGACAAATAACACATTTCCAAAATGGTAAAAAAATTGTTGAATATACCATAGGAACTCCTGAATGGATAAAAATGCTGGAAAATAGTAAATTCAATGTGAATGAATGGACCGATGCTTTCTACTTAATGAGTAATTGCGGAGGAATAAAACGTGAAGGCTATATCGGATTCCAAGATCATGGCAATGATGTATGGTTCCGTAATATTAAAATTAAAATATTAGATTAATATGAACCGCATACTTTTATTTTCTATAATCCTGTTGTGTCTGTCATCTTGCTTTTCATCTCAAACAACAACAATCCCACAAACACAAACAGATGGATATGCCCCTAAAGGCGCAATCCGTGATATGGTCTTAATCTATGATGGAGGTTCCCATCGGAAAGAAGTCTGGAACGAAGAGCAGTTTAAACCTTATGTGTATGCCCCCCGTCAAGACAGCAAGGGAGGCGACTGGTTGTTTGATGGTTTTCTTTTCCTGGAAATTTGGGATGGTAATCGTTGTGGATTTGCTTCAGGCTACCGTTCAACCCCAGCGACAAAAGAGGATTGGATTATGCTAATCGACAAATACCTGACTCCCGGGAAAAGTATTTGTGCTTTAAATGACTGTATTGAAAATGCAAAATCAATCTGTGGGAAACTTCCTAAAAAGAGAAAAATTGTATTGTCTTTACCAGAACCCATTCCAAATCAGAAAAACTGGGGAGAATTAAATGGGAAAAACCTTGATTTTTCAAATGATAAAGACCGTATAGCAGCCTGCAAATGGTATATAGAATTCATTTCTGACCGCTTCGAGAAAGCCCGGCTTAAAAATATCGAATTAGCAGGATTCTATTGGTTAGCAGAAGAAGCAACCCACACCCGGACATTTGTAAAACAGATAGCTGATTATATTCATGAAGCCGATCAATCTTTTTATTGGATTCCATACTTCAAATCCGACGGATATAATACATGGAAAGAATTAGGCTTCGACAAAGCCTATTTACAGCCGAACCACTTCTTCAATTCAAATATACCTGATTCCCGGATTGATGAAGCTTGTGCACTGGCTCGTCAATATGGAATGTCTATGGAGTTTGAATTCGACGAATCGGCATTGCAAGAAAAAGCATCCCGTATGCAAGCATATATCGATGGTTTTGAACGTAATCAGGTTTTTGATAAGACCGATATTGCCTACTATCAGGGAGGAAGCGGCCTTTACGTATTAAGTAACGGCTCGGAAAAAGACATTGCGCTCTACTATCGATTGGCAAATATTATTATTAAAAGACAGAAAGCTAAGAAATAGTTTTTCTTATTCAGGCTTATTAAAAAGACAGAAGGTCGAAATGGAGATAGTCCTATTTCGACCTTCTATAATATACAAACCTGTTTAATAGTGTATCATTCCCAATATTTTACTTCTCGACAACAGGCATGCACCTAATACGCCAGCCCGTTCTCCCAATTTAGAGACTTTCATTTCAGTATCCTGATTCACCAGATTAAGAGAATATTTACGGATTGCACTTTTAACCGGAAGGCTCAAATATTCTCCCGTTTGTGAGAATGCACCTCCTAATACGACCAGTTCCGGATTAAAAATATTCATAAGACCTGCTATTCCACGTCCCAGATTCAAGCCCATTTGTTCCAATATCTCTATGCAAAGAACATCTTCTTTCTGGATAGCCTCTATCAGATCATCCATGCTTATTTTTTCCTGATTCTCTATCTTTTTTGAAAGAATCGTACTACTGCCTTCCCGGTATTTCTCCATTAACTTACGGTACAAAGCAGAACCGGATGCTTCCGTTTCAAGACACCCTTTCTTTCCGCAATGGCATAATATCTCATTATCGAAGAAACAGAAATGACCAAATTCACCGGAGAATCCGGATTTTCCATAATAGAGCTCGCCATTAATCAAAATAGCCAATCCCAGCCCCCAACTCATATTGACGAACAAGATATTTTTTTCACCCTTCACAATCCCTTGCATATATTCTCCATACAACATAGCACGGGTATCATTCTCTATATAAGTCTTTATCTTTATCCGATCTTCAAGAATCTGAGAAAGAGGTTTCTCTTCAAAATAAAAAATGCTGTAACTATATCCCGACATCGGTCTAACACGCCCGGAAATGTTTATCCCGACAGCCAAAACCTTTTCACGGGGGACAGACAAGCTATCTATAAAATTATTAATTAACTGGCATAATATATCTAAAGCAGCCGGAGTGTTTTCCAATGCATAAGGAATATTTTCCTCTATACTCAACTTCTCTCCTTTAAAATCAACCGCTGCAAAGTTTAATTTATTAGTATAAACGTCTACACCGACAAAATAACCGGAAACAGGATTAAGTCCATAGATATTAGGCTTACGCCCTCCGCTGGTTTCCTGCTTTCCGAAATCCAGTATGTAGCCATCATCTTGTAACTCACCAATCAACTTTGTTACAGTCGGAATACTCAGATCCATTTCTTTACAAAGTTCAGCTATTGTAGCATCTCCATTGGCTATATAAAAATGTATAATCTTCTTTTTAAGTAATTCACTACGGGAACAATCCGTTTCTGTAAGAAATTTTGTATTCATGGCTCTATTTTTATATTCAAGACATTATTCGCACAAAATAACTAAATTAATTTCAATATACATCTATATATACAAAGATTTCCAATAATGCTTCTTTTCTATCTACCTTGCTCTCGTAAACAAAGAAAAAAATACAAAATCGAACAATTATAAAACTATTTACCAAAACAAAGAGATAATTAATAAAATATTTTATTTATATTTGCGTCATATTTAAATTAAAATACTCAACAACTATTAAATACTACATAAGATGAAAAAAATCGAAGAATTAACTGAAGCATCTTTTGATTCGTTTCAGAACATGACAGAAACCACAACAGCAACAAAAGCTAAAATAAATATATCCCAACCAACCGAATATCTTAGCTACTGGGAAGATACCTACAAAAATGATTTTCTAAATGATATCATGCCTTTCTGGCTAAAATATGGCATTGATGAGAAAAACGGGGGCTATTTTACTTGTCTCGACCGGGACGGCTCACTATTAGATACAAATAAATCCGTATGGTTTCAAGGACGATTTGCCTTTATCCTTGCTTATGCCTATAATAACATCGAAAAAAATGAAACATGGCTCAAAGCTTGTAAAAACGGAATCGATTTTATTGAAAAATATTGTTTTGATACAGACGGACGCATGTTCTACGAAGTAACAGCAACAGGAGTCCCTGTACGTAAACGCAGATATATATTCTCCGAAACATTTGCAGCTATCGCCATGGCACAGTATGCTATTGCTTCCGGAGATACCGGTTATGCAGAAAAAGCCATAAAACTTTTCAAACAGATTTTGCATTATAAAAATACCCCGGGATTATTAGAACCCAAATTCCGTGAAGGCTTTGTAGCCAAAGGGCATTCGTTTTGTATGATTCTAATCGATACAGCAGCCCGTATAAGAGAAGCCATAAATGACGAAGTCCTGACACAGCAGATAGATGAATCTATAGCCGAACTCCGCCGTGATTTTATGAAACCGGAATTCAAAGCCATCCTTGAAACAGTCGGACCAAACGGAGAATTCATCGATTCCATACCCGGACGAACCATTAACCCGGGACATTCCATCGAAACTGCCTGGTTTATCCTGGAAGAAGCACAATACAGAAACTGGGAGCCGGAACTTACACAAATGGGACTTACTATTTTAGACTGGGCCTGGGAATGGGGCTGGGATAAAACTTATGGTGGTATTTCTTATTTCCGGGACTGCAAGAATCGCCCGCAACAAGAATACTGGCATGATATGAAGTTCTGGTGGCCACAGTGTGAAGCCATTATCGGTACTTTATATGCCTACAAAGCGACAGGAGATAAAAAGTATCTGGAAATGCATAAACTGATTAATGAATATACTTATAGCCGTTTTCCGGATAAAGAATACGGCGAATGGTACGGATATTTCCATTACGACGGGACCCTTTCACAACCAGCTAAAGGAAATATGTATAAAGGCCCTTTCCATATTCCCCGGATGCTGATGAAATCCCATTTGCTTTGTAAAGAAATTTTAGAACACAAGAAATAAAATCCGATTTCAGACAAAAAATACGAATTCCGGTACTTAGCATGAGTTTAAATCGATAGTATTAACTCATCAGTACCGGAATTCTTTTATTTATAAAAGGTTATTATTCCATCACCTTTGCTTCCTATCATCTTCCATACAAATCAAGCTGCCAATTGAATGCCATAGCACACCTGTCTATTGTTCAATTCATGATTATTACTATCTTTGGAGTTCAAATACTACTAACTTAACAATTTAAACGTCATGAAGAAGATTTTTATCTATTTCTGTCTCCTTTTTTTCGTACAGACCGCCTTTGCTACAGACAGCTTGTATGTAAAGGAACCGGAAATCCCCATCCTCATTGACCGTACGGACAATGTATTGTTCCTAATGCGTATCCCTGCAGAAAAAGGAGATGTATTGAACAAACTGGTTCTCCATTTCGAAAATGATACCAAAACAGAAGATATACAAGCCATTCGTTTATTCTACGGAGGGACGGAGGCTAAATCCAGAACAGGAGAGTATTTTAGCCCGGTAACTTATATTTCCAGCCATAAACCGGGACAAACACGCGCAGCCAATCCTGCCTATTCTGTTAAACAGGATGAAATAGTCGGTCCGGCACGTACAATTATCCTGACATCCAAACAACCGATGGTAAAAGGTCCGAACTATTTCTGGGTAAGTATTCAGATGAAGCCGGAAGCCTCTTTATTAAATAAGATTTCTGCGACCCTATCCGAAGCCCACATAAACGATCGTACCGCAACTATCGAATGGAAAGGAAAAGCAGATATACGTCGTGTAGGAATTGGTGTACGCCAGGCAGGGGATGACGGTTCGGCGGCTTTCCGTATTCCGGGATTAGTAACATCCAACAAAGGTACTTTACTGGGTGTATATGATGTCCGTTATGAAAACAGTGTCGATTTGCAGGAAAAGGTGGATATAGGTGTCAGCCGTAGTACTGATAAAGGTCAAACCTGGGAACCGATGCGTATCGCCATGACATTCGGACAGACAGACGGATTACCTCATGGTCAAAACGGAGTAGGAGATCCTTCTATCCTTGTAGATAGAAAAACAAATACAATATGGATTGTTGCGGCATGGACTCACGGAATGGGCAATCAGCGTGCATGGTGGAATTCTATGCCGGGGATGGAACCGGATGAGACAGCCCAACTGATGTTGGTCAAAAGTGAAGACGACGGAAAAACATGGAGTAAGCCTGTCAACATCACTTCACAAGTAAAAGATCCGTCCTGGTATTTCTTATTGCAAGGTCCGGGAAAAGGTATTACAATGAACGATGGTACATTAGTATTCCCTATCCAATTTATCGACTCGACCCGAGTTCCCAATGCCGGTATCATGTACAGCAAAGATCGTGGAACTACATGGCATTTACATAATCTGGCACGAACAAATACAACAGAGGCACAGGTTGTAGAAGTAGAACCCGGTGTCCTGATGCTAAATATGCGCGATAACCGTGGAGGAAGCCGTGCAGTCGCCACAACCAAAGACTTAGGAAAAACATGGACAGAACATCCATCCAGCCGCAATGCATTGCAAGAGCCTGTTTGCATGGCAAGTTTGATAAAAGTAAACGGCAAAGACAATATCACAGGTAAAAAGCTATTACTCTTCTCCAATCCGAATACGACTAAAGGACGTAATCATATTACAATTAAAGCCAGTCTGGACGGAGGTTTGACATGGCCCGCCGAATACCAGGTTATGCTGGATGAAGATGAAGGTTGGGGGTATACCTGCCTTTCTATGATTGACAAAGAAACAGTCGGTATCTTTTATGAATCGAGTGTTGCACACATGACATTCCAGGCTATCAAGCTTACTGATATTATCAAATAAATGATATGAAAAAGATTTTGTTCATATTAACTATACTATGTCTATGGAAGCCGGCAGCCTATTCTGCCGGTTTTCCTTCTTTCCTAGGATATCCTTTTGCTTATATAAAACAAACAAACGTGAAATAGAGACAGATGCGATGGCCTTATTTATTCTCTTGATAAGCAACTTAAACACTAAATAATGAAACGCTTTATATTTATCATCATTTTTCTTCTTTTTATCCTGAATAATGCTATTGCAAAAATAAAAGTAGCCTGTATCGGGAATAGCGTAACTTATGGATATGGTCTGGAAAACCGTGAAACAGACAATTATCCGGCGCAACTTCAACAAATGTTGGGAGATCAATATGAAGTAGAAAATTTCGGAAAAAGTGGAGCTACATTGCTAAAAAAGGGACATCGTCCATACTCTGAACAGGAAGAATATAAAGAGGCTCTTCATTTTGCTGGCGATCTTATCGTCATCCATCTCGGATTAAATGATACAGATCCTCGTAACTGGCCTAACTACCGGGACGATTTTGTAAACAACTATATTGAACTCATAGATTCTTTCCGTCAAGCAAATCCTACTTGCAAAATCTGGATTTGCAAAATGACACCCATATTCAACAGCCACCCACGTTTCAAATCCGGGACGCGGGACTGGTACTGGCAAATCCAGCAATCCATCGAAGAAATAGCCTCTATAGGGCACACCGGGCTTATCGACCTACATGAACCGTTATACAATCGCCCCGATTTATTTCCCGATGCCATACATCCGGTTCGTGAAGGAGCCAATATACTTGCCCGCACAGTCAGTCAGGCCCTAACCGGAAACTACGGTGGCCTTCAAATGCCTGTTATCTACTCGGATAATATGATATTGCAAAGAGATAAACCTATAACCATAAGTGGAACCGCTAATTCCGGAGAGGTAGTGGAAGTCCGGATTGCCAAACAAAGGATACAGGCAAAAACTAATCAATACGGGAAATGGAATGTCACACTTAAACCGCTAGCTACGGGAGGTCCTTATACACTAACTGTTTCCACTCAAAAAAAGACATTACAATATACGAACCTGTTAGCAGGAGAAGTATGGCTTTGCTCCGGACAATCCAACATGGCATTCCGGGTAGACGAAGCAATAGACTGTCAACGGCAAGCATTCTTGGAATTTGCCCAAAAGAAACCACAAATCCGGCTTTTCGATATGAAACCCCGATGGGAGACCTATGCAAAAGAATGGGAAACATCAGTTCTCGACTCCCTGAATCGCCTGGAATATTACAAAGAAACTCAATGGCAGGAATGCAACGAGCAAACAGCCTATCGTTTTTCTGCTGTTGCTTTCGCATTCGGGCAAATGTTATCAGACAGTTTACAGGTTCCGATAGGATTAATACTGAATGCAGTGGGAGGTTCACCGACAGAAGCCTGGATTGACCGCAAAACATTGGAATTCGATTTCCCGGATATACTCACTAATTGGCTTCAAAACGATTTCATTCAAGACTGGGTGAGGGGACGTGCATCTTTAAATATCAAAAAATCTCCGAATAAATTACAACGCCATCCTTACGAGCCTTGCTATTTGTACGAGGCAGGTATCCGTCCATTAAAGCAATTTCCGATAAAAGGTATTATCTGGTACCAAGGAGAGTCGAATGCACACAATATGGATGCACACGAAAAGTTATTCCGTCTCTTAACAGATAGCTGGCGAAATAACTGGCAGGAGGAATTACCATTTTATTATGTCCAACTTTCAAGTATCGATCGTCCGAGTTGGACCTGGTTCCGCAACAGCCAACGCAAATTGATGGATATTATCCCAAACAGTGGTATGGCAGTAAGCAGCGACAAAGGAGATTCTTTGGATGTTCATCCCCGATACAAACGGGAAATAGGGGAGCGTCTGGCCCGTTGGGCACTAAACAAAACTTATCGACAGAATATAATTCCATCCGGTCCTTTATTCCGGACAGTAACCTTTAAAAATGAGGCTGCATATGTTACATTCGACTATGGAGCAGGCATGCATACTTCCGACAATAATCCGATCCGTACTTTTGAAATAGCCGAACATGACGGTCAATTCATACCGGCACAAGCTGAAATTATAGATAATCAAACCATAAAGGTATGGAATAAACAGATCAAAAGTCCCAAATTCGTCCGTTACGGCTGGCAACCTTTCACACGTGCCAATTTGGTAAATGCATCAGAATTGCCAGCCTCTACCTTCCGAAGTGAATAAAAATAATCAGATACATTCCCTGATATACCCTCGAACCTGCAACAATACGAAGCCAAAAGCTTGCAGCTTTGAGGGTAAGTTTATATAATACAATAAAATGTGTATCTTTACACGCGCTAAACAGGCTATCGAATAGTTGCACATTAACAATGGAAAGAAATTAAAACCAGGCAAAATGAAAACATTAAAAACCGACAAAACCTTTTGGTTGCTTTTAGTCATTTGTATCGTGACTATTATTCCTTTTTTAGGATTAACCAGCTACCATACCAAAGGTGAGCCGCGTGAGTCTATCGTTTCCTATACCATGTTGGAAACAGACAATTGGATTTTACCCAGAAACAATGGTGGAGAAATGGCTTATAAACCCCCTTTCTTTCACTGGAGTATAGCTGCAATCTCTGCATTAAACGGAGATAAAGTAACAGAAATGACATCCCGCCTTCCATCCGCCATCGCTTTGATTCTAATGACATTGGGCGGTTTTCTATTTTTTGCAAAAAGAAAAGGGGCTGAAATTGCCTTACTTACCGCATTTATCACGTTGACAAATTTTGAATTACATCGTGCCGGAGCAAACTGCAGGGTAGACATGGTATTAACAGCCTGTACGGTTGGAGCCTTATACTTTTTCTACAAATGGTATGAGAAAGGCCTGAAAGGGCTTCCCTGGCTGGCAATTCTTTGTATGAGCCTGGGAACTTTTACCAAGGGACCGGTAGGTTCCGTCATACCTTGCCTGGTAACAGGCGTATTTCTACTATTACGGGGAACTAATTTCTTTAAAGCATTTTTCCTTTTAGCCTTAACTGGTATCCTTTCGTTTGTGTTACCAGCCTGTTGGTATATAGCAGCTTATCGTCAGGGAGGAGAGGAGTTTCTTGCCTTGATGCTGGAAGAAAATGTCGGGCGTATGACAAACACTATGAGCTATGATTCTTGTGTAAATCCGTGGCCTTATAATTTTGTCACGCTAATAGGGGGATATGTACCTTGGACATTAATGGCTGTCTTTTCTCTTTTCAGCTTAACCTATCGTAAGGTAAAAGTTCAACCGGTAGCCTGGTGGAGCCGCTTTAAAACATGGCTTACAGAAATGGATACCGTTAATTTATTCGCATTGACAAGCATCGTGGTCATTTTCGTATTCTATTGTTTTCCACAAAGTAAACGTAGCGTATACCTGATGCCGATTTATCCGTTTATCGCTTATTTCTTTGCACAATATTTATTCTATCTGGTAAAAAAACAAGCGAAATCCATCAAAGTATATGGTGGAGTTCTTGCTATCCTCAGTTTGTTGTTGTTCGCATGTTTTATTGCTGTGAAATGCGGACTTATCCCTGAATCAATCTTCCAGGGTAAACGGGCAGATGAAAATATCCGGTTTATGCAAGCGATACAGAATATTAGCGGATTCGGAGCTTTACTCTTGATTGCGATTCCGACGGTATTAGGCGCCTACTGGTGGCAATACAGCCGTAAAAATGCAATAAGCAAACAGATGCTTTATTTCATCGTAGCGCTTACAATGGGTATATATCTGGCACTGGACGGAGCTTATCAACCGGCCGTATTAAATGCTAAATCAGACAAAGACGTGGCAGCTGAAATAGCAGAACTTATACCGGAAAATAAAGGACATATCTACGAATTCATGTCACATAACCTGCATGTGGCAGGCGACTTCCTGCATTATTATTCCATCAACTTCTATTTAGGAAACCGGATTGACGACTTCTATGATAAACGTCCGGCCGAAGGTTATCTGTTGCTGGGTAAACGTGATGCGGAACAATATCTTCCGGAATTTGAAAAAGAAGGATATAGCTTTAAGCTTTTCTACACTTCTCCTAAACGGGTTTCCGGTGATATTGCAGAAATTTATGAATTCACGAAAAAAACACCTGTCCGATAAGGATGTAAACTATATGCTGAATAAGCATTCTCTTATGACCTGCCTGGTTTTGTCCTTTCTGCTTATGGAGGATGTAAACCACCTGTAAAAACAAAACCGGTGCAGTTGTCATGGGAGAATGCATGCAAACCTATCCGTCCATCCTAAATCGCCGCAAATTTACGGACGTTCTTATCCCATTTCGGCTCCGAATAAATCAAATCAACAGCTTCCTGTGGAGTTTTGGCAACCGCCCACAATTTCAAATGCTGGGACCGCATAAAATTTTTATCGACCGCTTTTTGGAACATTGCCAGCAAGGGATCAAAATAACCGTTCGTGTTTAATATAACAATCGGATTCAGGTATAAACCTAATTGTTTCCAGGTGATTGCTTCCAAAAGTTCCTCCAACGTACCACATCCTCCGGGAAGAGCGATTATTGCATCAGATAAATCAGCCATCAACTGTTTCCGTTCATGCATAGTCTCCACCTCGATAAGTTCGGTAAGTCCCGAATGATGCCAATTCTGTTCTACCATAAAACGGGGAATTACTCCGACTGCACTTCCTCCGGTAGCAAGCGTTGCATCCGAAACGCTGCGCATTAATCCGATACTTCCGGCTCCATTGATTACCCGAAGCTTCCGCTCACCAAGCAGACGCCCGAGTTCAGACGCAGCTTCAAAGTAAACCGAATCAATCTTAGTGCTGGAGGCACAATACACACACACGGATTTCAATGTTTTTTTATCATCCCGTATCATCTTCTATCTTTATTTATATCATAGCCAAATAAGGCAAAATCACCTAGGCACGGGTCACCGGGGAAAACGTGGGAGAGGGCTTCGGTTATCTCAAGTGCCGTAACCAATGTTGCCGTACTCCGGTTGGTCAGTCCAAGTTTCAGGGAAATCTGGTGTACATGCGTATCTAGCGGGATAATCAACTGATAAGGTTTTACAGCCGTTTTCCATATACCAAAATCAACAATACCATCAGTACGGACCATCCAACGGAGGAACATTGCCAGCCTTTTACAAGCGGATTTGCTGGACATTAAAGGTATGCCATTTATATTTTCAAACAAATTCCGCAACTTTATCACCGGATTTATATAAAGAGATTCGTCTATGGCATCTTCCATCGAATCATATTGTGTATAGATCTCCCGTAATCTTTCACAAAGTGCATACAGATCGGAATAGGTATAAAAACGATAGAAAGTATCTCTTTTACCAATAGGGACATCTTGTTCTAACTCCTTATAACCTTCTGCTAAAATCCATTCATACGGGCTTTTACCCATTTGGCTATGCAGCCAATCTGCTTTACGTAATATCAGGGGCCTACTTCCATAAGAAATCCACGAAGTAATAAACGCAGATATTTCAATATCTTGCTTCCGGCTATACCGATGAGGAAATTGTATCGGATCATCTTTTATAAAAGATTTGACATTATAGATTTCCGCCCATTCCTTCAGGTTCTTTTTTATTTCATGCTTCATTCGTTATTTATTTCATTTTTAGAAAATATTGCCGTTGATCTTCCGGATAATGCTCGATAGCATATCGAAGGGATGTACGGGGTAGGCGAGTCGCAAAACGTTCCAGAAAATCGGTTAGAGTATCCCTGTCTCTTTTCCCTACTTCACGCAACATCCACCCGACAGCCTTATGCATCAGATCGTGTTTATGCGTTATAAAATACTCGGCAAGAGTCAGGATATCCGTAAAATCGGAACGCCTGATAAATGCCCAGGTAGAAACCACTGCAATCCGTTGTTCCCAAAGATTATCACTTTCAGCCAGCCGGTAAAGAGGGGAACGGTCTTTGTCCACCAGATATTCTCCTACAATATCCCGGCATGACAAATCCACCAAATCCCAATTATTGCATCTACGGGTATTTTTCAAATAAAAACGATAAATATTATCCCGGTCTTCCTGAGTCGTTTTCCGGTCTTTATAGCGAAGTACCAAAATAAGTAAAGCACATAACCTTGCTTCATGCCATGGACTGTCCAGAAGTTTTTGAAGCTCCTCCAAGGGTACTGTCTGATTTTCTTTGGCAATACTACGCGTTTGCGGAACGACTACCCCTAAGAAAAGGTCTCCTTCTCCATACTGCCCGGGAGCCGTTTTAAAAAAGCGACTCAAATGGACAGCCTTTTCAGCAGAACCAACCGAACGGAGTTCGCTTAGTATAAAATCTGCTGTCATGGGCGTAAAACTCGTGACACAGGACGGTCGCCTTCTAAAAATCCGATTACATTATCACATACCGTACGCGCCATCACAACCCGTACTTCTGTTGTTTGCGTTCCGATATGCGGGGTAAGCACCACATTATCCATAGCCAACAATTCGGGCAGAGGATAATCCCCAAATTCAAACACATCGAGACCGGCTCCCCATATAGTACCGTCCTGCAGTGCATTGACTAAGGCATGTTCGTCAACCAAAGGACCGCGTGCCGTATTAATCAGAATAGCAGTAAGCTTCATCTGTCTCAATTCTTCCTCACCTATAATATGGTGTGTTTCAGAAGTATATGGAGCATTTAATGAAACAAAGTCCGAATTTGCAAGTAGTTCTTCTTTAGAAACATATGTCACATTCAACTTTGTCTCTTCTTCAATATACAATTGTCTGCGGTTATGGTAAATCACCTCCATGCCACACGCATTTGCCCGTTTAGCCAAAGCTTTTCCGATACGTCCCATCCCCAGGATACCCAACGTTTTTCCAGTAACATTCATACCCAGATTTTCCAAAACTCCGACCTTCATAGCCTTACCTAAAGTACGCAGTTTACGGTCACATTCCGTAATCCGGCGTGCCGTATCCAGCATAAGCCCTAAAGCAAGATTGGCAGTAGGGGCTGTAACCGGATCAGGAGTATTCGCTACAGTTAGTCCTTTTTCCAAAGCATATGCCACATCTATATTATTATAACCAACGGCATAATTTGCTATCAGTTGCAACTTCGGAGCATGATCTATTAATTTCTTATCAACCGGAAAATCAAACATGGAACAAAGCACATCATATTCCGGTATCATTTCAAAAACTTCTTCGTAAGTAAAATCCCTTCCTTCGGGAAAAGTAACGTCATATTTGTCCACCAGTTCGGTAAAACCTTCGCGGAACATGTCATAAGTCACAAGTATCTTTGCCATAACTATTCTGATTTATAGATAGCAAAAATACAAATCTCTTGTCAATTATTCCTATTTTTGCAATCATATATTAAGAATACACACAGCATGGTTTTAAATTATATCTGGATTGCTTTCTTTCTGATTGCATTTGTCGTAGCATTGGGAAAACTGGTTATCGGAGGAGATACCCAGGTTTTTACAAATATTATCAATGCCTCTTTTGATTCGGCAAAGACCGGTTTCGAAATTTCCCTCGGTCTTACAGGTATCCTTTCCCTTTGGCTGGGAATTATGAAAATCGGGGAGAAGGGAGGAGTCATACAGTCATTTGCCCGCCTGGCTGCTCCTGTATTCAGCAAACTTTTCCCTAGTATACCGGCAAACCATCCGGTAACAGGTTCTATTTTTATGAACTTTTCGGCGAACCTGCTGGGGCTGGATAATGCCGCGACTCCCATGGGATTAAAAGCCATGCAGCAGCTACAGGAACTGAACACTCAGAAAGATTCTGCCAGCAACCCGATGATTATGTTTCTTTGTATTAATGCTTCGGGACTTACATTGATCCCGATTACAATTATGATGTATCGTGCACAGATGGGAGCAACCAACCCTTCGGATGTATTCCTGCCGATCATGCTGGCGACCTTCACATCCACTTTAGTCGCTATTCTGGCAGTCTGTATCAAACAAAAAATTAATATTCTACAGAAAAATCTGGTTTTATTTTTCGGAGGAATGTTCCTTTTTATCGGCAGTCTGGTATACCTTTTCAAAACGATGGATCAGGAGCAGGTTTCACTTTACTCCACCTTGTTTTCGAATACGTTGTTGTTTACGATTATCTGTGGATTTATAATCAGTGGACTACGCAAGAAAATCAATGTATATGATACATTTATCGAAGGAGCCAAAGAAGGTTTTCATACGGCAGTTACAATCATTCCTTATTTGATCGCCATACTCGTTGCTATCGGAGTTTTCCGTGCTTCCGGTACAATGGATTTTATCATTGGGGGAGTTCGTACAGGGGTGGGAGCAATCGGACTGGATACACAGTTTGTAGAAGGCCTGCCCACAATCCTGATGAAGCCACTCAGTGGAAGCGGTGCCCGGGGGATGATGCTGGATGCAATGAAAACATACGGTGCGGACTCTTTTGTAGGACGTCTTTCTTCCATTGTACAGGGTTCATGTGATACTACTTTTTATGTGGTAGCCCTCTATTACGGAAGCGTGGGAATCCGTAATACCCGTTATACGATTCAATGCTCACTGCTGGCAGATTTAGTTGGAGCTATCGCCGCAATCGGTCTGGCATATGTGTTTTTTACATGAAACAAACAGGCATAAAAATACATGCCTTATAAAATAAAATTAGTACCGCAGGTAATTTCAATTAGTACGGTAAGTGATATTTTTTAACAATACACCTGTAATAAATATAGAATTATGGCAATAAAATTTTATGCAGAAGATATAGAACTTCCCCCCATAAAAGACGAAGAAGTCAGCAATTGGATTAAGGCAGTAGCCGAAACTTATGGAAAAAAAGCAGGAGATATCAGTTATATCTTTTGCTCTGATAAAAAGATTCTGGAAGTAAACCGCCAATACCTGCAACACGATTATTATACGGATATCATTACTTTCGACTATACCAGCGGAAATAAAATATCCGGAGATTTGTTCATAAGCCTGGATACGGTAAAGACCAATTCAGAAGCATTCAATACGTCCTATAATGAAGAACTCCACCGTACCATTATCCATGGAATTCTCCATCTTTGCGGTATAAATGATAAAGGACCGGGAGAGCGGGAAATAATGGAAGCCAATGAAAACAAGGCGTTGGAAATACTTCCGGAAAAATGCAGGCAAATTGATTTATAAACAGCCCCTTTCACTAAATTCAAATTGTTTATCTATCTTTGGATTTTCAAAAAAAGCCTCTAATATGAATGGAAAACTATTAATTTTACTGACAACAGTCCTATTCTTTGTCTCCGGGTGCGACAAGAATGAGATTGATCCGGTAAACACAGCCATATTAGAGGTTTCAGATTCTTCATTTGACAGTATAAGCGAAAAAGGCTCCAAGCAAATCGTCCATATCACATGCGATACAACATGGACAGCTACCAGTAATACAACTTGGTGTACGCCTAATCCGGCAACCGGTACAAACAATCAGACCATATCTATTACCATCGATGAAAACAAGACATACACGGCGAGAACGGCAACTGTAACCATCACTTCAGAAAAAGCTCAGAAAAAAAGGATAAGAATAGACCAGAATGCCGCAAAAGAGCCGGCTCCGGAACCGGATATGGTGACAGTTTACAAGTTACCCGTAATCTTCCATATTCTCTATAAAGACAAAACAGACAGGGAACAATATATCGACAAAGGACGATTAAAAGAGATACTGGATAAAGTAAACCAAAAATACCGGAACTCGACCCACAGTGCAGACATAAAAATCGAATTCGTATTAGCTACAGAAACTCCGGATGGCAAGTTACTGGAAGAACCGGGAGTAGAACGCATTCAATGGACGAAAACTTATCCCATAGATTGTGACCTTTTTATGAATGACACAAGAGGGACTTACAACGATTTGCTATGGGACCCGAACTTATTCATCAATATCATGGTTTATAAATTCCTTCCGAGCAGTACGCAACAAACAAAAAGTGATGTGACAGGCATCTCTCATTTGCCTTATACCACATCCCGATTCCCGCTGGACGGACTTATGGTCTCTTCTTATTCATATATGACGCTGAGCAACTTGAAATACCCTCACTGTGTATCTATCAACAGCTCTTACATATACAACCAAAGTACAGAGAGCAAACATGATCAGGCAGACATAAATGTAACATTGGCTCATGAACTGGGACATTATCTCGGACTCTTCCATGTTTTTACAGAAGAGGAAGGAGCAATGAAGGACTACTGTAAAGACACGGATTACTGTAAAGATACACCTACCTATAACCGGCCCAAATATATAGAATGGTACATAAACACCGCCAGGCAATCCGCCTACGATTGGACATACTACACACAGCGGACCGACTGTAACAACAAAACCTATACATCCCACAACATCATGGATTATTCATTCGGATACACCGACCAGTTTACAGAAGAGCAGTGCAAACGCATCCGTTACGTATTAAACTTCAGCCCGCTAATGCCAGGAGCCCAGAAGGGGATAACCAGATCAACAACCACATCGGATGAACCATTGGACCTTCCGGTACGTACTATTAAATAACCGGCTCCCATTTGTTTAAAAGTCATAACCAATGATGACTGAATGCAAGAGTGTGATTATCTTTGCAAAAGAAACAAAGAGATAATAGACAATGACTTTCAATTACGATGTAATCGTGGTAGGTGCCGGACATGCCGGCTGTGAAGCTGCAGCCGCTTCTGCCAATCTGGGTTCGAAGACACTCCTCATAACAATGGATATGAACAAGATTGCACAAATGAGTTGCAATCCGGCTGTTGGCGGCATAGCTAAAGGGCAAATTGTTCGCGAAATCGACGCATTAGGGGGTTATATGGGAATTGTAACAGACCATACAGCCATCCAGTTCCGTATGTTAAACCGCAGCAAAGGCCCTGCCATGTGGAGCCCGCGTGCACAAAGCGACCGTGCCCGTTTTATAGATTGCTGGCGAGGAATACTCGAGCATATGCCCAACCTGTATATCTGGCAGGACACAGTGCATGAATTACTTCTCGATGGAAACGTGGTTTGCGGGGTTAAAACCGGTATGAATGTAGAGTTTCGTGCCAAATGTGTCGTATTGACAAACGGTACATTCCTGAATGGCTTGCTTCACATCGGACGAACACAGATACGCGGAGGACGTATTTCAGAACCGGCAGCAACAGGATTAACGGAACAATTGGTTTCATTAGGCATACGTTCCGAACGAATGAAAACCGGAACCCCCGTACGCATAGACGGACGTAGCGTTCATTTTGATGAAATGGCAGAACAACCGGGCGAGAACGATTTCCATAAGTTCTCTTATATGGACACCTCGCATCGCGTATTAAAACAATTGAGTTGTTGGTCTGCTTTTACAAACGAAGCCTGCCATGAAATATTGCGTCAGGGTCTCCCCGACTCTCCGCTTTATAACGGACAAATTAAAAGTATCGGGCCACGCTATTGCCCGAGTATAGAAACTAAAATCGTAACGTTCGCCGATAAGCCACAGCACCAGCTATTCCTCGAACCGGAAGGTGAAACTACAGAAGAATATTATCTGAACGGCTTCTCCTCTTCCCTACCTCTGGATATACAGATTCGTGCTTTACAAGCTATACCGGCATTCCGCGACGTTCAAATATATCGTCCCGGTTATGCCATCGAATATGACTTCTTTGATCCGACCCAGCTAAACCATAACCTGGAGACTAAACAAATCCATAATCTATTCTTTGCCGGACAGATTAATGGAACGACAGGATATGAAGAAGCAGGCGGACAAGGTATCATTGCCGGAATAAATGCACATATAAACTGCCACGGCGGAGATGCATTCATATTGGGACGCGATGAAGCCTATATCGGTGTTTTAATCGATGATCTGGTAACAAAAGGTGTAGACGAACCTTACCGTATGTTCACTTCCCGTGCCGAGTACCGTATTTTACTCCGGCAAGATGATGCGGATATGCGTCTTACTGAAAAGTCTTACCGGTTAGGTTTGGCTAAACAAGATCGCTACGATTTATTGAATGAAAAGAAAGGAAGCCGTGATGCCATTATTTCTTTTGCAGAAAACTATTCCGTAAAGCCGCAATATATAAATAGCGGATTGGAAGCATTAGGGACTACCCCACTCGCTCACGGATGCAAACTGCTCGATTTGATATTCCGTCCTCAAGTCACACTTGAAAATATGTCGGAATTAGTTCCTGCACTTCGGACTGAATTAGATAAAGTACCGGCTTCGCGCAAGGAAGAAATTATCGAAGCAGCAGAAATCCTAATGAAGTATAGCGGATATATCAAACGTGAACAAATCATTGCCGACAAAATAAACCGCTTGGAAAATATCCATATCAAAGGTAAATTCGATTACAATTCAATCCAGTCTTTATCAACCGAAGCACGCCAGAAATTAACCCGGATCGATCCGGAAACGATTGCACAGGCAAGCCGTATTCCGGGTATTTCACCCAGCGATATAAACATCCTGCTGGTGCTTCTTGGGAGATAAAACACAAAATGTTCCACGTGAAACATTTACTTTAATAGGAATAAGCTAAAATACTGGGAATAGGGAGGAAACATTCAAAAGATGGCTACAGCAAAAGACGAACATATCAAAACTATTCTTTCCGTCATACCGGAGAAACCAGGCTGTTATCAATACTTTGATGAACGGGGAACCATCATCTATGTAGGCAAGGCAAAGAATCTGAAACGGCGTGTTTCCTCCTACTTCAATAAAGAACACGACAACAAAAAAACACGTGTACTGGTAAAACAAATACGCGACATTAAATATATTGTTGTCGATACAGAAGAGGATGCTCTTTTATTAGAGAACAACCTGATTAAACAATACCGTCCACGCTATAACGTATTGCTGAAAGATGACAAAACCTATCCTTCCATCATTGTGAAAAACGAATATTTCCCACGCGTTTTTCAAACGCGTAACATTGTCCGTGACGGTTCGCAATACTACGGTCCCTACCCTTCCCTTTATACGGCAAAAGTAATGCTTCAAATGCTGAAAGATTTATATCCGATACGAACTTGCAAATTGCCGCTTACTCCGGAAACTATTGCAGAAGGAAGATATAAAATTTGCCTGGAATATCACATCAAACGATGTAAAGGTCCATGTGAAGGATTGCAAACATTGGAAGAATACCAACAAAATATTTCTGAAATAAAAGAAATACTTCGGGGAAACATTTCACAGATTAGCAAACATCTTTATGAACAGATGCAAATGCTTGCCAAAGAATTACGTTTTGAAGAAGCACAGAAAATCAAAGAAAAATACGAAGTAATTGAAAATTACCGCTCCAAGTCGACAGTGGTTACGCCCATGCTGCACAATATAGATGTCTTTTCGATTGCAGAGAATGAACATTCGGCCTATATCAATTATATGCATATCGGCAATGGGGCGATTGTACAGGCATATACTTTCGAGTACAAAAAACGCCTGGACGAAACAAAAGAAGAATTATTGAGCCTTGGCATTATCGAAATGAGAAACCGGTTCAAAAGCACAGCACGGGAAATTATCATTCCTTTTACTCTGAATATGGAACTGGAAAATGTATCCTTTACAATTCCCCAACGGGGAGACAAACGGAAATTAATCGAATTATCCGAAATGAATGTAAAGCAGTACAAGGTTGACAAATTAAAACAGGCAGAAAAGCTCAATCCGGAACAACGAAGCACGCGCCTTTTAAAAGAAATCCAGGATACGCTGCATCTGCCTAAACTCCCTGTCCATATCGAATGTTTCGACAACTCCAATATACAGGGAAGTGATGCGGTGGCCGCGTGTGTTGTTTTTAAAATGGCGAAACCATCGAAAAAGGATTACCGGAAATACAATATAAAAACAGTAGTAGGACCCGATGACTACGCCTCCATGAAAGAGGTTGTACGCCGGCGATACCAGCGTGCTATTGAAGAAAACTCTCCCCTGCCCGACCTGTTGATTACGGATGGTGGAAAGGGACAAATGGAAGTTGTACGCGAAGTCATCCAGGATGAACTTCATCTGGATATTCCGATTGCAGGTCTGGCGAAAGACGGAAAACACCGGACTTCGGAACTGCTGTTCGGGTTTCCTCCCGAAACAATCGGAATGCCGATACAAAGCTTCATGTTCAAATTCTTTACACAGATACAGGATGAAGTTCATCGTTTTGCCATCGCTTTTCACAAAGACAAGCGGAGCAAAAACCAAACCAAATCTGAATTAGACGAGATAAAAGGGATCGGAGAAAAAACAAAAACAGTACTTTTACGTCATTTTAAGAGCGTAAAACGAATACGCGAGGCAAGCTTCGACGAACTGAAAGAAATTATCGGAGAAGCCAAAACAAAGGCTTTATTAAATGGTTTAAAATAAAAATATGAGAACAGTTACACAACGGGTACAGTATGCCTCCGTGACCATTGACGGGGAAGTAAAGTCGAAAATCGGGAACGGACTGCTTGTGTTAGTGGGTATCGAAGACCGGGATACACAAGAAGATATTGAATGGTTATGCAAAAAGATCGCTAATCTACGTATCTTTGACGATGAAAACGGAGTGATGAACCGCTCCGTAATCGATGCGGACGGCGAGGTTATGGTAGTTAGCCAGTTTACTCTTCACGCTTCCACAAAGAAAGGGAACCGTCCCTCCTACATTCATGCCTCCAAACCGGACTTTGCCATTCCTATGTATGAAGCATTCTGTGCAGAAATGGGGTTACAGATAGGAAAAGAAATAGCAACCGGAACTTTCGGGGCTGATATGAAAATAGAATTATTGAATGACGGACCGGTTACCATCCTGATCGACTCGCAAAATAAAGAATAACGATGGCTGATATTACCTTACAACAAGCGCAGGAAAAAGTGGACAGTTGGATTAAGACCTACGGCGTCCGCTACTTTAACGAGCTTACCAATATGACTATCCTGACTGAAGAAGTGGGCGAACTGGCACGTATCATGGCACGTACCTACGGTGAACAATCATTCAAGGAAAGCGACAAAAATCGCGATTTGGGCGATGAAATGGCAGATGTTCTTTGGGTCCTGCTCTGTCTGGCAAACCAGACAGGCGTAGATCTTACAGCAGCTTTCGAAAAGAACCTGCAAAAGAAAACCAACCGGGATAAAGAACGACATATAAACAATCAAAAATTATAAAACAATGGTACACGAACATGAGCATGAACATGACTGCAATTGCGGACATGACCATCATCACGAAGAAGAACATCATACAGATAAATATCATGATGCATTCGGCAAATTCGAACCTGCCGGAAGCGCGGAACAAGTAGCAGGAAAAGTACAGGCCATCCTTGAGAAACATGAGAAGGAAAACTTTACCCCTGAAGTTTTAAAGCAGATTCACGGCTGTATCGACCTCACCTCCCTCACCAGCATCGATACCAAAGAGAGTATATGGAAACTGGTGGATAAAGTAAACGATTTTGAAGGCACACGCCCCGATATACCAAATGTAGCTGCCATCTGCACCTACCCTTTGTTTGTTGAAACAGTGAAGCAGGCACTTACCGCACAGGATGTAAAGATAGCCTCTGTAGCTGCTGGTTTCCCCTCTTCACAAACCTTTGTAGAAGTAAAAATAGCAGAAACAGCAATGGCCGTTATGCAGGGTGCCGATGAAATCGATGTTGTAATGAACCTGGGGTATTTTATGGAAGACAATTTTGAAGAAATTGCCGAAGAACTTCAGGAAATAAAAGAGAGCTGCCGAGAAGCTAAATTGAAAGTAATTCTGGAAACCGGCGCATTGGTAGTACCGGAAAACATCCAGCGTGCCGCTATTCTTGCCCTTTATTCCGGTGCAGATTTCATCAAAACATCTACAGGGAAAGGATACCCGGGAGCAACACCGGAAGCAGTTTACACCCTGTGCCAGGTTATAAAAACATACCATTCCATCGCCGGGCGCAAAGTAGGTATCAAGATTTCAGGAGGAGTACGGACAGCCGAACAAGCTGTTGCCTATTACACAATCGTAAAAAAAGTTTTGGGCAAAGACTGGCTGAATAAAGATTTGTTCCGTATCGGAGCGAGCAGCCTGGTTGAAGACATCGAAAAACGATTGGGCGAGTAACCGGAGACCTAAGTATTTATTCGCACAAACTTATAGATTAATTGCGAAAAAGAAAGAGATAATATACAAGACAATCCCATTTCCACGCAGTTCAGACCCCCGTCTGGATGGTATCGAGACCCGGGCCTCGATACCATCCAGACGGGGATATCAAACAAAAAAGCATATCATCCTTTTGAAAATAAGCAATATACCTTATAAAAAAGGCTTACCTTATTTTGATAAAATAAATGATAGTATGATAGTTGTAAAAAGGAACTGTCATACTATCATTCGTTTGAAAACTAATCGTTTATCTCTTTAAATGATGGTATGACGGTATAATTGGCAAACTATTTTCAGGAATTAAGCGGGGAAATGATATTACTTGTTCCGTTTTACTATATAATCGGCAAGCAACAGCAACGCTTCCTGCGCTTCGGAAGACGGCAAAGCCCGAAGTACCTCCATTGCCTTATCATGGTATTCTTCCATCCGCTTCTCTGCATATTCGATACCTCCGTTTGCTTTGGCAAAGCCTATCAACGCATCAATGTTTTCAATAGAAAAATCTTTTTCATTAATAATCTGCAAGTAGCGGTCCACCTCTTCCCTCCTACCCTTGCGAAGGGCAAATAACAATGGAAGCGTTATCTTTCCTTCCCGGATATCATTTCCGGTCGGCTTGCCTATATTCGCTTCTTTAAAATAATCGAATATATCGTCTTTTATCTGGAAAGCAAAACCTAAATATTCTCCGAATTCACGGCACTTATCAATAAGTTCGTCGGAAGCACCTGATGAAATAGCCCCGATTTCCGTACAAGCAGATAGCAACATTGCAGTCTTCTTACGAATCACCTGCATATAGCATGCTTCATCCAAAATACTTTCTTCCGCTGTTTCCAACTGTTTGATTTCACCTTCGGACAAATCCCGCCCGAGATTTGAAACGATACCGATGATTCTCAAATTACCGGTACGGATAGAGCGGATTAATGCGGTAGAAAGCACATAGTCGCCAACCAATACAGATATACGGTTATCGAATATAGCATTTAAAGAAGGAAGGCCACGGCGTTGTTTCGTCTCATCTATCACATCATCATGGATAAGCGTCGCTGTATGGAGCAGTTCCAACAGAACAGCCGAATTGATCGTGTCATCTGTAACCTGGCCACACATTTTAGCCGTAAGAAGAACCAACAAAGGACGTACATGCTTCCCTGTTGCATTCAGTATTTGATCTATGGCTGCCTGTAACCGGCGAGTCTCACTCCTTAGTGAAGCATCAAACTCATTATTGAAACGTTGAAATTCCTCAGAAACCGCTTCCTCTATTTTTCTTCTATTATCCATAATAAATCCAAAGATGCGCAAAAGTAACAAAAACTATCGAGTAAGCGAGTTTTTTCGTACATTTACCGACAAATGTCACACTAAAAACGTGTTAAAAGCAATGAAGTTATTCCTCATAGATGCGTATGCTTTGATCTACCGGTCTTACTACGCTTTCATCAAAAATCCCCGTATAAATTCAAAAGGGATGAATACATCAGCCATTTTTGGATTTATCAACAGCCTAGAAGATGTGTTGAAACGGGAAACTCCCACCCACATAGCTGTAGCATTCGATCCGTCGGGTCCAACTTTTCGCCATGAGGCATACGAACAATATAAAGCGCAACGGGAAGAGACACCGGAAGTAATCCGCCAGTCTGTTCCTATTATAAAGGAAATCATACAGGCCTATAACATCCCCATATTGGAAGTAGCCGGTTTCGAAGCGGACGATGTAATCGGTACCATATCCAAACAGGCAGAAAAGGAAGGCTTCGATGTGTATATGATGACACCGGATAAAGACTACGGTCAGTTAGTATCCGAACATATATTTATGTATCGCCCGAAGTTCGGAGGCGATTATGAAGTTATGGGGGTTCCGGAAGTACTGAATAAATACGGGCTAACTTCAGTCGAACAGGTTATCGACCTGCTTGGACTTATGGGTGACAGTTCTGACAATATTCCGGGTTGTCCCGGCGTGGGAGAAAAAACCGCCCAAAAATTATTGGATGAATTTGGTTCTATCGAAAATCTTTTAGAGAATACAGATAAATTAAAAGGAGCTCTCCAAAAAAGAGTGAGCGAAAATGTAGAACAGATCCGCTTCTCTAAATTCCTGGCAACAATCCGTACGGACGTTCCTGTCCAGTTTGACGCAACATCATGTATCCGCGAAAAGGTAAACGAAGAGCAACTTGTAAAGATTTACACAGACCTGGAATTTAGAACATTTATTAACAAATTGTCCGGAGTGACAGAAAAACCTAAACAAACATCACAATCTGTCTCTCCAAAAGGTCCGACTCAAGGCTTTCTCTTTGAAGAATTTGCGCCCGAGAATACGGAAGCTCCCAAATATTCGACTCTCGCGGACTTAAAATCGACTCCTCACACCTATCATCTTGTTGATACAGAGGAAAAAAGAGAGGATTTAGCCCGCTTTTTAAACAGTCAGGATTTTTTTGCATTCGACACGGAAACTGACGGTATCGACCCATTAAGCGCCGGACTGGTCGGAATGTCGTTTGCCATAAAAGAAAATGAAGCATGGTATGTCCCCGTTCCTGCAAAACGTGAAGAAGCAGACAAAGTAATCGCCCCCTTCTCCCCTGCCCTGCAAAATCCGAAAATTCAGAAAATCGGACAAAACATAAAATTCGACATACTGGTTCTCCGGAAATATGAAATAAAAGTTGCCGGTCCATTGTTCGATACCATGATTGCCCACTATCTGATGAATCCGGAATTGCGCCATGGGATGGATTACCTGGCAGAAACGTATCTTAAATATAAAACGGTACGCATAGAAGAATTAATCGGACCGAGAGGAAAAAAGCAACTTACCATGCGTGACGTTCCCGTCCAGCAGATAACGGAATATGCCGCCGAAGATGCCGATGTGACATTGAAGCTTAAAAACTATTTTGCACCTCTATTAAAAGAGGAAAATATAGAATCCCTTTTCTACGATATCGAAATGCCGCTAATCTATGTGCTGGCAGAAATGGAGCTGACCGGAGTCACCCTCGATACAGAAGCGCTCAAACAATCGTCAGAACAATTAACAGCCGAATTGAAAAAGCTGGAAAAAGAAATTTACGAACTTGCCGGCGTTAAGTTCAATATAAATTCGGCCCGCCAGGTCGGTGAAATCCTGTTCGAGCGGTTGAAAATAGAAGAAAAAGCAAAAAAGACTAAAACAGGTAGCTACAGTACCAGCGAAGATATATTGGAAAAGATGCGCTCGAAACATCCTGTGGTCGGGAAACTATTGGAATACCGCGGGCTGAAAAAGCTGCTCAGCACTTATATCGATGCTCTGCCGGAACTGATTAGCCCGAGAACAGGTAAGATACATACATCCTTCAACCAGACGGTAACCGCTACCGGGCGCCTCAGCTCGACCAATCCGAACTTACAGAACATTCCAATCCGGGATGAACTGGGACGGGAAATCCGAAAAGCATTTACAGCCGATAATAGCAACTGCATATTCTTCTCTGCCGACTATTCGCAGATAGAACTCCGTATCATGGCACATCTGAGCAATGACCAGCATATGATAGAAGCCTTCCGGAGCGGAGCAGATATCCATGCTACTACTGCCGCCAAAATATATGGTATACCAGTGGAAGAAGTCACCTCGGATATGCGCCGTAAAGCAAAAACAGCCAACTTCGGTATCATATATGGTATTTCCATATTCGGGCTTGCAGAACGGTTAAATATTCCCCGTGCAGAATCCAAAGAGCTTATCGAAGGTTATTTCAGAACTTATCCGGACGTCCGTGCCTATATGGACGAAAGCATTCATGTTGCAAAAGAAAAAGGATACGTGGAAACAATCTACAAGCGTAAACGTTTCCTTCCAGATATCAACTCACACAATGCCGTTGTCCGCGGATATGCCGAACGAAATGCAATCAACGCCCCCATCCAGGGAAGTGCCGCCGATATTATCAAGGTAGCCATGGTACGTATCTTCAACCGCTTCGAATCAGAAGGATTAAGAAGTAAAATGATTCTTCAAGTACACGACGAACTCAACTTCAATGTTTGGAAAGACGAATTAGACAAAGTAAAGCAAATCGTACTGGAAGAAATGGAAGGTGCCATCAAGTTGCAAGTACCTCTTATCGCCGACTGCGGAGAAGGTGTAAACTGGCTGGAAGCGCATTAAGAAATTCAAAGCAGAGTTCTTATAATTCATATCTTTATACTATCTTTGCTTTATTCTTTTGCAAAGCGTTGCATACATATAACTGAAAACAGAAGCGTTATCATATTGTCCTTAAGCAAGAAAATCGCCAATTTTTATCACGCAAGGACAGTAGACAACAAATGCCTCACGTTTTTTGTATATATATATAGTATATATAACATTAAGCGTGGGCTGTTGTCTATCTGCGGGATAGGTGTTTGGCGATACCTCTTGCTTGGGTAGATGACAGTTCCCACGCTTTTATTATATCCTCCATCCACGGGAACAGATGGGCAACAGAGCGGTTATGTATTTCATACTCCCAGAGAATCTTCCTACATCGGTATTGAAAGCAGCATTCGAGTTTATTTCCGAAGATGTTCCTTCCCTGCGCATCACCACGTCGGATATCGACCTGTCTAATCAAGGCATCTCAATCGCCATACCGGATGAGATAAGTCATGTCCGCTCCATCCGTTTTACTACTTCTTTAAATCATTTTATATATTATTATCCGGGGAAAGGATATGAAATAGCCAAAGGCATTCACCTCCCTCTTTTGGATATACCCGCTGTGGGAGATTATTATGCCGGAGGTATTGTTATACAATCCGGGGCAGAATGCCCTAATCTGAAAGCGGAACCGGATATTTTAATATATAAAGGTTCAATTATGTCACTTCATGAACAAACGTTTAATTACTATGACAGCTTAATCCATTGCGAAACAATATCGGATGATATTTTGGGTACCTGGCATTTGCCGGATATGCTAAACCTAACGACTTTATACAGCAAACAGCAAGAATTGAATCTTTGCCTTGCCAAACAGCAGGGAACTATGTTATACGATGAAGAATATTGGTGCAAAGACAATGCAATGATAGATTTGGGAGTGACCTTCAATATGGGAACAGGAACTCCCGATATATGTCCCAAAAAAGAAAAGCGACAAGTACGTGCAATACTGGATTATTAATCCGAATACCTCCCTTACTCCTCGCCAGGACAAGGGCCAATGATTTTTTATTTTTCTGAATGTAGACAGGAGGGCATCAAAAGTACGGCCTACACTTTTGATTTGCCCTCCAGCTCTATAAATCCCAATTTTTCGGCTTACTATCCAAGAATACAGCCAAATTAGTTATCTTTGCAGGCTGAAATAGGTATAAAACAAATCATAACAACAATTTATAATGGCATTACAATGTGGCATCGTAGGTCTTCCTAATGTCGGAAAATCTACTCTTTTCAATTGCTTATCCAATGCAAAAGCGCAATCGGCAAACTTCCCGTTCTGTACAATCGAACCGAACGTAGGTGTAATTACCGTACCGGATGAACGCCTGAACAAATTGGCTGAGATAGAACACCCTCAGCGCGTAATCCCCACCACTGTAGAAATTGTGGATATTGCCGGTCTGGTAAAAGGTGCCAGCAAAGGGGAAGGTTTAGGAAATAAATTCCTTGCCAACATCCGCGAAACGGATGCTATCCTGCATGTACTGCGTTGCTTCGACGATGATAATATCGTTCATGTAGACGGTTGTGTCGACCCGGTTCGCGATAAAGAAATTATCGATGCGGAATTACAGATTAAAGACTTGGAAACTATCGACAGCCGTATTGCCAAAGTGCAGAAACAAGCTCAGACAGGAGGCGATAAACAAGCAAAAATAGCTTACGAAGTTCTTTGCAAATATAAAGAAGCCATCGAACAGGGAAAAAGCGCCCGTACCGTCACATTCGACACAAAAGACGAAGAAAGAATAGCACACGACCTGTTTCTGCTGACAAACAAACCGGTCATGTACGTCTGCAACGTAGATGAGGCCAGCGCAGTAAACGGAAATAAATACGTAGATGCGGTACGTGAAGCAGTAAAAGACGAAAATGCCGAAATCCTGGTGGTTGCCGCTAAGATTGAAAGTGAAATTGCCGAATTCGAGACATACGAAGAACGCCAGATGTTCCTGGAAGAAATCGGTTTGGAAGAATCCGGAGTAAACCGCCTGATTAAATCAGCTTATAAACTGTTGAACCTGCAAACCTTCCTGACAGCCGGTCCCGATGAAGTTCGTGCCTGGACCTTCCTTAAAGGTTGGAAAGCCCCGCAATGTGCCGGTGTTATCCATACAGACTTTGAAAAAGGCTTTATCCGCGCCGAAGTCATCAAATACAACGACTATATCTCTTACGGATCGGAAGCTGCCGTTAAAGAAGCGGGTAAAATGAGTGTGGAAGGAAAAGAATATGTCGTACAAGACGGCGACATCATGCATTTCCGTTTCAACGTATAAAACATTTCTATAAAGACAATGTAAGGGCAGAATTGAATTCTGTCCTTTTTTATTTCCCACAATTACGGATATTTACTAATAAGGTGCCACTTCTGAATCTGGACTGTTCCATTTTGCAAAATAATAATTACCATAACCAGCAACATCAACTCCTTTTATACTCGGAAGGAATGATTCCCGTATATTTCTGGAAAGCACGGCGGAAAGTACTGATAGAATGGAATCCGGAACGCTCTGCAATCTCCTGCAAGCTGGTTTGCGGTTCGGCATCCATCAAACGTTTGCACTCTTCCACACGGAACTGGTTGACATAATCAGAGAAAGACTGTCCCAAATCCCTGTTAAAAAGCTGGGAAAGATAGGAACGGCTCATAGGAAATACCCGTTGCAAATCGGTCAGACGTAAATCATCCCGTAAATAAGGCTTTTCTTTTTCAAACCAAATCCGTACCTCTTCGGCATAACGTTGGGAAAGCAAATAGCGCTGTTCTTCATCGTCATCATTATTTTCATCGTCATCATCCTGATGGTACGGCATATTCCAACCTTTATGGAAAGACCTGTCTGAAACGATTATTTTAAGGAATAACGCTTTATAGAAGAAGTAATACCAGACAAGTAACAATAAGACTTTATTAATCACATACAATAAAGGTATATCCGTAAACAATAATGCCAGATATAAAACATACATGGAGACCATAATAATCATCACCTTTTTAAGCCAGTCCAAGTCATATTCATCCGGATCGGAAACAATTTCTTCCAGATACCTCCTGTATTCAGCATTATACTTAATAACCAAAAAGACAGGCAAAGACATATAGCCAAGCATCAAAAGAAATATTACCATACGCAAGAAGACATCCAAGTCAAACGATTCAAAAACAGACTTGACCGAATAAAACGTATGAATTTCACCTCCGGATAGCCGATATCCCAAATACATGAATCCGACTGTCAATATAGGCGAGACAAGCAATAAAAAACGTTTGGCAGTAAGATAACCCGGTCTCAGCACTTCTATCACATAAGAAGCCAACATCGAAGTAACCACACATCCCATAATAAGTACATCCGGATGAAAGGCTTCTTTATCGTCCGCCAAAAGCCAGTTTACCGACACTCTCATTAATGCGAGAAAAGCCCACAAATACATTCCCCACCCCAATATTCGCTTTGCACGGCGTTTATTTGCCCGCAACAACAAAGTGGTTCCTCCAAAAATGCATAACGCTATAATCTGGAAACTTAATATTAATTGTATTTTATCCAACATACGTATATCCCCTATTGCTAATTAAACAATTTGGAGCGCAATATAGTTGATTTGCACCATTATTATACAATTTGAAGCATCCAGATAATTTGAACGGTCCTTTTTGTACGATTTCACCGCGCTTTTTATACCGAATGCCGCCTCGGACACAACCAAACCTCCGACATTTGCAAATGTAAATAGTAATAAAAAGTGACATAATATATGAATAAGTTAGTGCCTTTAATCTTATTAATAATGAGTATTACCAGTTGTTCGGACCTGAATGATGAACGGGTTATGCAGAGTTTCCATCTAAACAAAGAACCTCTTCAAATCGTAACTAAAACCCTCACTTCTCAATCGCCCAATCTTATCCAGGAATTTACTGCAGGCTCGGTTATCGGTCTATATGTCGTCTCTGAAAACACCGGCGACATATACAACGGTAATACTCATTATAAAAATATACGGGCAGAAGCCTGGCAAGAAAACAGAAAGCTGAACTGGGAACAGGAAAGACCTGTATTCCTCGACAGCGAACCTGCCATCGTTTATGCCTACTCTCCTTATCAGAATACGGCGAGCTTCGATCCGGAAAATATCCCGGTAAAAGTATCCTCGGATGCCACCCAAAGCATAGATTATATGTATGGTTCACAAACCAAGGGACAAAAGGCTATCAATAAAATATCCCCGGTAGCTCTTTTAGATATGAATCATGCTTTGTCACTTTTAAGTTTCCAGATACATTTAACTCCAGAAACAAAGGGATGTTATCTTCTCAGTTCCATACAGGTAGGCAATAAAGCAGGTGGAACAACCCTGTTCTACAGAGGTTTCCTCAACATTAAAACAGGGGAAATAAAAAGAGATGCAGGAAATAACGCATCCACTCGCTTAGAACTCGGAGAACTGCAAATGTTAACTCCTGTCCTATCCGACCCACTGCAAATAAAAGTAATGCCTACCCCTCAGGAAATTTCCAAAGGAGACGTTGAAGTGCTTTTCAGGATAAACAATGAAACCTTCACTTTCAAAGTCCCGTCACATACCCTGTGGAAAAAAGGAGAGAAATACCAGTACTCCCTATCCTTTAACGGTAAGAAATTAAAACTGGAAAACACCAGTATCTCGGAATGGGCTCCTATGAAAAAGAAAGTTTAAAGGGAGATATTCCCCATCATACTAACGATTCATCCTCTAACTAAATATAATCAAACCGTCTCTTCTTCCCGGGTTCCGACTCTTGCCCGGAAAGAAAGACGGTTTATAAATTACAATAAAAAAAGATTTTAACCTGCTTATTTATACATTTTTATCTATATTTGCCGCCATGTCTCGAGATAGTTAAGTCGCCTAAATTATCGAACAGACCACACCCAATGAAAAACACGGCTTGAACTTGAAAAGGGAAAACAAGTAACATTCCGGACAGAGCAAGCCACCCATTAAAAACTTTAAAAATAAAAGAAAAACCCGTGTAAAAAGTTCAGTATTCACTCCCTTATTTACTAACCACATGAAAACAAAAACATTGTTATCTCTTTTCATCTTCAGTTTCTTGTGTACACTGCCGCTTTCTGCTATCGAAACACAAACAGGCAGCCCGGCCCATGGCACACATTCAGACCACGCTTCCGGAAATTCATCAGTTCCGCAGACTGACCATAAAAAGAAAGTCACAGGAGTCATAACCGACGAGCACGGCGAACCGATTATCGGAGCCAACATCATGGAAAAAGGAACCACCAACGGAACCATCACAGATGTAGACGGCAGATTCTCCTTGGAAATCGCCCAAGGCTCGGGATTATCTGTTTCCTACATCGGATATATTCCCAAAGAGATAGCCCCTAAAGGAGATAAAGACCTACAGATCATCTTATTGGAAGATACACAAAACCTGGAAGAAGTCGTGGTAGTCGGTTACGGAACCCAAAAGAAAGTAAACCTGACAGGTTCCGTCAGCCAGATTACCTCCAAAGACCTTGCCAACCGTCCGGTCAATACCGTAGCCCAAATGATTCAGGGAACCATGCCCAACGTAAAAGTAGCGGTAGGCTCCGGAGCTCCCGGACAAGGCGGTTCCATCAATATCCGCGGTACAGGCTCTATAAACGGCGACTCCCCTCTTGTACTGGTAGATGGAGTTCCCGGCGACCTGAACCGCCTGAATCCGTCAGATATCGAATCCATATCCGTATTGAAAGATGCCGCCTCCGCCGCCATTTACGGTGCCCGTGGAGCATTCGGAGTAGTGTTGGTCACAACCAAGTCAGCCAAAGCCGGTAAAATGCAAATCAGTTACGATGGGTATGTAGCATTCTCCACCCCGACCGTCTCTACCGATTTCCTTACCACCGGATATGATTATGTAACATTAAACGATGCCGCATTCAAAAATGCGACAGGCAAAACCTATACAGGCTATTCGGAAGAGGATATGGCAGCATTGGAAGCCCGCCGGTACGATAAAACGGAGCATCCGGACCGTCCCTGGATTGTCGTTGCCCCCTACAAAGGAAAAGATATTTATAATTATTACGGCAACTGGGACTGGTGGCATTTCCTGTATAAAGACTGGATGCCTTCGCATTCCCACAGTATCAATATGTCCGGCGGTACCGACAAAGTCAATTATATGATTTCCGGCAGTTACTACAACAAGAAAGGGATGTTGAAAAAGAATACCGAAGATTATCAATCCTTTACATTAACCACCAAAATCAATGTACAACTCACTCCCTGGCTGAAAATAACCAACAACGTTCAATATTTCGATAAGAAATACACTTATCCCGGCATGGAAGGTGAAACAAACGAAAACTGGCAGAATGTGAACGTACATGCCCTCCCCTGCTATGCACCGATGAATCCGGACGGCACATTCACCTACAACACCATGAAAAACAGTTATTCCATAGCAGACGGACGCATTGCCAATCTATTGAGCGATGTCTCGAAAGGGAAAAAAGGCGTACATGAACTGAAAGAAACACTGGCGCTGGAAGCTACCATCACCAAAGACCTTAAATTCAAAGCAGACTATACCTTCCAATTCTATATGGCAGACGACTGGTACCGCCGCGGAAAAGAATACTATTCCATCCAACCGGGCGTATTGCAGGAAATCCCGAACTTCAACACAGACTACTATAAAAAGACCATCTGGTATGACCCCATGCATGTGGCAAACGCATATCTTTCATTCGACAAATCAATAAAAGACCATTCATTCGGCTTTACCGGAGGTATCAATTACGAGAACAAGAAGCATCACCGCGTGATGGGACAAAAATATGACTTGATATCCAATACCCTCAACGACCTGAACCTGGGAACCGGAGAAGCCTTAGCCACCGGCGGACAGTACGAATACGAACTTTTCGGTGCTTTCTTCCGTGTCAACTACGACTACAAAGACAGATACCTGATTGAAGTAAACGGACGGTACGACGGAACCTCCAAATACAAATCCGGCAAACGCTTCGGCTTCTTCCCCTCCGTTTCCGCAGGTTGGAGAATCAGCGAAGAAGAATGGTTTGCCCCGGCCAATAAATATGTGGAAAACCTGAAAATCAGAGCCTCATACGGGACATTGGGAAACCAGTTGAGCGGCTCGAACTATTACCCGTATATATCCGCCATGTCCGCCACGCAATCCAACTGGCTGATAGACGGTAAGAAATCCTATAACGTAGGTGTCCCGAACCCTGTCTCCGAGAATCTGACCTGGGAAAAAGCAACCACAATCAATCTGGGACTGGACTTTAACGTATTAAACAACCGGCTGAGTTTCACCGGCGATTACTATGTGCGCAATACCACCGATATGCTGGTGAACGGCCTTTCTCTTCCCGGCGTATTCGGCGCCTCCTCTCCCAAGCAGAATGCGGGAGATTTAAGGACCAAAGGGTTCGAACTGACAATCGCCTGGAACGATAACTTCACATTAGGGAAAAAGCCATTCAGCTACGGTGCCTCTTTCACCTTAGGCGATGCCACTTCCGAAATCACCCGTTACGAAGCCAATGCCAAAGGACTGATTTCAACCTATTATGTAG
>UQLN01000006.1 GCA_900541965.1 uncultured Parabacteroides sp. | reverse complement strand
ATACGGCTATCAAGAAAGGAGGTAGATGGTGGGCTCCCGTCAATTGCGGGGCTACACGTGTGGCAAAGGCTGGTGACGGAAGTCAAAAGACAATAGCCGGAACCGGTTATCTCTACCAATGGGGACGTGCCGATTATATAAATTTCACCAGTTCTCCAACTGATGGTCCAATAAACAATTCCAGACCCAATAACCATGTTTTTTATAAGGCTCCCAATAGCCCTAACGACTGGTTAAGCCCTCAAAATAATTTCTTATGGAACGGTAATAGCAAAGGGACAAACGACCCTTGCCCTTCGGGATACCGCGTACCTACACTTAGTGAATTACAGTCCATCGGAAATGCGACAAGTTATGATAGGGATCTATTTGAAGTGAACGTAGGAAATAACTTTCCTCCACTTCTTTTGCCTGCGGCAGGCTTTCGCTGGAATTTTGACGGATTATCCCAGGGTCAAGGCGCCAACGGTCGCTACTGGTCGTCTTCTGTTGTGCAAGGCAACGAAGCAGCCTATTATATAATGTTCAACAGTACTATACTGGGTATGCCCACGGGAGGCAGAGCTAACGCTTTTTCCGTTCGCTGTATTAAAGAATAACAGACAATAACCAGTAGAATAGCGTCATTAACGTTCGAGAGGGCTATTCCCGAATGTTAATGACAACACACTATAACCATGTTCAACCTGAGCGGGAAATATACTAAGAGACTTTTTGTTATCTTTATTTTTTATCTATCTTTGCATGAAGGTTATTTGGTTATAATACATGATTATACCTGAAACGAACCTGAATAATTCATATTTTTGTACACAAATAAAACAGAAATAAATATACAATCTTATGGCAGATACGAAACAACAGGTAAAAGCTGCGGAAGAAAAAATGACGTTCGCTATCGAGTATCTTGACGAACAGTTGGCTCACATCCGCGCAGGTAAAGCGAATCCGAAAATTCTGGATGGCATAAAAGTTATGTACTATGGTAGTCCGGTACCTCTTACCAATGTTGCATCAGTAAATACTCCGGATGCGAAAACGATTATTATCACTCCGTGGGAAAAGCCGTTAATCAAGGATATTGAAAAGGCAATCATGAACTCGGAAATCGGTATTACTCCGGAAAATAACGGAGAAATTATCCGCTTGGGTATTCCTCCACTAACAGAAGAACGCCGACGCACACTGGCTAAGCAGTCCAAGCAGGAAGCCGAAACAGCAAAAGTCAGTATCCGCAATGCACGCCGCGATGCAATCGAAGCCTTGAAAAAGATGATTAAAACGGATAATATCCCGGAAGATGTTGAAAAAGATGCAGAAGCTGAAGTTCAGAAAGTACATGATAAGTTTATCAAGAAAGTAGATGAACTTTTCGCTGCAAAAGAAAAAGAAATAATGACAGTTTAAAATAATTAGAAATTGGAAGATTGAGAATTGGTTATTACCTGATTCTCAATTTTTCAATTATATCATTTCGCCATAAATATGAAAGGATTGGTTGTTAAAAACACAGGTAGTTGGTATACAGTCCGCACAAATGAAGGACAGGATGTTGAAAGTAAGATAAAAGGCAATTTCCGCCTGAAAGAAATACGCACAACCAACCCTGTGGCAGTAGGCGACCGGGTAAATATAGAAATAAATGCAGAAGGAACTGCCTTTATCACGGAAATAGAAGACCGCAAAAACTATATCATCCGCCGTGCCTCCAACCTTTCCAAACAATCCCACATTATTGCTGCCAATCTGGATCAGGCAATGCTGATTGTCACAGTCAATTTTCCCATTACGACAACCATATTTATCGACCGTTTTCTTGCTACAGCCGAAGCCTACCGTGTTCCGGTAAAACTGGTGTTCAACAAGACCGACCGATATCATGATGAAGAAAAGGAATTGATGGAAGCACTGATTAACTTATATACAAGCATCGGTTATCCATGCTCCAAACTCAGTGCCCGTTACGAAGACGGACTTGATGAATTAAAAGCAGACCTGAAAGATAAAATCACTCTCCTATCCGGACATTCCGGAGTAGGGAAATCCACCATTATCAATAAACTGGTACCGGGAGCCACTCTCCGCACCGGCGATATATCCGAATATCACAATAAAGGAACCCATACGACCACATTTTCCGAAATGATTTCTCTGCCGGAAGGTGGATACCTGATCGATACCCCGGGAATAAAAGGATTCGGTACGATTGAAATGGAAGAAGCGGAAATCAGCCACTATTTCCCGGAAATATTCAAATTTTCCTCCGATTGTAAGTTCAGTAACTGTACACACAGGCATGAACCGGGTTGCGCTGTATTACATGCTCTGGAAGAGCACTACATAAGCGAATCCCGGTATAAAAGTTATCTGAGTATTCTCGCGGATAAGCAGGAAAGCAAATACAGAGAAGAATATTAAACGGCAGGCAAGCTCATACCTGTTATTTTACGATATAAATCGAGGGCATATACATCCGTCATACCGGATATATAATCCAATACACATTGTAACTTACCGTAAACAGTCGGAGCATTCGTATCATATTGCTCCGGGATACGTTGTAAAAGCAGTTTGCTATAAGCATGTCCCTGATTCATAACAGCTTCTGTCAGGCTATCTATCAGATGGCTGAAAATATGGTAACCAGCCAATTCGATATCCAATACTTCCTTCGCCTTATATATTTTCTTATAGGCTGTTTCGGAACAGATGGCATAGGCACTTCTTGCCTGTTCACAGATATTATTAATCAAAGGAGAATTATAAGTGCCGTCTAAAATCCCTGTTTCATTCTCCAGAAATACCCTCGAACATTCGTCAACCAACAAACCAATAATACAGGAACGCAAGTAAGCGATTTGCTCGTTGGTATCATCTACCATTTTCATTACACGGACTATATGCTCAAGGCGGTCGCCTTCAAAAAAATTCAAAAGAAGCCGGATTGCCTCCTCTGTTGTCAGGATATGCAATTTACAAGCATCCTCGATATCCATAATCTGATAACAGATATCGTCGGCAGCTTCAACCAAATAAACCAGCGGGTAACGAATAAATTTATTCTTGTCCTCCGGATTACGCCCGATACCTAACTCTTCTGCTATACTCAAATAAGCCTGTTCTTCGGATTGAAAGAAACCGAACTTCCCTTTCTTCCCGGCGTAAACGGAAGCATAAGGATATTTCACGATAGAAGCCAACGTACTGTAAGTAAGTGCAAACCCGCCCTTCCTGCGTCCTACAAACTGGTGTGTAAGCAAACGCATCGCATTGGCATTCCCTTCAAAATGGCGGAAATCACTGAACCGTCCTCCTTCTTTCAAAATCTGTTCTTCCAGATTCTTTCCGTTTCCTTCTGAAAAATAAGCGGAAATAGCACGTTCGCCGGAATGTCCGAAAGGAGGATTCCCCATATCATGGGCCAGGCAAGCTGCCGAAACAATAGAACCTATCTCCGGAAAGTTTATGCTTCCGTCCGGATATCTCTTCATTAATTCCTTTGCGACATTATTTCCTAAAGAACGTCCTACGCAAGAAACTTCCAGGCTATGTGTCAAACGATTATGTACAAAAATACTGCCCGGTAGCGGAAATACCTGTGTTTTATTTTGTAACCGGCGAAAAGGTGATGAAAAAATGAGGCGATCGTAATCACGTTGGAAATCAGTCCGCTCATGTTTGCGTTCGTGATATTCTTCCATGCCGAAGCGCTTACCGGATAATAGTTGGGTCCAGTTCATAGCTTATACATTATATTATATGCGAATGTAGGAAAAAATAAATTAGGGAAAGAAAATAACCGAAGAAAACTTCTATTGTATCAAATGCTTACAGACTTTACGACTTTTAAAAAAAAACATGTGCTTTATCAGAACCAAAACGCATTAACAATTGTTACAATTAAAGAGCATAATTACACCCTTTAAAATGAAAACAACCATATTATGAAAATAAAAGAACATTCCACTTTCATCTTCTCATTGTACTTTTACTGTAGAAACCACAATATACATTGTTTTTAACACCTCATACCCTAAATATATTATTTAACACCTAAGAACTTAACTTTAAGCAGAATATGGACCATAAGACAGTTCCTGTTTTGTCTAAAAAATCTAAATTCATGAGAAAGAGTTTATTACTGTTTGTACTGATATGTCTCGCGACATGTACAAATGTGCTATGGGCACAAAAAAAAGTGAATGGCATCGTAATGGACAAAGATGTCAATATGCCGTTAATTGGCTGCAACGTTGTTGAAAAAGGGACAACAAACGGAACTGTTACCGATTTAGATGGTAAGTATGAACTGGAAGTAGGAGAAAATGCAACCCTGCAATTTTCTTACTTAGGCATGACAACGAAAGAAGAACCGGTAAACGGCCACACAGTAATCAACGTAGATATGTCTTCCGATACACAGAAAATCGAAGAAGTCGTAGTTACTGCCATGGGTATTCAGCGCAAGGCAAAATCGTTAACTTACGCAACCCAACAAGTCGGGAACCAGGAACTGACCCGTGCCAAAGATGCCAATATGATTAATTCTTTGCAAGGGAAAACAGCAGGTTTAGTTATTACTCCTAATGCTACCGGTGCCGGAGGTTCTTCAAAAATTGTTCTTCGCGGTAATAAATCAGCTTATGGAAACAACCAACCGCTTATCGTAATCGATGGTGTCCCTATGAACAACCCGAAAACGACACAACTTACCGGCGAATATGAAGGACGTGACGGTGGCGATGCTCTTTCCAACCTGAACCCTGACGATATTTCCAGTATGAACGTACTGAAAGGAGCTTCTGCTGCCGCTCTATATGGTAGTATGGCTGCAAACGGGGTTATTATGATTACAACCAAGAAAGGTAGAGAAGGAGCAGCTCGTGTGGATTTCTCTTCAAATATCACAATAGAAACTCCGCTGACAGCACCGCAGCTACAAGGACGTTACGGAGCCATCCAATCCGGCGAGCAGCTAAATGCCAAGAGCTGGGGAGAACGAATAAACAATACTGACAAAGATGCAAAAAAACGCCTGAATGATTTCTTCCGTACCGGCTCCACCTATATCAACTCTGTTACTATTAATGGAGGTACGGAAAAAGTACAAAGTTTCTTATCCTATGCTAATACAACAGCCATAGGCATGATGCCGACAAATGATTTCGAACGTCATAATATGACTGCACGCGAATCATTCAAATTATTCAAAGAGCGCCTGACAATCGATGCTTCCCTGTCCTATATTACACAGAAAGCGACGAATCGTCCCGGTGGCGGTACTTATTCGAATCCATTGACCGGTGCTTATACATTTCCTGTAAATGGCGACTGGGGTTATTATAAAAATAACTATGAGGTTTATAATGCAGGGCGCAATCTCATGGGGCAAAACTGGTACACTGCATTAGACGACTTCACGGTCAATCCCTATTGGGCTTTAAATCGGATTAAAGCAACAGAAAAACGGAATCGCATCATGGCATCAGCAACAGCCAAACTGAAAATAACGGATTATCTGAATATCCAGGGACGCCTAAGCCTGGATAATACATTCGATAAATTTGAACGCAAATGGCATGCCACAACTGTCGAGACGTGGGCACCCGGAGGCAATGGACGTTATCGCCAAGAACGTTTCGAAGCACAACAATTTTATGGGGATGTAATGATTAATTTCAACAAAACATGGGATGAAAAATGGGAGTTAAACGCATCTTTAGGCTCCAGTTTTATGGATACCAAAGTTGAAAACCAACTCTTAGACAGTGATAAATATGGTTTGATACTTCCTAACTTTTTCGTTCCTGAAAATATTACAGGTAATGGCAATCAAAAAACCGACAACCCGAGAAAGCGCCTGAATTCCGTATTCGGAACGGTGCAGTTTGGTTATAACAATATGATTTATCTGGATATCACCGGGCGTAATGATTGGTCTTCGGCCTTGGCTTATACGCGGAACGTTTCCTATTTCTATCCGTCTTTCGGTTTAACAGGCCTATTAAATGAGATGATTCCGATGACAGAGAAAATTAACCTGCTTAAAGTCCGCGGTTCTTATTCTATTGTAGGCAATGATGTTCCCGCTTATATAACTTATCCGATGGACGGATTTAATTTCGGTCAGTTGGAACCGAACACAAAAGCCCCGTTTACCGAAATGAAACCGGAAAAGATGCATTCTATGGAATTCGGCCTGGATTTGGCAATGTTCAACAACCGGTTCAATTTCGATTTTACATATTACAAGACAAACAACAAGAATCAATACTTTACGATCGATGCACCTCCAGGCTCCGGCTATGAAAGCTATTATATCAATGCCGGAAATATACAAAATCAGGGATTTGAAACCTCTGCTAGTTACCGGTTCGACTTTGCCAAGGACTGGAGCTGGAAAACCGATTTCAATGCATCTTATAATAATAATAAGATCAAGGAATTGGACGAACGCCTGAAAGACGGCGTACAAATCGGCAGTGGAGCCGGTTTTCGGTTTATGCTGAAAGAAGACGGTTCATTTGGTGACATCTATGGCAAAGATGTAAAACGTAATGACGATGGTTCCATGGTAATTGAAAAAGGCGCACCTGTATTAGGAGATGAACAATACTTAGGCAACGTAAACTCCAAGTGGCAATTAGGATGGGGAAACACTTTCACTTATAAAGATTTCTCTTTATATTTCTTGTTCGACGGCAAAATAGGAGGCCACACTGTCGGTATGACACAAAGTTATCTGGATAGCTACGGCGTAACAAAAACAACAGCCGATGCTCGTGACAACGGTGGTGTAGATGTTGGCAATGGTGTAATTATTGATGCCCAGAAATATTATGAAGCTGTGGCAGGTAAAGACAAAGCAGGTGGACAATATGTTTATTCTGCGACAAACTTCCGCATGCGTGAACTGTCTCTCGGATATACTTTCCGCAATTTAATAGGGGCATCCAAAAATCTTAGCCTGGCATTTATTGCCCGCAACTTATTCTTCCTTTATAAAGATTCTCCACACGACCCGGATATGTCTGTATCTACAGACAATGCCTGGCAGGGATTTGAAACGTTCGGCTTGCCTGCCTCCCGAAGCTATGGAATCAATCTGAAAGTAACCTTTTAACAAATTAGCCAATCATGAAGAAAAATATATTTAACCCAAGAAAAACAACATTATATGTTGGAGTCATGACGTTACTAACAGGAGCAATCTCTTGTACCGGTAATTTTGAATCAATCAATACCAATCCGAATGGGATTAAATCGGAAGAAGTATCACTGGAAGCTCGTTTTTCCCAGCCTATCACTTCCATCTATCTGAACTACCAAAATAGAAATTTTGAATTCCAGTTGCAACAAAATTTAAATGCCGACCTATACTCCGGTTACATGGCAAACCCAACTCCGTTTGGCGGCAACTTCAATAATTCGACTTACAATATGAATGAAGGCTGGAACGAGATGGCATTCAAAGTTGGAGAATTATATGTAATGAAACCTATCAGTATTATTCTGGAATCAACCAAAGAGGCGGACTTTACATCTATTGCCAAAATTATCCGGGTGGAAGCCATGCACCGTGTTGCCGATACTTACGGTCCGATACCTTATACAAAGGCGATGCAAGGTGGAACAAGCGTTCCTTATGATGACTTGGCGACTATTTATAAAACATTCCTGAAAGAACTGGAAGAAAGCGTAAACAACCTGACAGCCTTTGTAGAAGCAGGTTCCGCTGACCCGACACGTTTGTCCAAATTCGACATTGTATGCGGTGCCGATCATGTACAATGGATACGTTTTGCGAACTCTTTACGTCTGCGCCTGGCAATGCGTATTTCAAAAGTCGAACCACAATTAGCAAAAGAGACAGCAGAAGCTGCCGTTAACCATAAATATGGCGTACTGATAGCCGGAAATAAAAACGTAGAGGTAACAGATGCTACATTACAAAATCCGTTGAATGAAATTAATTACGCATATGGAGATATTCGTATTGGTGCTTCTTTGGTTAGTTTACTGGATGGATACAAAGACCCTCGTTTACAAATCTATGTAAGACCGATTGGATGGTTTAAAGACAAAGATACACCACAGGATATTAAAGACAAAAATGGAAATGTAACTAATAACATAGGCAACTATATAGGTATTCGCCAAGGCATTATCATCCCTGATAAAACGAATTATCAAATGTACTCGACCATCAATATGCCGAGTGAGAACAAATACACGAACCAAGTCGGTAATAACAGCATATCCAATGCATTACCCTGGATGAAAGTTGCGGAAGTATACTTCTTGCGGGCAGAAGGAGCTTTAAGAGGTTGGAATATGGGAGGTAGCGCCCAACAATTTTATGAAGACGGTATTAAAGTTTCATTTGATGAATATGGTATTTCTACAGATAAATATACCAATTATATTAACAACGCAACTGGAGTTGCCACAGACTGCAAAGACCCGTTCAATCCGGAAAATAATATTTCAGGACTTGACAAAGCAACTGTAAAATGGGACGAAAGTGCTTCCAATGAAGATAAACTGCATAAAATTATTAACCAGAAATGGATAGCCATGTTCCCGGAAGGGCAGGAAGCATGGAGTGAATTCCGCCGGACAGGTTATCCCAAATTATTCCCGGTCAAAACAAATTACAGTGCGAATGTTGACGGTGGCATTGCCGACGGTGATTTTGTAAAACGTCTTCGTTTCCCTCGTAATGACCGCAACTCCAATGCGGCAGAAGTTGAAAAAGCAAAAGCTTATCTAAACGGTCCGGATAACGAAGCTACGCGTTTGTGGTGGGATATTGCTGGTGGCAATTTCTAACAATCAGAATTTCATATAATATCTTTTCAGGTATGGATTCCACGAAACTCGTGGAATCCATACCTGAACTATTTTATAAAGAAAACCGATGTCTGTACCTCATAACCAGGAAAAAAGAGATAAAACAATAAATTAGTAAAAAAATAATCAAGGAAAACGTCTATTGTATCAAGCACTTACAGACTTTTAAAATAACCAAACAAAAGAACACAAAATAAATATATAAGTCTTACTAGAACTAAATCATATTAACTACTGTTATATATAGAAAATAGAATATAGCATTATAAAGTGTTAACGATAACACCTGAAAAACAGAATTAATAGACTATTTTATTAACATTTTTACTTGCTTTTATATCTATTTTGTATACATTTGCCGAATAATGGATAAAGAACGGACATAGTTCTAGTAAGACAACGTCAAACGTATTATTTAATTTTTACAAAATCGACTCTAAGTTAAATATGAACTGTTTTAAATTTATTAATTTGCCTAAACAATCTAAATTCATGAAAAAGAGTTTATTACTGTTTGTACTGTTATGTATAGGAACATGTACAAATGTGCTATGGGCACAAAAGAAAGTGAACGGCGTCGTAATGGATAAAGATGCCAACATGCCATTAATTGGCTGTAATGTTGTTGAAAAAGGAACTACCAATGGTACAGTTACCGACTTAGACGGTAAATACGAACTGGAAGTAGGCAACAACGCTATCCTGCAATTTTCTTTTTTGGGTATGACTACAATAGAAGAGCCACTGGATGGTCGTACCGTAATTAACGTAGACATGTCTTCCGATACAAAGAAAATCGAAGAAGTCGTAGTAACAGCTATGGGTATCCAACGTAAAGCAAAATCGTTGACTTATGCGACCCAACAAGTAGGTAACCAAGAGCTTACCCGTGCAAAAGACGCAAATATGATTAATGCTTTGCAAGGTAAGGCAGCAGGTTTGGTTATTACTCCAAATGCAACGGGAGCTGGAGGTTCTTCCAAAATTGTTCTCCGTGGTAACAAATCTGCTTATGGAAACAACCAACCGCTTATTGTTATAGATGGTGTTCCTATGAACAACCCGAAAACAACACAGCTTGCCGGCGAATACGAAGGACGTGACGGTGGTGATGCACTTTCCAATCTGAACCCGGACGACATTGCCAGTATGAATGTGCTGAAAGGTGCTTCTGCAGCTGCGTTGTATGGTAGTATGGCGGCAAATGGCGTTATCATGATTACAACAAAGAAAGGTAGAGAAGGAGCAGCTCGTGTAGATTTTTCTTCCAATATCACATTAGAAACTCCGCTGACAGCACCCAAATTGCAAGGACGCTATGGAGCAATTCTAACCGGCGACCAGCTAAGTGCTAAAAGTTGGGGTGAAAGAGTTAACAACAACGACAAAGAAGCAAAAAAACGCCTGAATGATTTTTACCGTACCGGCTCTACTTACATCAACTCTGTTACCATCAATGGTGGTACTGAAAAAGTACAGAGCTTCTTGTCTTATGCAAACACATCTGCCGTAGGCATGATGCCAACGAATGATTTTCAACGCCATAACATGACAGCACGCGAATCATTCAAATTATTCAAAGAACGCCTGACTATCGATGCATCTTTGTCATATATCACTCAAAAAGCAAATAACCGTCCTCACGGTGGTACTTATATTAACCCGTTGACAGGAGCTTACACATTCCCTGTAAATGGCGACTGGAAATATTATAAAGATAATTACGAAGTCTACAATGCAGGTCGTAACTTAATGGCTCAAAACTGGTATACGACTCTGGATGACTTTACAGCAAACCCATACTGGGTACTGAACCGCATCAAAGCAACTGAAAAACGTAACCGTATCATGGCTTCTGCTACAGCCAAACTGAAAATAACAGATTATCTGAATATTCAGGGACGTTTAAGCATCGATAATACATTCGATAAATTCGAACGTAAATGGCATGCAACCACCGTTGAAACCTGGGCGCCTAATGGTAATGGCCGTTATCGCCAGGAACGTTTCGAAGCACAACAGTTCTATGGTGACGTAATGGTTAACTTCAACAAAACATGGAATGAAAAATGGGAATTAAATGCATCTTTAGGTTCCAGCTTTATGGATACCAAAGTCGAAAATCTGATTCTCGACAGTGATAAATTAGGTTTGGTATTACCGAACTTCTTCGTTCCCGAAAACATCGCCGGCAATGGAAACCAAAAAACCGACAATCCTAAAAAACGACTGAACTCAGTATTTGGGACCGTTCAGTTTGGTTTCAACAATATGATTTACCTGGATATTACCGGACGTAATGACTGGGCTTCCGCCTTAGCTTATACCCAGAACTTCTCTTATTTCTATCCTTCTTTCGGTTTGACGGCTTTGTTAAACGAAATGATTCCGATGACAGAAAAAATTAACCTGTTAAAAATCCGTGGTTCTTATTCTATCGTAGGTAACGACGTTCCTGCATATATCACTTATCCGATGGATGGATTTAACTTGGGCCAATTGGAACCGAATACAAAAGCTCCGTTTACCGAAATGAAACCGGAAAAGATGCATTCTATGGAATTCGGGTTGGATTTGGCAATGTTCAACAATCGTTTGAATTTTGACGTTACTTATTATAAGACAAACAATAAAAACCAATACTTTACAATCGATGCTCCGTTAGGTTCAGGTTATGAAAGCTATTATATCAATGCTGGTAATATTCAGAACCAAGGATTTGAGGCTTCAGCAAGTTACCGCTTTGATTTTGCTAAAGACTGGAGTTGGAAGACTGAATTCAATATCTCTTACAATGATAACAAGATCAAAGAACTGGATGCCCGTTTGAAAGATGGTGTACAGATCGGTAGTGGTGCCGGTTTCCGTTTTATGCTGAAAGAAGGCGGTTCATTTGGAGATATCTACGGTAAGGATGTAAAACGTAACGCCGATGGTTCCTTAGCAATAGAAAAAGGCGCTCCGGTTTTAGGTGACGAAGAATATTTAGGTAATGTAAACTCAAACTGGCAGTTAGGCTGGGGCAATACATTCACTTATAAAGATTTCACTTTATACTTCTTATTTGATGGCAAGATTGGTGGTAATACAATCGGTATGACACAGAGCTATCTGGACAGCTATGGTGTAACAAAAGAAACAGCCGATGCACGTGATAACGGTGGTGTAGATGTAGGTAACGGTGTAATTGTTGACGCACAGAAATATTATGAAGCTGTAGCAGGCAAGGACAAGGCAGGTGGACAATATGTTTATTCAGCAACAAACTTCCGTCTGCGTGAACTGTCTGTCGGATATACATTCCGCAATCTGATCGGAGCTTCCAAAAACCTGAGTTTATCATTTATTGCACGTAACTTATTCTTCCTTTATAAGGATTCACCTCATGACCCGGATATGTCTGTATCTACTGACAACGCTTGGCAGGGTTTTGAAACCTTTGGTTTGCCCGCAACTCGCAGCTATGGTATCAATCTGAAAGTAACATTCTAACAACTTGTGTCAATTATGAAAAAGAATATATTTAATCAAATAAAAAGGACTTTGCCTCTTGGCGCTATAGCCATGTTAATAGGTACTGTTTCTTGTACCAGTGACTTTGAATCAATCAATACAAATCCTAACGGAATGAAACCGGAGGATGTATCACTGGAAGCACGCTTCTCCCAACCTATCACATCTGTTTATCTGAACTATCAGAACAGAAACTACGAATATCAGTTGCAACAGAACCTGAATGCAGACTTATATTCCGGTTATATGGCAAACCCTACTCCGTTTGGTGGCAACTTCAATAACTCGACCTACAATATGAATGAAGGCTGGAATGAGACTCCATTCAAGGCGGGTGAATTATATGTAATGAAACCAATCAGTGTTATTCTGGAATCCACAAAGGAACTTGATTTTACTTCTATCGCCAAGATTATCCGGGTGGAAGCTATGCACCGTGTTGCGGATATTTATGGTCCGATACCTTACACCAAAGCAATGCAGGGTGGAACAAGCGTACCTTATGACGATTTGGCTACTGTATATAAAACATTCCTGAAAGAACTGGAAGAAAGCGTGAATGATTTGACTACATTCGTAGATGCTGGTTCTGCAGACCCTAAACGTCTATCTAAATTCGATATCGTATGTGGAGCCGACCATAAACAGTGGATTCGCTTTGCCAACTCTCTACGTTTACGCTTAGCTATGCGTATTGTAAAAGTTGAACCTCAATTGGCAAAAGAAACTGCCGAAGCCGCCGTTAATCATAAATATGGTGTATTGCAAGATGGTAATAAAAATATTGAAGTAGTAGACCCGACTTTGCAGAATCCATTGAATGAAATCAATTATGCATATGGAGATATTCGTATCGGGGCATCTTTGGTTAGTTTGTTGGATGGATACAAAGACCCTCGTTTAGAAATTTATGTAAAACCAGTTGGTTGGTTTGTAGAAAAAAATGCAACTCAGGACATTAAAGATAAGAATGGAAAAGCCACCAACAACATTGGTAATTATATAGGCATTCGTCAAGGTATCATTATTCCTGATAAAGCAAACTACCAGATGTATTCTACAATCAATATGCCGGATGGTAGTAAATTTACAGACCAGGTTGGAAACAAAAGTATTTCTAACGCACTGCCTTGGATGAAAGTTGCAGAAGTGTACTTCCTACGTGCAGAAGGTGCTTTAAGAGGCTGGAATATGGATGGTACTGCACAGGAATTATATGAAGAAGGAATCCGGGTATCATTTAAAGAACATGGGATTACAGATACAAATGTTTATAACACATATATTAATGATGATACAAAAGTAGCTTCTGATTATAAAGACCCGTTCAACCCCGAAAATAATATTTCAGGGCTCGACAAGGCTACTGTAAAATGGGACGAAGGTGCTTCTAAAGAAGACAAGTTACATAAAATTATCAATCAAAAATGGATTGCAATGTTCCCTGAGGGACAAGAAGCATGGAGCGAATTCCGCCGTACCGGTTATCCTAAATTATTCCCGGTTCAAACAAACTATAGTGCAAATGTAAATGGAGGTATTGCCGACGGTGATTTCGTAAAACGTCTGCGTTTCCCACGTAACGACAGTAACTCCAATGGTGCCGAAGTTGAAAAAGCAAAAGCTTATTTGAACGGTCCGGACAATGAAGCCACACGTCTGTGGTGGGATGTTGCCGGAGGTAATTTCTAACGAATGTGTGTGTGCTATAACAAATAATGTTTAAACTGGCTTTTATGTAGCCAGTTTACGACATTCCTTCAGGCATGGATTACACGAACCCCGTGGAATCTATGCCTGAACTATATTATAAAAAATCAATTGTTTTACTCCTGTTATTTTTTATCGTAACTTAGGCGGACTAAATATTTATATTATGAAAAACAGATGTATTTATATACTTTGTTGGTTAACCATGCTTTATTGGGCAGCTCCGGTAATCGCTCAGGAAAAGAATATGTTGATAATTCCCGAACCGGGAGAAAAAACAGTAATCAACACAGACTGGTTTGCCCGTAGAGCAAATGAAGTAAATGTGGACGGAAATCAATTAAGCGCCACACCTCCGGAAACCACAGGATGGATATCAGCACGTGTACCCGGGACCGTATTGACCACCCTCTTGGAAAATCAGCAATATCCGGCACCGGAATTCGGACTGAACAATAACCTGATTCCAGATATATATGAAGTTGGAAATGATTTCTACACATTTTGGTTTATCCGCAAATTTGATATTCCGGAATTGCCAGAAGGACGGAATGTTTGGCTAAACTTCCGCGGCATTAACTATAAAGCTGAAATATTCCTGAACGGCAAGCGGGTTAATAATAGTACCCACGAAGGCATGTTCTTAAGAAAGAGTTTCAATATTACTCCCTGGCTAAGAACTGATGCTCCTAATACACTGGCAGTCTTAGTATATCCCCCTACTCATGCAGGGAATCCGAACGGCGGACAAGGAGGAGACGGACAAATTGCCCGCAATAATACGATGCAATATACACCCGGTTGGGACTGGATACAGCCTGTTCGCGACAGAAATACAGGGATATGGGATGAAGTTTCTATAACAACTACAGGTTCCGTCAAATTAAACTCGCCTCATATTGTCACCAAAGTGCCGGGCATACGTACTCCTGATGCAAAAACACAAAAAGATGCTTTTATAAATACATCTGTCGAGATAGAAAATATCTCAGACAAGCCAGTAAAAGGTATGTTGGTTTGCGAAACAGACGGAAGTCGTTTAACCCTGCAAGTCTCTCTCTCCCCCAATGAGAAAAAAGAAATAGAGTTTACCTCTTTAGCTGTTAAAAATCCACGTTTATGGTGGCCAAACGGCATCGGTAAACAACCTTTATATGATATGTTCATCTCTTTCAAGACGAATAATGAAATCAGCGACAGTAAACAAATCCGTTATGGCATCCGGGAAATAACAACGGATAAATGTCCGGATAACGGCGGGCGCCGCTTTTTTGTAAACGGGCAGAAAATATATATTACCGGAGGAAACTATATTAACTCAGACTGGTTGCTCCGTCTCTCACCTGAACGTTACCGGGATGAAGTACGTTTCCATGCAGAAATGAATTTACGGATGATTCGCATTTGGGGAGGTGCACTGGTAGAACGTCCCGAATTTTATAAGGCTTGTGATGAATATGGCATTCTGGTATTTCAGGACCTATGGGGAAGCGGCGATTGTAACGGTGCCTGGGAAGACCCGACTAAACAGGACTCCCGTGAACGTCGTTGGGAATACCCAGACAATCACGACTTATTTATCGCCTCGGTGGAAGACCAAATAAAGATGATTCGTAATCACCCGAGCCTATGTTTCTGGTGCGGAGCAAACGAATGGCCTTTAGCAAAAGATATTGACAAGAAATTAAAAGAAGAAGTTTTCCCGAAACTCGACCCTCAACGTCTTTTCGCCAGTTTTTCTACCGATACAGTATTTACCCGTAATCTTTTAGGTGATAACGGAGATGGTCCTTATGGTATTCAGGAACCTGAATGGTTTTTCACATTCCGTTCCCATCCGTTTAATCCGGAAGCAGGTTCTGTCGGTTCACCGGAAGTTGAAAGTATGCGGGAAATGATGTCGGAACAAGACCTGGCCGGTTTTCCACAGAAAGGTATCACTCGTAATGCCACATGGAAATACCATAAGGATTTAGGATATCGCGACCATCTGGAACGTTTCGGAGAAGTAAAAGATATTGAAACTTACTGCAAATATGCACAGATTGTAAACTACGACCAATACCGTAGTTTCATGGAAGGCTGGGCCTCGCATATGTGGGATTGGTATACAGGCATTTTAATCTGGAAAACCCAGAACCCATGGACTTCTTTACGAGGACAAATGTACGACTGGTACCTGGATGTAAATGCGTCCCTTTATGGAACCCGGAAAGGATGCGAACCTTTGCATGCATTCTATAACCCCATAACCCGTAAAGCCGGATTACTGAATACTACACTAAACAATTATAAAGGATTGCCTGTTACCGCACGTATTTACAATCTCGAAGGCAAAATGCTTTGGAAAAAAGAAATCAAGACAGACAGTAAAGGGAATACAGTACAGGAGCTATTCGATATTCAGGTCCCGGAAGGAATAAAAGGAGTCTATTTCCTGCAATTATCTTTAGAAAACTCCTCAAGTGCACCTAATATTTATTGGCTGACTACGGAACCGAAGGACTATAGGAGCCTCTCCCTACTTCCACAATCCTACCCAAATGTAACAACAAAACTACAAAAGGATAATACGAATTATTCGGGAAAGGTTCTTATAAAAGCAGACTCACACATCTCTTTCTTCAATCGAATAAAAGTGTTGGATAAAGAGACCGGCAAACGCATCCTCCCTGTTCATTATTCGGATAATTATATTACCCTGATGCCAGGCGAACAGCGGGAAATAGATATACAATTTCCTTCCGCCCTGCCTAAAGAGCGGATACAAATAATAGTCGACAGCTGGACTGCCGACCGAATCATTGCTATGGGAAATTAATTAAAGAGAAAGTTCGCCTTTTCCCTGGCGCAGGATTTCAAACTCATCCGTCGTACAATCTACGACGGTTGAGGCTTCTGTGCCACCATATCCGCCATCGATTACGAGATCTACCAATTCTTCATATTTTTCGTGAATCAGTTCAGGATCGGTAGTATATTCTATTACTTCATCCTCATCCCGGATAGACATCGTAAGGATTGGATTTCCTAATGCCTGTACCAATGTACGGATGATATTGTTGTCCGGCACACGTATACCTACCTCTTTACGATTCTTATAGATTTTCGGAAGCTCACTGCTTGTAGGCAAAATAAAAGTAAAGGGGCCGGGCAGGTGTTTCTTCATCAACTTAAAGGCGGCATTACTCACCTTTGCGTACTCACTTAGATTAGACAAGTCATAACAAATAATAGAAAGGTTACTTTTTTGAGGGTTCACACCTTTCATCTGGCATATTTTCTCAACTGCACGCACATTCAAAGCATCACAACCGATTGCATACACCGTATCGGTCGGATAAATGACAAGGCCGCCATCCCGGAGGACATTGACGACCTTGTCTATTTCTTTTTGATTCGGATTTTCCGGATAAATCTTTACAAGCATATATTAACCGTAAATTATATGACCGTTTTCATCGGTATATTCTTCCAAACCTTTACTGTACTGATTCATTGCACGGAGGCTCATGCCCATGCTTGAAAAACCACCATCATGGAACAGATTCTGCATTGTCACCTTACGGGTGAAATCTGAGAACATCATCACACAATAGTCGGCACATTCATCTGCAGAGGCATTCCCCAGAGGGCTCATCTTTTCCGCAAAATCCATCAAATGATCCATACCCTTCACACCGCTACCGGCTGTTGTTAAGGTAGGTGACTGGGATATCGTATTAATACGAACTCCCTTTTCACGTCCATAAATATAACCGAAACTGCGTGCAATAGATTCCAGCAGGCTCTTGGCATCTGCCATGTCATTATATCCGAAGAATGTACGCTGTGCGGCTACATAAGATAATGCAACAACAGAACCACCTTCGGAAATAGCATCCTGCCTTTTGGCAACCTGCAACATTTTATGGAAAGAAACTGCCGAGATATCCAATGTTTTACTCAACATATCATAGTCCAAGTCATCATAAGTACGTTTTTTACGTACGTTCGGACTCATTCCTATAGAATGTAAAACAAAATCAATCTTACCACCCAATATTTCTACTGATTTAGAGAATACAGTTTCCAGATCTTCTACACTGGTAGCGTCCGCAGGAATAACTTGTGCATTCAACTTCTCCGCCAAAGCATCCACTTGCCCCATACGTACTGCAATAGGAGTATTGCTCAGCGTGATTGTCGCACCTTCCTCTACGGCTTTTTCCGCTACCTTCCAGGCGATAGACATATCATTCAGCGCACCGAAAATAATGCCTCGCTTGCCTTTCAATAAATTGTGACTCATACCTTTTATTTTAACTTATCGGCACAAAGATACGGATTTTGTGCAACATGACCAATTATTCTCTGTAATACACCCTTTTTACACGTCGCGACACAGAAGTAAGAATTTCATAAGGTATCGTTTTTAGCTTGTCTGATAACTCACTGACAGGCAAGTCATCGCCGAAAATGATAACCGGATCGCCTTCCTGTGCATCGATATCCGTTACATCTATCATACAGGCATCCATACATATATTACCTATAATCGGACAACGATGGCCGTTTACAAGGACTTCTCCTCCCCCATTGCTGAAATGACGGTCCAATCCGTCTGCATAGCCGATTGGAATAATCGCGATACGGGAATCCCGTTTTACATAACTCATACGGCTATATCCGATGGAATCCCCCTCCGGCACATTTTGAATCTGCAAAATTGTCGTTTTCAGTGTACTTACATTCCGCAGGCCTTTTTGTCCGGAAGCACTGACTCCATAAAGACCGATACCCAAACGTACCATATCCATCTGGTAATCCGTAAAGCGCTCGATTCCTGCAGAGTTCAGGATATGTTTAATTACTTTATATTCCAACCCGGCTTCCAGGATTGATGTAACCTCAGCAAACGTATCCAACTGCTTATGTGTAAACTCATCAAAGATATACGAATCGCTACCGACCAAATGAGAAAAGACAGAGCGCACCACAACACCACTTTGTTCTTTCAGGCGCTCGCAAACGGCAGGTATATCCGACGGTTGAAAACCTAAACGGTGCATACCCGTGTCTATCTTTATATGTATGGGATACGAAGTAATCCCCCTGCGCTCTGTTTCTTTTATCATGGCATCCAACAGGCGGAAACTATACACTTCCGGTTCCAGTTGGTTTTCAAATAAAACATTAAAACTGCTGAATTCCGGATTCATTACAATCAGAGGAATGGAAATACCTTCTTTACGCAATTCCGCTCCCTCATCAGCAACAGCAACAGCAAGATAATCGCAACGATGTTCCTGTAACGTTTTTGCCAATTCATATGAACCGGCTCCATATCCGAAAGCTTTCACCATGCAAACCATCTTAGTCTCCGGTTTGAGTTTGGAACGATAATAGTTGAAGTTGTGGACAATGGCATCCAGGTTCACTTCCAGTATCGTTTCATGCACTTTCTTTTCAAGCAGTTCCGATATCTGTTCAAAATGAAAGCGGCGGGAACCTTTTATGAGAATCAATTCATTATTGAACCTCTTGAATGAAGGCGACTGGATAAATTCCTTTGTTGTCAGATAGAATTCTTTTTCCATTTCAAAAACACCCCCATATTCTTTCAGATCACGCCCTATTCCGATAATCCGGTCTATTTTTTTACGCCGTACCAAATCCGCCACTTTCTTGTACAAAGATTTGGGCAATGTACCAGACTGTAATATATCAGACAAGATCAATGTACATTTCAGGTTATTTCCCAGACGGCGGCTCTGTTGGAAATCCAGTGCTATATCCAATGAGTTTATATCTGAATTATAGGTATCGTTAATCAACAGGCAATTATTAATACCCTGCTTCACATCCAGCCGCATAGCAACAGGTTCCAATTGTTTAAATTTCTCCACATCATTCACGCTGGTAGGTTTCAGATATAACATAACCGCCATACAATGAATAACATTTTCAATAGAAGCATCATCTGTAAAAGGAATCGAATAAACCCTGTCCAGACCGAGCTGGGTACAATGGATAATTGTTTCCTTTTCTTTCTTTTCTATCGATTCTATATAAAGCGGGGCATCCGAATCCGTACGGCTCCATGTGATTGCTTTATGAGACAAACAAGCTGCCTCGATACAATTTGCAATAAAGGCATTATCCCCATCATAAATAATCGCTTCGCAATCATTAAACAATTCCAACTTTTCCATGCATTTCTGGGTGGAAGAAATAAAATTCTCCTGATGGGCTTCTCCTATATTAGTAATAACGCCGATAGTCGGGACAATAATCGGTTGCAAGCGCTCCATTTCGTCCGGTTGTGAAATACCGGCTTCAAAAATACCCAATGTATTCTTTTCTGTCATCTGCCAGACAGAAAGAGGAACTCCCAATTGTGAATTATAACTACGTGGAGAACGTACGATATTAAATTCGTTATGCAACAACTGGTATAAAAATTCCTTTACAATCGTTTTACCGTTGCTACCGGTAATTCCAATCACAGGTATATTAAATTGTTTGCGGTGGCAAGCTGCCAGTTTTTGCAAAGCTTTCAATGTATCTTTCACTACCAGGAAACAGGCACCGTCCAGTGCTTCAAACTCCGGGCGAAACTCGCTCACCACAAAATTGCGGACTCTGAGTTTATATAACTCAGAAATATAACTATGCCCATCATTTGTTTTTGTTTTCAAAGCAAAAAAAAGGCTTTGCTCCGGAAATGAAAGACGACGACTATCAGTAAGTAAAATACTGATTTTATCATCGTGCATATTTTCAGCGTTCGCTCCGATAATTTCGGCTATATCTTTAACTGAATATTCCATCCTTTGTATTGTTTAAGACTTCTTTCGTATCGTTTCTATATCATTTGTAATATCAAAGTAAGGGAATTTATCGTTAAGTCGTTCCATCTTTAACAAAGTTTGCGAGATGAAGCGTTTATACCCTTCACTTTGAGGTTGAAAAGGCTTATGATTAAGAGCCTTTTGTATTTCATTCCACTCTTTAAAAATCGCCTGAGCTTCTTTTGAGAACAAAGTTTCCCGAAAGCGCTCCCAAATATATTCCACCGCCTGAACCGAAGGATGCAACATATCGTCTGCATAAAAACGATAGTCTCTCAATTCATCCATCATAATCTCATAAGCAGGGAAATAAGAAATTTGTTCCGGATATTCTTTTTGCAGGCAATCCACAGCCAATAGCAAAGTGGCCTTACTCAGTTGATTGGCATGTGCCCCGTCTTTCCAGTGACGAATAGGACTTACGGTAAAAATAATTTTCAAATCCGGATTCTGCTCCCACAGTGCAAGCAAGACATTTTTCCAATCCTCCGTTATTTCCTGGACGGAAAGCATTTCCCTTTTAAACATCTTCTCCGGTAACTTATGACAATTGGATACAATTTGTCCGGTAGCTGTCAGCCTGTAAACATATGCTGTTCCCAATGTAACAATCAAATGTTTCGCTTCACGTATGATTTGAGAAGAAGAAAACAGCCGTTGATTAATAGAATTCAAACACTCCACTGCTTGCGGAGACGAAAAGCGGCTATGATGATAAAAGCTGTGATAGACCCCTTCATGCAGAAACAAATCGCAGTCCTCAAACCGTTCCGGATGCAATAACATTCGGATAGCCACTGCAATGGATGCCGGATTATAAAGTGTACCAAACGGGTTCATATCTGTCCGGAACCGGCTTTCTTCTAATTTCCGTCCTATATTCTCTGCAAAGCAAGAACCCAAAAGCACTATTTGCTCCTTATATGACAAAAGAGGTATTCCTTTGGGCATAGAAATCTGTGTGTAAAATTCCATTAACGATAAACTATTAGTGGTTCGCGAAATGCAATATTATAGAAATCCCCGAAATAAAACAAATAAAGGTCTTCCCCGGATAAAACAAAACTCCGAAAGTTCAATACTCCCGGAGTCTGTTTCTCTGCGCCCATCCTTCACAAGATTACTGGCAGACGTACTTTTAATTTCATTATTTTAGTATTTAAATATAAATCGGATGCTTGTTCACCCTCCCGGGATACTTAGGTGGTAATTACCTAAGAAATCACCAAACCCACACAAACCGTAAAATTGTTTTTATCTTAATATCTTTAAAAGAACGAAACCACTATAGGATTCGTCCTTTGATTATACTCATTTAAGCGTAAAATGGAAAAATATCCTCAGTTACTACTACAAAAATAGATAATCCTTCGGAACTCACATGATTTTTTGGATAAATATCCTTATATTATAGGTTTTTTATAAAGTAGAGAGCGAAATTAAACATTTATGCTTGTTTTTTAACTATCGGACAATCCAAATTTGCTTCTTTCTAAAATTACCGGACAAAAAAATCCAATAATTTTTCATTACCTACATAACCTTGCAGCTGGTCACCTATCTTAACCGGTCCGACACCTACCGGAGTACCGGTATAAATCAAATCACCAATTTTCAATGTAAAAAAGCGACTGACATAGGCAATTATCTTATCTATAGGGAAAAGCATATCCCTGGTATTACCTTCCTGCACTTTATTCCCGTTTATATCCAGATGAAAAGGAATCGCATTCACATCTTCCACTCTACTCACCGGAATAAAATCGCCTATAACCGCTGAATTATCAAACGCTTTACTTATTTCCCAAGGCAACCCATTGGCACGAAGTTTACTTTGCAAATCTCTTGCAGTAAAGTCTATCCCCACAGTTATCTCATTATAGTAACGATGGGCAAAACGTTCCGCTATATTCTTTCCCAAACGGTCTATTTTTACTACAATTTCCGTTTCATAATGTATTTCCGAGGAAAAATCCGGAATAAAAAACGGCTTGCCATCCTTCAACAAAGAAGAGTCCGGCTTCATAAAGATGGTCGGCTCGGATAGTTCCAGTGTATGATGCAACTCTTTATTATGAGCTGCATAATTCATTCCTACTGCAATAATTTTCATATCAGTGACTTATTGAATTCAAACGGTTGAACATAACCGCCAGATGAGCATACATAGACGTATTTTGCACAACTATATGTTCCGGCACACGTATACGGAAAGGGGTAAAATTCCAAAGAGCCTTGATACCACCTGCAATAATATGGTCTGTGACATCCTGGGCCTTCTCAACCGGAACGGTTATTACTCCGATAGTTGCCCCGTATTTCTTCTGCATAACAGGAAAATCATCCATATGATAAACGGGAATGCCATTGATAACAGAACCCGCCAAATCCTTGCGGACATCAAAACCGGCTACAATCTCAAGACCATACTGGTTCAAACCTGAGTCCTGCAACAATGCAGCTCCCAGGCTTCCGACACCAAACAGAAAAGCTTTATGCTGGGAAGTGAAACCTAAGAAGTCTTCCAACACGTCTACTAACGTATCCACTTCATAGCCTACACGCGTTTTCCCTGTAATATTTACAAACGACAAATCTTTCGCCACCTGGCTGGAATCCACATTTATCTCCTTGGCAATCTGGGTAGATGACACAAAAGCCTCACCTCTCCCTTTCATTAATTTCAAAAAGGCAAGATACCACGGTAACCTTCTGAGAGTCGGTTCCGGAACTTTCCAGATTTGCTTCATTTCATCATTAGCCATCGTTCCATACATTACATGCAGGGCACAAAAGTAGTATTTTTTGTCGGAAATCATGCTTATTCACAGACGTTTTCCATTTTCTTCTACTTGTTTTTTCATTTATGCTACCCGTTATGGGAAATCATGCTACGTTTTGGCTAGCCTTTTATGGTCGTCATAACCGGATGGGAAAACGCCAAAGACATAATGTCAGCATTTTATCTTATGTAGTTTCATTTTTACAGAATAAAGCCTTTTCCGGTGACACTACCTATTAACAGAAAGGTCTTTCCAGAGAATTTCAGGCTCTTTTTTCCGGTAAAAAGGAGGTTTTTGTGCACTATCCGGAACCTTTTTCCGTTTTCCCGGAGGATATTTCCAACTATCCCTGCAACTAATTCCAATTATTTCTGCAACTAAATACAACTATCCGCGCAGATAAACATATATGTTTCGACTTTAAAGCATATATGTTTTGAAATCAAAGCATATATATCTTGGTTTTTGATGCTATAGAACAGAGAGGCAATGCTATAATGGTTGTAAAATCAGATCTAACCTAAATATCAAATAGATTTATTATACACCATAGAATATAACAATATGCTTAGATACAACTATACACAATGCCAATTAGTAAACATTCTAACAACTGTACAAACAAAACAACAAAGACAAACCTCGCAAGAGGAGCATATTCGCAATCCCTCCCGGATCTTTATCCATACAGGCCACTGGGAAGAGGTTATTTTATCAAAGTGTCAAAATGAAAGAAACCCGGCTGAAGAACAGAAAAGTGAACTCGATAAAAAACATTGGGAAAAGTCAACTCGTTTCAGACAAAGTCAAATGTCAAATCATAGTTATGGTTTTCCGAAATCATAACTATGATTTTCAAAAAACATAACTATGAATCGAAAAGAAAGCATCTTATTCCATAACCAGCCAATAACAAAGCGTTCCCCTTACCTGTTGAAAACTTTTTGTTACTTTTCTCTTATATTTCTTGGCGGTTAAAAAAGGAAATGCGTACTTTTACCCTCCAATAGAGCAATGCTTAGTAAATCAGACAACTATATTGCTTTATTTTAAGGAACAGTTTAACAGAATAGCGAATAAATGGAAGAAAAAGAGGTTTGCTATCATGTACCGGTAATGCTTCAGGAAAGTATAGAGGGATTAAGCATTCACCCTTCAGGAATATATGTAGATGTGACATTTGGAGGAGGAGGACATTCGCGCGAAATCCTGAGCCGGCTAGATAACAAGGGGAGACTTTATGGATTTGACCAAGATGCCGACGCCGAAAGTAATATACCGGAGGACGCTCGTTTTGTTTTTGTCCGCAGTAACTTCCGTTATTTATATAATTTTATGCGATACCACAACGCCGCAGGCAATGTGGATGGCTTACTGGCTGACCTGGGCGTTTCTTCCCATCATTTCGATGACAAGGAGCGAGGTTTCTCTTTCCGTTTTGAAGGAGCTTTGGATATGCGTATGAATACACGTGCCGGAAGAACTGCCGCCGATATTGTAAACACATATCCGGAAGAAGAACTGGCCAATTTATTTTATCTGTACGGTGAACTGAAAGTTTCCCGTAAACTGGCTTCATTGCTGGTTCGTAGCCGGGAAACAAAAAAAATAGAAACAATCGGAGATTTTCTGGAAGTTATCAAACCTTTTACCGGAAAAGACAAGGAAAAGAAATTTCTTGCCCAGGTTTTTCAGGCACTTCGCATAGAAGTAAACGATGAAATGAAGGCACTGAGAGATATGCTTCAACAAACAATGGAGGTCTTAAAACCGGGAGGCAGACTGGTAGTTATCACCTATCATTCTCTGGAAGACCGTTTGGTGAAAAATTTCCTGAAGACAGGTAATTTCGAAGGAAAAATAGAGCAGGACTTTTTTGGAAATAGCAAATCGCCGTTCCGGTTGGTCAACAATAAAGTAATGGTTCCTTCCAGCGAGGAAATAGAAAAGAATCCCCGTTCAAGAAGTGCCAAACTAAGAATAGCGGAGAAATTGGATATTGAAAATTAAACAATCGGTTTTCAATACAAAAAGGAATTTGTTATATGGAGCAACGAAAGAAAAAGAAAAAAGAAAGACGGCTTTCCTTTTTATACATCATAGGCGGTGGCATCTTAAAAGAAGATTTCATCGTGAAGCACACAAAGATGATAGTCCTTGTGGTTGTTCTGGTTTTCTTCTTCATCGGCAACCGGTATACCTGTATGCAAAAACTACGGGAGATAGACCATCTCCAGCGGCAACTTCGGGATATTCGTTTCGAAGCTTTATCCATTTCCTCCGAGCTGACGGGAAACAGCCGTCAGTCGCAAATAGAATTATTGATTGAAGAACAAGGTATAGAACTTGAAGCGGCTCAAAACCCGCCTTATGAATTATACAAATAAATATGGCTGAAGAAATCGAACCAAATGAAGTAACCCCGAAAAGTAACCGGATTTTATTCTGTTACTTTATTGTCGTGCTATTCCTCGGATTAGTGGCAATCGGCGTCTTGGTACGGGCATTCGATACGGCTTTTATTGAAAAAGAAAAATGGGTAAAAGTTGCTGAAAGCCAAAAACGCCCGAATTTACTGGTAGCACCCGGACGTGGAAATATCTACTCCGTTGATGGGAAATTGATGGCAACCAGCGTTCCCCGGTATTATACATATATCGACTTCAAGGCAGAAGGGCTGAATGTAGACTCATTCCTCCATTCCAAACGGAACGGGGTAGATTCGTTGTCGTTCTATCTCTCCAAAAAATTTAAGAACCGGACACCGGCTGGATACAAAGCACATCTGTTGCGGGGATTGAACATGAAAAAAAATAACCGGCAATACCCTCTGATTGAAGGACGTATCTCCTACTCCGACTTGAAAGAAATAAAAAAATATCCCTTTCTCCGGTTAAATCGCAACAAAAGCGGCTTCTATACCAAAGAAATGGTTCAACGCCAGAAACCTTTCGGGACACTGGCTTCACGCACCATCGGGGATATTTACGGGGAAATAGACCCTACCACAGGACTGACAAAAGGTAAAAACGGTCTGGAGCTGCAATACGACAGTCTATTACGCGGAGAGGCAGGGTTAAGCTCTGTTCGTCGTGTTGGCGGTGCCTGGACAAACGTTACGGAAATAGAACCGGTAGATGGCATGGACATCCGTACAACCATTGATATCAACATTCAGGACATTACAGAAAAATCGCTGGTCGACATGTTGAAAAAGATTGACGCAGCTTCAGGTACGGCAGTGGTAATGGAAGTGGAAACCGGGGAAATAAAGGCAATTACCAATATGGGACGTATACGCGAAGGGGTATACGGTGAAGAAAAGAATCATGCAGTTGCCGATGAGACAGAACCGGGTTCTACCTTTAAAGTGGCATCCATTATGGTAGCTCTTGAAGACGGAATCTGTCACCCCAGTGATACGGTGGACGTAGGCAACGGTATATATATGTATAAGGGAGCACGCATGACCGACCATAATAATAATAAAGGAGGTTACGGACGTATCTCTGTAGAACAAGCGATCTGGTACTCTTCCAATATCGGGGTAGCAAAAACAATCCTGAAAGGATATGAGAAAAATCCGACAAGATTTGTTGAAGGCTTATATAAAATCGGTTTGAATAAAGACCTGAAACTGGAAATACCGGGAGCCGGACGTGCTAAAATCAGAATGCCGAATGATACGGCACATTATTGGTCGAAAACCGCATTACCCTGGATGTCTTTCGGTTACGAAACCCAGATACCGCCTATTTATACGCTGGCATTTTTCAATGCCATAGCTAACAATGGGAAAATGGTCCGTCCGGTATTCACCAGAGAAATCTCCCACAACGGAAAAACCATTCAGAGTTTTTCGACAGAAGTAGTCAACTCATCTATCTGTTCAAGTAAAACGTTGGATATTATTAAGGATATGTTGCTTGGGGTTGTTGAAAAAGGAACAGGCAAGGCTGTTCACTCCGATATTGTCCGGATAGCAGGTAAAACAGGTACGGCGCAAATCGCTTCCGGCGGTGTGTACCGGAGAAGCGGGCACCAGGTTGCTTTCTGCGGGTATTTTCCGGCAGATGCACCCAAATATTCCTGTATTGTAGTTATCCGCCAACCCCGTATCGGTTATCCTTCCGGAGGAACCATGTCCGGAGGTGTGGTAAAATCAATTGCCGAGAAAATATATGCAGCCTATATGCCTATCGACATAAAGAAGATGGATACTGATTCGACTGCAGTTCTTATGCCTCAACCTAAAGCCGGAGAATTAGACCCGTTAAAATATGTACTGAATAAACTGGATATAGATGCAAATACAGACAGTATCGAAACCAAATGGGTAACAGCCAAAAAGGATGATGAAGAAAAAGAAATTATCCTGAAGGATGTACCTATTCGCGAAAATCTCGTACCGAATGTAGTCGGAATGGGGGCTAAAGATGCAGTCTATCTGTTAGAAAGCAAAGGTCTGCAAGTAACATTGAGCGGAATGGGGAAAGTGGTATCACAATCCATATCTCCCGGTTCACGTGTATCCAAGGGTCAAACCGTTTCATTAACATTAAGATAACGTATGGAACTAAAAAAACTTATTCAATCATTGAATGTACTTGAAATTAAGGGTGATATTTATAAAGAAATTTCAGGTATCCAGTCTGATTCCCGTAAAGTGGAAGATAATTATCTTTTTGTCGCAGTACGGGGAACGGTTGTAGATGGTCATACATATATAAATGGAGCAATAGAAAAAGGAGCGACAGCAATTATATGCGAAGAAATACCGCCTGTCCCCGAAGCACTTATAGTTGAAAAAAGTCCGGTTTTTATCCTTGTTAAGGATTCTGCCGAAGCTTTAGGATTGGCACTTTCCACATGGTATGACAATCCTTCGGAAAAACTGATATTAGTTGGCGTAACTGGAACAAACGGAAAAACGACCATTGCAACCTTGCTTTATGAAATGTTCCGAAAAATGGGACATAAGGCAGGATTATTATCTACCGTTTGCAACTATATCGATGGAGAAGCTATTCCGACAGAGCATACGACACCCGACCCTATTACCCTGCACAACCTGATATACAAGATGGTTCAGGCAGGCTGTGAATATGCATTCATGGAAGTAAGTTCACACTCTATCGATCAGAAACGTATCAGCGGACTGTCTTTTGACGGAGGTATCTTCACCAACCTGACACGGGACCATATGGATTACCATAAAACTGTGGAGAACTATCTGAAAGCAAAAAAGAAATTCTTCGATGACCTGCCTTCCAGGGCATTTGCCATCACGAATGCAGACGATAAAGCCGGGCTTGTCATGTTACAAAATACGGCAGCACAGAAGCTGACCTATTCGCTTCGTACACTGGCTGATTTTAAAGGTAAAATACTGGAATCCCATTTTGAAGGGACCGAACTTTTAATAAATAACCGGGAAGTTACCGTACAGTTTGTAGGCCGTTTTAATGCTTACAACCTGTTGGCGGTATATGGCGCAGCTGTTTCTTTAGGAAAAGATCCGGAAGAAACACTGATTGTACTGAGTACCTTGCATTCGGTATCAGGCCGGTTCCAAACCATCCAATCTCCCGAAGGATATACTGCGATTGTAGACTATGCCCACACACCGGATGCTTTGGTTAATGTGCTGAACAGTATCCATGAAGTACTGGATGGCAACGGACGTGTAATCACAGTAGTGGGTTGTGGGGGAAACAGAGACAAAGGAAAACGCCCGATTATGGCAAAAGAAGCATCCAAATCGAGCGACCAACTGATTATCACTTCCGACAATCCTCGTTTCGAAGAGCCTCAGGATATTATCAACGATATGCTGGCAGGATTGGACAATAATGACAAAAAGAAGACATTGAGTATTGCCGATCGCAGAGAAGCAATCCGTACGGCCTGCATGCTGGCAAACAAAGGGGATGTCATTCTGGTTGCCGGAAAAGGGCACGAGAATTACCAGGAAATCAAAGGTGTAAAACATCATTTCGATGATACGGAAATTTTAAAAGATATTTTTTCATTGACTGTTTGACGGCTTGCCGGATAAACTAGTCCAACGTAGATACAACTATGCTATATTATCTGTTTGAATGGCTGCATAAGCTCAATTTTCCCGGTGCGGGAATGTTCGGATATACCTCTTTCCGCGCATTGATGGCTGTTATCCTGGCACTGCTGATTTCAAGTATGTGGGGAGACAAATTCATTAATTTACTGAAACGGAAACAAATTACCGAAACACAACGCGACGCTAAAATCGACCCATTCGGAGTTGATAAAGTAGGTGTGCCCAGTATGGGAGGTGTCATTATCATTGTTGCGATTCTGATTCCTTGTCTATTATTGGGCAAACTGCACAATATTTATATGATATTGATGCTTATCACCACAATATGGTTAGGCTCGCTGGGGTTTGCAGACGATTATATCAAAATTTTCAAAAAAGATAAAGAAGGGCTACACGGTAAATTCAAAATTATCGGACAGGTAGGACTCGGGCTAATCGTAGGATTAACCTTATATTTAAGTCCGGATGTAGTAATTCGTGAAAATTTCGAAGTTCAAAAATCAGAACATGAAATCGAAGTGATACATGGCACACATGACTTGAAATCCACTCAGACAACGATTCCTTTCTTCAAAAGCAACAACCTTGATTACGCCGATTTTGTAGGTTTTATGGGTGAATATGCCCAAACAGCCGGTTGGATACTGTTTGTTATCGTTACCATATTTGTAGTAACTGCCGTATCTAATGGAGCCAACCTCAATGATGGAATGGATGGCATGGCGGCAGGTAATTCCGCCATTATCGGACTTACTTTGGGAATACTCGCCTATGTGTCGAGCCATCTCGAATTTGCCAGTTATCTGAATATTATGTATATCCCCGGAAGTGAGGAACTGGTTATATTTATCTGTGCTTTTATCGGTGCACTTATCGGATTTCTCTGGTACAACGCTTATCCGGCACAGGTTTTTATGGGTGACACGGGAAGTCTTACGATTGGAGGTATCATTGCTGTTTTTGCCATTATTATCCACAAAGAACTGCTGATTCCTATTCTTTGCGGGGTATTTTTGGTAGAAAACCTGTCGGTTATTTTGCAACGGTTCTATTATAAAGCCGGGAAGAAGAAAGGGGTAAAACAACGGCTCTTTAAGCGGGCGCCGATCCATGACCATTTCCGGACTTCAATGAGCCTGATAGAACCCGGATGCAGTGTAATGTTCACAAAACCGGATAAACTGTTCCATGAATCAAAGATAACAGTCCGTTTTTGGATTGTTACCATTGTGTTGGCAGCTATCACGATTATCACACTTAAGATAAGATAAAGAGATGAAAAGAATTGTAGTATTAGGAGCCGGTGAAAGCGGAACAGGAGCCGCCATACTGGCAAAGGCGAAAGGTTTCGATGTTTTCGTATCCGATTTTTCGTCTATCAAACCTAAGTATAAGGATATGCTGAATGTTCATTCCATCCGTTGGGAAGAGGAAGGGCATACTGAAGCTGACATTCTGAATGCCGATGAAATAATCAAAAGCCCGGGTATTCCCGACAAGGCTTCCATTATCCAGAAATTGAAAGAAAAAGGTACGCATATCATCTCCGAAATAGAATTCGCCGGACGATATACAAACTCCAAAATGATTTGTATCACTGGCAGCAACGGAAAAACTACCACTACCATGTTGACCTACCATATTCTGAAACAAGCAGGTATGGATGTTGGTTTGGCTGGTAATGTAGGAAACAGCCTTGCTTTGCAGGTGGCAGAAGATCCTCATGCTGTTTATGTTATCGAACTGAGTAGTTTCCAACTTGATAATATGTACGACTTTAAGGCTGATATTGCTATTCTCCTGAATATAACACCCGATCATCTGGACCGTTATAATTATGAAATGCAGAATTATATTGATGCGAAATTTCGTATCTTGCAGAACCAAACAGCAAAAGATGCTTTTATATATTGGAACGATGACCCGATCATTGCCCGTGAGATAGCCAAGCGCCACCCGAGGGCAACTCTTTACCCTTTTGCTGAAACACACGAAACAGGAACAAAGGGATATACGGAAAACAATAAGATAATAATCGAAACTCCAAACGGAACGTTTACAATGGATCAAGATTTATTGGCATTAACAGGGACACACAATCTGTACAATTCGCTTGCCTCTGGTATCGCCTCCAAGGTGGTAGATATCCAGGATGAGAAAATACGTGCCTCATTAAGCGACTTTACTGGTGTAGAACACCGTCTTGAAAAAGTAGCTCGCGTACGCGGTGTTGATTACATCAATGACTCAAAAGCAACAAACGTCAATTCATGTTGGTATGCATTACAGAGCATGACCACTAAACTGGTCCTCATTTTGGGAGGGACAGATAAAGGAAATGACTACACAGAAATAGAAGAGTTAGTAAAACAAAAAGTCCACTCTTTAATTTTCTTAGGTGTGGACAATACCAAATTACATAAATTCTTCGATGGCAAAGTTGCAACAATCGAAGACGCCCGTTCGATGGAAGAAGCAGTTTCCAAGGCTTACAAGCTCGCAGAAAAAGGTGATACGGTACTTTTATCGCCATGCTGTGCAAGTTTCGACCTTTTCAAAAGCTATGAAGACCGTGGCGAACAATTTAAAGCATGCGTACGTAATTTGTAATTAATATATGGATCTGGCGAGTAAACTCTTTAAAGGTGACCGTGTAATATGGGTTATATTCATGTTCCTCTGCCTTATTTCGGCAGTGGAAGTCTTTAGCGCGACTAGTACAATCGCCTACAAGAATGTAAACCAGTGGGCCCCCATCATGCGTCATGCAACTTTCCTGCTCGGCGGGTTTGTGGTGGTATTATTGTTACACAATGTTCCATGCAAGTTCTTTTCGGTATTCATTCTTTTATTGCCTGTATCGGTTTTGATGCTGATTGTCACACCGTTCATCGGAGTAAATGCAAATGATGCACATCGCTGGCTGGATTTATTTGGTGTACAGTTCCAACCATCGGAGTTTGCAAAACTTGCCTCTGTCGTCTATATAGCTTTTTTGCTTAGCAAACGAAGTAAATATTCTGAAAATCAAATATTCAAGTACATTCTGATAGGCGTCGGAACCGCCTGTATATTAATTTTACCTGAGAACTTCTCCACAGCATTTATGTTGTTCGGGGTAACCTTCCTGATGATGTTTATCGGACAACTTCCTTTTTCAAAGTTGGCTAAACTCGGAGGAATATTACTTATCGCCTTGCTCCTGTTCCTGTCTTTGTTAAAATTCATGCCTGCCGGTATAAGCCAATACCTGCCAGACCGTTTTGCCACTTGGCAAGCTCGTGTGGAACGCTTCTCTGAGCCTAAAGACTCTGAATTTGACGAGAATGGAATTTATAAAATTACAGACGATAATTATCAGGTATCCCATGCTAAAATAGCGATTGCACAGGGCGGTATTTTCGGTCAGATGCCGGGACACGGACAACAACGCGACTTCCTGCCACAGGCTTATTCCGACTTTATTTATGCGATTATAATAGAGGAACTCGGGATTGTAGGGGGAGTATTTGTACTGCTCCTTTACATTATGTTATTAGTCCGCGTAGGAATGATTGCCCGAAAATGCGACAAATTATTTCCTAAATTTTTGGTATTGGGGTGTGGTTTGCTGATTGTGGTACAAGCTCTTGCCAATATGGCCGTTGCAGTAAACCTGATACCGGTCACCGGCCAACCGATGCCCCTCGTAAGCCGTGGAGGAACATCAACCGTTATTTCCTGTATCTATTTCGGGATCATCCTGAGCGTAAGCCGCTTTGGAGCGGGTATGGGTAATGAGGATGAAACAGAGAATTCCGAAGAAGAAATCGGAGAAGAAACAACTGAAAATATACCGGTTCCGACTGTTGAAAGTCCGGTTGGAAACTCCAGCCCATTATCGGCAGTCGCATCTTTAGAAGAAATAGACAAAGAAACAAAAATATAATACCCGCCTGAGGATAGATGTAATTATCCTACAGACGTAATGATATAAAATTATGAAGCAATACCGGATTATTATAAGCGGCGGAGGAACCGGAGGACATATCTTTCCGGCTATCTCAATAGCTAATACCTTCCGAAATCGTTTTCCGGAGGCAGAAATATTATTTGTCGGAGCAGAAGACCGTATGGAAATGGAAAAAGTTCCGGCTGCCGGTTACCGGATTATCGGTTTACCAGTAAGTGGATTCGACCGTGCACATGTATTCAACAACATAAAAGTTCTTCGCCGCTTGATAAAATCACTCAAACTGGCCAAAAGAGCTATCAGGGAATTTAAACCGGATATTGCGGTAGGAGTCGGCGGATATGCCAGTGGTCCTACATTATGGATGGCGGCATCGGAAGGTATCCCGACTTTAATCCAGGAACAGAACTCGTATGCCGGAGTAACCAATAAATTATTGGCAAAAAAGGCAGAAAAGATATGCGTGGCATATGAAGGCATGGAGAAATTCTTTCCGGCAGAGCGGGTTGTCATAACAGGCAATCCTGTTCGCAAAGATTTGGAAGAAGCTTTGGAAAAACGAGAAGAAGCTTTATCTTTCTTCGGACTTTCTCCCGAAAAGAAAACAATCCTGGTTGTTGGAGGAAGCTTGGGAGCACGTACCATTAACCGGAGTATCCAGGGAGACTTGGATAAATTATTTGCTTCCGGTGTACAGGTCATCTGGCAAACCGGACGCTACTATCAGGAAGACGCAATAAAGCATCTGAAAGCTTACCGGGGAATGCCAGTCTGGTGCTCTGACTTTATCACCCGTATGGATTATGCTTATTCAGCGGCCGACATTGTTATTTCGCGTGCAGGAGCTAGTTCTATTTCAGAACTTTGCCTATTGAAAAAACCTGTTATCCTGGTACCTTCACCGAATGTAGCAGAAGACCATCAGACAAAAAATGCCATGGCTTTGGTAAACAAGGAAGCTGCAATCATGGTTCCTGATAAGGATGCCGAACAACTATTAGTAACCAAAGTGCTGGAAGTTATTCAAAATGATGAACTTCTGCGACAGTTGGCACAAAATATAGGAACATTGGCTCAACATCAAAGTGCAGAACGCATTGTGGATGAAATAGTAAAAGTTATAGAAAGGAAGTAAATAGTTTGAAGTAGTAAAATAGCACTTTATAATGTTATCTTTGTAGTGCTATAAGAGGAACGACAATCATGGATATTAACAATATAACATCTGTATATTTTGTAGGAGCCGGAGGCATTGGAATGAGCGCCTTAATCCGCTACTTTTTGTCAAAAGGGAAAAAAGTAGCCGGTTATGATAAAACACCATCCGGTTTGACAGAACAACTAAATTATGAAGGTGCCGCCATTCATTATGAAGATAATGTAATGCTGATACCGGACGATTTTACAGATCCGTCAAAGACTCTGGTTATATATACACCAGCAGTTCCGGACTCCCATACGGAATTATCTTATTTCCGGGATAATGAATTTGAAATTATGAAACGGGCACGTGTACTGGGAGAAATAACCAACTGTACACGAGGTTTATGTATTGCCGGCACACATGGGAAAACAACTACCTCATCAATGGTTGCCCATCTGTTAAAACAGTCTCATGTCGATTGCAATGCCTTTTTAGGAGGAATCCTGAAAAATTACAACAGTAACCTGATGCTTTCCGAACATAGTGACCTGACTGTTATTGAAGCAGACGAATTCGACCGTTCCTTCCACTGGCTAAGACCTTATATGGCTGTTATTACAGCCGCCGACCCGGATCATCTGGATATTTATGGAACTCCGGAAGCTTACCGTGAAAGTTTTGAACATTTCACATCGCTCATTCGACCAGGTGGTTGCCTGATTATGAAAAAAGGGATAAATGTTACCCCGATCCTTCAACAGGATGTCTCACTCTTTTCGTATTCAGCTACAGAAGAAGCCGATTTTTATGCAACTAATATCCGGATAGGGAATGGCGAGATTGTTTTTGATTTTGTTGGTCCTACCATCACTATTTCCGATATACAATTAGGTGTTCCGGTAAAAGTCAATGTCGAAAACGGGGTTGCAGCCATTGCTCTGGCATGGTTGAACGGAGTAACTCCTGATGAAATACGGAAAGGCATGGCAAGTTTCGCTGGCCCGAAACGCCGTTTCGATTTCCACTTAAAGAAAGAAAATATCGTATTGATAGATGATTATGCGCATCATCCGGCTGAATTAAAAGCCAGCATACAGTCTGTAAAGGAATTGTATGCCGGGCGTAAAATCACAGGGGTTTTCCAACCTCACTTGTATACCCGTACACGTGATTTTGCCGCTGATTTCGCAGAAAGTTTATCTTTACTCGACGAGTTAATCCTGTTGGATATTTATCCGGCACGCGAGGAACCGATACCGGGTGTTACCTCTCAGATTATTTTTGATGCGGTAACTATCCCCAATAAGAGAATGGTTCGCAAAGAAGATTTACTGAACCGAATTGCGGCCGAAGTTAACAACCTTGAGGTTGTCTTAATGGTTGGAGCCGGAAATATTGAGCAACTGGTAGAACCTGTTAAACATATATTGGATAAAAAAGAATAACTTGTGATCCGTATCGTATCCATAGTAGCTGCAACGTTGTTATTTTGTTACATCGTGTTTGTCTCTTTCTTTTTCCGGGAAATGAGACAGGATAGTCAATGCCGTGCCCTCCAGGTTATCGTTGTAGACAGCCTGGATAAACACTTTATCAGCGATAAGGATTTGACTTATATCTTGAGAAATGCCAACCTGGACCCGCTCAAGAAACCGATGAATGAAATTAACACAGACAAGATAGAAGCAGAACTGCTGAAAAATGAGATGATAGCCAATGTGGAAGCCTATAAAACACCTTCCGGCATCGTAAAACTCGAAGTTGAGCAAAAAATTCCTATCTTGCGGATAATAAGCCCACGTGGAAATTATTACGTGGATAACCGGGGAACAAAAATGCCGGTAAGCCGCCGTTATGTAGCCCACGTTCCTGTTGCAAGCGGATACGTGGAAAAAGAGCTGGCAGTAACCGACTTATACAAATTTGCATTATTTTTGCAGGAGAATGATTTCTGGAATAATCAAATTGAACAAATATATGTTCATCCGGATAACGAAGTGGAACTTATCCCCCGGGTAGGTAACCACAGAATTGTACTTGGAACTTTTGCCGATTTTGAAGAAAAGCTCGATAACTTGCGTCTCTTCTATGAAAAGGCAATTCCTAAAGTAGGATGGGAAAAGTACAGTATCATTAATTTAAAATACAAAGATCAGATTGTTTGCACTAAAAGATAGAATGTAATATGGCATACACAGACTTTATAGCAGCCATCGACCTCGGCTCTTCCCGCATGGTCGGTATGGTAGGGACGAAAGGGCCTTCGGGAGCTCTTTCTATTTTGGCCTACGAAGTTGAAAACTCCGAAACCTGTATACGAAGAGGATGTGTATATAATGTGGAAGGGACTGCTTTTAAAATCAAACGTCTTATCCAGAAGCTGGAAACTAAATTGCATGGTTCCAAAATCGGGAAAGTATACGTTGGAATCGGAGGACAATCACTTCGTACTATAGACCATACGGTTCCTAAAATATTAGGTACAGAGGGAGTAGTTACAGAAGAAATCATCCAGACCCTTTACCGTGAATGCCAGGATTACCATCCGGATATGCTGGATGTATTGTCTATTGTATCCCCGGTCTATTATCTGGACGACAAAGTGGAACCGGATCCGGTAGGTATTCCCTGTAGCCGGATTGAGGCACGTTACAAACTGGTAGTAGGACGCCCTTCCCTCCGTCGCTATGTGAGCAACAGCATTGCAGACCGGGCAAAAGTTGAAATCGCTGATATTGTCGTATCTCCATTGGCTTTGGCAGATGTCATACTGAGCGATAACGAAAAAGATTTAGGTTGTGCATTAATCGGTTTCGGTGCCGGAGTTACTACACTTACAGTCTATAAAGGAGGAAAACTGGTAAATCTGTCCGTTATTCCTTTCGGAGGAAACCTGATAACAAGAGATATTACCAGCCTGCATCTGGTAGAAGCAGAAGCAGAACGGGTAAAATTGACTTACGGTAGTGCCATCATGGACCGGGACAACGAATTTACCATACAAGTAAGTTCTGCTGATGGTATGGGACTGCGTGAAATCAAACTGGAAGATCTCAACAACATTATAGAAGCACGTATCAAAGAGATACTCGAAAACGTATATGCCCGCTTGGAAGCAACAGGTTTGATAAACTCATTGGGAGCCGGTATTATTATTACAGGAGGCGGAGCGGCATTGAAACATCTTCCGGACCTTATCCGGGATCGGTTGAAGATGGATGTCCGGTATTCTTCCGTGCGTAAAGGCATTGTCGAGAACGGAGAAATGATTGCCAATAATCCTGAATATGCAGTTGCAGTAGGTCTCCTGATGAAGGGGGATACAAACTGTGCTGCCTATATTCCTCCAAAAGCTCCTGAGCCTCAAGTCACGGAACAAAAAGTTGAAGAGAAAAAAGAAGAACCGGTAGCTCCTCCTAAACCGTCCAAAGCAAAAGCGAATAAAGGAGGTGGTTTCAATCTGTTCAAAGGATGGAAAGAAAAAGCGGAGAATTTAGGCAAAGGCCTCTTCGACGATGAAGAAGATACGAGTAACTAATCAGCAAATGTAAAAACGGAAGGCAATGGACGATACAATATTAAACTTCAACTATCCAACAGATACTCCGAAAATCATTAAAGTCATCGGTGTCGGAGGTGGTGGCGGAAATGCCGTAACACATATGTACAAAGAAGGTATACATGATGTTACTTTTGTGCTGTGTAATACCGACAACCAGGCATTAAACCGTTCCGACGTACCATGTAAAGTTCCTCTGGGACGCAATATTACCCAGGGATTAGGAGCTGGTAACAAACCTGAACGTGCAATGATGGCTGCCGAAGAAAGCCTTGAAGACATCCGTAAGATGTTGGGAGACGGTACCAAAATGGTATTTATCACTGCCGGAATGGGAGGTGGAACAGGAACAGGAGCTGCTCCTGTAATCGCCCGCATTGCAAAAGATATGGGTATACTTACAGTAGGGATTGTTACTATTCCTTTCGTATTCGAAGGCGAACGTAAAATTATCCAGGCACTGAACGGTGTGGAAGAGATCAGCAAGAATGTAGATGCATTGCTGGTTATCAACAACGAACGGTTGCGCGAAATATACGCAGACCTCACCATGACCAATGCTTTTGGTAAGGCTGATGATACGCTGACTATTGCAGCGAAAAGTATAGCTGAAATTATTACCCTGCCGGGTATTATCAACCTCGACTTTGCAGATGTCAACACCACAATGAAAGATGGAGGTGTTGCCCTGATGAGTAACGGTTTCGGCCAAGGAGAAGGACGTGTTCGCCAAGCGATTGAAGATGCACTGAACTCGCCGCTTTTGAACAATAACGATGTGTTTAATGCAAAAAAAATATTGTTCAATGTTTCATTTGGTGAAGATGCGGAGCTTCGAATGGAAGAAATGAACGATGTACATGACTTCATGTCCCGTTTCGGTCGAGATATCGAAGTTATCTGGGGGACAGCTGTCGACAATTCATTGGGTGATAAAGTCAAGATGACAATTCTTGCGACCGGTTTCGGCATGGAAGATATTCCCCAGATAGCAGACAAGCGTCACGCTGAATCTGCACGTATGACAGAAGAAGAATTACGTGTCGAAGAGGAACGTATTAAGAAAGAACAAGGCGAAAAAGAGCTTATCGATAAATATTACGGAGCTTCCGGTCAACGTATGCGCCGTGTAGCCGCTCGTGCAAAAGCTGTTGTTTTGAATCAGGAAGAACTGGATGATGATGCTCTTATCGCCCTGATAGAAGATAATCCTACTTACAATCGCGATCCGAAGCTTATAGCCCGGGCACGGTCGAAAGTTTCGGTAGAAGATACTCCAACATCATCGGCCTCTTCATCAGCCGCCTCACGTTCTGATAATAATAACAATAAACCGAATACTGGAGGCAAACCGACAATCAGTTTCAGATAACTATTAATATACATCAATATGGATTTGTTTGAAAGAGTCAGCGAAGACATTAAAAACGCAATGAAGGCAAAAGACAAAGTAGCCCTCGAAACTCTAAGAAACGTAAAGAAATTTTTCCTCGAAGCTAAAACAGCCCCGGGGGCCAATGATACCCTGACGGATGCGGATGCACTTAAGATTATGCAGAAGCTGGTTAAACAGGGCAAAGACTCTGCCGGTATCTTTGCAGAACAGGGACGCCAGGAATTGGCAGAAGCGGAACTGGCACAAGTAGCCGTTATCGAAACCTACCTTCCCAAACAAATGAGTGCAGAAGAGCTGGAAACAGAACTGAAGGCAATCATCGCCCAAGTTGGAGCAACCGGTCCCAAAGATATGGGCAAAGTGATGGGAGCCGCAACAAAAGCATTAGCAGGAAAAGCCGAAGGACGGATGATTTCCGAAACTGTAAAGCGATTGCTCAACTAAAAAAGAAAAATAATACATAAAGAGAATTGATTCAGCCGACTAAACAAAAGCTAATCAATTCTCTTTTTTATTTTATACTGATAGAATCTAAGATTTTTATAACATGATTACATTTATTTGTTGCCTTATTACTCTTATCGCAGGTTATTTTATATATGGGAAATTTATAGAACGCATTTTAGGTATAGACCCGGCAAGAAAAACACCGGCATATACACTACAGGATGGGGTTGATTATCTTCCGATGCCATCTTGGAAAGTTTTCATGATACAATTTTTGAATATTGCAGGTTTAGGACCCATATTTGGAGCTATCATGGGAGCAAAATTTGGAACAGCGTCTTTTTTATGGATTGTACTCGGAAGCATTTTCGCAGGAGCAGTGCACGACTATCTGGCAGGAATGCTTTCTTTACGCCACAATGGAGAGAGTCTGCCTGAAATCATAGGCCGCTATCTTGGACATAATTTCAAGCAGTTCATGCGTGGCTTCACTGTAATCCTGATGGTTCTGGTTGGTGCAGTATTCGTTGCCGGTCCTGCCGGATTATTAGCAAAGTTGACCCCGGAACATTTGAATACGACTTTCTGGATTATTGTAGTATTCATCTATTACATTTTGGCTGCATTGTTGCCAATAGATAAAATCATAGGAAAAATCTATCCTATATTTGCCATAGCCCTGTTATTCATGGCTATAGGGATACTGGTTATGTTATTCATAAATCATCCCCCATTACCGGAAATAACAGAAGGTATGCCTAACACCAATCCGGACGGATTACCGATATTCCCGATTATGTTTGTAAGTATCGCTTGTGGGGCTATTTCCGGATTTCATGCAACCCAAAGCCCTTTGATGGCACGTTGTATTGTAAACGAAAAATACGGTCGCCCTATTTTCTTCGGGTCCATGATTACCGAAGGAATTGTAGCTTTAATCTGGGCCGCTGCCGCCACTTATTTCTATCATAACAATGGAATGGGAGAAAACAATGCGGCCGTAGTTGTGGACAGTATTACAAAAGAATGGCTGGGAACAATAGGCAGTGTACTTGCTATATTAGGAGTAATTGCAGCACCTATCACCTCTGGAGATACGGCATTCCGCTCTGCCCGTCTAATCGTTGCAGACTTCCTGCATATGGAACAACGCAGTATTCCCAAACGTCTGCTCATTTGTATCCCTTTATTTCTGGTAGCCATTGCCCTGCTACTCTACAGTTTGAATGACAAAGAAGGGTTTGAAATGATATGGAGATATTTTGCCTGGTGTAACCAGACACTGGCAGTATTCACTCTTTGGGCACTTACCGTATATCTGGCTCGTTCAAAGAAAATATACATCATCACTCTCATTCCGGCATTATTTATGACAGCAGTTTGTTCCACTTACATATTTATTGCACCCGAAGGTTTGAACATGGATGCAACTCTCTCGCAAATAATCGGATGTTGTATTACGGCATTCACCTTTATCCTCTTTATTATCTGGAAAAGAAAAGTTTCAAAACTCACCGAGGTTAAAGAATAGAAAGGCAAAGCGGGTATGCCCAATGGACACACCCGCTTTTTATTTCTGACAGATTCAATATCTTAAAGAACCTGGATACCTTCTTCGCGAGCAGCTTCTTCTCCTGAAGGAGTGATCAGCTTGTAACCTTTACCGTGGATGTTGATGATTTCAATTCCCGGATCATCTTTCAACAGCTTACGCAACTTTGTGATATACACATCCATACTACGTGCATTGAAATAGTTATCGTCTACCCAGATAGTCTTCAACGCATAATTACGTTCCAGGATTTCATTTGCATGAGCACACAACAAGCTCAGAAGTTCACATTCTTTTGTTGTCAGCTTAGTTACCTTATCACCGATAGCCAAAGTCTGTTTCTGAGTATCGAACAAGAAGTTTCCAAGTTTATAAAATGGTATATCTTTCATTTTCTTACCTTTCACACGGCGAAGGATTGCTTCGATACGGAGCAACAATTCTTCCATGCTGAATGGCTTTGTCAGATAGTCGTCTGCACCAATCTTGAATCCTTCCAGGATATCTTCCTTCATAGTCTTAGCTGTAAGGAAGATGATAGGAATATCAGGATTGATTGAGCGGATTTCCTGTGCCAACGTAAAACCGTCTTTTTTCGGCATCATTACGTCTAATACACAAAGATCATATTTGCCTTTGGTGAAACCTTTATAACCGGCTTCTCCATCAGAAAAGAGGTCTGTTACATAACCTTTAGCCTGAAGGTATTCTCTCAACAACATACCCAGGTTTTCGTCGTCTTCGCAAAAGAAGATTTTCAATTTTTCTTCCATAACTAACTTTTTATAAGAGGTAAAGTAATAATAAATTTTGTTCCTACATTTCCAGCACCACTTTCAGCACGTATCGTGCCTTTATGGTCCTCTACTATTTTACGGACATAAGCAAGTCCGAGACCGAACCCTTTTACATCGTGTACATTTCCCGTCGGTACGCGGAAGAAACGATCGAATACTTTCTTCTGGTATTCCTTCTTGATACCGATACCATTATCTTCGATTGATATCAATAACTTGCCACTTTCATTCCAGGTGCGGCACATCAGTGTGAGCGGTACTTCCGGACGGCGGTACTTGACTGCATTATCCAGCAGATTGAACAATACGTTCGTGATGTGCATTTCGTCCACATAAATGTCTGAGTTTTCAGCCTGCAGGTCTATATCTATTGTACCGTCATATTTCTCTACTTTCAACGCAAAGGTATTGGCTACACTTGCCAGTAAATCATTAGCATCCACTTCCTTTAGTTTCAGTGCTGCTTTCTGACGTTCAAACAATGACATCTGCAAAACCTTTTCCACCAGGAACCCCAATCGCTTGGTTTCATCATTTATCACTCCGGAAATATGCTTGAATACTTGCGGACTCTTGGTAATGTCTGAGTCCTTCAGCATCTGTGCAGCCAAAGAGATGGTTGAAACCGGTGTTTTCAGCTCATGTGTCATATTATTGATAAAATCATTTTTCATTTCTGATAATTTCTTCTGGCGGAATACGATGAATATGGTAAATACAAATGTTACCAACAGTATCAGCGAGAAGAGTATAGACGGTACGATAAATGTTACAGAACTTGAAATATAATCACCCTTCGTCGGGAAATACACTTTCAGGATATTTTGCTTGGAAGGAGGATCATTTGGAAACAGTACCTGTGCAGTCACATCTGATACAGGAGGAATGTCTCCGCTCTGATATACTACCTTGCCGTCTTTGTTAATAACAGAAAAAATAAACGGCAAGTTCAATGCGTTGTTAATAAATTCTGATTTTAAGTAATTATTCAGCTTTTTAAAATCTATACGTTCCTCTATTGGCCGGAGGTTTCCCGTATATAGAATGCTCAGGATAACTTCGTCAATTAATCCTTTCTGGTACTGATAACGCCGCCGCAACGTTTTCTGTAAATCTTTGGAAGTACTTATAATACTATTAGCCGTTCCTTTCTTATTCAATGATGATAACGGCTCAATCCGCCGGGATGAAATATTCCCATGAAGTTCTATATGCTGAACGTTACCATTGGAATCCCTGAACTGATATTTACTATATTGCTCCCGGGTTATGATCTGGCTGATATTGTTCTGATACAAATAATCATTTGCCTCATCTCTGCTCAAATCCTCTTCCAGATATTTTTTTGTTTCATCCAGCTCCAAATTTTTAGATACCTGGTGAACGCATCGTTTGACGGTTTCGTTAAACTGTTCGCTACTTTTTTTGAGTATGATACTTACATATTTTACTTGTAAAAAGAGTAAACCGGCAAAGGCAAAAGCCATTACCACTGCAAGCAACCAAATTGTAGACTTCCTCATATATTTAAATCTCTCTTTTTAACAGAACAAATAACGCGTGTTTTAGTTTAATATTTACACAAAAAAGGTAAAAACAAGGACCTATTTTTGTTAAAAGTGGTTTATGCAAAATTAACTTATACCACTTATCTATTTTTAAATTAGTCAATTAAATACTATTTTAAGGTATACACTCCATAATACAACAGCTCTACAACTATAAAAAACATATTTCAGCAATAATTTGTTCTGCCGGATATTTAAAAACCATTCCCGAAAGTATTTACTTTTAATTATTAACTATATCTTTGCCGGATATAAGAGTTAAATAAATGAAGGAAGATGGTATAACACGGATCGACATCAAACAGGTTTTGGAACAGAAGGCTCCTTCAGTGTCTAAAAAGATTCCAAAATTCATTGTTGATTATCTGATCCGCACTGTCCACCAGGATGAATTAAATGATATTCTTACACGTTACCATGACAAAGATGGGGTAGCATTCATGCAAGAGTTGATCAAATATTTTGATCTTACCCTTGAACTTGTAAACAAAGATAATATTCCTGTAGATGGACGATTCATTTTTGCATCCAACCATCCACTGGGTGGTTTGGACGGCATATGCCTGTCTGCCGTGATCGGAGAACGTTTTGGAGGAAATATCCGTTACCTTGTAAATGATTTACTCCTGTATATCACCAATCTGAAATCCATATTTGTCCCTATCAACAAGCATGGCTCACAAGGAAAGCAAAACGTCCGGTTAATTGATGACGCTTATGCTTCCGACAATCAAATCATCACTTTTCCGGCAGGACTCTGTTCCCGCAAAATAAAAGGAAAGATACAAGATACGGAATGGAAAAAATCGTTTATACAAAAAGCTGTTGAATACAAGCGGGATATTGTACCTGTATATTTCGACGGACATAATTCCAAATTCTTTTACCGGCTCGCCAATATACGCAAAGCTTTAGGTATAAAAATGAATTATGAAATGATTTATCTTCCGGATGAAATGTTCCGCTGCAAACACCAAACATTCCATATCTATTTCGGAAAACCCATATCCTGGGAAACATTCGACAGTAGCAAGAAACCTGCGGAATGGGCAGAATGGATGAAAGAGATCGTTTATAACCTAAAGAAGTAAAGATTTTATTATATTATATGCAAGACATTATCAAACCGATTGACCGTGCAATACTGAAAGCTGAACTGACAAAAGAGAAAAGGCTCAGGAGTACCAACAAATCAAATAATGAAATTTATATCACAACAGCTGACGATTCTCCTAATGTTATGCAGGAAATCGGACGCCTACGTGAGATTGCCTTCCGTTATTATGGAGGAGGTACCGGCAAAGCCGTCGATATCGATGAGTTTGATACCATGGAAGGTGCTTATCGCCAACTGATTGTATGGAGTCCTGAAGAAGAACAGATATTGGGCGGATACCGCTTCCTTTGCGGTTCGGACGTGAAGTTTGACGAGAACGGAAAACCGGTACTTGCCACTTCTCACCTGTTCAACTTCTCTGAGAAATTTAATAAAGAATATCTTCCCTATACGGTTGAATTAGGCCGCTCCTTCGTTACACTCGAATACCAGTCTACCCGTGGTGGTTCCAAAGGTTTGTTCGTACTGGATAATTTATGGGACGGGCTGGGAGCTTTGTCGGTAGTAGACCCTACTTTGAAATATTATTTCGGCAAAGTAACCATGTACAATACATACAACCCCGAGGCACGCAATATGATTCTATATTTTCTCGGACTGCATTTCCCGGACCCGGAAAAGTTAATTACTCCGATTCATCCGCTCAAAACGGATACGGACATAGAAAAAATGGAAGAATTATTCAAATACGATAATTTTAAAGACAACTATAAAGTATTGAACCAGGAAGTCCGGAAATTCGGTTTCAACGTTCCTCCATTGGTAAATGCTTATATGAGCCTGTCACCGAAAATGCGTGTATTCGGGACTGCCATTAATCATGAGTTCGGCGAAGTGGAAGAAACCGGTATCTTGATTAATATCGACGATATACTGGAAGAAAAGAAAAAAAGGCATATTGAAACCTACCTGAAAGAGGAAGGACAATCTGCCGAACTTATACGAAAAACAGAATAACTTTTTTATTTGTTATTCTGTTTTTCCCATTCTATGGCAACCTCTTCAAGGCTGTCATACCAATCTGTACCAAACCGCCTGATTAACGGTTCTTTCAAATATTTATAAACAGGCATTCCTGCTTTTTCACCTAACACTTCTGCAGCTTTGCATATCTCCCAGCGGTGGTAATTTACAGCACTAAATGTATCATATTCAGTCACGCGGATCGGATAAAGATGACAGGATACAGGTTTGTAAAAAGAGAGTTTGCCAGCACGATAAGCTTTTTCTATCGCACATTTACAAGTTCCATCCGCATCATAGCAGGTAAAGACACAATCTTTGTTATTAACGATAGAAGTTACCAAATCCCCCTCTACATCAACATAAGAAACGCCTTGTTTATCGATAATATCCTGCGCTTCCGGAGAAAGATCATCCCAAATAACAGGCAATGCTTTTTCCAGTTCTGCAACCTCTTCTTCCAACAAAGGAGCACCGGAATCACCTTCTACGCAACAAATCCCCTTGCAATGGGACAGATCACATATGAATTTACTTTCCAACACATCGAGGCTGACTAACGTATCATCTATTTGTATCATCTATAGAACTATGAACTTATTTTGGATATAAGAAAATCCCCTCCTGAAAAACGTATAAAAACGAATTTCAAAAGGGGAATATATTTTCAAAAGAATTATTTAATCAAATTGCGTCCGGTCATTTCTTTCGGTTGTTCCAGCCCCATGATATGAAGGATAGAAGGAGCAACGTCTGCAAGAATACCGTTTTCAACTTTTGCATCCTTGTTTTCTGTTACATATACAAAAGGAACTGGATTCAAAGAGTGAGCTGTATTCGGAGTTCCGTCTTCATTCAAAGCATGGTCGGCATTACCGTGGTCGGCAATGATAATTACCTCATAACCGTTTGCTTTTGCTGCTTCCACTGTATCGTGCAGGCAAGCGTCAACAGCAACAACCGCTTTTTCTATGGCTTCATAGATACCGGTATGACCTACCATATCACCATTTGCATAGTTACAAACGATAAAGTCATATTTCTGTGTATTGATAGCCTCAACCAGTTTATCTTTTACTTCGTAAGCACTCATTTCCGGCTTCAGGTCATAAGTAGCGACTTTAGGAGAAGGAACCAGGATACGTTCTTCTTCGGCATACGGAGCTTCACGTCCGCCGTTAAAGAAGAATGTCACATGTGCATACTTTTCTGTTTCTGCAATATGCAACTGTGTTTTGCCTTTTGAAGCAACATATTCACCTAATGTATTTTCTACATTTTCCTTGTCAAACAGGATGTATACACCTTTAAAATTAGCATCGTACGGAGTCATACAGAAATACTGCAAACCTGGAATTGTTACCATTTCTACTTCCGGCATATCCTGCTGTGTCAGAACAACTGTAAGTTCTTTTGCACGGTCGTTACGATAGTTGAAGAAAATAACAACATCACCTTCTTCGATAGTTGCAACCGGCTTGCCGTTTTCCACATGTACAATCGGTTTGATGAATTCGTCAGTTATACCTTCAGCATAAGATTCTTCCATGGCTTTTACCATGCATTCAGCTTCTTTACCTTTACCATTTACCAGCAGGTCGTAAGCTTCTTTTACGCGTTCCCAACGTTTGTCACGGTCCATAGCATAATAACGCCCGATGATAGAAGCAATCTTTCCGCCTGTAGTCTTCAGGTGTTCGGAGAGTTGCTCTATAAAACCTTTACCGCTCTTCGGGTCGGTATCACGACCATCCATAAAGCAGTGAACGTATGCTTTGTCTATTCCGTATTCTTTCGCTATATCTGTCAGTTTGAACAGGTGTTCTAACGAGCTATGTACACCACCATCAGAAACAAGTCCCATGAAATGAATCTGCTTGCCTTTTTCTTTCGCATAGCTATAAGCACGTTTGATTTCCGGGTTTTCCATAATAGAGTTATTACGACAAGCGAGGTTGATCTTTACCAAATCCTGGTAAACCACGCGTCCGGCACCAATATTCAAGTGACCTACTTCCGAATTACCCATCTGTCCGTCAGGCAAACCAACATTTTCACCTGAAGCCTGAAGTTGAGAGTTCGGATAGTTTTTCAATAATTCATCCCAATAAGGAGTAGGAGTGTTATAAATTACATCGTCTTTTCCGCGGTCGCCAATTCCCCAGCCGTCGCAAATCAGTAATAGCGCTTTCTTGCTCATGATTCTATTGTTTAATAATTAATTCCCTAAATCGGGTGCAAAGATAAGTAATTCTACTGTATATTCTTTGTTCATAAAGTATTACTTTTGCAAACGATATGGAAAAGAAGATACACGATAATGATTTAGGCACCATCCTTCTCCGTATTAGCCCACGGGCAACCCGCTATACGCTGAAAATATCCAAAGGAGCCATTACTGCAACAATGCCTGTCAATGGAGACGAGACGCGTATGCTTGCCTTTATCCGGGAAAATAAGGAAAAATTGAAAGTCGCATTAGCCAAACATCCTGCACAGCCTTTGCTGACTGATAAAGCTGAAATGCAGACTGCAAGTTTCAGCGTCCACATATTCCGCTCCGACCGGACAAATTTTTACATGACACTGGATAAAGAAATTTTACATATCGCTTGTCCTGCACAAACGGATTTTACAGATGAAAGAGTCCAGAAATTATTGAAAAGTTTTTTAGAGAAAGCACTTCGTCACGAGGCTGTAAGGTTATTGCCTCAGCGATTGATGCAACTTGCTTCCCTGCATAAATTTACCTGCACAGGAATAAAAATATTCAATAGCAAAACTCATTGGGGCAGTTGTACTCCGCGGAAAAGTATCAATCTTTCCCTTTCCCTGATGCTTCTTCCCTGGCACCTGATTGATTATGTTCTTTTACATGAACTTTGCCATACGGTGGAAATGAATCATAGCGACCGTTTCTGGAAACTAATGGATGAGGTTACAAATAATAAATCCAAAGCTTTGCGGAAAGAGTTAAAAGGTTATCATATGTTTTAACAACCATCCGCTATACTAACAGCTTATTTCCTTCCCGGATATTCTGAACGGAAGGTTTCAAAACATCCCCGGTCTTGCAAGGTAATATAACAAGTCTTATTTTCCGGACCTCCAAAAGTAATATTTGAAGGTTGCTTACCTTTCAGCCAGATTTCACGCAGCAGCTTGCCTTTGGGACTCAACAGAACGACGGTTCCTTTATCATATCGGCAGAGGTAGATATTTCCTTTTATATCACAACACATACCATCCATACCATACCCCTCAAAAGTATGTATCAGCCGCTTATTTTTTAATGTCCCATTCGACTGAATATCATATGCCCAAACTTTTAACTGGGCAGATTCATTCACATAAAGTTTTTTGCCATCAGGACTTACCTCGATCCCATTTGTTGTTCCCATATTACCTTCCAGCAAGGAGACTTTACCATTGGGGTTAACCAACCAAAGCTGACCTTTTTTATTTTTCCAGTCCGGGTCACTGGCATACAGATTTCCATTGGGAGCAAGAGCCATATCATTCGGCTGGTTCATTTTCGGTTCATGGGCATAGATGGATATTGCTTTAGTTTTCATATCTACTTTCAGGATATTATGCCCGGTATAATCTGCAACCAACATATTTCCTTCTTTATTAAAGCAGATGCTATTTCCCGTAGAACCTTCCGGAAGTACTACAAAACAAGCATGTGTTCCATCCGGATGAACAATGCCGATTGTTCCTTCCTTCTCATAATTAACAGCATATAAGTTTCCAGCTTCATCCGTTGCAGGCCCTTCTATTCCAGAAGTAAATGTATGTTCCGGCAATAAATCCGTAGTCTCCGGTTTTGCTATATTCTGAGCAAATCCTGGCAATAAAAAGATACTACCAATAAAGGTTAATAACATCATTTGTGTTTTCATATACGTTCTTGTTTTATTGTTTCCAGAAACCAGGTAAAAGAATGGTAACTACCGTAAATATTTCCAAACGTCCTACCATCATCAACATAGCCAATACCCATTTGGAAAAATCAGGTAATCCAGAGAAATTCCCGACAGGTCCAACACTGCCAAGCCCCGGACCGGTATTACTCACAGCCGACACAGCCGATCCCACAGCTTCCTCAAAACCCAACCCATCTACCAGCAATAATAAACATCCTAATACGATCAGGCTTATATAAATAAAAGCAAAAGACAATACACGGAACACAATCTCGGAAGATAATACATGCTCGTTCACTCTAACAGGCAATACGGCATGCGGATGTGTCCGCTTTTTAAATTCATTCAGCAGGTTCTTAGTAAGAATCATAACGCGTCCTGTTTTCAGTCCTCCACTGGTTGAACCGGCACAACCGCAAACGATCATCAAAATAATCGCGATTAACCAAAAGAATGGTCCCCAAGGTATAAAATCGGCTGTAGCAAAACCACATGTAGAAACCAAAGTGGCAACCTGAAAAGATGCAAAACGAAATGCCGTAAGGAAATCAGGATATATACCTTTCAAAACCAGATAAACGGTAACTATCAACATCGTGACAACTACAAAAATATAAAACCAACGAGCTTCTTCATCCTTAAACAACTTGCTGAATTTTCCATTGAAAAAGAAATAAAAAAGAGTCATATTGGTAGCCCCGATACACATAAACACCGTAATCACATAATCTATATAGGCAGAATCCCAATAAGCCACACTCGCATTTTTAGTGGAGTATCCACCTGTTGCCATAGTGGTCATCGCATGATTCACCGCATCAAAGAAATCCATTGGTCCTACCCAAAGTAAACCAATCAATATTGCAGTAAAAAATAAATAGATACCCCAAAGCCGTTTAGCAACCTGGGCTACACGCGGACGGAAACGCTCATGTGTAATGCCTGGAGTCTCCGCATCAAACATTTGTGCCGCCCCTCCGCCTAAAATAGGTAATAGCGCTACAGTAAAGACGATAATACCAATACCTCCCTGCCACTGAGTCAGACTTCGCCAAAATAACACACCGTGTGGCAGAGCCTCCACATCTGTAAGAATGGTAGAACCGGTTGTCGTAAAACCGGACATTGTTTCAAAAAAAGCATCAGTTATTGTAGGTATATATCCTCCTAAATAGAATGGAAGCATTCCCAATAAGGAACAAAATATCCAGGTAAGAGTGACGACCAACATCCCTTCACGCCGCCCTGCATTATATTCATTTGCACGGAAGCCTATTGCATAGAACAAAAGTCCTGTTCCAAACATGATCCCACAGGATTTCAGTAAAGGAATCAAGTCTTCCCCATTGCTAAGAAACGAAACCACCGTAGCCGCCAACATGAAGAATGTTTCAAGAATAAATATCCCTCCCAGCATTTTCAATATAAAACGAAAATTCAGCATAACTTTAATTAAAGAAGTCTTCTAATTTGCGCATTGCCGTATCCAGGCAGAATACAACAACATGGTCGTATGCCTGTATCTGGGTATCACCTTTAATCATCATTGGAACCCCGTCACGGATTAACCCTCCTAATGTCATGTCTTTCGGCAAATGCAAATCTTTCACCTGCTTCCGGGTTATCTTGGAATTCGGACGCGCAACCAACTCTGCAACGTCTGCATTTGCAAAAGTAAGACATTTCACATTCGAGACATCCGCATCCAACAGGAACTGGTAAATATAACTTGCAGCTATCAGTTTCTTATTAATTACAGAGCCAATATCCATACTTTCTCCCAAAGGAATATAATCAATATTCTCAATCTTTGCGATAGTTTTGAATACTCCATATCGTTTTGCAGCCAAACAAGCCAGTATGTTCGTACTGGAATTTTCCGTCAATGCAATGAAAGCCTGTGCATCCTGGATGCCTTCCTGCATCAACAACTCCGTATCACGTCCGTCGCCATTTATAATCAAAACATTGCTGGGAACGACTTCAGCAATACGATGACTCTTTTCCTTATTGGTTTCGATAACTTTTACGCGAATATTATTAGGGAGGTACTGGCAGGTACGTATGGCAATACGGCTTCCTCCCATAATTATCACTTTTTTCACTTCCGGATCTTTCTTCCCGGCATGCATCCGTACATCCTCTACATAGTCTTTCGTTGTAGTGAAGAAAACGATATCTCCCGACAAAATTTTATCTGTACCACGCGGTATAACAGTTTCATTTTGTCGCTTGATAGCCACTATATGATATAATTTCTGCTCATTCAACAATTCGGAAAGAAGTTTATCTACCAATCTTGAGTTGTCTCTGACTTTCACACCAATCAGGATAAGAGCACCTCCGAACAATTCCCAATACTGGCGTGCCCACGGACGACGTACTGCCGTCACTATTTCTTTCGCTGCCAGCATTTCCGGGTAAATCATCGAATTAATCCCCATTTTTTCAAACAACTCCTTATTCTTTGGCAGCAAATACTCATAATTATTGATACGGGTAAGCGTCTTACGGGCCCCCAATTTGGATGCCAGGATACTGGCTGTAACATTCGTTGTCTCTTCAGGTGTCACACTGATAAACAAGTCCGCTTTCCGGATTCCTGCTTCTTCCAAATCGCGTATGGATGTAGGGTTGCCCACCATTGGCAATACTTCCATACTTGAATTCGTAAAATTCAAACGCTCTTCATTCGGGTCCATCAGGATAATATCCTGTTTCTCTTGTGACAACATTTTTGCTAAATGCGTCCCGACTTCACCTGCTCCGGCTATAATAATTTTCATACTTCAATAACTGACATATACCAAAGCGGTTTGTCAATCTTTCTTATTCAATTTTTCATACTCAATTCTCAACAGGCCTGCAATGCTAGAAGCATCGATACCACACAACTTATACTGTTCGTTTACAGAACCATGTTCAATAAACGAATCCGGAACACCTATCCGTTTTACATGCGTCGTATAATCATTGTCTGCCATAAATTCAAGGACTGCACTTCCCAGGCCTCCTTGCATAACACCATTTTCCACCGTTATGATACGAGAGAACTTCTTAGCGATTTCATGCAAAAGTTCTTCATCTATCGGTTTCAAATAAATCATATCATAATGTGCGACTGAGATGCCTTCTCCTTCCACCTCTTTTATCGCTTTTATTACTTCATTGCCAATCGGTCCCAACGAGAGTATTGCCAAGTCATTCCCTTCACGCAGCTTCTTGCCTTTTCCTATCGGTAAAATCTGCATCGGGTTACGCCAATCTTTCTTCTCTCCTTTTCCACGCGGATAGCGAATCACAAACGGACCGTCGTACTCTTTATATCCGGTATACATCAAATTACGCAAGTCCCATTCATTCAATGGGGATGAAATAACCAGATTAGGTACCGGTCGCAAATAAGCTAAATCAAATACGCCATGGTGGGTAGCTCCATCCTCCCCTACCAATCCGGCACGGTCGAGACACATCACCATATGAAGTTTCTGGATTGCTACATCATGAATCACCATGTCATAAGCCCGCTGCATAAAAGAGGAATAAATGTTACAGAACGGTATCATCCCTTCCTTTGCCAATCCGGCAGAGAATGTCACAGCATGTCCTTCTGCAATACCCACATCAAATGCACGCTGCGGAAAAGCTTTCATCATATAAGTCATGGAACAACCGGTGGGCATGGCAGGCGTTATCCCCACAATACGTTCATCCTGTTCTGCCAGCTCCACTAAAGTATGTCCGAAAACATCCTGATAAAGTTGTGGTTCATCCAGTCTATGAACTATAATACGCTCTCCTGTTTCTTTGTTAAACAGCCCTGGAGCGTGCCATTCCGTAGCAGATTCTTCTGCCGGCTTAAAACCTTTTCCTTTTTTCGTTTTAATATGCAACAACTTGGGGCCCTGCATATCTTTTATATCATTCAAAACTTTCAGTAAATAATGAATGTCATGCCCATCTATCGGACCGAAATAACGAATACTGAAACCTTCGAACAAATTATGCTGCTGCGTAAGCAAAGCTTTCAAGCTATTGTTAAAACGGAGGATATTCTCACGACGGTCATCATTTATCAGTTTCATCTTACGCAAACCGCGATACACATCATAACGCATCTTATTGTAAGTCTGACTCGTCGTTATATCCACCAGATACTGGCTCAAACCACCAACCGAATGGTCTATCGCCATATCATTATCATTCAATATAATCAACAAATTATTAGGGTTGGCCGAAGCATTGTTCAACCCTTCAAATGCCAGACCTCCAGTCATAGCCCCATCCCCTATAACTGCAATCACATGCCTGTCTTGTTCATTCTTTAAAGCTGAAGCAACCGACATACCCATAGCTGCCGAAATAGAAGTTGATGCATGCCCTGCAATAAAAGCATCAAAAGGGCTTTCAGCCGGATTCGGAAAACCGCTTATTCCGCCATGTTTACGAAGTGTATGAAAAGAATTTCTTCGCCCGGTCAATATTTTATGCCCGTAAGCCTGATGTCCTACGTCCCATACAATACGGTCATAAGGAGTATTAAAAACATAATGTAGTGCAACTGTTAACTCTACTGTGCCCAGGCTTGCACCCAGATGTCCCGGATTTTCAGAAAGTATATCTATTATATATTGACGCAACTCTGCACATACTTCCTCCAACTGTTTAGGATCTAATTTTCTCAGGTCCTCCGGATAGTTGATTGAATTTAAGATGTGGTCATCCTTGCATTCCGCCATAATCGCTCTATTTTTTTGTGGCAAATGTAAAGAAATAACGGGAGATAATATAGTTTTCCGGAGGCATTCTTCAGTGGAACGAACCTTACAAACAAAAAAACCTCCTGCTTTTTGTAAGCAGGAGGCATGAAATATATCCTAACCACTAATTATTAAATTCGGGATAAGGCAGCAACGATAAAATCCCAAATATGTTGAACAGAAGCGATTCCAACCCGCTCGTCCGGAGAATGTGGATGTTCCAAATCCGGACCGATAGAAATCATATCCATATTCGGATACGTCTCCTGGATAATTCCGCATTCCAGGCCGGCATGCATCACTTTTATATCCGGCTTCTTGCCATACAGTTCCAACCAGGTTTGTTCCATCACTTTCAGAACCGGAGAATTGATATTGGGCTGCCAGCCACCATAAGCGCTACCATATTCGACTTTTGCTCCTGCCATCGAGAACACACTCTCCAAACTTGAGCAAACAGCCTCTTTCCGGCTATCGGAAGAACTTCTTACCAATATCTGGATTTCAATCAGCTCATTAGACGATTTCACAATTGCCAAATTAGTAGAAGACTCTACCGTCCCCGGGAAATCAACCAGCATACCGATGACCCCATTCTGACAACCTTCCACTGCATTAATCAAATCATCCTGAATTTCTTCCGGGATTAAAGTTGTTGGCATATCCGTCATTTCTGCCACAAAACTAATATATCCTTCTATACCTTTGTATTCTTCACGGAATGTTTCTTGATAATCTGAAACAAATTCCCACAACGCCTCCACATTATCACCCGGTATTGTTAATATAGCAAATGCTTCACGCGGAATGGCATTTCGCAACGAACCACCCTCAATAACAGATAAACGTGCACCATAATCACGAACTGCATCTTTCAGAAAACGGAATATTAGCTTATTAGCATTGGCACGCCCCAAATGAATATCTACACCGGAATGCCCGCCTTTCAAACCAGTCAAGCTGATTTTTACGGCTACATCACCTTCAGGAATATAAGTATCTTCTTTAAATTGCATGGATATATTCAGGTCTGCACCACCAGCACATCCCACAAACAATTCACCTTCCTTTTCTGAATCGCAATTCAATAATATATCACCTTTCAAGAAACCAGCTTTTAAACCAAAAGCGCCATCCATACCAACTTCCTCATTTATAGTAAATAAGGCTTCTAATGGTCCATGCTTCAAATTCTTATCAGCAAGCGCAGCCATAGCAAAAGCAGCCCCCATGCCATTATCTGCACCTAAAGTCGTTTCACGCGCTCTTACCCAGTCACCATCAATATAAGCATCTATTGGATCTACCAGGAAATCATGTTTAACTGATGAATTCTTCTGAGGTACCATATCCAGATGAGATTGCAAAGTTACAGTCTTACGGCCCTCCATTCCAGAAGAAGCCGGCTTACGAATCAAAACGTTTCCCACTTCGTCCTGTAAAGTTTCCAAACCTAAACTTTTTCCAAAATCTACCATAAAACGGGTTACCGCTTCCATATGCCCGGTCGGACGAGGAATTTGTGTCAGGGCATAGAAATATTCCCAAACAGGTTGCGGAGAAAGACTTTTGATTTCTGCTGACATAAATACAATTGTTTTTTATTGATAAGAACAAACTAAAAGCATTAAAAGATGCAAGTAATCTGCTTTTACCAATTTGAGTTTGTAATTAGCTATTTATCATTTTACGAGAAGAACAAGTTTAATTATTCACTTGTGCTGTCTCATTTTTAGCTCTGTTTTTTAATGATAAAGCAACAACTCCGAACAAACCTGTTATTCCTAACCATACAGTCTGAACAGTATGTACAACCAAAGCAAAAGCCGCCGCATCAACTTCTTTCACTCCAAAATTCACCAATGTCGCTATTACCATGAAATGCCAAGGACCAATACCTGCCTGAACAGGAACCGCCACAGCAATACTACTCATCGTAAAAGTAATCAGCCCTATTGTAATTCCCAGATCACGGGTAAAACCAAATGCATAGAATGTTATATAAAAATAGCAGAAATAACCACACCAAAGTAGCAATGTCTGCAGGATGAACAGCTTCTTCTGCTTCAACAGCCAAATGCTCTTCATTCCTTCCCACACATTGGTCAATATCGAGCGAGCTTTTTTGACCAACGTAAAGTTACTCATAAATGTGAAAACAAACCAAATTCCAAGGATAAAAATTACAGCAACGACATAAATCCACATAGAATTGAACATCGAATGGAATCCTTCTATCAAAGACGGGTTCTTCGCAAAGAATCCACGAAAGAAATCAAAATTAAAAAGGACGATTGAAACAGTAATCAAACCGACCATAATCGTATCACTCAAACGGTCGACAAATAAGGTTCCCAACAGACGTGTAAAAGATATTTTATCATACCGATGGATCACTCCGCAACGCCAAACCTCACCAACACGGGGAAATACCAGATTTACCGCATAATTGCCTAAAACCGCATAAACAGCATCACTTGTCTTTATCTTATCTCCTAACGAGTTTATCAATAACTTCCAACGTAATCCACGCACGATATTAGCTCCTAAACCGAACAATAAAGAAAAAAGGATCACATCATAACGTACACCTTTACGAACGACATTCCATATCTCACTAAAGTCCATATTACTGTATAAATACCAGAGAAGAGCACAACCAAAAGCAAGAGGAAGGACTATTTTAAGAAACGAACGAAATATTGTTTTTAAACTCATTATGCACGGAATCTTTAAATTATTTGTCGTATTTTTGTACGTCTGCAAAGATAAACATTATATTTAAATACAAACGTATCATACCAAAAAGTGGATGAGATTAGTTAAGCCCAAAAAAGCATTAGGACAACATTTCCTGAAAGATCTGCAAATAGCAAAACGCATTGCGGATACACTGTCCGACTATAAAAATCTTCCTGTATTAGAAATAGGCCCGGGAATGGGTGTCCTCACCCAATTCTTATTGGAAGCGAATCATGACCTGACTGTTGTTGAACTCGATCTGGAATCTGTTGCATATCTGGAACAGAACTTTCCGGCATTGGAAGGTAAGATTCTTGCCGAAGATTTTCTACGGTTAGACCTCAGCAAATTATTTGCAGGGCAATTCTGTGTTATCGGAAACTATCCTTACAATATTTCCAGCCAAATATTTTTTAAAGTGCTTGATTATAAAGAGCATATTCCTTGTTGTTCTGGTATGATACAAAAAGAGGTTGCCGAACGCTTAGCTGCAGGTCCGGGAAGTAAAACATATGGAATCTTAAGTGTACTACTTCAGGCATGGTACGACATCGAATATCTTTTCACTGTTAGTGAAACAGTATTCAATCCCCCTCCAAAAGTAAAAAGTGCCGTTATACGTATGACACGGAACAAGCGGACAGAATTAGGCTGCGACCAGTCTTTATTCAAAACGGTAGTTAAAACATCCTTTAACCAACGCAGAAAAACGCTTCGTAACTCAATGAAGCCACTGTTGGGAAAAGACTGCCCTGATTACGCTCTGCCAGTCTTTGACAAACGTCCGGAGCAATTATCCGTAGAACAATTTATCGAACTCACTCTCATAACAGAGCGAAACCTGAAAACAGCAGATAACTAAATCAATGATTCCATACAAGTTCTATATCATCAAGTACTTGTATGGATACCATTACGCTATCAGTCGAAAAGGCCAGTATATGCCCTCCCTCTTTTCCATCCTCCGATACATAATGAATATGATATCCGGTAGGATTTACTGCTATACAACGAGCAGGAATCCGGTATCCGACCGCAGTGCCATTTAAATTTTCAGGATGAAAAACAATTTGTCCATGCGCAATAATATCATACAGACTCTTATACGGCTTCTTTTGTTTCGGCACGGAACGAGTAGTCAGTGAAGCATATACGCCTTTTATTTCTATTGCCAGCAGTTTTGTAGAATCATTTACTAAGTCATCTATCTTTTTATAAACAGGTATCTTACCTGTATAAAGGAAAGTGGTATCCGGTTTAAATTTGCACATCATGGCAAAAGGCAACATTGCTGATGGCTGAACTTCAACGATTTCCCCGGAAGAGGTTATCCGGCATGCTTTGCCATCTCTTACATACATTTCTCCATCCAGACCATCTACCGTACCGATACCAAAGTCTGCTTTTTCAAACAAATTACTAAGCAGATAGACACCATCATATTCTCCGGAAGCAAAATAATCAAAGCTGGCAACCTGATACATTTGGCAACTCTGGACATCATTTTTTCTCTTATTCCCGCAAGCCTGCAATAAAAACAGCAGGCATAATACGAATGCAACATTTCTCATTTGGTTAATTATTAATTTTGCTAGTGTAATCCTTTAAGCGAAGGCTTTATCTTTAAGCGAAGGCACTACAAATATAATTTAAAAACAAAATTCATGTAATTATAAAGCGTTTTTTCTCTGTTAGAACTATCTTTGCAATGCAATAATCAGGCAAGAAATCCAGAATAAACTTATAGGCAGCAAAGATGATCGAACTAACTAAAGAGTATATAGACAACCTGCAAAAATTCATTGCAGAAAAAGATGATGCTCAAATCAAGAGTATTCTCAAAGAACTTTATCCCGCAGATATAGCAGAAGCTTATAAGGAACTCGACTTGCAGGAAGCAATTTACCTTTATCTTTTAATGGATGGGGAAAAAGCGGCAGACGTATTGATGGAACTGGATGAGGAAGACCGTCATAAGCTGCTGAAAGAACTTCCCAACGAATTAATTGCCAAACGCTTCGTCGACAATATGGAAACCGACGATGCTGTTGATTTGATGCGTGAGCTGGATGAAGACACCCAGGAAGAAATCCTCTCACATATTGAAGATGTCGAACAAGCCGGAGACATCGTCGATTTGTTGAAATACGATGAAGATACCGCTGGTGGTTTGATGGGTACTGAGATGATCGTTGTCAACGAGAACTGGAGTATGCCCAAATGTATCGATGAGATGCGTAAGCAAGCCGAAGACATGGACGAGATCTATTATGTGTATGTAGTAGATGACGACGAGCGTCTTCGTGGTGTACTTCCACTTCAAAAACTGATAACAAATCCTTCTGTTTCAAAAATAAAACATGTAATGAAGAAGGAACCGATTTCAGTCCGCGACAGCGACAGCATTGAAGAAGTTACACAGACAATCGAAAAATACGACTTGGTTGCACTACCTGTTGTCGATAGTATCGGACGGTTGGTCGGTCGTATTACCATCGACGACGTAATGGATGAAGTACGTGAACAACATGAACGCGACTACCAGTTGGCTTCCGGTATCTCTCAGGACGTCGAAACTTCCGATAATGTATTCACCCAGACTGCCGCCCGTTTACCCTGGTTGTTAATCGGTATGATTGGAGGACTTGGTAATTCAGTCATACTTGGAAATTTTGAAAGCAGTTTTGCCATAAATCCTAAAATGGCATTATTCATTCCACTTATCGGGGGTACCGGAGGAAATGTCGGAATACAATCATCCGCTATCATTGTACAAGGCCTTGCCAACAACACACTGAAAGGTGGCAACATTATCCCTCAGATATTAAAGGAATCCGTTGTTTCATTAATTAATGCCAGCATCATCAGTATTGTAGTATTTATCTATAATTTCTTTTTCTTGGGAGACCGCGGCATTACCGCATCTGTATCATTAAGCCTTTTTGCGGTTGTTATGTTTGCCAGTATATTCGGCACATTAGTACCGATGACACTAGACCGTTTCAAAATAGACCCGGCACTGGCTACCGGTCCGTTTATCACAATTACAAACGATATTATAGGGATGATGATCTACATGTACATAGCCTCCGTACTTGCCTGAAATCATTACTTATTCTGTTTGCTTCTTCCTCAAACAAGTCCCATTTCAAAACAATAAGTCCCATTTGCTCCAAAATGGGACAGGGATACTTGCCTCCTTTTACTGCATCTTTTACATTTGTTCCCACTAACCCTTTTTCACTATATTTTATCAATTCGACAAATGTCAAAAGTGACCGTTTTTTCATTATTACCTGTGTCACTTTTGGCATTCTTTTTTCACAACATTTATAAATAAACAAAAAAAAGACAGTCCCAACCGGTGTCGGAACTGTCTAAACACTAATCCTGTGTTTTGTAAGCTGTGAGGATTAGAATATTTATTTGCTTAATATATCCATCGTGTCGGAAGCAATCATATACTCTTCGTCTGTAGGAACGACAATGACAGTGACTTTACTGTCAGGAGTACTGATTACCATTTCTTCACCCCGCATACCTTCATTCTTTTCCACATCCAGTTTCATGCCCATATATTCCATATTCTGGCAAACTTCGCGACGGGTTGCCCACTGGTTTTCACCTACTCCACCTGTCCATACCAAAATATCGCAACCGCCCATAGCAGCAGCATAAGCACCGATATATTTCTTAATACGGTAATTATATACGTTAAGAGCCAGAATCGCTTTCTTATCACCTTCGGCAACCGCAGCTTCTATTTCACGCATATCGGAAGAAAGACCGGACAGCCCCAATACACCGCTCTGCTTATTAATCAGGTCAGACAGTCCTTTTGCATCCAAGCCTTCCTTATCCATGATAAAAGATAAAGCGCCGGCATCCACATCACCGCAACGTGTACCCATCAGCAAACCTTCAACCGGAGTCAGTCCCATAGAAGTATCGATACATTTTCCATCTTTAATTGCTGCAATAGAACCACCGTTTCCTACATGGGCTGTAATAATACGCTGTTTTTCATAAGGAACACCAAGAATATCACAAGCACGTTTGGATACATAGCGATGGCTTGTTCCATGGAAGCCATAACGACGGATACCATATTTCTTATACAAAGAATAAGGCAGACCATACATATAAGCATAATCCGGCATTGTCTGATGGAAAGCCGTATCAAACACGCCTACCTGACGGATGCCAGGAATCAACGCGCTCATAGCACGGATACCTTTCAGATTCGGTGGATTATGCAGAGGAGCAAGATCAATACATTCTACTACCTTGCCAATAACTTCACTGGTGATTTCAACACTACTGCTAAACTGTTCACCTCCGTGTACCACACGATGACCTACAGCATCTATCTCATCATACGATTTAATACAGCCATACTTCTCATCTGTCAGTACACTTAAAATAAACTGAATTGCAGCATTGTGTTCCGGCAGGTCTTTTTCCAGAATCACTTTTTCACCATCAGGCAAAGTGAATTTCAAAAAAGAACCGGGTAATCCTAACTTTTCCACGCCACCCTGTGCCAGTACTTCATGGGTGTCCATATTGAACAATTTGTACTTAACAGAAGAGCTTCCGCAGTTTAATACTAATATCTTCATCTCTTTATTTTTTGTATCCTTTATTATTTTGACGCTTTTAAACCAATAGCCTGATTACTTGCAATAGCTACCATTTTATAAATATCATCTACTGAGCAACCACGTGACAAATCGTTGACAGGAGCAGCCATACCCTGCAAGATAGGACCAACAGCTTCCGCACCGCCTAAACGCTGTACCAGTTTATAAGCAATATTACCGACTTCCAGTGTAGGGAATACCAATACATTTGCCTGTCCGGCTATCTCGCTACCCGGAGCCTTCTGTGCACCTACTTTTTCCACCAGAGCGGCATCGGCCTGCAATTCTCCGTCAATCTTCAAATCGGGAGCCATTTCTTTTGCCAGACGGGTAGCTTCCACTACTTTATCTACCATTTCATGGGATGCACTGCCTTTAGTTGAGAAGCTCAACATAGCTACACGCGGTTCCATTCCTACAATGTCACGGGCAGTTGCAGCAGTTGCAAGAGCAATACTTGCCAATTCCTGTGCATTCGGGTTCGGCATTACAGCGCAATCGGCAAATACCAAGATACCCTCTTTTCCATACTGGGGAGTTTTCGTAAACATAATAAATGCACCTGATACGCAACTCATGCCCGGAGCAGTCTTAACAATTTGCAAAGCAGGACGAAGCACATCGCCTGTAGTATTTTGTGCACCGGCTATCTCACCATCCGCATCACCTGATTTAATCATCAGGCAAGCCAGATATAAAGGATCTTCCACCAATACGGCTGCTTTTTCCGGCGTCATACCTTTTTTCTGGCGTAATTGGAAAAGCAGGTCGGCATACGCAGCCTTCTTTTCATGATTCTTCGGATCGACAATTGTAGCCTGGTCAATATGGCTCAAACCATATCCGGCTGCCAATTCTTTGATTTTAGCAGGAGCACCAATCAAAATAATGTCTGCAACTCCGTCGGCCATTAAACGGTCGGCAGCTTTCAATGTTCTTTCTTCTGTACCTTCAGGAAGAACGATACGCTGTTTGTTTGCCTGAGCACGCGCAATAATTTCTTGCATTAAATCCATAGCGGAAGATCTATTTTTATATTATTTAATAAATGTCACTGTTTTTCGGGTACAAAATTAGGCATAATGCAACATAGAGTTTACAAAAACAGCAAAAGATTTACATGTAGACCTACCAGATTCAGAACATTTAACAATAATTTATAACTTCCCGTTCTCCGGACAGTATTCGTTGCAATTCTTCTGCCGAAACATTCACTTCCAGTTTTCCGTTATGTGCCACCGATATCTTTCCGCGCTCTTCCGAAACAATGATAATCAAGGCGTCAGTTTCTAATGACATCCCTAATCCCGAGCGATGGCGAAGCCCCATATCTTTCGGTAAATTAGCGTTTTGAGCTACCGGCAAAATACACCCGGCTGCCTTGATACGGTTGTCCGCTATAATCATGGCACCATCGTGCAAAGGACTGTTTTTAAAAAAGATATTTTCTATCAGACGGGCGTTTACGTCTGCATTAAACATTTCTCCTGTATGTTCGTAAATGGTCAGGTCCACATCTTGTTGGATACAAATCAGGGCACCGGTTTTCTTTTTCGCCATATTCATACATGCCAAAACAACCGGAGCAACAAACTTACCTTCATTTTCGTTCGCATCGGAACGTTTTGAAAACAGGTTCCCTAAAAATTTCCATCCGCGATGAGAGCCTAAAGCCATCAGGAAACGGCGGATTTCATCTTGAAACAAAATAACCAGAACTACAAAACCGACACTGATAAATTTATCGAGAATCGCCCCCATCAAGCGCATTTCCAACACTTGAGATACCAATATCCAAACAACGATAAACGAGACGACCCCACTAAAAATAGCCAGCGTGCCCGAACTCTTCATCAACTTATAGGTCTGATAAAGGAAAAAAGCAACCAATAAGACATCTATAAGGTCTTTTATTCCGAAATTCATCCACATATAACTTCCCTTTTCAATTTGTCTACAATTTTCACTGCTTCAACAGCTGCTCTCACATCATGAACACGCAGAATATCCGCACCATTTAAAAGGGCAACCGTATTTAACACCGTTGTCCCGTTCAAACTTTCGGACGGAGTTCCTCCCAGGAACTTATAAATCATACTCTTTCGCGACACACCGACCAACAAAGGCAGCCCGAATTGGTCGAACTCACGCAAATGTCCCATCAGAAGATAATTTTGTTCCAACGTTTTACTAAATCCAAAACCCGGATCGAGTACAATATCATTCACTCCCATCAAATTAAGTTCACGCACTTTTGCGGCAAAGTACAAAAGGATATCTTCCATCATATCCTTGTAATCCGTATGCTGCTGCATGGTCTGGGGAGTTCCTCGCATATGCATCATAATATAAGGAACATTTAAAGAAGCGACTGCCGGAAACATTTCCTTATCCAGTTCCCCACCGGATATATCGTTTATAATGGCTACCCCATATTTTTCCACGGAACAGCGGGCCACATCCGCCCGGAAAGTATCTACGGAAACAGCAACCTCCGGATAATGCCGCTGTAATATGTCAAGAGCTACTGCCACACGTTCCATTTCCTTCTCCGGAGAAACCTCTATGGCATCCGGACGGGAAGAATATCCTCCGACATCAATAATCGTTCCACCCTCCGATAAAATAGCTTGAATACGTTCTTCTATGGCTGCTTCGGTTTGCTTACGGCTGTCCGCATAAAAAGAATCAGGAGTCACATTCAGGATTCCCATCACTAAAGGAGTATCGAGTGAGGTTAGTTTTCCCTTTATATTGAGCGTTTTATGTAACATCATTATATCTTCTTTTCGACAAAGATACTGGAAAAACATTTAATTGCTACATTTGCGGCAAATAACTGTAACTGAATTTACGGAGGATAAAGAATATGACCATATCAGAACTATACGAATTATTTTTGCATCACCCTAAAGTGACAACCGATAGCCGCAACTGCCCGCGCGGTTCCATCTTTTTCGCCCTGAAAGGTGAAAAGTTCGATGGCAACAAATTTGCATCCAAGGCATTGGACACCGGCTGCCAATATGCAGTAATCGATAACCCAGACTACTACATCAGTGAACGTACTATTTTGGTGGACGATGTATTGAAGACCATGCAACAACTGGCACACCGCCATCGTAAAACTGTCGGCATACCTATTATTGGCATCACAGGAACTAACGGGAAAACAACAACAAAAGAACTTTTAGCTGCAGTTCTCTCTTCCAAATACAATCTGTTATATACAGAAGGCAACCTGAACAACCAGATAGGAGTTCCACTCACACTGCTCCGTTTGACCCACGACCATGAAATGGCTGTCATCGAAATGGGAGCCAGCCGCCCGGGAGACATCAAAGAACTGGTAGATATCGTAAATCCGAACTACGGCATCATTACAAATGTAGGACGCGCCCATTTGGAAGGATTCGGTTCTTTCGAGAATGTGGTGAAAACAAAAGGGGAACTGTACGACTACATCCGGCATTCAAAAGGGAAAATATTTATCAATGCCGATAATAAATATTTGACGGAAATAGCCCGGGGTATCGAACAGATCACTTATGGCTCAAACGACGCCTTCTTTGCTTCGGGACACGTTATCAATTGTAGCCCTTTCCTTACTTTCGACTGGAAGCAACAAGGGAAAATACACACTGTGGAAACCCATTTGATTGGAGCCTACAACCTTGATAACGTACTGACTGCCGTTGCCGTAGGGCGTTACTTCAAAATACCAGCCGAACGAATCAGCCGTGCCATAACCGCCTATGAACCGACGAACAACCGTTCGCAACTCAAAAAAACAAAAACTAACGAATTGATTATCGACGCTTACAACGCCAACCCCAGCAGCATGAAGGCCGCTTTGGAAAACTTCTCCGCCATGCAAGTTACCCCTAAAGCAATTATCCTCGGAGATATGCGCGAATTAGGACCTGCCAGCGACGAACTGCATGAGGAAGTAATCGAACAAATCAAAAAAGCCAATTTCGATAAGGTACTTCTTTGCGGCGAACAGTTTACCAAAGCAGGAAAAGATTTTTCCACTTTTGCCACAACAGAAGAACTGATTGCTGCACTAAAAGCCAATCCATTGAAAGGCTACCATATCCTGATAAAAGGTTCTCATAGCATGGCTTTGGAAAAGACTATCGATGTTTTATAATATATAAAAGACATTAAACATTCCCGGACAGAAGCCTAAGGCCGGTCCATACCAACGAACCGGCCTTGGAATTTCATCTTCAATATAGTACCACACATCCTTGATTCATCCGATAACCACCTATTTATTAAAGAATTATTAACCCTAATATCCATTCTCATTTCGTCAAATCTCCTTAAATTGCCGCCATAATCCTATTATGTATTTTCCGATAAACAGAATAACCATGAAGAACATCAGATTTTCATCTTTTACAGCCACCTTATTGGTTACTTTAGCCACAGGATTCCTTGCCACCTCCTGTGAAAACAGCAATGAACCGAAAGAACTACAAAAGGCAAATGCAGACGAAACAGCCTCGATTTCATTCGACGAAGGCGAATATATCACGGCAATCAACAACACATCACGTTCCTGGATAGTAGAGTTCGGGAAAGCCGAACATAGCGACCAATGGGACATGGACGGCAAAGGGACTAAGCGCTCCGGTATTATCGAACCCGGCGGAAGAGTAGCACTCAACTGGCAGGCTTCCAATGTCAATCCGTGGCTCCAGGAAATTAATTTCTATGATACGGATGGTACCACCCTTATCTACAGCATTACTGCTTACGGCAGAGGGAAAAAAGTGGATGTCGAAAACTTTCTGGATGAAACCGCCAACATCTTTATTAAAATGGGCGTAAACAAATCCGCTACCCAAACAAACTGGGCGCTTGCCGGCGCATTCCACTATATGGAACCCTACGCGCAACCGGGATGGGGACATATGGGCTTTCTGGACATCCGGGATGCTTGGAAACCTGACGGATTTTCTTACTCCAAATGGATGACATACGTAGACGACAACAAAAAGTTTATCGACCTCGGTATGCCGGGCACGCATGATGCCGGAACCTGGAACACGCTTATCATCCCTGCCAAATGCCAAAGCCAGGATTGGTTCGAACAGATGAACTGGGGAGTAAGGACATTCGACCTGCGCCTCAGCGACCAGATGAAGATTTACCATGGTATCATTTATTGCCATAACTCGCTGAAAGACTTCTTGCAGGATGCCGTGCGTTTCCTGAACGAGAACCCCGGCGAATTTATTATTGCCATGGTAAAAGATGAAAACTGTGACGAACAAGACAAATATTATTTCAATAACAAGTTCAATAAATTCGTCCGGGATTACGGGCAAGGCAAAGTAGTATGCGATAAGACGTTCGCCGAAAAGAATATCGGCGACCTTCGTGGAAAAATATATGTTGTGACACGCGACCGTTCGGAAGGCTCGATGGGTTGGATTAAAGACGCCCCACAAATTAACTGGCACGACGACACGACAGTTATTACCGATAGCGACTTCCCGTTTGAAATTTATCTGAGTGACGAATATACGAAGACGCCCGAAAACAAAGTAGACGGAGTTGCCAAAGTGATGGCCTCGGCTACAGCCTCCGGAGCAAACCGTTGGAATATCATCTTTACTTCAGGGTACAATACATGGCAGAAAATCCCTAATCCCTGGTTGTATGCTGCAAGTTTCAACATCGGCTTTTCAGAAATACTGGTAGGGGGCAAAGGCATGGTTCGCAATTTCAAGCAATACTGGCGTGAAGCCTCGATTCCTGCTACCGGAAATCTGGGTACCGTATTGATGGACTTTAGCGGTTCGTATGAAACGGACCTCATCCGCGACCAGATTATTTTCCGCAACTATCAAAAGTTGCCTGCCGCTTCCAACGGAAGATAAGCACGGCATTATTGTAAAGGTATTTTTGCAGCGATGCACCGCCACCAGTAGCAAGAGAGTAAGGCTACGGGAGCAGTGCATCGCAGTCAGCGTTAACAGATCACATCATTCTTTTCATCCGCCTCAAACAAAACCTTCTTTAGTTTCTGGTAAAGGAAAGAGAGGATAAGCAATATGACCCCTAAGATAATAAAGATGATTATTTTACCTACAGTCGGCAACAGCCAGATATCCACCAGTATCAATTTAACCAATACAATGCCGAAAGTCAGCAGGCTCACCATACGCAGGAACTTCTGGTGCAGCCTCATTCCTAACGACATTTCCACAAAACCGGCAATAATCAGCGAAATAGAAAAGCCGGCACTCGTTTCTCCTGAATACCCCACTTCCTTCAGAAATGTATTGACTCCGATAACCAGCAATACTGTCGATAAGAAACTAAGCAATCCGGTCATAGGATTGGATATCTTTTGGTGGAAATCATAAGCCGCATAGTAACACTTTGCAAAAAGCCAAATATGCACCGCTATGATAACAAACGAAATCCACTTCAAAGCTTCCGCCAACTGTTCCAAAGTAGCCGGATAGGCAGACATGCAAATCCCATAAAGACAAACCGAAAGGAACAAACCGAAAGCATAGCAATCTCTATAGACAGCCACAGGAAACCGCTTCCTCAGACACAACAACAGAGCCAGTAAAGCGGCAGCCGTAAACGTCTGCGCCAGCTCCATAGAAAGATGTGAGTCTTTCACATTCAACAAAAACTCGAGGATGAAGGCAATATACAATATGGCACACCCGTTCAACAGGACAAATGCATTAAACGGAGAATATTTCAACACGTTTACAGCCTGAAACATCTCTTTTTCACGATTCATCAGCCAGCACCACACCAGCAAGGCAAACCCTGTAAATATACCGGTAGCAAACATACCATTGGCAAACAAAGGAACTACGCCTCCCTCCGTAACCGCATTTTCCATATCCATCAAATAGGATGCATTGGTCAGGAAAAGCAGGACTATCGAAAAATACTCATAAATAACCATACGGAAACGAGTAAAAAGCCAAAGTACAATGACCAGTTCGCAAGCCCACAAAAGAGTAATGAAAGTCCCTTCCAACTGCACAGGTACTGCGATGGACACAAATGTCAGGGCAAGCCCCGTTAAAGCCGGATAAAGGATTTTATTTTCCGGCGACCTCCGGCTGACAATAAACGCGATAACTCCATTCACCAAAGCAATCCCCAACGGGAAAAGCCCTTTCAAATTCTGTTCCGGTTGCATTTCCCTAAAAAAATACAGACAGAAGAATAGGTAAATAAAATTGTTCAATGAAACCTCGGCCAGCAACAAATGGCTTATTTTATTATTTCCCGTATTCAATATCGAAACAACCGGCAGCAGGAACGTCAAATAAAACAAGGAAGAGAACAATATCAGATGGACTAATTGCGGGCTCCGGGCAATATCCAGATCCGCCGTCCATATATAACCGCCAAGGATAAGATAGGTTGCAGCAAAACAGATAAGCGGCAATTCTCCCCATTTCTTATACAGGGACAACCCGAACATACCGAGGTTTAGGATGGAGACATAAATAAACAGAACCATATAGCTTCCCATCCCGTCACTTACCAGGAAAGGAGAGATGAAACCTCCGACCAGCGCAATAATTGCCAGTTCCCTCCGGTTATACAATACGGACAAGACCGTCACAAGAATTGTAAATATAATCAGAAGGATAAAAGCGGATGCCTGGCTGAACAGTCCATAATAATGGTAAGCCATCGCCACCGTCACATAAAAGACTGCAAATGCACCGCCAGCCAGTAATGAACTGAAAGTAAGGTAGGTCTTACGCAGCCTGCCGGAAATCACAAGCAGTCCGACACCGGTTGCAAAACCCAGTACTGTACGGAACACTTCGTTAATCCAATCCCTGTCGATGGCATATTTCACAAACAAGCCTACGCCTATCACAAGAATCAGGATACCTATCTTTCCGAATAAGTTTTCTCCGATGTATTTCTCATAATTAACCTGACGCGGCTTCTTTTTGGGTTTGGAAGGCCTTTCTATCTTCGGCGGAACAAAGAGGACTTCCTGCTTTTTCACTTCCGCCTTTTCTTCCACCGGAACGGGTTTTACGGCTTCTGCCTTTGGACGGGCAGTTTCCAGTTGTTTCCGTAACTCGGCTATTTCCTTCTTCAGGCTCTCCGTATTCGAAATGGCTTTTCCAATCTGACCGTGTAAGCTAATCCAAATAACCAGAATTAATAAAATAAAAAATGCTGTTTCCATAATAGTCGGAGTTATAATCCACTCATAAATCAATTCTAACCGTTTTTCAAGAACGAGGGTCGCAAGGCAAAGTAAACCAAAATTCCGTACCTTCGCCCAAGACGGACTCCACACCTATTTCGCCTCCTAAATGTTGTATAATCGACTGGCTAATGGAAAGTCCCAACCCTGTTCCTTGTACGAACGCATCAAATTTAGCAAAACGATTGAAAACATTCGGTATATTTTCCGGGGCAATTCCTTTTCCTGTATCTAAAACATAAAAACGCAGACCTCCCTCCATAGGTTTATATCCCATGCGAATAGAACCTTTGGATGTGAACTTGCAGGCATTACTCAGAAAATTGGATATTACTTGCGTCAGCCGGTTTTTCTCGGAGTGAATGAAACAATCCCCCTCTGGCAATTCACAAATCAGCTCCACTCCTTCCTTTACCCTCGAAACATAAGTCTGTTCCAATCCCCGGAACAGGGCAGGTATATCCACATCCGAATAATTAAAGTCCAGTTGCTCTGCTTCTATCTTCGACAGATCCAGTATATCATTAATCAACTGCAACAATAGTTCGTTGTTCGTCTCTATAATCTTAACATATTCAGCTATCTCGTCCGGATCGTCTTCCTGGGCTATCAGATTGGAAAAACCGACGATTGCATTCAGCGGAGTCCGTATCTCATGACTCATATTGGCAAGGAAAGCACTCTTTAAACGATTGGATTCTTCCGCTCTATCGCGAAGCTCAATCAATTCGTTGGTCATCTTCAAATCTGTAATATCACGCCGCAAGCCAATCAGCTTGGTAGCTCTTCCTTCCTCATCCAGCCCATAAGGCACGGCATGCATTTCAAACCAGCGCGATCCTAAAGCTTCCGTCTGAATACGAATCTGAACATCCATCACCCGTATACGCCCGGCCGACAAGTCCTCCAGCCCTTTACGCAGTACCAGAGCATCATCTTCCTGCACAAATGTCAAATAAAGTTCCAGAGGAATTGTTGCTTCTTCAAAGATTGTCGACTTCGGAGAATAGAATGTTGATGTATCCACATTGAACTCCCACGAAATAATCTGAGCAGCATCCAGCGTAAAATCCAGTTTCAGCTTATTCTCTTCCTGTTCCCTATTCCGCTGCATTTCGACCGTGATATTCCGCTCCGTTCCGATAATCTGGATCACTTCTCCCGTTTTATCGGATTTCAAAGCGATGGCATATGTTTCATACCAGTTGTATTCAGCCGTCCGTTTAAAACGGAATATTTCTTTCGACTTCTCATCCAGCCCGGAAGAAAGCCTCTCCATAAACCTACGGTACTTTGCCTCATCATCCGGATGCAATATCTGAATTGCCGCTTCATAAGACAATGATTCATTGGCAACCGTTTCCTTATATAAAGAATAAAATTCCTTCTTCTCTATATCATAACACCAGGCGGACATGGTTCCCGCATCAAGGGCAATAGACAACTCTTTCCGGATATTCTCCAGTTCCAATGCACTTTTACGTATTTCCGTCGTATCCACGACTGTTCCTATAATATAAGGACGTCCCTCGCCATCCAGATATTTCGTTTTAGTCACGACACTCCATCTCTGTGGGTCTCCGGTTTTCGGATCTTTATGGACAAACTCAAACGAGACGGGGGTATTACTTTGCAATACCTGCAAGTCTTCTTTCCTGAATAATTCAGCTGTAGGATTTCCAATTTCATTGTCATTTTTACCCAATACAATGGATGTTGAGTTTCCGTTAATCTCCATCACCTTCTGATTATAAAACAGGTAACGGAACTTGTTTGAAACATCCTTCACAAACAGCCCTACCGGCAGATTATCGATAATGGACTGTAAGAACGTTTTCAACTTCAGAATCTCCCTTTCCGCTTTCACATACGGAGTTACATCATGCATAAAACAAATCAACTGATTATCTTCGAGAGGTACTGTACGCGCCTTTATATAATAAGTGATTCCGCCTTTGACAAATTCATAATTAAATACCCGGACTTCCCTTGTTTTCATGGTGTGGGTTACATTCTGTGCCAACTCAGCCAAGGCTGAATCCGACAGCGGATAAATCTCTTTTATATTCCAAACATTTACCCCGATAAGCTTTCTCCAGTCTGTTCCGAACAAAACCTGCTCCAGAGGATTTACAATGTACTTAATATTTAAAGTCTCATCATAGATCATTGCCATATCCGGCATCTTGCCAAGCAGGTTCATCATGTGGGCATTTACCGTTTTATAATACTGCTCTTTACGTTTCCTGTAAAAAAGGGAGACAATAAGTAATACCAACATTAAAATAATGGTAAGACTAAACCACAAAACAGACAAAGGATGATCTTCCAATATGGAAGTCGGAGCATTATAAAACAAAACTCCTTCCGGAAGTAAATCTTCAGATATACCTGTTTCCTGCCATACAGGATAATTAATATAGTAATGAGGCCGGGCAGGCGTTTGTTGGAATGCCGGGCTGTTTTCTATCCCTTTTGCCAACACATCATAAGTAAGCAAAGCCAGGTCGCGTCCCTGTTCCACACCCAAAACATAATAACCGCCTATATAATTCATATTCGCCCTGCTCTGATCCATCACCTGATAAACAGGAAAAGACTCCATCCTCGCCAATTCATTGTGCAACATGGTATAGGCATGCGGATTACATGCGGCATCCGTATACCATCCGGAAGAAAGCAAGGCATAAGAATCATCCATTTTCGCAATCGAGTCCAGCAATTCGGGTGTTGTGAAATCGATGCCGGACAAATAACATAAATCCAACGAATCAATCTTATCGAACAATTGCTTTAAATTATTCAGATAAAACCCTTTTGCATACCGGTTATCATAGCAGAAAGCAACATGGCGTATTTGGGGCTGGAGCTGTTTTATCAATAACAGGTTCTCCATTATATAATCCTGGAAAAAATATCCGGTAACATTAAATCCATCGAAAGTATCAGAGATATAATGTATTTTATCGGAAAGGAGGACACCCGAGTCCGTATTCTTTTCATAATCCACAAAAGTCTCTTTGACATACCCTAATACAACCGGTATATCCTTCCAACCTTCTTTACATGTCATCTTATAGGAAGACCATGCCTCATTGCCAAGCAATACCACCACATCCGGCTTATCTTTATAGGCTTGGAATAGCTGTATCATCCACTCCTGCCAGGAAGAAAAAAGAGGGTATTGTTCACTACTCATATATTCTACCTGCACTTTTGCCGGCATTTTTTCCGACATCTGTTCTACAAATGCAGAAATCACATGATTTCCTTCTTCCCTAATCGGTGAATACGAACTGATAAGCAGGATGCTTTTCTCCGGATTATTATTAGCTCTACGTCCCCATACATCTAAAGCAGAGAGTAACAACAGCAACAACAATATTCGTTTAAAAAACAGATGATTTTTATACAATTCCATTTATTGTTTTATTATTAAAAACAAAAATAGAGTTTTTTTATCTTTGGTTGCTCTTGTCGGCACGGAAAAAATAAGTTTACTGTAACTTCTCCTTCAGATATTTGCCGGTGTAGGATTCTGCACAAAGTGCCACCTCTTCCGGAGTTCCCGCACAAACCAGGTTCCCGCCGGCATTTCCTCCTTCCGGTCCCAGGTCTATCAGATAGTCCGCACACTTTATCACATCCATATTATGCTCGATGATAACCACCGTATGTCCTTTGGCTATCAATGCATCGAAAGCTTTCAATAAGGTTTTAATATCATGGAAGTGCAAGCCGGTTGTAGGCTCATCAAATACGAACAATGTCGGTTCCTGCTTCTCCTGTCCCAGATAATAGGCAAGTTTCACACGCTGGTTTTCTCCTCCGGAAAGCGTGGAAGAGGTTTGCCCCAGTTTGATATATCCTAATCCCACATCCTGTAACGGTTTCAGCTTGCGGATAATCTTTTTTTCCTGTGTTCCGGTATGTTGTTCAAAGAATTCGATTGCCTGGTTGACGGTCATTTCCAACATATCATAGATGCTTGCTCCATGATACTCTACCTCCAATACATCCGATTTGAAACGCTTTCCATGACAAGCATCACATTCCAGCGTAATATCTGCCATAAACTGCATCTCGACAGTGATTTTACCTTCTCCCTTACATTCCTCGCAACGTCCGCCTTCTTTATTAAAGGAGAAATAAGCGGCGGTGTATCCCATTTGTTTTGATAAAGCCTGTTCGCCATACAACTTACGAATCTCATCGTAGGCGCCTATATAGGTTACCGGATTGGAACGGGAACTCTTACCGATTGAATTCTGGTCTACGAACTCGATACTTTTAACCAGTTGCATATCGCCGCTCAATCCCGAACAGTCGACCATCAACCTTGCAGCATCATCCAGATAATGTTTTACGCCTTCATAAAAAATATCCCGTACCAGTGAACTCTTTCCTGACCCGCTGACACCGGTTACAACGGTCATCACATTCAGCGGGAACTTCACATCCACCCCTTTCAGGTTATTTTTACGGGCGCCTTTCACTTCTATATAATTATTCCACGGACGGCGGAATGCAGGAACTTCTATCTTATCTTCTCCGGTCAGATAGCGAACCGTATAACTGTTGCTATCCGTTTTCAGGTCTTTCACATCCCCCTGATAAACCACTTCACCACCCAGACGTCCGGCTTTCGGACCTATATCGATAATATAGTCGGCAGCCCGGATAATTTCTTCATCATGTTCTACCACAACCACCGTATTGCCCAAAGCCTGCAGCTGGCGAAGCACTTTTATCAATAAATCCGTATCACGGGAATGCAGCCCGATACTCGGCTCATCCAGTATATAAAGGGAACCAACCAGGCTACTGCCCAACGAAGTGGCGAGATTGATACGTTGGCTTTCCCCTCCGGATAAAGTAGCGGACAAACGGTCTAACGTAAGATACCCCAGTCCTACATCCAGCAAGAACTGCAAACGCCCGGTTATCTCGGCAAGCAACCGCTTAGCAATAGCGGCATCATTCTCATCCAGTTCCAAACGGTCGAAAAAGGCTTTCGCTTCGGTAACCGGCATGGTAACCAGTTCGGCTATATTCTTTCCTCCTACTTGTACATAAAGGGCTTCCGGACGCAGGCGCGAACCATGACAAACCGGACAAACCGTTTTCCCCCGGTAACGTGCCTGCATCACACGATATTGTATCTTATATAAATTTTCTTCTACGAATTTGAAGAAGGCATCGATCCCGTTCACCCCTTTAGCACCATGCCAAAGCAAATCCTTTTCTTTCTGTGTCAGGTCGTAGTAAGGGCGATGGATCGGGAAGTTGTATTTCTCACTGTCGGCTATAAACTCCCGTAGCCACTCACTCATGACTTCGCCTTTCCAACAGACTACAGCACCCTCATATACGGAAAGGCTTTTGTCCGGCACAACCAGGTTTTCATCAATCCCGAGCACTTTGCCAAACCCTTCACAGGTAGGGCAGGCACCCAACGGATTATTAAAGCTGAACATCATATCCGAAGGTTCATCGAAAACCATGCCATCGGCTTCAAACCGTTTGGAGTATTCTTTCTGAATCGTACCTTCCGCTGCATAAATACGGATAATACACGTACCATGTCCTTCAAAGAATGCCGTTTCAGCAGAATCGGCAAGACGGCTTTTCAATGTTTTATCCTCCGAAACAGCAAGACGGTCTATCAACAGCTCGATGCCGGAAGATGCCAGTAATGCCTCGTTGGCAAGTACTTCCGTAATACGATAAACGGTATCATTGAAAGACAAACGGGAATATCCTTCCTTTTGCAAAATCTCGAGTTGCTCCTTCATTGAACGTCCCTCCGGCAGTACCACAGGAGCATAAACGGCAAAACGGGTCCCGTCCGGATAAGCCAATACCTCTTTTACAATATCGCTTACCTGATGTTTCTTTACTTCCGTTCCGGATATAGGTGAAATCGTTTTTCCAATCCGGGCATACAATAAACGCAGATATTCATATATTTCGGTAGAAGTACCCACCGTGGAACGCGGATTGCGCGTGTTCACTTTCTGTTCGATAGCAATGGCAGGTGGTATGCCTTTTATATAGTCGCATTCCGGTTTGCCCATACGCCCCAAGAACTGCCGGGCATAGGCTGATAAACTTTCCACATAACGGCGCTGTCCTTCCGCATACAACGTATCAAATGCGAGTGATGATTTTCCGCTTCCAGATAATCCGGTGATAACAACCAGTTTGTCGCGAGGTATCTCGACATCGATGTTTTTTAAGTTATTGACGCGAGCACCCTTTATGAATATAGAATGATTTTCAGACATAATATCTATCTTGTTGCCGGTAGAAAAACAACCGGCGGCTTATTGTTTAAATCTACTATACAAAGGTAAGGAATAAAACCGAGAGATAATACGGTATGAAAAAAGAAGACTTCCTCTTTTATATCATTTTGACAAAATGACAAAACAACTCCTTTATACGCGATTATATGGAGGTTGATACGGGAAGCGTTTCAAATATGCCACTCTTGCGAGGTTAAGGTTTATCAGTTTGTTTACGCTGATAGATTTACAATTACGGAATGACAGGACGCGTCATCTGAGTCAAATCATATAGTTACGTTTTTCAGAATATAATAAACTATTTAATATCTGCATCAGGTTCGGTTTTCCAACCATTCCAGAACCGCGTCCATGCCCAATAACATCTAAAAACAAAGTATGGATGCTTTGAAATCGAAACATAGGTGTTTTAAAGTTAAAACATAGGTGTTTTGCCGCGCAGATTATTGGATTTTTATGCACAGATAGTTGGAATTAGTATCGCAACTAATTGAAATTACCTTCCAGATAATTGTAAAAAAGTTCCGGTTTCTGCAATAAATGTTCCTTTTGTTCCGATAAAAGAGCCCAATTTATCCTAAAAAGCCTTTTACGCAAACAAACCAAGTTAGCACGAAAGGCTTTATTCACACAAAACAACATAAAACACCACAATAATCTATCATTTTGACTTTTTCAACAATCGCTTTAAGTCTGATATTTACCCATACCTCAAAGGGAGCAATCCGGTTCCGATAGGCAGAAATTTCCACCTACCGCATAAAGCGCGTAAACCATTTCTTCGTTTAAGCCAAACTTTTGTTATATTTGCATGCATATTGTAAGAAAATACTCAAAGTTATAAAAACAACAGCACGTTCATGATTTCAAAATATCTTCGTCTGCTTGTGGTTTTATTGTTATGCGCAGTAACATCCTGTAAGACCACTCAACAGATTCCACAACAGACGGCACAGAAAGAAGCAAAGCGGGAATTTCGCGGAGCTTGGATACAGACCGCTTTTCAGGGTGAATACAAAAACATGACACCCGCACAGATGCGGAAAGATTTTGTCCGCAAACTAAATTACCTGCAAAAATGCGGCATCAATGTGATCGTTTTCCAAGTCCGTCCGGAAGCCGATGCTTTCTACAAATCGGATATTGAACCCTGGAGCCGTTTTTATACCGGACAACAAGGTGTAGCTCCTGCCGGCAACTTCGACCTGATGGCATTTCTGATTGAAGAATGCCACAAACGGAATATGGAATTCCACGCCTGGTTGAACCCATATCGCGCCAGCACCTCCGGCAGCACCCAGTTTGCAGATAGCCATATTTACAATAAACATCCTGAATGGTTCGTTACCTATAACAAGCAAATTTTGTTTGACCCGGGATTACCGGACAGCCGTCAGTTTATCTGCCGTGTTGTACGCGACATCGTTACCCGTTATGATGTGGATGCCATTCATATGGATGATTATTTCTACCCATACCCTGCGCCGGGAGTACCTTTTCCCGATGATAAGAGTTTCCGGAAATATGGTTTAAATAAAGGATACACTGCTGCCCAACGTGGAGACTGGCGAAGAGAAAACGTAAACACCCTAATCAGGGAATTGAAGCGTACCATTCTACTGGCTAAACCGTGGGTGCGTTTCGGCATCAGCCCGTTTGGTATCTACCGCAATAAAAAAAGTACACCCGACGGTTCAGGCAGTAATACCAACGGACTGCAAAACTATGATGATTTATATGCCGATATCCTTTATTGGGAAGAACAGGGATGGATCGATTATAACATTCCTCAAATATATTGGGAAATAGGCCATCCTGCAGCCGACTATATCACCTTGGTCAAATGGTGGGACAAGAACTCAAAGGGATGCCATCTTTACCTCGGCCAGAGTGTGGAACGCACCATGAAAGCGGGCGAACTGACACGCAAGATGCGCTATGAACGTGCATTGCCCAACGTGAAAGGCAACTGCTTCTGGCCTGCCAACGAAATCCTATGGAACACCAAAGGGGTAGCCGACAGCCTGAAACGGAATTACCACCGTTACCCGGCACTGATACCTGCATATACGCATATGCACGACCGTGCTCCTAAAGAAGTGAAGAAACTGAAAACAGAATGGACGCCTAAAGGCTTCCTGCTACATTGGGAAGCAGAGCAGAGCGCGACCAATCCGGAATTGGCAAACTATTTTGTCGTTTACCGTTTCATGGACGGAGAGCCTGTCAACCTGAGCGACCCGTCTAAAATCGTGGCTATCACCCGAGAATCGGGTTATCTCCTACCTTATGATAAAGGAAAGCTAAAATATCGTTATGTAGTTACGGCTGTAGACCGTTTCCACAACGAAAGCAACGGAAAAAGCAAAAAAATAAAACTCTAAAACCAGCCGTATGCCCGACATAGCCTGTCTGAAATACACAGATTGTGCCACCTGCCCGCATTCGCAGACACAGGTATTCAAGTACCGTTCCTTCCCTAAAGGAATCGTAGTACCGAAGTCCAAATGCTCGCAGAATACAATCTATTTCATTGTTTCAGGCAGTGTGCAGGTAAAAAGCGAAGAGCATCCGAACAGTATTGTGCATGACGGGCAATTCATCCTGCAACCGATAGGTTCATCCGTAGAGTTTAAGGTTCTCGAAAACCTCGAATGTATTTTATATTTGTTCGAAAAGCCGCTTAGCCTCTGTTCAGACCGCTTCAACAAAGGGAGCGAACTGGCTAAAGATATGCAGATAACTCCGACCATCATGCAGATGTGCTTTCCGCTCCGGTTGTATATCAACGGTATTAAAATGTATCTGAATGATTCTCTTATTTGCGCAGAATTCCTGAATGCCAAACGGACGGAACTTTATTACCTTCTAAACTGCTATTATCCCCTGAAAGATATGGCGGCATTTTATGCACCTATATATAGGTATAGCAAAACATTCCGCTATTTCGTAATGCAAAATTACCTGAAAGCAAAAGATGTGGAATCTTTTGCCCAACTGGGAGGGTATAGTACACCAACATTCCGCCGTCTGTTCAAAGAAACATTCGGTGAACCGGCTTACCAATGGATGACTAAGAAAAAATGCCAGGACATCCACAATGACCTGACGACAACAGAAATGTCTATTTCTGATATTTGCTATAAATTCGGTTTCGAATCCCTCTCCAACTTCTCCCATTATTGCCGTGCCAATTTCGGAAAATCTCCTCGTGCTATCCGTAACAAGAAAAACGAAAACCGATAAAATTCAACGATTATCGATTGTTTTTACAAGTTTTTGATTAGAAAAAACAATTTTATCACTTACTATTCTCCCTACATTTGCCACGTAGCAAAACAGGAATGAACAGTATAAGTTGTATAAAAGCAGGTATCATCCTGAGTGCGTGTTGCCTTATTATTGCAACAATGATAAAATGCAGCACGGACAAGACGCCGGATAACGAGGAGCAAGGAGACGTACAGTATGTCTTTCAATGGGATCAACTACTACCAGGATATCCCGCTCCTACCCAGCTTCGGTACTGCTTTTATCCAATAGACGGAGGTTCTACCATACAGATGGACTATAACAATACGGCAAAGTTAAATTTCACATTACCACCTGCCCGGTATAGACTTCTGGTATTTAACTGTGATGCGGACAATATCGCTTTCAGGAATATGCAAAGTTTTGAAACAGCAGAAGCTTATATTCCCATAACGAAAGCAGCAAATGAAACCCAAACCGGGACGATCCCATTGTACGGGATAGCAGTAGACGAGTTAGAAATAATAGGCGGGGATAATAAATCGATCACTTTTACTCCCAAACCATTAGTCCGGAACCTGTCCATAGCAATCAAAGTTGATGGAATAGAAAACGTTGCCGGTTGCAAAGGAGCGATAAGCGGTATGCCGACCTCCATCAGCCTGAGTAGACAGGTTATTGGAGAGGATACACAAGCCGATATAGCTTTTGAGACGACTCCTTCAGAGGAAGGAATGAATGCAAGCATTTTGATACTGGGAAAACCGAAAGAAAAAGGAGAAGAACAGCCTGTCCCTACCACCCATGAGATAATTTTAGACTTTACCTTATCCGATGGCAGCACAACTTCCTCTCATATTGATTTAGGAACTTCCCTGGACGATACAAATGGCAACTCTATTGATGTAGCGGTAGAAGCGTCCGTTATCCCTGGTCCCTCCTTCACAGTAAAAATCAACCACTGGGAAGTAGCCTCAGGCGACAACCTGATAATCGAATAAACAACAATTTATACAATAACAAACGAGAATAATATATTAACAATTAAAATTCATAATCATGAAAAAACTTGTATTAGGTATGCTTGCCATGACAGCTTTAGTTGGCTGTTCAAGCAATAATGATCCGGTAGATGAAGTAGGTAATGGGGAAAAGGTGGAAATTAAATTGAATGCTGGGGTTGGAGCTATCACTACTAAAGCCACGCCACTAACAGAACTAAAGAACAATAATATCACGTTGTTAAGACAAGATAGAAGCAGTACTCCTTCAAGTTGGACAAGCTATACTGTTGGAAAATATACAGTTGGAGCAGATGGTAGTATTCCATTAACCGGTGACCAAAAATATTATAATAACGATGAAACTCCTCTTAATAGTTATTTTCTTGGAGTATATCCTCAAATAGCAACAGACCCCACAAGTAATGTCATCACATTCTCCGGACAAACTGGCGAAGAAGATATTTTATGTAGTCAAGTTTATGATGCAGGAACTAAGATATTGCAAACAGATGCAACAACCTCTAAAATGAAATTTGATCATATGTTATCTCAAGTACAAATCAAATTGGTCGCAACTACAAGTGCAAAAACGGCTTTTGGAAAAATAAAAAAGATCATTATCAAAGATATGCCTAAAACATTAGCTCTGTCATTAGATAACAGGGCTATTACAGCAAATAGCACTCCGGATAATGCAGATATAACAATATATGATAATTCAACAGGAGAAGATATAGATGCGATTACAATTCCTGCAAAATTTTTACTACCAGGGCTTGGAGGTGAAAATGCTACAGATCTCAAAATAGCAATTGAAACAGAAAAGTACAATACTGGTGCTACACAATCAATAAATATATTGGGAATAAAAACAAATGTTTCCGGTACAGATAAATATGGTACTTTAGCTGGTTACTTGCATAATATTGAACTTACATTTAATGATAATATCTCAATTACAACAGAAGTAAGCTCTATCCAAAATGGAGGTGACGGTAATGGCAATATTGAGAACTAATAGATCAATAGGCTTAACTATCATGTAATTATATGATAGTTAAGCCTACCATATTATAAAAATGATAACAAGAATATACATTATCTGCTGTTTACTATTCTTATACGTTTCTTGTAATGAGAATAATCAAATACCTGATTCTTCTAGTTATCAGATTCATTTCTCCACCCATATCCTAACCCTATCCAAATCCATCATCACCGAATCCACCCTCCCCGATAACTCCCAAATCGGAGTCTTCTCATGGGGACATCATAAAGATGACGGCGATACAAACACAGCGCTTCGTAAAGACCTTACCAACACGCTTTATACAAAAGAAGCCGGTAACGATGAATTAGTAACCACTGTAGAAACTCATTACCCAATCAATCCCGATACCCTCCTTAACTTTTACGCATATTATCCTTATACACCATCGGCAACCGATATGCCTGAAAGTATTCCATTCGACTTGAATCAACAAGACGATATAATGTGGGCTACTCCAGTCAAGAACCGGAATAAAACGACGAATACAGAGATTGTAAACCTCGCCTTCAATCATATCCTTTCCGCTATCACAATTAAAATCCAAAAAGCGGATGACATCCAGGAAGATATGATTTTACAAAGTATTTCTTTAGAAAACTATTCGCCGATAGTACAACTCAATATACAAGAAGGCAAGTTGGCACAGACAGCATCAAACACTCCATATACCCTTATAAAGGATTTAAACCTTCCTGTTATTCCAACAGAGCAAACCATTATAACCGACTTTCTACTTTGCCCAAATACAAAGCCTGTATTCATCATCCGAATGAGTAACAAGGACTACCGTATCGAATCTACCAAAGCATTCGAATCCGGAAAGAAACAAAGCTATGAGTTCACTTTACAAGCTAAAGATATCCTATTATCCGGTAGTATCACTCCCTGGGTAGACGGAGGCGGCAGTAAAGAAACTATCTACTTTTAGAACTTGAATTGCATTATCTATGGTCCTTTTTTATAAAAAAATAACATCATCACCATTATTCCGCTACGCCCCTTGATATTAAAGCTATCACCTGGTATAAAAAAGATTCCTAACAAGGCCTAATTACGGAATAAATTCATTATTAACACTTATAACTCTTGCATATAAAAAAATAACTATATCTTTGTATTGCAGCCAGTTAGATTAAGGAGGCGACCAAAATCTATCAAGACGTTGAATTTCAACGGATGCAAAAAGGGTAAAATAATAAAGATAATGCCTCAAAGTAGAGGCAAACTTTGACCAATGTAATATTTTTAGACCAATTTTATCAATGTATCAATCACTTAACAGCAAAATATTAACGAATAGAAGAATAGTTGGCATGTTATCCATAACATGTTCTACTTGCTGTTATAGTAATGGAAAACGCCCTTACTCCCACAATTATATAACCAAAACCCATTGTTTGGGAGTAAGTGTTAGCAAAATCGTTCATAAAGCGGTAATTATTCAAGAAAAACCAAACGATTTTACAACTTGTAATAAGATTAATGTAGTCAATGCGAGCATTGATGATGGAGAAAAGCATCTCCCCTTTGAAAGAAAGGAAGTAAGAAAAGGAAAAAACAGCAAAATGGGTATTGCATATATCCAACGTTACAACGTCGGCATCAAGAATGCACCCGTAACCAACCCTGAATTAACCTTTATGTATGTTCAATCACAAATTCCAATGGACGTTGTAGAAACTGCGAATCTTTTTAAGACAGCTTCCAACCTTCCGGTTCCGCGAAATGAAGTAGAGGATGATAGAACCAGAAGAAAATTTCTGACAGCCGAGAGGTAGGATATTTATTAGACAACCGCTTTATACCAAAACGCCCCATCCTTGTTCTGAAAGGGATGGGGCGTTTCTTATTCTCCAAATTTAGTAGACAATCTACTCATACACATCTATAAGACTCATCTAATAATAGATATTATCGATACAGAAAAACACACAAAAACAAATAATATCTGTATCTTCGCAAATTATTACACATACAGGGTATATGAGAACTATATTAATCACTTTTTTATTTGTCCTATCCTTTGGCATAACCAGTTGTACCAAATCCGACGGACCGGTTATCCCGGCTAAACATACGCTATTAATTTATATGATGGCAAATAATGATTTAAACAGGTTTGGAGTATTAAATTTAGATGCCCTGATGAAAGTCGCGACAAAGAAAAACCTGAATGGCGGCAACCTAATCGTATATTATACCCTCAAAGGAGCAACACCTCAACTGCTTCAGTTGAAAGAAAATTCAGATGGAAAAGTAATCAAAGAGGTAGTTCTTGACTACGAAAAGCAAAACTCAGCTTCTCCTGAAGTCTTGTTAAGTGTAATTAAAGAAGTTGTTTCCCGTTTTCCTGCCGATAGTTACGGGCTTGACTTATGGAGTCATGGTTCCGCGTGGGTACCCTCTGAATACCAAAATATGATGAAAGCTTTCGGCCCAGATAGTACCAACTGGATGGAGATAGATGAACTTGCCAAAGGTATTCCCAACGGGCTTTTCAACTATATCCTCTTTGATGCTTGTTACATGGCAAGCGTAGAATGTATCTACGAATTAAAAGATAAAGCGAATTACATCCTGGCATCTCCTACCGAAACAATGGGGGACGGATGGCCTTACGCTGAAATTATTCCTGCCTTTTTCGAAAACAATGTTCAACTCGAAAAAATAGCAGAAATATTTTACAATTACTATAATGCAAAAAGCGGAGATTCGCAAACGGCAACCGTATCGGTAACAAAAACAAGCGAAATAGAAAACTTAGCAGTTATAGTTAAAGAAATACTTACAGACAAAAGTGAAGAGGATATCTTTAATTTAGACCTCAAAAAAATGCAACGTCTGGAATATCTGAGCAACAGCCCTTATACAACGAGACAAGGCTTTCTGTATGACTTCGATGATTTTATCAAGCAATTAGCAACAGACGAACAGTATGGACGGTTCCGGACTGCCATGGATAAATTAATAACTTACGAAGCACATACGAAAAATGCTTACTTCGGAGCTTTACACTATTCAATGCCTATCGATCATTGTTGCGGCTTAACCGTCTTTGTTCCACAACAGTCCATCCCTAAAATCAACGACTGGTACAAAGCAAGAGTTGCTTGGGAAAAAGCAGTTTACCCCTATTAAAAAAGTTGACAGTTGACAAGTGACAGTTGACAGTTTAAGCAGCACAAAATAAAAAAGGGAGCAAGTTCTATTTTAAAGACACTTACTCCCTTTTTATATTATTTACAATTCCGCTTGTCGCAAATTCTCAACTGTCACTTGTTAACTGTCAACTGCTACTTCTACTCCGCCAGCCATCGATTAATCTGCGTCAATATCTTTTCCTTTATGTCTTCCGGCATATTACTGATTCGTGCACGATGGCTACCGCCGGGTTGGATATAAATCTGTTCATTTTTCTTTCCTTTGAAAGTGGGGACGCGAGTTGCACTCCATGGATCGATTTCTCCGTAAATGAAAATCATTTTAGGATCGTTTTCTTTCAAAAAATTATAGACTTTATTGTAAAGTTCCGGACGGAACTCCACCTTATCTATCAATTCTTTCGGTAGCATAACGCGATTCAGGTACCCTTTACTACTCTCTATCGTCAGATATTTTTTAAACGGAGCCGTATCATATCCATAATAACCCAACTCACGTGCGGCCTGTACAAAGAAAGAAACGTTCGGCTGGTCTTCTGCAAAATAATCCGGCCCGCTTATATCCAGTAAATGCTGGAACAATGTCTTTGTATCGACAGATAAAGAAGGAATCACAGAAACAGGAGTGCCCCACTGCCAAAGGGCAAACGGATACTCCAATACACAATAATCCAACACTTCCGGCATAGAAATATGGAACTTATAGTTCTTGTCGTTGCAGAATTTCTCCAATAAAGGAACAATCTCTACCTTACGCTTCAGGATTTCCATCTGGAATGCTTCGATCTTTTTCCGCTCTTGCTTAGTACCTACTTTACGCAAGAATACTTCATGGCGGCCATCTTCCACCGCACGGTTCAGAGGGGCTACATAAGGGACAGAAAAATCCACATCATCCGGAAAATAAGCCCTGTAAAGGGTTGTAGTCTGCCCACCTTTACTGATACCCGTGCTTATCCACTTCCCGGTATACAACTGACGGAAAGTTTGGTTTACATGATGTAAGTCATAAGCAGAATTTTCAGCTGTCAGATAGTCCCAGTTACAGGGTTTCGGAGTCGATTCAAGAAAATAACGGTATTCTACAAATACCATATTTGCATTCAACAACTTTGAAAGTTCTTCCTGATAACGCGGGCTCAAAGCATAAGCAGCGCCATACCCTTCGGTAACCAAAATAGTAGGACGGTCGTATCCGACATGTGCAACAACTACACGTTGCGTGAATGTTCCGGCCGCCGGATTTTTATGATCCACCGGTTGTGTAATACGAACCAGATACTTTTCAGCATAATGTTCTGATTCAAGCTTTTCAATACCACTTACGCCGTCCAATGAGGCAAGCCTTTCTTTCAATCCGTCGGGAGCAGCAATAGCAGCAAAAACGAACAGGAAGGAAAGAAACAAAATGTTCAGTGTTTGTTTCATAGTAGATAAATTATTTGTCGTTAATCGAATACTTTAAACTCGTACCCCTGCTCCTTAAGCCATTCGATAGCACGCGGCATAGCTTCGCGCATATTATTTTCAGCTTTCAGAGAATCATGGAAAACGATAACAGAGCCGTTGCGGGTATAATTCTTCACTACGTTCAATACTCCGTTCGGTGTCATATGGGGACTGTAATCACGGGTTACCACATCCCACATGATAATACGGAAATGTTTTCGCAAGCGAAGTACTTGGGGAAATCGCATATGCCCATGGGGCGGACGGAACAGGTTACTTTCAATATAAGAAGCTGCCTTCTCCACATTCGCCAGATAATTTCGGCTCCAATAACGGATGCCCTGAATATGGTTAAAGGTATGGTTTCCTACACGGTGCCCCCGTTCCAATACCATTTTATATACATCCGGATGTTTGCGAACATTATCCCCTACACAGAAAAAAGTCGCTTTCACATCATACTTATCAAGTATATCCAATACCCAAGGGGTAACCTCGGGAATAGGACCGTCGTCGAAAGTGAGATATACACATTTCTTCTTAGCCGGTATCCGCCAGATTACCCCTGGGAACAGTGCCCTGTAAAACCAGGGCGGTTGTTCTATAAACATATCTTATTCTCTACGAACCGAACCATAAGCCATACGGTAGTTATCAAATTCTTCCTGATATTTCTTACCGAATTCGGGATTATACTTTTTGCTCACTAATAATACTTGCTGCAAAATAGCAAGGTTCTGTTCCAGATCTCCTATGGCAGTTGCCATCTGAGCAGGCCGCAGACGGAAAATCCAATTTACATTACGCATTGCATTATCTGCAATTACGGTATAGATATCTTCTGCTTTTTGATTCTGTCCCAGCATATAATAAAGCTCTGCAGTGGCAAGGGCTGTGTAATCCAACGGAACATTTTCCGGAGGCAACACCTGCATGGACTTATCCAGAACGGCCAGTGCCTTATCCTTCTTGCCTTCACTCACCAATGCTTCCGCCAATTTGTTGAACAGCATCATACGGTAGCTCTTGCACATGCGCATTACATTCTCGTCAATGTAAACACCCGGCTTATCCACGCCACCCCATTTAAATTTGTTCATGACATTGTCGTACATCTTTTCAGTATTGACAGCCTTGTTGGCATTTTTCGGAACAATCTGATAGGCCAGACCGGTCTGTTCGAAATAACCATCCAGGTTGACAAACTGGTCGGGACTTACCGTAATGGCAAAGTACATCGGACGTTCGAAATTGTTTGTTTGCAACATATCCAGGATTGTCAACTCCTGCTTACCTAAGGCATTTTTTCCTTTCAGGTCGATAGTCATCTCTTTAAGCAAACCAGTAGTATCACCTTCCAAGACTTTTTCACCGGCAACCGAATCCACCTTATAAATTAATGTTTCAGACGGAATATAATCCAATTCCTGAGCAATGCCAGGCAATTTCTTAAACTTAGGATCATCACTGCGTACGAAATTAAGCGCCGTATTCAAATCGATCGCTTCTTCTGTCAATGGGAATACATAAGCAGCATCACGTTTACCCTGTACATATTGTTCGCGAGTCCATGTGATTGGCAACGGCGCAGATTCATATGCCTGTTTCTTCATCTGGTCGGTATACCAGTCTGTCTGCAAATAACTTGTGTTACATACACGGACATCGGTACGGACACCTTCCACTTCCTGTGCATACCACAAAGGGAATGTATCGTTATCGCCATTCGTGAAGATAATAGCATTCGGCTCACAAGATTCCAAATAATTCGTACCAAAATCGCGGCAAACATAACGTCCGGAACGATCATGGTCGTCCCAGTTCTGAGCTCCCATCTGAATTGGAACGAACAGACATAATACTGACGCTAACGTACCCGCAACAACAGGACTCATCTTTGCAAACCGCTCCAAGCCTTTAGCCAGTGCCGCGACACCAAATCCTATCCATATACAGAAAGCATAGAATGAGCCGGCATATGCATAATCCCGTTCACGCGGCTGATAAGGTGTCTGGTTCAGATAAAGCACAATCGCCAGACCTGTCATAAAGAACAGGAAGAATGTAACCCAGAAACTCTGAATACCCTTTTCCCCGGAATAAGCCTGATACAACAAACCGAGAATACCCAGCAATAACGGTAACATATAATATACATTATGCCCTTTATTGTTCACTATATCGAGCGGCATATCATCCTGCGGTCCGATCAAAATCTCATCAATAGCAGGAATACCGGTAATCCAGTTCCCATTCATTACCTCCCCATTACCCTGAATATCGTTCTGACGTCCGGAGAAATTCCACATAAAGTAACGCCAGTACATAAAATTCACCTGGTAAGAAAGGAAATAACGGATATTTTCAAGGAATGTAGGTTTCATTACCGATACAATTTCACCACAACGGTTAAACTTTACAGGTTCACCTTTCACCTGCCCCCACTCCTTATAAGCTTCTATATGACGAGGATCAGCGCTATACATGCGAGGGAACAACATATTGAGTTCGTCCACATATTGATAGTCCTGGTCATGGCGGGAAATATAATAACGGTCTTTTTCCTTTTTATCTTTCTTGATAACACGGCTCCATACCGGTTCTCCTTCTTTGACCACCGGGGCACAGGCGCCGTCCTTATTTTCACGTTTCACTTCCGAAACAAAGGTCTGGCCGTAAAACAAAGGAGTTTTACCATACTGTTCACGTGCCAGGTAAGTGCGCAGAGTAAAGATATCGCTTGGAGCATTCTGATTCATCGGAGTATCTGCTGTCGCACGAATCAATGTCACGGCGTAAGAAGAATAACCGACTACGATCACCATCAAACAAACCAAGATGGTATTCAACATCTTAATATTCACTTTCTTGCTTATAAACAAATAGGCAGTCAATGCAGAAGTCAGAATAACAGCCAGTGTATAACCGCTTCCGATAAACGGAATACCAATCAGAACTACTGAAAGGATAAAAGCAATCTTCATTCGTACAGGTTGTACCTCATCGCGCATCGTTTCCCAGATAGACCATATCAATACGCCTGCCAATATAATCACATAGGCAAATACACCGGAGTTATACGGCATACCGAATACGTTTACAAATAACAGTTCGAAATATCCGCAAACTTCCACCAGGCCTTGTATCACACCAAACATCATCAGACCGACAATCGCGAACGACACCAACAAAGCGCCCAATGTTCCTTTCATTGTCGGATTCGGAGATTTCTTATAGTAGTATACCAGTACGATAGGCGGGATACACAACAAGTTCAGCAGGTGAACCCCGATACTTAGTCCCATCAGATAGGCTATCAGGACAATCCAACGGTCGGCATGCGGTTTATCCGCCATCTCCTCCCATTTCAAAATCAACCAGAATACAACGGCTGTAAATAAAGAGGAAGAAGCATACACTTCTCCTTCTACCGCACTGAACCAGAACGTATCGCTGAAAGTATAAGCCAAAGCACCAACCAGACCACTCCCCATAATCGTAATCAGTTTACCCAACGATATTTCTCCATCGCCTTTCACTAAAATCTTACGTGCCATATGGGTAATAGACCAAAACAGGAACAAGATAGTAAGCCCGCTGAATAAAGCCGACATGGAATTTACCATTCTTGCCACCCCTTCTGTTCCTGCTGCAAGCCGGGTGAAAAGGTTCGCCATTAACATAAAGAAAGGTGCTCCGGGTGGATGCCCTACTTCTAATTTGTAGGCAGAGGAAATAAATTCACCACAATCCCAAAAGCTGGCAGTGGATTCGATTGTCATCAAATAAACGGTAGAAGCAATTGCGAAAACAATCCATCCTAACACGTTGTTGACTAGTTTATACTTTCTCATACGGTATAAAGTAAATTATTAATTTATCAATCCAGCTATCCTCACACGGACAGTCGGGCGCAAAGGTAAACATTTACGTTTAAAACCTACCACCTGAAACTTCCTAAATTGTGTCGAAGAGATTAGAAATATATTAAAAATGAGACAGAAACGCTATTGTGTCATTTACGTTCGGTACCACCAATAGATATTGTTCGAAAATCAAGAAATATCATTTCATAACAAACTGTTAGCCAAACGAGAATACAAGGCCACGCCTTTACTACGTATGGACGGATAAATCCATTTCGTATAAAAGAAGGTACCAATTCCGTTGTGGATAACCCTACAATCACCAATGTAGCAATAAACAGCCAGTTTTTATATTTCGAACAACTGGAAGGACTGCATATATACCAGATAGCAACCCCAATCATAGCCAATACATATCCGCTCGCTTCTGTTCCTGTACTGAATAAAACGACAAACAACAGGACATTCGCCAGCAACATCAAACGGAAAGCTTGATTTTTATATTGCACAACTCGCAGATAAGGGATAAAGAATAATATTAATCCCGGGACAATCAACCATAAATCGTTATAAGTAGCACAACCGGATATTTTACGCACGGCACCTAATAAAGATACATTTTGGGCATCTGCAAAAAGATTCAGGCCATGCTTCAACTGTATGGAATAAAACCATTCGGTATACTGTTCCAATGTATAGTCTAAACCTGGTGTATATAAAACAGGCACAAAGAAAAAGATAACACCCCACAACAAACAATATAAGATAAAGCGGACTTTATGCTGAGAGAAAAAGAAAAAGGCGAGTCCCACTACCGGATAAATCTTTATAAATGCCCCCAATAAAATTAGAAATGCAGCCCAGAAATCCCTTTCTTTCTCTACACAAACAAAAGTCAGAATAATAATCGCAGCAATTGATATATTAAACTGCTGTACACCCTGCGCTGTCATCAATTCAAATATCGCATACCAATAAATTAATATTTTCTGATTATGAGTAATTGGTAATTGGCTAATAGCATAATAAAGGAAAATAGTATTGGCAAGTATCCAAAGAGTCATACCTAGCCATTCCGGTAGTACGGCAAAAGGAGCTATCACTGCTGCAAATAACAATCCATAATGATTTACATCATAATATTGTTCAGGATACTCTACATAAAGAGGTTGCCCGTTTGTAGCATGTACAAACACGTGTTCAAATATTCTATAATTATTAAACTTTCCCATCAGAAGTTTTATCACGGCATATAATAGCCCCAAAAACATCCAAACAGAAAAAACCGTACTATCCTTCCTAAAAATCGGGTTGTAAACCCACTGCTTCAATTGGTTCATCTAAAGGTATTAAAAGATTAAATAATAAATAAATAGAGTTTGGGGTGCAAAAATAAAATTTTCCATATTAACAAGCAAGTAATCTGCTTTTTATAATCCGGATAAAACGTTTCCGCTCTTCATTTGTTTTTATAGAAAAACTGTCTACATTTGCCTATGCCCCTAAAAAACAAAAGCCAAATATTAATTTACAAATAAAGATTATGAAGTACAAACGAATTTTATTTTCCGGTCTGTTATTCTGGATGCTGGCAGCATTCCAGCTAATGGCACAACAGGCCGCCATTCCTTCTCTTCCTATAGATCCAAAAGTACGGTATGGTAAACTGGATAACGGATTGACCTATTATATACGGCAAAATGCCCAACCGAAAGACCGTGCGGATTTTTTTATAGCACAGAATGTCGGTTCAATCCTTGAAGAAGAAAACCAGCGTGGATTGGCGCATTTCCTTGAACATATGGCTTTCGATGGAACAAAGAATTTTCCGGGTCATGGTATGGATGATTTTACAGAAAGTATTGGTATGCGTGGAGGAGAAAACTTCAATGCATATACCAGCTTCGATGAAACAGTCTACATGATTATGAATGCTCCGGTAACAAATAAAAATGCGATAGATTCCTGCCTGCTAATCCTGCACGATTGGTCTGGCTTTATCACATTGGCAGACACTGCAATTGCAAAAGAACGGAATGTGATCCGGGAAGAATGGCGTACCCGCCAAAATGCACAAATGCGTATTCTCGAACAACAATTACCTAAAATTCTGCCGGATAACCGGTATGCCCATCGTATGCCTATCGGAACAATTGATGTAATTGATAACTTCAAACCGGATGAACTGCGTGCCTATTATAAAAAATGGTATCGTCCGGATTTACAGGCAATCATTATTGTCGGAGATGTAAATGTAGACCAAGTAGAAGCTGATATCAAAAAGATATTCAGTGATATTCCCGCACCTGTAAACCCTGCAAAACGTGAATTCTTTACAGTTGCCGATAATGAAGAACCATTAGTCGCCATTGCTACAGACAAGGAAGCTTCCAACACCATCCTCTCCATTCTCTACAAGCATGAAAAAATGCCTGCCGAAATGTATGCAACAGTAGCCGGATTAGTGAAAGATTATATGGAAAGTGCTGTAGAAACAATGATTAACGAACGTTTTTCCGAAATCGTACAGAAAGCAAACCCTCCTTTTGTTGCAGCAAGTGCTTCTGACGGAGACTTTATCATAACCAAAACCAAAGGAGCGTTTTCATTAGCTGCCCTGGTAAAAGAAGGGGATGTAAAACGTGCGATGGATGCCCTCGTTACGGAAGCCGAACGCGTTAAACGTTATGGTTTTACAGCATCCGAATACGAACGTGCCCGTACCAATATACTGAAACAATATGAATCATTATTTAAAGACCGGGATAAACAAAAGAACCGCAGCTATACCAACGAATATGTCCGGCATTTTACGGATGGCGGTTATATCCCCGGTATAGAAACAGAATATGCACTTATCAACCAAATCGCACCTAAGTTACCGATAGAAGAAATCAACCGGTACGCAAAAGAGTTGGTTGGCGATAAAAACATTGTCATAACTTTAAGCGGACCGGAAAAAGAAGGCCTTAAATATCCGACTGAAGCGCAACTGCTTGCCGATTTTATCAAAGCACAGCAACTTCCGGTAGAACCTTACAAAGAGACTGTTTCCAACGAACCGCTTATTCCGGTTCTACCTACTCCCGGAACAATCAAGGAAAGCAAAGTAGACCCATTATTCGGAGCGACTGTCATGACTTTAAGTAATGGTGTTAAAGTTGTGCTAAAACACACTGATTTCAAAGATGATGAAATTCTGATGACAGCAACCAGCCCCGGAGGTAGTACGCTATTCGGCAAAAAAGATATTGACAATCTAAAAATATTCAACGAAGTTATCGGCTTGGGAGGACTTGGCAATTTCTCTGCAACGGAGCTAAATAAAGTGCTTGCAGGAAAGATGGTATCCTGTTCCGCTACACTTGGATTAAACAGTGAAGATTTAAACGGCAATTCCACCCCGGAAGATGTAAAAACTTTATTTGAATTGATTTACCTCTGCTTTACGGCACCCCGTATAGACGAAGAGGCTTATCTTTCTTTTGAAGAGCGCATGAAAGCCCAATTAAAAAACCTGGAGCTAAATCCGATGGTAGCTTTCAGCGATACGCTAACAGAAGCCATTTATAAAAATAATCCACGTGCTGCCCGAATTACAGCAGCCGATTTCGAGCACATCAATTATCTGCGTATCATGCAGATGTACAAAGAGCGGTTCGCCGATGCTTCAGATTTTGTCTTCACATTCGTAGGCAACCTTAATATAGACGCAATGCGTCCTTATATAGAACAATATCTGGCTACATTACCCACCCAGGGACGTATCGAAAAAGGAAATCCGGCAGAAGTACCCGCTATACGCAAAGGCGATTATACCAATATATTCAAACGCAAACTGGAAACACCCAAAGCTTCCGTAGTTAATTTCTGGTCGGGGAATATAGAATATAATCTCGAAAACATTTTAACAATGTCAATGCTGAAGCAGGTTCTCGATTTGGTTTATATGGAAAAAGTCCGTGAAGAAGCAGGGGGTACTTATGGTGTCCAAACCTCCGGACAACTGTCTTATTTCCCGGAAGGTCAGACTTTCTTCCAGGCATATTTCGATACAGACCCTGCCAAACGGGAACAGATGAATAAAATCGTTATCACCGAACTGGAAAACATCGCAAAATCCGGACCTCGCGAAGAAGATTTCAAAAAGACAAAAGATAATATATTAAAAAGACATGCTGAAAATCTTCAGGAAAACAGTTATTGGTTAAATACGCTGGATAATTACTATTTTAGAGGTTTCAACGGGGAAACTAATTATATTGAAACATTAAATGGCATCACTCCTGCCAAAATCCAACAATTCATCAAAAAACTGTTGAAACAAGGCAATCGCATTGAAGTGGTTATGGAGTCTGAATCCTGATATTGAATACATCACCAGCAAATGTCTTTTTTCCAGAAATCCACACAAAGTGATGAAGCTTTGCTTTCTGCTCTGAGAAAAGGGAGTGAAGATGCGTTTACAGCAATTTATGAACGATATCATAAATTGCTGTACGTATTGGCGTATAAATACCTAAAAAACTCATTTGTGACAGAAGATGCTGTACAACAAATTTTCTTGAAGCTATGGGAATCTCGTTCCCTGTTGGTGATTCATGTGAATTTGAGAAACTATCTTTACACGATGCTGAAAAACCATGTCTTGAACGAAATCCGAAATAATAACAGCGCGTTAGAGAAAAATTATGAGATCGTACAATCATCACCGGAATATGAAGATGAGCTATTAGCCAAGATAGAAAAGAAGGACATGATGGAACATTTCTACCAAGTAATTAAACTTTTACCTGAGCAGAAAAGACAGGTCTGTCTATATAAACTGAAAGGGGATCTATCGAATCAAGAAATTGCGGATAAGATGAATATCTCTGTGCCTACAGTTAAATCTCATTACGCTCAAGTTATAAGAATACTACGGACACATTTTGAACAGTTATTTTTATTTCTTTTATATTTGTGGAACTCATCCTATTGATCGTTTGGCGTGTCAATATAATAAAGGAAGACATATTATATGAAAATACCCGATTTAATTATAATAGAAAGAACGCTGAATAATGAGGCGAGTCCTGAGGAAGCTCGTGAAGTGGTTCACTGGTTCAAAACACCAGAAGGACAGGCTTGGCTTGCAAAACGGATGGATATGGATGAGAAAGCCGTTAACATAGGCCAGGAAGACGAATGGATAGACCATCCGATACCATCCGCTATAATGTATCAGCAAATCATGCGCCAACTTCATCGCCAACGGATACGCCGTTTCATTGCATATGCAGCAGCGATTCTGATACCCGTTGCTTTATTTATCGGACTTTTCATGCGTGTGAATTCACAAGTCGATTTATTAGCAAATGACGGATATGATGAAGTTTATGTCCCTAATGGTGAGCGTATGCAGGTACTTTTTCAAGATGGAAGCAAAGTCCATTTAAATTCAGGAAGTCATATACGGTATCCAAAAAAGTTTGGTCTTTCCGAGCGTAAAGTCTATTTGGAAGGGGAAGCCTGGTTTGAGGTCGCAAAAAACAAAAGCAGACCGTTTATCGTAGACCTTTCCCATGTGGATATCAAAGTTTTAGGAACTACTTTTGATGTAAAAGCCTATCCGGAAGAAGATGCCATATTTATTGCTTTAGAATCAGGCTCAATCGAACTGAAATCCAAATTTTCCCAATCATATCAACTATGTCCCGGAGAGAAAGCTATTTATGATAAAGCATCAGGACGTTGCGAAGTCGTTCGTTCACATGATGTTAAATTATACTCTGCATGGAGACGGAATGTGTTAGTATTTAAAAATGCACCTTTATCAGAGGTGATAAAGACAGTAGCCAGAACCTATAATGTATCTTTTGAGGTAAAAGACTCCACAGCCTTGAAATATACCTATACGATTACAACGGACAGCACAAATCTAACGGCAGTACTAAATGAATTAGGAAAAATCACACCTGTACTATTCGAAGAAAAAGAAGGAAAAATAGAAATCCGGATGAAAAAATAAAAAAATAAACGATAGCGACTCATCCTTTTTGATTTGCCGTGTGTCTATTTTATAGGAGAGCAGGAAATAGAATGTTAACCTTAAAATAGATATGCCTATGGATTCCTCATAAATAGACAACATAGAAACAGCCGAAAAACTCCTACATTTTTCGGCTGCCGATCGTATTAAAAATAAATTTCTAATACAAACTATTAAATCAATACAAATATATGAAAGAAAAGCAAGAAAGCCCTCGGCGCAGGTGCCTTTTAATATTAATTGAGAAAATACCGAATGTCATTAAGTTAGCCTTTCTGTTTTTAGTTCTATCCTTACTAAGCTTTACAGCTAGAGCTCAACGGGTTTCTATTATATTAGAGAATGCTAAAGTAGAAAAAATACTGGCGACTATCACTGCCCAAACAGGTTTTAATATCGCTTATAGCAACCAAGTCGTAGATGTAAATCGGAGGATTAGTATGAACTTTACTAATGCAGAACTTACTCAGGTCTTGGATAAATTAACAGAAGGAACACCCTTGGGTTATGAAATTAAAAGCAGAAAAATTTATTTATTTAATCGTATAGAAAATAAACCGAGAAATCAGCAAACAAAAAAAATAACTGGCCGGGTAACAGATCTGAGTGGAGAACCTATCATTGGCGCCAACATCATAGTAAAAGGTTCTACAATTGGAACTATTACGGATTTAGATGGGAACTATAGTATAGAAGCTTCACCTTCAGATATTCTTTTAATATCTTACATAGGTTATAATTCCAAAGAAATTGCAGTAAAAAATCAATCTACAGTTGAAATAAAGCTTACGGAAGATACCCAAAACCTGGATGAGGTTGTTGTAGTTGGATATGGCGTACAAAAGAAAGTTAATCTAACAGGAGCCGTGGCGCAAGTTTCCGCTAAAGAATTAGAAAACAGACCTGTATCTAATGCAACTCAAATATTGCAAGGAACCATGCCAAATGTAAATATCACCTTTTCTACAGGAGAACCGGGTGCCGGAGGCTCTATTAATGTTCGCGGACAGGCATCGATTAATGGAGGCGAGCCATTGGTACTGATCGATGGCGTTCCGGGTGATATCAATCGTGTGAATCCTAAAGATATCGAGTCGATATCTGTGTTGAAAGATGCTGCAGCTTCTGCTGTTTATGGAGCTCGTGGTGCATTTGGTGTAATCTTAGTGACAACAAAAAGTGCAAAAGCAGGAAAAATGAGTGTTTCTTACGGGACATTTTTTGCGACATCCAAACCTACGGTCCGTACTGATTTTATGACTTCAGGTTATGAGGCTGTTTCTTTATTGGATGAGGCATTCCGTCGTGCCACAGGAAATACATACACCCGTTATACCGATGAAGATATGGCGGAGTTAGAGGCACGCAGATATGATAAGACAGAAGATCCTTCCCGTCCCTGGACTGTGGTGAAGAATGTTAATGGAAAAGACATTTATAATTATTATGGGAACTATGACTGGTGGAATACTGTATTTAATTCTCATCAACCTTCCCAGTCTCACAGTATAAATTTATCCGGAGGCACTGAAAAAATCAATTTCCTGCTTTCCGGTAATTTTTATACGAAAGATGGCATTATGAAGATCAATACGGATAAGTTTACATCTTATAATTTCCGTAGTAAAATCAATGCACAGTTATTCCCTTTCCTGAAAGTTTCTAACAATACTTCATATTACGACAAGAATTATACTTATTATGGACGTGAAGGTGGAGGTAATCCTAATTTCGTATATGTAACAGTTCATGCCTTACCCTGCTATGCACCAATAAATCCGGATGGAACAGCTACTTATAATACATTGAAAAATAATTATTCTATTGGTGACGGTCTTTATGCGATGCTACTTGACGGCGGAACAAAAGGCGCAAAGGGAATCCATGAATTTACAACAACAACGAGCTTAGAACTTGATATAACTAAATATATCAAATTGAATGCGGATTATACGTATTCTTTCTATATAGCAGATGATTGGTATCGCTCTACAGTTGCAACTTACTCAATACAACCGGGCATTATTCAAGAAGTTCCTAATTACAATACGGATCAGCTAAAAAAAACGATGTGGTTTGACCCTATGCATGTCGCAAATGTATATGCAAATTATAATCAAACATTTGGAAAACACACTGTAGGTTTAACTGCTGGCGTGAATTATGAGAATAAAAAGCATTCCCGGCTTTTTGCTTCTCGCAAAAACTTGATATCAGAATCACTGAATGATTTACAACTGGCAACCGGGGATATGTTAGTAGAAGGAGGTGCTTATGATTATGCTTTGTTTGGCGCATTCTTCCGCGCTAATTATGACTTTAACGATCGGTATCTGATAGAGGTAAATGGCCGGTATGATGGAACTTCCAGATTCAAGTCAGGCATGCGATATGGCTTTTTCCCCTCTGTTTCTGCAGGATGGAGATTAAGTGAAGAGGCTTTTTTCGAGAAAGCAAAAGATGTCGTAAATAATTTGAAAATCAGGGCATCCTATGGATCATTAGGAAATCAGGCGGTAAATACAAAAAGCCCTAACTACTACCCTTATATTTCAACTATGAATATGAGTTTGTCTAATTGGTTGATCGATGGACAAAAAACTCAGAATGTAAGTTCTCCAAATCCGATTATTGACAACTTGACTTGGGAGAAGGCAACAACTGTTAACGTCGGTCTTGATCTTAGTTTCTTGAATAGCCGATTGAACGTATCGGGTGATGCCTATGTTCGTAACACCACGGATATGCTGGTACCCGGGAAAACACTTCCTTCCGTTTTCGGAGCAGCTTCACCACAACAAAATGCCGGAGACCTTAGAACTAAAGGGTATGAATTAGTTATCAGCTGGAAAGACCAGTTTGACTTGAAAGGAAAACCTTTTAATTATGGCATATCGTTTGTTTTAGGTGATGCTGTATCTGAGATTACCCGTTATGACAATCCGAATAAATTACTGGCGAATCACTATGAAGGAGAAAAATTCGGTGAGATATGGGGATACCGTATTGATGGGTTCTTTAAGACTGATGAGGAAGCAACCAATTGGAATGTAGATCAAAAATTAGTAAATACTCAAATCCAAAAAGCCCCGGGAGAATGGGGGCATTTACGGGCAGGTGATTTGAAGTTTAGAGATCTTAATGGCGATAAGGTTATTTCTCCGGGAAAAAAGACCGCAGATGATCCTGGAGATATGGAGATTATCGGAAATTCAGAGCCTCGTTATAATTACGGGTTTAACCTGAATGCCAGTTGGAATGGAATAGATGTGTCAGCCTTTTTTCAGGGTATAGGTCGCAGAGATTGGTATCCAAGTGCAAACGCGGATAAATTCTGGGGACCTTATTCCCGTCCTTATTTTTCTTTTACTCCGAAGAATTTCAATGATTTGGTTTGGACCCCGGAGAATACAGATGCGTATTTCCCCCTGTTAAGAGGTTATACCGCATTAAATAGCGGAGGATGCTTAAGAGACCCGAATGATAAATATATCCAAAACATAGGCTATTTACGTTTAAAGAACCTGGTTATCGGTTATACACTCCCGGATCGTTGGATGAAAAAGATTTTTGTACAGAACTGCCGTTTGTATGTCAGTGGTGAGAATCTGATTACATGGACTCCGTTTGTCACAGACTATATTGATCCGGAACAACCGGTCGCCGATAGTAACGGACGAAGCTATCCTTTATCAAAAACTTTCTCTGTCGGGTTAGATATTACTTTTTAAACCACCTATTAAAAGTTTATTCTTATGAAGAAATTACTCTATATAATGACTATAGGACTTAGCCTATCAGCATGTGATATGGAAAAGTATCCGTTAGATGCTATATCTCCAAATACTTTCTTTAATACAGAAAATGATTTGCGGCTCTATACAAACTCGTTTTATGATGCATTACCTAATGCCGAAGGCGTTTATAACGAAGCAATAGATAACATCATCAAGATGGATCTGGCAGATGAACTGAGAGGAACTCGAATTGTTCCGACCAGTGGCGGAGGCTGGGAATGGGGAAATTTACGTAATATCAATTTCTATCTTGATAATTCCTCAAAATGTAAAGATGAGGCTGCGAGACTTCGTTATGATGCGTTAGCTCGTTTTTTTAGAGCTTATTTTTATTTTGATAAAGTAAAACGCTTTGGCGATGTACCTTGGTATACCCATGCAATCAACGATAAGGATGAAGAAAATTTGATGTTACCTCGTACCCCTCGAACCGAAGTTATGGACAACATTTTGGAGGATATTAATAATGCAATAGAGCATTTACCCGCCGAGAAAAAAGTGAATGAGATCACCCACTGGACTGCATTAGCATTAAAAGCCCGTATCTGTTTGCATGAAGGGACCTTTCGCAAATATCATACCGAGTTTAATTTGCCAGACTATGAGCATTTCTTGAATGAAGCTGTAGCTGCTGCGGATGAATTAATAACAAAGAGTGGATACAAGATTTACAATACGGGAAAGCCGGAAAGTGATTATTTAAATTTTTTCGCTTCTCATGAAGCGATTGCCGATGAGGTTATTCTTGCGCGAGGATACAGTGATGAGTTTCAGGTATATCATAATTTGAATTATTACACAATGACAGCCTCTTATGGACGTCCGGGCTTGGAGAAACGACTTGTAAACAGTTATTTGATGCGTGACGGAAAACGCTTTACGGATCAACCGGGCTACAATACTATGTTTTTTACAGAAGAGATGAAAAACCGGGACCCTCGTTTGAGCCAAACAGTTCGTACTCCCGGATATACCAGAATTGGTGAGACTGAGACTTTAGTGCAAGAATTCGGTTCTACAGTAACAGGATATCAGCTAATTAAGTTTGTCACAGAACGTAAATGGGATACGAACCAAAAGGATATTAATGACATGCCTTTATTCCGTTTTGCAGAAGCCCTATTAATTTATGCAGAGGCAAAAGCCGAATTAGGTTCATTGACTCAAACCGATTTGGAGAAATCAATCAAGCTACTTAGGGACCGGGTAGATATGCCTAATATTAATATGGATGAAGCTAACGCAAACCCGGATCCTTATTTGGAAAAGCAATATCCTCATGTAAGTGGAAATAATAAAGGTGTGATTCTTGAGATTCGTAGGGAACGAAGGATAGAACTGGTAATGGAAAGCTATCGCTGGGATGACATGATGCGTTGGAAAGAAGGATCTACTTTCATGGAACAATTTAAGGGGATGTATTTCCCGGGGCTAGGCTCTTTTGATCTGGATGGAGACGGAAATATGGATGTTTGTATTTATGAAAATGAGAAACCGGTTTTAGAAGGGAAAAATATCCAATATTTAAAACTTAATAGTGATATCACATTGGAGAATGGAAATCATGGATGTATCGTCGTAAATCCTCATATTAAAAAAGTTTGGGATGAGAAAAAAGATTATCTATATCCGATACCTATCCAGGAACGTTTGTTGAATCCCAATCTAACACAGAATACGGGTTGGAATGATGGCCTATAATTAAATAAATACAGGGGGATGTGCCAAAAGTCTATATTATGGAACGCAGACTACGCAGACAGGGCGCAGATTTACGTAGACAATAGTTTTTTATAAAGAATCTGCGTAAATCTGCGTGTTCTGCGTCATCTGTGTTCAGTAATAGCTTTTTTGACACAGCCTCCAAAAAATGATAGATATGAAAAAAAATATATTATTGTTAGCTTATTTGTTTGGCTGTTTATTTACAGTAAATGCGCAAAAAACAATTGAGCCCAAGGAAGAGAACACACTCCGTGTTATGTCTTATAATGTAAGGAATTGCCGGGGTATGGACGAGGTGATTGACTATCAGCGCATAGCGGACATAATGAATCGGGTGAATCCGGATGTGATAGCAGTACAGGAGTTGGACAGTGCATCGATACGTAATAATGGAGTCTTCGCCTTGAAGGAACTGTCAGATCGTACACATATGTTCTATACCTATGGTCCTTCTATTGACTATCAGGGGGGAAAGTATGGCATCGGTATACTTTCAAAGGAAAAACCTATACGTCATTGGATGTTGCCTCTTCCCGGCAGAGAAGAAAGTCGCTTATTACTGATCGCAGAATTTGATAAATATGTCATGTGTTGCTCTCATTTTTCTTTGACAAAAGAAGATCAAGTATTATCTGTCCCCATTATATTTGATGCATTAAAAAATATACATAAACCTTTGTTTTTGGCAGGAGATATGAATTCTGTCCAAGGATCTCCTACTCAAAATGCTTTGCAAAAGAAATTTATACCTTTGAATAATTATAAAGACAATACAATTCCCGGACAAAATCCGAATCGTTGTATTGATTTTATTTACGGATTTGATAATGGTAATCAATATTCTGTGTTACATCGTCAAGTACTTTATGATGAGCCTATCGCTTCGGATCATTTACCACTGTTCGTAGATGTAAGATTAAAGGCAAATGTAGCTGATATTTTTCGCACGAAGCCCTATTTACAAAATCCGTTAGACGGAGGAATTACGATTTCCTGGTTTACAAATGTGCCAGTTCATAGTTGGGTCGAATATGGTTTGGATCGTAATTTGGAAGAACGTGAAGAAACGATTGTCGATGGTCAGATCATTTGCAACAATAAACATCATAAGATTCGCTTGAATAATTTAAAGCCGGGAATAACCTATTATTATAGAGTTTGTTCCAGGGAGATTACTTTATATGAGGCATATAAAAAGGAATTTGGGGAGACTGCTTATTCCGATATTTATTCTTTCACGGTACCAAACGTTAATACATCAGATTTTACAGCTCTTATATTCAATGATTTGCACAAAAAGAATGAGGTCATGAATCTATTAACAGATCAAATTAAAGGGACTGATTATGACTTTGTTTTGTTTAACGGTGACTGCATTGACGATCCTAGAAACGAAACGGAAGCCGTATATTTCCTATCTTATTTGAATGAAAAAGTAAAAGCAGAAACCGTACCGGTTTTCTATTTCCGGGGAAATCACGAAATACGTAACGCCTATTCAATTCAGTTGAGGAATATTTTTGATTATGTAGGAAATAAAACTTATGGAGCCTTTAATTGGGGCGATACCCGTTTTGTTGTTCTTGACTGTGGTGAAGATAAACCAGATTCGACGTGGGTATATTATAACCTGAATGATTTTGATGGTTTCCGGAAGGAACAAGCGAAGTTTCTTCAAGAGGAATTAGCAAACAAGAAGTACAAGAAAGCAGCTAAAAGAGTTTTATTACATCATATTCCTCTTTATGGCATGTCGGAAAAGAGTTATCTTCCTTGCTTGGAATTATGGGGAGACCTATTAGCAAAAGCTCCATTTGATATAAGTATTAATGCGCACACACATCGTTTCGCTTATTGGCCCAAAGGTTCAAAAGGGAATAATTTTCCTGTAGTCATTGGAGGAGGAAACCGGCCGGAGAATGCGACAGTCATGATTTTATCAAAAAAAGGAAAGTCTATGACTCTTAAAGTTCTTGATACAAAAGGCAATGTATTGCAATCAATACAGTTATGAAGATTTGAAGCCCTCTTTATAATTCAGACTGCGATTCGATATGAAACATAATCTGAGCCTTCACATCCCGTCTTATACAAAAATCACCGATGCCGCCTTTTCTTTAACTGGCGGCATCGGCAATCCCTAAAGCATAGCTTCCTATAAAGGTTTCAGCGGGCAGCCTTGACAATTTGTCTACCTTTGGATCAAACCGAAAATAAATTCAACTCTTTTTCTTCATTTTAAAATGGTCGAACCCTTCTCCATAAACCCCAATAACTGCGCTCTGTGAAACAAATGCACTCGGGTCGATATCATTAATAATACGGAAAATAGTAGTCGACTGGCGTTTTTTTGCCAGTACAAACATAATTTTCTGTTCCTGACCGGTATATAATCCGGTTGCATCAATCACCGTAACCCCACGATGTAAAGCGTTTATCTCACGTCCTATTTCCTGATATTTCTTCGATATGATAAAGAACTGGACAGACTGACGGGCACTGTTTACAATCTGGTCCAACACAAAACTACTGACATAAAGCGTAACAAAACCATACACAACCTTTTCCCAGTCCTTCAATACAAAGTAGCTGGAGGTAATAATAATCATATCACAAATCATAATAACACGTCCCAGCGTTATATCACGATATTTATTGATAATAGCCGCGATAATATCGGTTCCACCGGTACTGCCATTCGCCGAAAATGCAATCCCGATGCCACTGCCACAGAAAGAAGCCCCAAGTACACAAGCCATAAACGGCTGGTCCTGCAAAAGAGATAAACCTGCCGTTACTTTCTGTATCACTGAAAGAAAGAAGGTCAGGACAAATACAGCATAAATCGTTTTCACACTGAACTTCCAGCCCAATACTTTCAAAGAAAGCATCAATAGAAATGCATTAATACCAAAATACACATACTGCACCGGCAAGCCCGTTGCAAAATAAACAATAGAGGCAATACCCGGTACGCCACCGGTTGTAATGTCATTAGGCAACAAAAAAACGGTCCATCCGATACCGTAAAGAACCATCCCTAAAGCAATCATCAGATAATCTTTTATCTCTCTGTGCATCACCTGGGTAGAAGCTGTTGATAATGTTGGTTTCATTCTAAATTCAGTTTTATGAGGCTGCAAAATTAGTGAAAGTTTAAATGCGAAATAGATTTCCCTATATTTAATGGACAAGAAAGGCTTTTTTTACAGTAAACTTTTCTCCTTCGGGATGATAAACCGTAGCATGAAAAATATAAACACCCGGAGGCAGGCGACTACCTCCCATCCCGCATCCGTCCCACAATAACTCACCGGAAATCCCCAAAGCTTCATGATTAGCTATTTCCGCAGCCAACCTTCCTGAACAGTCGAACACTTGTGCACGGCAATTATAACCGGACTTATCCAACAGGTACGAAATCCGGTAACTGTCCTCTTCTGTTTTATATGCAGGTGCTTCCATACCTGTGGGTTCCTCATTCCCCATCGTTGATTCAGCATATTGGGAGTTTTGGAAACCGGGGGTTCCATATCCATCAGCTTCCAATGCGGAAGTCCAGTTTGCCGGGTCCTGTGTTTCCTTTTCCGGGTCAATACGTTCCAAAGCCACTCCTTTTTTATCTTTTATCGAAGATGCATGCCATTTGGAAGAATAAGAAATCTCATCTATTACCACATCATCCTCTGTCCGTATCAATACGACTGTAGAAGATGTATTGGCAAGAACCGGCAACTTTGCTATTTCAAACAAATTTTCCGGAGAGGGCGTTCCGTAAAAAGAAGTTACTCCTTCCAGGCTTTTTGTCAATAACACATATCCTCCTGCCACGACAGGAACAGAAACGGATGAAAGAGGATAACGGGTTCCAAGTACCCCATCCCCCTTCCTTACTGCAACAGAAAGCATTGATACCGGCAAAGTATGCTCCGAGCGGTTATACAACTCTATATACTCGCTTCCTCCGGTAAAAGGTTCCGGAAGAAGTTCATTAAATATAAACTCACCAGGCAAAACTGTCCCGGTTACCGGTTCCACTGGAGAGGTATCGGGTTCGTCCGAATCATCTGGTTCATCAGGAATTTCAGGTTTTGATGGTTCATCCGGCACTGTTCCCGAAATACTATTTTTTGATCCCGGCGTACCTCCCCTTGAGTCTTTTGACAGTTCCCATTTATTCCCGAAACGTTCCCATGAGCAAGCAGGAGTTGCTTTTGCATAAGTGACTTTATCCACCACTTTCCCACCGGTATCTATTAACTGTAATTCTTTTCCTGTATTTGCCAAAGCGGACGGAAAATTATCCAAAGGAACAGCAATCCCGGTTACGTCCACTTCTATATCTCTTCCTGAGCGATAAAGGACAGCATACCCTTGTGCAGGAACACGGATATTGCCAACCGGTTTGGCTTTTCCTCCATAAGAGAATTGCCATCCGGCAAGGGAGAGTTCTTTATTTTCCGTATTATACAATTCTACATATTCCGTTTCGGGTAACTCCTCCAAACCTTTTGGGTCTGCCATAATTTCATTTATCAATAGAACGCCGGAAGAACTATTTCCCGAATCATCCGGGCCTTCTTCTTTATCCCCTTCTCCTCCATGCTCTTCCAAAACCAATTCCTGGGAAAAAGAGGATAGTTTATTGCCAGACAAATCCGAAACACCAGCATATGAAACCGTATAAGCAGAACCCACCTGCAATTCCTCATTAAAAAAAACATCAACTCTTGTTTGCGTCTCGTCCGAATAAGTTTTCCCGGTTACTTCCCCTATACCGGAAACAGAGAAAACAGCTTCCGTTATATTTACAGGTTTATCAAAAACAAACTGAAGTGCAGATACAGACAATACGTTGATTTCCGTCAATTGGGGAAGCGTTTCAGGAGACGGCCCAGGTGTTTCGGGACGGCTTGTATCGGTTGGCGTTATTTCATATTGTATTTTTACATTATCGATACTAAACAAACGGCTACGTTCCATTGTATAAACAAATTTGAAAAGGAATTGTCCTTTCTCTGCCGGGGATACGGGATAAATGCAATGTCCTTCCTCTACATAATAAGAATCCGCATGCTGACGGCTATACATTGTCCAATACTTATTTTCTTCCAGGGTTACCTTGATATGGACCCACGAATTCTTCCTATAATTATTGGGCAACCGTTCAAACATATCTTTGTTTCCATTACGGCATAATCCCAATTTATTTCCTCCCGAATAACCGATTCTCACATAATAATACTTTTCTTTCTCCTGATATAAATATACATACAAGGCGTTATTATTGCTGGGGATATTCTCCATAAGCACGTCAAACTCCCACTGCATATCAGAAGCATACTGCAGATTCAGTCCGATAGAAGCATTACCTGATGCAACAGGCTGTATGTCCAACTGAAGACGTCCCTCGGGATTAATTACAAATTTATTCCGGTCTTTCCCAATCCAAATTTCAGAAATACCCGTCCCATCAAATGTTTCATTTATCTGAGAATATAGACAAAAAGGCAGTAATACAAAGAAAAAAAGGATGATTTGTTTCATAGTTTTACGGTTTTGTTTATAAATTGTATATCTTTGCATGCCATAGCATTGAGGCACAAATAGAGCTTGCTTTAATGCCCGGTAAAATTATTACATTTTTTCAATAAACAAATTAATTAGTGCTCAAAATGAAAGTAGCAATTGTTGGAGTCAGTGGAGCTGTAGGACAGGAATTCCTGCGTGTGCTCGACGAGAGAAACTTCCCGATGGATGAGCTGGTGCTTTTTGGCTCATCACGCAGTGCCGGACGTGTTTATACCTTCCGTGGTAAACAGTATACCGTTAAGGAACTTAAGCACAACGACGACTTTAAGGGAATCGATGTTGCTTTTGTTTCCGCCGGTGGTAGTACATCAGTCGAATTTGCAGAAACCATCACCAAACATGGTACTGTAATGATTGATAATTCCAGCGCATTCCGTATGGAAAACGATGTACCTCTGGTAGTTCCCGAAGTAAATCCGGAAGATGCACTGAATCGTCCGCGCGGTATCATTGCCAATCCGAACTGTACAACTATCCAAATGGTAGTTGCATTGAAGGCAATCGAAAAACTGTCGCACATCAAGCGTGTACACGTATCTACTTATCAGGCAGCCAGCGGTGCAGGTGCAACAGCTATGGCTGAATTGATAAAACAATATGAACAATTGCTGAAAGGCGAAGAACCTACAGTAGAAAAGTTTGCTTACCAGCTTGCATACAACGTTATTCCTCATGTAGATGTATTTACCGACAACGGTTATACGAAGGAAGAAATGAAAATGTACAACGAAACACGTAAAATCATGCACTCCGATATTGAAGTGAGTGCCACTTGTGTTCGTGTTCCAGTAATGCGTGCCCACAGTGAGGCCACTTGGGTAGAAACAGAACATCCAATCAGCGTGGAAGAAGCCCGCAAGGCTTTTGCCGAAGCCGAAGGTGTTATCCTACAGGATGAACCAGCTAAGAAAGACTATCCGATGCCTCTGTTCATTGCAGGAAAAGATCCTGTTTACGTAGGACGTATCCGCAAAGATATTACGAATCCGAATGGTTTGACTTTCTGGACTGTAAGCGACCAAATCAAGAAAGGTGCAGCCCTGAATGCCGTTCAGATTGCAGAATATCTGGTAAAAGTAAAAAATATCGGATAATCATTTTTTTTAAATATACATTAGCAGCCGTAAAAGTCATTGAAAGACTTTTACGGCTGCTTTCTTTTATATTAACACCATTATTCAGACTTTAATTTGGCTTTCTTCTTCCATTTATCCGATTCTTCTTTCGCTACTTGCATATAAGATGAAAATCAATCTCAGTGTCATTTATATATCAAGCTCATTTTTATTTCTTATATTTACCTCAATTAATACATTTGACCATGAGAATAACATTTTTGGCCTTACTGCTATCGGCCGCATGTTGTGTCACAACATTTGCACAAGAAAACTATGTACCCGCTCCTGAGAACTTGCAGGCACGTGAAGAATTTCAAGACGGAAAGTTCGGCATCTTCCTTCATTGGGGATTATACAGCATGCCTGCACAAGGCGAATGGTATATGCAAAATGCAAACATCAACAAAGATGAATATGCCAAACTGGCTTCGGGCTTCTATCCCATCGAGTTTAATGCTGCCGAATGGGTTGCGGCAATCAAAGCGGCAGGAGCCAAATATATTTGTTTCACTTCCCGCCACCATGAGGGCTTTTCCATGTTCGACACCAAGTATTCCGACTATAATATTGTAAATGCCACTCCATTCAAACGCGATGTGCTGAAAGAGCTTGCCGATGAATGCCACAAACAAGGTATCCGTCTGCATGTATATTATTCGCATATCGACTGGTATCGTGACGACTACCCTATGGGACGTACAGGAAGGGGAACGGGCAAAGATCCGAAAAAAGCGAATTGGAAAAGTTATTATCAATTCATGAACAACCAACTGACCGAGATACTTACCAACTACGGAAAGATAGGTGCTATCTGGTTTGACGGTTGGTGGGACCAGGACCAAAACCCGGACTTCGATTGGGAACTGCCCCAACAATATGCCTTAATACATAAATTACAGCCCGGTTGCCTTATCGGCAACAACCACCACGGCGTTCCTTTCAAAGGAGAAGACATTCAAATCTTCGAACGCGACCTTCCAGGAGAAAACACGGCCGGACTATCCGGACAAAGCATCAGCCGCTTGCCACTCGAAACCTGCGAAACAATGAACGGCATGTGGGGATATAAAATTGCCGACCAAAACTATAAAAGCACGAAAACATTAATCCATTATCTGGTAAAAGCCGCCGGAAAAGATGCCAACCTATTAATGAACATCGGTCCTCAACCCAACGGAGAATTGCCGGCAACAGCAATCAACCGTTTGAAAGAAATGGGCGAATGGTTGAAAACATATGGCGAAACCATTTACGGAACCCGTGGCGGATGTGTAACGGCACGCGACTGGGGAGTAACAACCGAAAAGGGAGATAAAATGTATGTTCATGTTTTAAACTTGCAGGATGACGGCCTTTATCTGCCTGTTACAGGAAAAAAAGTAAAGAAAGCTATTTTGTTCAAAGACAAATCCGCGGTTAAGTTCTCGCAAGACAAAGAAGGCGTGTTGCTGAAATTCAAGGAAGTCCCCACGGATATAGATTACGTGATAGAACTTACCTTGCAAAAGTAACTTTACAATCGTTTTCTTTTCTAAGCTCAGCCCGGTTGATTCATTAAAAAGGAACTTTAAAAGTCTTCCCCGTCGAAACATTGTGCGAATAAATATTGTACATTCATTTAATTTACTGTTTATTTGCAACATTATTTTAATTTTTACTGTTAAATAGGAATCAGTAATCAATGAAACAAATATGAAAAAGATTCTTTTTTTATTGTGTATGTTCGTAACGCTCCAGGTTAGCGCTCAGGAATTTCATTTTATTCCTAAAATCGGTTTAAATCTGGCTAATATGACAAATAGCGGAGCAAGCATTAAACCGGGTGTGAACATTGGATTGGCAGGGGAACTTATGCTGACTAAACATTTTGCGATTGAACCGGGAGTATACTATTCCATGCAGGGAAACAAAGGGGATGTTGGCAACTACTTCTACAGTGACTACATCAATATTCCAATCTATGCCAAAGGCTATGTATACAATGGTTTATATATCTTCGCCGGCCCTCAGTTCGGATTTAACGTAAGAAGCAAACTGAATACTTTCTCCTTTAAAGATTATGCAAAGACTTTTGACTTTTCATTAGGGGTAGGTGTTGGTTATCAATTTGCATGGGGCATGATGATTTCTGCAAACTACAACATCGGCTTAACGAATACTTTCACCAAAGACTATAAGAATATTTTCGGAGAAAACTATAAAAACAGCGTTGTGCAAATCAATCTCGGCTGGAGATTCTAAGCCATATTCCTCATACCTTCTGTCAGGCTATGGGGAGAATAGCCTAATTCATTCTGCGCCTTTTCTATACTTAACCCGCTATACTGGGGGCGCAGAGTGGTTTCATTCATTTCTTTAGTAGAAACCGGATGTATTAAAGAACGGTCTAAATTGAAATAATCAGCCACCCGGTAAGCCATATCTGCTATCGAAACATATTCTTTTCCACAGATATGCCAGATGCCACTGGCGTTATGGTGTATCAAGCGTTCCACTCCATCGGCCACATCGCCTACATAAGTCGGAGTACGGTATTGGTCGGATACTACGCGTATTTCCTGTCCGGCTTCCAAACGTTTTTTTACCAATTGGAGAATATTGCCATGTTGCCCAGGCAAGGATTTGCCATAAACAACGACTACACGGACTATTGCATAATTGCTACACTCCCTTGCAACCGCCAACTCCCCTTTATATTTGGAGACTCCGTAATAGTTAACCGGAGCCGGAATATCGGTTTCCGCATAAAGTTTATCTTCTTTACCGTCAAACACAAAATCCGTAGATAAATGGATAAAGCGGCTACCGGCTTTTTCACAGCAACATGCCAAATGCGCTACCGCCTTCATATTTATAGCATCGGCTTCATCCGGATGTTTTTCGCAATAATCAGGAACAGAGAGAGCGGAGCAGTTAATAACAACCTCCGGAGAAACTATATCAAACAGCTTTTTAATTGCCGGATAGTCATTTATATCTGCCTGTATATACTGATAACTTTCATCCGGACAAATATCCGGATGAAAAGAACAAGCTGTCACCATATATCCATCCTTTCCGGATAATGTATTCAATATCCGCCTGCCTACAAAACCATTTGCTCCTATTATCAGAACTTTCATCAGAACATATACATTACAACCCCTAATATACGGTGGTTCGTTACAGAATGGGTATTTACAATTTTCCCATTGCCTTTATTCATATCACCATACCAGGCAACAGAAGGGCTATATTCCATTCCAATCTTCCAGTGAGGCAAACAATAAGACAGTTGAACATTCGTTGTAAACACCTGATCCACATCCAAACCAACCCCATAAGTTGAACCGGCCAGCGCTTTGCTTGTTCCCAAATTTTTCAAATAACCGACAAATAAGCCCGGTTGCCATTTCTTTCCATACACAACATTTATCCAAGTGGTAGAATGACGGAAAGGAGTATATTCCTGCTCCCCGGTACGGGCATCAATGGCAGTAACCCCATATCCTCCCAACATACAACCTTGTGTCAGGTTAGAGGCAAGCATAGTTTTGGCAGAAACCATCCAGTCATTGTTCGTATATTTTGCATGAGCCTCAAACGAAATAGAGGTAATCCGTTCATTTACTTTATAAACACTCTGTCCCACCGTCGACTGCGTACGCGGTTTTAATGAAAGAACTTCCATTCCGGCACCGGCAACCCAATTATTCCCTTTATAATCCGCTCCTACAAAAAATTCAGGGATACAACTATTCTTTATATATTCCTCACTCTTCCCGTTAGGGCCCGCAGATAAATATTGCAACTGCCAGATGGCTGCAGCAGTCAACTGCCAACCACTGTTCGTATAACGGTAACGAAGCATCGGACTTCTGTTAAACAGATTGAATGGAGCTCCGGTAGACAAATTCAACATTTGCGGATAAACATCCCCGAATAAAGGGTGCCAAGTCTGCCCTATCAATACGGCAGATTTTCCCCAATCCAGATTTACATAAGCATGGCGGATACGGAATAGAGCAAAATTACTTCCGGAACCACGAAAATCCAATTCTATTTTCGCAGAACTCTTTGCTTTACCGATATTCGGTCCGCTGACATCCAATCCTAAACGGGAATATAACAGATAAAAACTCCCGTCCGGACGTGCATTCAAATCTTTACCATCAGCATCCGGAGCAATATCTTTCGGATAAAGATGAAATAATCCATCTACTATTTCAGCGTTAGAACGGGAATTATAAAACAAATCTCCCCGGACCTGCCCATAAAACTTATAAGAAAATTTCTTTTTTTGTGCATAAACAGCACTCAACAATGTGCACAGGAAAAAACACAACAGTACAGTTAATCGTCTCATCTATTTAAATTTTGCGCAAAGGTAACAATTTATCATGAAATTGATTAATCGGCCATTACTAATCAGAATAGAGACCCAAATATCAAAATGACAAAACACCCCATGCATACGCGGATTATATGAAGGCAGGCACGGGAAGCGTTGTAAATACGCCACTCTCGGGAGGTTAAGGTTTGTCAGTTTGTTTACACTGATGGATTTATAATTACGAAATGACAGGACACAGATATTAATAAGTCATATAGTTACGTTTTTCAGAATATAATAAACTATTTAACACCCGCATTATGTTCGGTTTTTCAATCATTCCAGCGTTGCATCCGTGCCCAATAACATCTAAAAACAGGACATGTATGCTTTGAAATCGAAACATATATGTTTTGAAGTCAAAATATAGGTGTTTTATCCGCGCGGATAGTTGTTTTTTAGTGCGCAGATAGTTGGATTTAGTTGCGCGGATTATTGGAATTATCCTTCGAAAAGATGGAATTAGGTGCCGGATAGTGCGAAAATAGTCCCTTTTTGCCTGAAAAAAAGCCCGGTTTTCCCTAAAAAACCATTCATCCACATCTAACACGTCAGCGCAAAAGGATTTATTTCGTCAAAACATCACCAATTCAAACAAAACACAAACATTTTGACACACTAAAAAGGGGCTTAAAACAACAAAACCGCCCCACCTTCTCAGGTAGAACGGTCAATAACTTTCCTGTGCATAAAATCCATCAAAAATAATACATTACCAAGGCAAGAATACGGTGATTGGTTACAGCATGTGTATCGGTAACCTTTCCATTTTCCATATTGGTCGAACCATACCAGGCCGTAGCCGGATTATATTCCATACCAAACTGCCAGTGTGGCAAATTATAAGAAAATGCGACATTCACGGAAAGCAATTGATCTATATCCAATCCCATGCCATATTTCGTCGTGGAAGCCAAAGCTTTTGTCGTTCCCATATTTTTAGTATACCCGGCAAAAAGATGTGCTTTCCATTTTGTTCCGTATGTAAAATTAACCCAGGTTGTAGAATGGCGGTATGGGGTATATTCCTGTTCCCCATTTTCCGGATGAATGGCACTGATTCCATAACCGCCTATCAATGCGGTCTGGTCAAGACAGGAAGCCATCAGGCTTTTTGCGGCAAAAGCATAGTTTCGTCCGGTATATTTAAAATGGATTTCATAAGAAGTGGTAGTCATACGCTCATTCACCTTATATTCCTGGCCATTCCATTCGGAAGAAGTACGAGGTTTCAATGAAATCAGATGAATCCCGGCACCAGCCAACCAACCATTGGAAGATGTATAATCAGCTCCTATATAAAATTCAGGCACACAACTATTTTTAATATACTCCTCGCTCATGCCTTTCGGACCACTCGATAAATATTGTAATTGCCAAAGTGCGGATGCTGTCAGCTTAACTTTGCCTGTTTTATACTGGTAACGGATTTGCGGGCTGCGATTGAATGGCTGGAAAGGCGCACCAGTAGAAAGATTCAAAATATCCGGCATTACAGAACCAAACAAAGGATGCCAGGTTTGCCCTATCAACAGATTACTTTTATCCCAATCGAGTGCCACATAAGCCTGCCGGATACGCAACATTGTAGTACTTGCGGAAAAGCCCCCGAAATCTGTTTCTACTTTAGCAGAAGTGCGTGCCGTACCTATATTGGGACCTGTCAAATCCAAGCCGAGCCGGGTAGTAAACGTATAAAAACTGCCATTAGGACCCGCATTCAAATCTTTACCGTCTGCATCCGGCTTCTTATCTAACGGATATAAATAAAAATTCCCGTCGACAGGTGCCATATTCGCACGTGTATTATAAAATAAATCCCCTCTTATGAACCCGTAAAACTTGTAAGTAAAGTTCTTTTTCTGTGCCGAAACTTCTGATATAGCCCAAAATGCAACCAGAAATGCCAATAGTTTTTTCATTTTATCATTAATTATCGATTTCCCGTATTTGAGGTGGCAAAGGTATATATTTTCACCTATTCCATTTGAAGAAAGAAATATTATTTGTTCCTTTGCTTCCAGGTTGTAAGCCTTAATCATTAAAAAGATTAATTTTGTAAACTACAGATATAAATCATGAGTACTAAAAAATTCTTATTGCAGGAGAAGGACATCCCCACGGCATGGTATAATGTTGTTGCCGATATGACCAACAAACCTCTTCCTATTTTGAACCCGCAGACCAAGCAGCCCCTCAAAGAGGAAGATTTGTATCCTTTATTTTCAAAAGCAGTTTCTCATCAAGAAATGAATACGACCGACGCCTGGATTGAAATCCCGGAAGAAGTTCGTGAATTATATAAGGTATGGCGTCCTACTCCCCTGGTACGTGCAACCGGACTCGAAAAAGCATTGGATACGCCTGCACATATCTACTTCAAGAATGAAAGTGTAAGCCCTATCGGTTCCCACAAACTTAATTCCGCCCTTGCACAGGCTTATTACTGCAAACAGGAAGGGGTAACGAATATTACAACGGAAACAGGGGCGGGCCAATGGGGTGCCGCTTTATCCTATGCTGCGAAAGCTTTCGGATTGGAACTGGCTGTTTATATGGTAAAAGTCAGCTATCATCAAAAACCCTACCGCCGCTCTATCATGCAAACATTCGGGGCACAAGTCGTTGCTTCTCCGAGTATGAGTACCAAAGCAGGGCGTAAAATCCTGACAGACCATCCGAATTACCAGGGCAGTCTGGGAACTGCCATTTCCGAAGCTGTAGAATTGGCAATGCAGACACCTAACTGTAAATATACATTAGGCAGCGTATTGAACCATGTTATGTTGCACCAAACAGTAATCGGACTGGAAGCAGAAAAACAGATGGAAATGGCCGGAGAATATCCGGATGTAGTAATCGGTTGCTTTGGTGGCGGTTCCAATTTCTCCGGAATCTCATTCCCTTTCATCCGTCATAAACTGACAGAAGGCAAGAATGTCCGTATCGTTGCTGCCGAACCCGCTTCCTGCCCCAAACTGACGCGCGGACAATTCCAATATGACTTCGGTGATGAAGCCGGTTATACACCATTGATCCCGATGTTTACATTAGGACATAACTTCGCACCTGCCAATATCCATGCCGGTGGCCTACGTTATCATGGTGCAGGCTCAATCGTCAGCCAGTTGATGAAAGACCAATTGATGGAAGCAGTGGACATCAAACAGCTCGACACTTTTAAGGCCGCAACTTTATTTGCGCAAAGCGAAGGCATTATCCCTGCGCCAGAGTCCGCACATGCTATTGCTGCTGCCATCCGTGAGGCTGAACAAGCTAAAATAGAAGGAACACCTCGTACAATCTTATTTAACCTGTCCGGACACGGATTGATAGATATGGCTGCTTACGACCAGTATCTGTCGGGAGACTTAACGAACTACGAGTTGACGGATGAAGATGTTGCAAAGAATTTATCCGAACTGGAAAAAATCATCAAATAACTTGAGGAGACAATAAAAATAATTGGATGGAACAAGCATATCAGGCTAAAATTCCTAAACGAACAACTTTGGCTAATACGCTAAAAGCACATAAATAGGGAATATCAGCCTGATATGGCTACCATAGATTTACAACCAAACCGGAAAGCATCAACAATAAAAACAAAACAATGAATATTTACTTTTGTCGGTAAAATGCCTGTTTAAAACCATTTACATTCCCTTCTCGACACTGCCGACATCCTGGCATCAAGTAAATTAAGCAACTATCTTTTTAATATTCAGTTATATATTTATTAAAAATAGACCGCCGTCCTCTATTTCAATGTATGGCTATGATGGTTATGATAGTAGTTTTATATATTTTTTCTTATTTAATAGCGAACGATTTTTATCTTTGTGTCCAGGGACCTAGAAACAAAGTATATCTATATAATGGATTTCACCACCGAAAAGGGATACATAGAGTCAGTCAGCAGAGGCGATGAACAAGCATTCGAGTCATTGTTCCTGTATTATTTTCCACGAATTAAAGGATTCATAAGCGGAATCCTGCAAAACGAGGAGGAAGCAGAAGATATTTCCCAAGATATATTTGTATCCATGTGGCAGAACAGGGTACGGCTGACAGAGATCGAAAATCTGAATGCATATCTGTTTCGTGTCGCAAAGAATACGGTTTTCCGTCATATCGAACGGTCTTTGCTATTCAGAGATTACCAACAACAAAAAACAGAGCGTGCAGTATTCACCTCCAGCAAAAATGACAGTATAGAAGAAGAACTATATGCGAAAGAACTGGAGTTCCTTATTGCCGTTGCGGTTGAAAAGATGCCGCCTCAACGAAAACAGATCTACCGGATGAGTCGCATTAACGGATTATCCAACGACGAGATCGCAGCACGTCTATCTATTAGTAAACGGACAGTTGAAAATCACCTGACCCTGGCATTAGCTGATATTCGTAAAATAATCGGATTCTTTATTATTGCTTTCCTCCAATAAATATTCGATAATTATTTTTGAAAAAAATCATTTTCGATTGTGTGTGTGTTCCGGTTCACGTATCTTATATACAAAACGGAAAATATTCACGCATGCCAAAAACATCTAAAATACTACATAATCTGGTCAACCATACTTTTGACCCGGTACTCCGGAACAAAATATGGCAATGGCTGGTAGCCCCTTCCAACCAAAAAGAAAAAGAAGAAGCTCTTCTTTCTATTTGGGAAGAATATCCTACAGAAGCCACTGCAGACACATACCGTTCGCTGAAAGCGACACAAGAAAAAATCAAGCAAATAAAATCTCCACAGAAACAGTATAATCCGGTTCAAAAACTATTAAAAATTGCAGCTATACTGATAATTCCATTATTATCAATTATCGGTTCATACCTGTATATCCAATATAATACATATAATCCCGAACTGATCCAATGTTTCGTCCCGGAAGGAGAAAATCAGAATTTAACTCTACCCGACGGTTCAATGGTAAACATCAATTCCGGTAGTATCCTGATCTATCCAAAAGAATTCAAAGGAGATACCCGCACTCTATACCTAACTGGAGAAGCTAATTTCACTGTCAAGAAAGACGCGAAACACCCGTTCATCGTCTATACAGGCTACCTGAATGTACAAGCCTTGGGTACAAAGTTTAACGTGCAAGCCTATTCAGAGAGTGACAAAATTATTACGACCCTTGAAAACGGGATTATCAAAGTTGATAAGACAATAGGAGGTGAAGACTCATTTATTCTATCGCCCAACGAACAACTGGAATATAATCACAAAACAGGAGAGTTCCAGAAAAGAAGAATCAATGCAACCTATTATTCGGGCTGGACAAAAGGAGAGCTCAACTTTATCAATCAGTCTCTCAAAGAGATCTTGAGCACTCTTCAACGAGGATATGCAGTAGATTTCATCATAAATCCACGTTTGCTCACACCGGATTTATATACAATAAAATTCCGCCAACATGAAGACATTGAAACAGTCATGAAAATCCTGACCATGACAGTCGGCGGATTAGGCTATGAAATTAAAGATAATATCATCACCATTTATTCACTTAAAAAGAAAGGAGTAAAATAGCAAGAAAAAAGGGCCCGGAAAAAATTGCGACACCTTTTCCGGAACCCCTGAAATCAACAAACGATTTAAAAAAACTAACAGAGATCTTAAATTTAGTGTTCATTGATTTAATGTGCAAAAGTATGAAATTATACTACTATCAGAGTATATATAAACTCTTAAAATTACGTAAACTACTATTCCTTTTATTGTTAATGCTATTCACGTTTAACATGAGTTGGGGACAAAACCAACGAATATCAGTAGTTGCAAAAAATAAAACATTATTAAGCGTATTCGAAAACATCGAAAAGCAGACAGGATTGAGTGTTGCTTATAATCAGACAAAATTAGATGTCAACCGAATAGCCAACCAGGATTTCAAGAATGAAAACCTCTCCTCTATAATGACAGAGTTGCTCAAAAACAGTGGTTTTACCTATCGGATTGAGGATAAACATATCATAATCATACCAGAAAGTACACAACAACAAAAGCAACAACAAGGCAGTCTAAAGATCACCGGAACAATCACGGATGCCAGCAACCAGCCTGTGATCGGCGCGAACGTAGTGGAAAAAGGCACCACTAACGGAACTGTTACCGATGTGAACGGTAAATTCAGCTTGGAAGCTCCGAAAGGTTCCCAATTGCAGGTGTCTTATATCGGTTATACCACCAAAGAACTGACGGTAGGCAATCAAACAACCCTGAATGTCCGTCTGCAAGAAGACTCACAGGTGCTGAACGAAGTAGTTGTGGTAGGTTATGGTACGGAGAAGAAGGTAAATGTAATTGGTTCTATCGCCCAGATAGGAAGCGACAAACTGGAAAACCGTTCCACGCCACAACTTTCTAATGCTCTGACCGGACAGATGGCCGGTGTCACCGTCATTCAAAGTTCGGGACGACCGGGCAGCAGTGCCGGCCAAATCCGCGTACGCGGTGTCGGATCGTTCGGTGGGGCAGACAACAAATCGGATGCTTTGGTCCTGATTGATGGTATTCCCGGCGCACTGAACGATATTAACACGGAAGATGTAGAATCTATTTCCGTATTGAAAGATGCTTCTACGGCAGCCATCTATGGTTCACGTGCAGCCAATGGCGTAATCCTGGTAACAACCAAGACAGGCCGGGAAGGGAAAGTGGCTGTCAGCTATAACGGATATGTCGGTTTCAATATGCCAACTGCACTACCCGAATTTGTCGATACCTGGGAATATGCAACCCTTTATAACCGTGCCGTAGGCCGCGAAGTTTATACACAAGAGGATATCCAAAAATATAAAGACGGCAGCGACCCCGACCATTATGCCAATGCCCGTTATCTGGATGAAGTATTTTCCCGCAAGGGTTTGCAGACTGGTCATGACCTAACGGTTACAGGCGGTAGTCCGCAGAACCTATATATGGTATCTTTCGGTTACCTGAAAGAAAATGGTATCGTGGAAAAGAATGATTATGAACGGTATAATGCCCGAGTGAACCTGATCAATCAAATCCTCCCTCATCTAACACTCCCCAGCCGCTTGGCCGGCATGTATGGCAACAGAAATGAACCTTATACCGCGGCGGCAGATGATGCCACAGACATGTCGAGCCTGATCAGTAAAGCAGTTCGTTTCCCCGGACTAACTCCCACCCAACTGACAAACGGTTCATGGGGCCCCGGTCCAGAACTACATGGAACACCGGCTGCTTGGATAAAGAGCGGTTCGTTCTATCAGAATCCGATATTATCGATAAATGCGAATATTCGCTTGGATTATGAACCGATAAAAGATTTGAAACTATCGGCTATCGGTGCCTATTCGTATGAAAACAATGAACAAAGAACCTATCGTGCCTCAATGACATTGAGCGGCGACCGTAAATTAGGGCCATCCGCTCTGACGCATAGAATGGCGAAAACCATTTATAAGACATTCCAGACAACCGCTGAATACAATAAAACTATCCGGAAACACAATTTCAGTATTCTGGCCGGTTACTCCTGGGAACAGGAAGACAACCGCTGGGTAGAAGGGTTTCGTGATAAATTCCCTGGCAATGACCTGCCTTATCTGAATGCCGGTTCGCCCGACAATCAGCAAGCAAGAGGTAGTGGATACGGCTGGGCGATCCAGTCTCTATTCGGACGTGCCAAATGGAATTTCGACGAACGTTATCTGCTGGAGACAACTATGCGCTACGATGGTTCCTCCCGCTTTCCGAAAACCCAAAAGTACGGTTTCTTCCCCTCTGTGGCTGCCGGCTGGAGAATTTCGGAAGAGAGCTTCTTGAAGGAAAACGATGTACTACAATTCATCTCTAACCTGAAACTGAAAGCATCGTGGGGGCGTCTGGGTAACCAGAATATAGGTAATTACCCCTATCAAGCAATGTATGTACTGGGACAAAATTATCCGATCGGCGATACCTATATGCAAGGAGCTGCTATAACAATAGCCACAGACCCGACCATTAAATGGGAAGAGACGGAAACTGTAGACGGTGGTTTGGAAGCGATCTTCTGGAACGGCTTATTGAGTGTAAACGTCTCTTATTTCAACCGCCGCACATATGACATCCTATATAAACCCAGCGGCAGCGTTTCTGGTGTACTTGGGCTTAATGTTTCGGAAATGAATACTGGCAAACTGAAAAACTATGGTTGGGAATTCGAAATAGGGCATCACAACCAAATCGGCCAAGTCGGTTACACGGTGAATGCCAATCTATCAATCATCAAAAATAAACTGGAGACGCTGGGCGTCGGCAATGTAGAGCAATTGAATGGTTTGGTTGGCAACGGTAGTGATTTGTTTGTCGATTATCCGATTAATATGTACTACGGTTACAAGTCTGACGGCGTTTTTCTGAGTGAAGAAGACATCAAAAATTCTCCGATTAACCAAAGCGCAGTGACTCCCAACCCGCAACCAGGTGATATCCGTTACAAAGACATCAGCGGACCGGATGGTAAACCGGATGGTAAGATCGACCCGAACTACGACCGTGTATATCTAGGATCACGGATTCCTAAATTCACGTTCGGTTTGAATTTAAGTGTGGATTATAAAGGTTTCGACCTCGCTGTACTTTTACAGGGTGTAGCCGGTGTGAAAGGATTACTGAACGGCGAAGCCGGTTGGGCATTCAGCCGAGATGGTAATCTTCAGCGCTGGCAGGCTGATGGTGCCTTCGACCCACAGAATCCGGTGCGCTATCCGGTTTATCCGCGACTGGAATATCTGAGTAACACAACAAACCCGAATACAGTCTCTTCCGATTTCTGGATTCGCAACGCCTCTTATCTGCGTCTGAAAAATATCCAGTTAGGTTATTCTTTCCCGAAAAAGATGATGCAAGCAGCCAAATTAGGAGGTATCCGCTTGTATATTCAAGCCGAGAATCCGCTTTCTTGGAATAAATATCCGAAAGGCTGGGATCCTGAGATCAATACGAGCGGTAATTATTATCCCATTCTGGCGACTTATACATTTGGTGTAAACTTTAAATTCTGATGGCTATGAAACATTTAAAATATATCATTTTTACAATGCTTGTATCCGCCGTTACTCTCGCATCATGCGATTTGGAACGAACTCCTCTGGACCAGTTCAGCGAAGAGACCTTCTGGAGCAGTGAGGATAATGCCCAGTTGGCACTAGTTGGTATTTACAAAGGAGATATCCTGTTCAATGAACCGGAATACACACCTGTCGACTGGTGGTCATACGGCGGATTATTGTTCATGGAATTTCCTTCAGACAACGCGTATGACCGGCGTGGTTCCGGTTCGAACTTCTATAGAATGACAGATGGTACTTTGTTGTCAAATAATGGGTATACGTCAGCTTACTGGAAAGAATCCTATACCAAAATTGCCCGTTGTAACCGCTTCCTCGAAGGGATCGATAAGTTGAATGATTCCGCAGTGGTGGCGCGTTTCAAAGCCGAAGCCCGGTTTATCCGTGCCGCACAGTATTTCTATCTATCCCAGTTTTTTGGGGATGTGCCGCTGGTTACGAAAGTCTTAACGAAGGATGAGGCGAACACTGTGGAGAAAGCGACAAAAGAGCAAATCACCAACTTTATCATCACCGAGTTTACCGATGCTGCGGCCGATCTGCCGCGTTTCAAAGACATGCAAACCTCCGAGATCGGTCGTGCCTGTAAGCAGGCATCGTTGGCATTCCTGGGACGTACCTTGCTGGCTGCAAAAAAATACAAAGAAGCGGCCGACGTATATAAGGAGATCATCGATCTGGGCGATAATGCAATCGATCCGGATTATGTGTCCATCTTCCTGCCTTCCAACAAAAACAGTAGCGAGAATATTTTCTCCACGCAGTATATACAGGACTTAGCCGGGAATGCCCTTCCACAGCACTCTTTTCCTGTAAAAGACGGAGGTTGGTGTCTAACCAATGTTGCCGGAGGATTATTTGAAGCCTATCAGTTCATAGACGGTACACAGTTCAGCTATGACAGCCCGCTGTATGACCCGAATAATCTGGGTAAAAATCGTGACCCGCGCTTGGACTATACCATTTATTATAATGGAGCAACTTTCAAAGGCACGGTTTATATTTGCCACCCGGATTCAGCCAGTAGTCCAGATAAGGTTGCCGGCGGACAGACCACACAAACAGGTCTAATGATGCGTAAATATTTTGACGAGACATTCTCCAGTAACCTAAACAGTTACGGTGGCAATATCCCGGTTATCCGGTATGCTGAGGTGTTGCTAAGCTATCTGGAAGCTAAGCTGGAAAACGGTGATCCTATCACTCAGGGCTTGTTGGACGAAACGATCAATAAGGTAAGAGGCAGAGCCTCTGTACACATGCCACCAGTCACAGAAGTGATTGCCGAAAAGCTACGCCCGATCCTGCGTAACGAACGT
>UQLN01000005.1 GCA_900541965.1 uncultured Parabacteroides sp. | reverse complement strand
AAGTTCTAACAAAACTACGTTATAATTGAAATCTCCATAATAGATATTTTTTACCAAAGCCAATTTCCAACCCCACTGCTTCCTTCATATTTCAGAATTACCCCAACTCTCCGATTCCTAAAAGTAGAAAGTACCCACCACAGTAGAAATTTGCTCGATAAAAATCTGCTTCCTATAAGGAATTAAGGAGCTGAACCTTATTACAGAAAGAAAGTTATCCGCCTCAAATAATGACATTTTTATAAAATAAAGCCTTTTATGCTAACTCTCTATATGTATGTAAGATGCATTTTAGGTGGAATTGGACTCTTTTTAAGGCTAAAATGGAGCCTTTTTATACTTATCCGGAACCTTTTTTCATTTATCTGGAGGGTAATTGAAATTACCTGCGGTACTAATTTCAATAATCCGGCATAAAAATCTACTAATTTGCGCGGGTAAAACACCTATATTTTAACTTTAAAACATATATGTTTCGATTTAAAAGCACCTATGTTTCAGTTTTAGGCATTATTAGGCAGAAAGACAGCTCCAGAATGGTTCGAAAACCAAACCAGACGCGGATATTAAAAAGATTATTATATGCCACTAAACGAAACGATATGTTTAGGCACAGATTACACGGAAAACACGGATTAATACAAGTTATATATTTTACTAATCCGTGTTTTCCGCATAATCCGTGCCTAAAAAATAATAATCCCACTATGTTAATTAGTAAGTATTCTGTAATCTACATTAACAAAATGATAAAACTTAACTCAGCGAGAGCGTTGTATTTGCAATTCGCCCTGTATATTGCTCCGTATAAGCGAGGTATAAATGGGTTATTTTGTCATTCTGTCATTTTAATATTTTATCATAAGACCAAAGGATAGTAGATATCTATTTGACAAAAGCCAACCCTCTATAAACAAATAAGGCAGACGCCTCTGATCGTCTGCCTTCATTCTTTTGCGGTTATAAACCTTTTTCGATACATGTACCCGGTTGAAACTTACCGAATGACCGTGATTTTCAATCTCAGCTTCCCGGCTTCCTCTCCGGTTGGCTTTGATGTAATCCATAAATGAGTCTTTCTTCTTTGTTTTCATAGCTATCTATTTTACGTGTACAAAGATACGAAAACAAAAACACTTTGTAATATCTTATGCTTTTTTTGACGGATAGGTTCTCTTCGGATTTTTAGGGAACCAACCTTTCAGAACCCGTTCCTCCTGTTCAAAAACTTCTTTTATCGTCCAGAATGAAGAAAAGGCAAACACTCCACATATAGCAGAAACAAATACGCTTTCGATCAATAAGGATGCTACTGTTCCGATTATCCCTAAAATAAGGAAAATCCACCAGCACTTGGTTCCCCAATAATATTCTGCTTTTACAACAACCGGATGGAATAATCCGATAATAAGAAAGGTTGCAATGCCTATAAGCAAGCCGTCGAAGTTGATAATATCCATATTTTTGTTTTATTTATGTACGTATAAGACAGGTTAAAATCTATTTTTAGCAAAGATACAAAGAATTATCCATAGAGATAATCAATTAAATCTATCAAAGAATCGACAGATTAAGACAAAAAAAGAGATATCTGATTTTCAGACATCTCTTTCTTTTTATATGGATAACTTTATTAGTTTGCAGGTTTCTCTTCTTCTGCAGGAGTAGTTGCAGGAGCTGTAGCCGGCTGCTGTGCCGTACCGAAGTCCGGTGCTACTGTATTAGGATCGATTGTTACAGCATTATTAATCTGCTGTTTGATTTCTGATTCGGAGGTACGATGTTCTCTCGGAATAAAAGCAGTAATTATAATACTCAGTACAATTACTGTTCCAGCCAAAGTCCATGTAGCTTTTTCAAGAAAACTTGTTGTTTTACGTACTCCCATAATCTGGTTAGATGAAGAAAATCCTGATGCTAAACCACCACCTTTAGAATTCTGCACCAAAACAATCAGTATCAGCAGTAAGGCAGCAACCAGAATTAAGACAGAAATAAATACGTACATTTTTATTTTATTTTTTAGTGTTAATAATCAACTTCTCCAAAAATCTTATTTGGTCTGCAAAGTAAACATTTTTTTCCGGATATTTCAAGTTTAAATTTTTAATAATTTGCAATGCTTTTTCATATCGCTTCTGCTTTACATAAATATGAGCTAATGTTTCGGTAAAATAGGAGTCATCCAACGACTTAGGTTGGTCATCCTCCTGCTCTGCAAAATTCACCGGAGCATCAAAAGATGTTGTGTCTCCCTGCTTTAACAAACCACTACCAGGAGCACGTTGCTCTTCGCTTTCTATAAAAGAATCGATCAGTTCGTGATGCTGCAATTTGATTTCCGGCTCTTTCTCCTTTGTCTCTTTTTCTTTCGTCAACGACCAATAAATATAATCAGACGAAACCGACGGCTGAAAGAGTAAAGAGGTTTCAGTCCCGGAAAGGTTATCTTCTTCACGGGTAGCCAGAAAAGCATCAATTAAAGAAAATGTATTATCCGGTTCCTGCGATTTATCTTCTTCCATTCTCAGTTGCAAACCATAACGTTCTCCCTCTATAAGAGTAAACAGCTTCTTCCGGTCGGGAATATAAACAGCCATATTTTTCAGTTCCGCCGCAAAACGGGTATCATCTACCAAAGACAGATTCTTCAGATAAAGCATTCTGGCGATATGGAAATAAGGATATTCGTCTACCATCTGCTTCAACCCGGGAAGGGTTTCAACAGACAGCAGCGCGGGATTTTCTATAAACTGATATAAATCGGCTGTTTTCATGCTTTACCAGTCGGCAACAGTTGAGTTATAAATCTGGTCTACCAATTCGTCTATAATCTGCGTAGATAACTCATCCTGAACTTCCTGCAACATCTTGGTAGCAGAAAATTCACGATAAGCAGAAAAACTTTGTTCGAAGTCTTTTTCCGGAGTCACACGGTTGTAATAACGGACACGCACCGTAATTGTCAGTTTGGTCTGGGAAGCATAAGCATCTTCTTTAACCGCCATAGGAGTCAGTTCATAACCTGTGATTTCACCTTCCAGTTCCAAGTCTCCGTTATTATTCACGATCTGCAAACGGGTCTGGCGGGTATATATATCCTTCAAAGCTTCAGTAAACTTCTGCGACAGCGCCGGATATACCAGTGGGGCCTGGTTGGGGAAATCCTTGATCGTAATCGTTTTTACCTTCGAATAGTCGATTGAAGCACCATTAAACTTATAGGATATGGTACAAGCTGTTACCAATATAGCCACCAGGCAAAACAATCCGATTTTGTATTTATTCAACATATGTTATTCCAAATTATATTCTTTAATTTTTCTATATAGTGTACGTTCTGATATTTTCAAATCGGCAGCAGCGTTCTTGCGGCGTCCGTTGTGCCTTTCCAATGCCTTGCGTATCATTTCTTTCTCCACATCTTCCAGAGACAGTGTTTCTTCCTCTTCTTCCACAGCTTCCGCATCCTGGAATGCCTGGACCGGGTGTACCGGATGGGACGGATGTATCGGATGCGAATAAGGCGTTTCGTCCGGTACGGTCATCGGTTGCAGCTTTCCTCCCATTATATCATGAACCAGCTTCTTCAGTTCGTTCACATCTTTCTTCATATCGAACAGAACCTGATAGAGGATTTCCCTTTCGCTATTAAATATTTTCTGTTCATTATCCTGTTTAACCAGCACCGGATACTTCTCTATATCCAGGTTCGGCAAATACAAACGAAGTATGGAAGCTGTAATATCCCTATCTTCTTCAATAACGGAAATACGTTCTGTGATATTTTTTAATTCACGGACATTACCAGGCCAGCGGTAGGACAAAAGCAACTGACGGGCCTCTTCGTCAATACGTATGGCAGGCATACGGTATTTCTCCGCACAATCGCTGGCAAACTTCCGGAACAAAAGAATAATATCCTCCCCACGCTCCCTCAAAGGAGGAATCAGAATAGGGACTGTATTTAAACGATAATATAAATCTTCACGGAATTTACCCTCTGCCACAGCCTGAATCAAATTCACATTTGTAGCAGCAACGATACGGACATTAGTCTTAAGGACTTTCGACGACCCGACACGAATAAACTCGCCGGTTTCAAGTACGCGAAGCAAACGGGCTTGTGTCGGAATAGGCAATTCCCCCACTTCATCCAGAAAGATTGTACCTCCGTCTGCTACTTCAAAATACCCTTTGCGGTCGGACAAGGCTCCGGTAAATGAACCTTTTTCATGCCCGAACAACTCGGAATCAATTGTTCCTTCCGGAATAGCGCCACAGTTTACGGCAATATACTGCCCGTGTTTACGTGGACTATTTTGATGGATTATCTGAGGAAATGTTTCTTTACCCACACCGCTTTCTCCGGTAATCAGGACAGATAAATCGGTCGGAGCCACCTGAAGGGCTATATCTATAGCCCGGTTCAGAGCCGGATTATTACCTATAATCCCAAAACGTTGTTTTATCTGCTGTATATCGATTTTCATGATTGCACAAACCTTTAAATCTGTAATTATTTCAGTTTCTCTGCCAAAATTACAAATCTTAATTCAATTTACCATGTATCCGGGAGGTTTCTAAACGAGCTTTCTTATTTTTTAGCACCGTATGTCTTTTTATATAAGAACTCTGCAAGTTCCTTGTCATCCAAACCCTGTATTTCTTCCGGGTTTATCGGATCGCCTATATAGATATCGACCGTACGTCCCCGCTTATTAAAGGCTTCTGCGGGAATCCGCAATGTACGGATACGCCAATCGATACGTCCCAGCCAATAAAAAAAGCGGGAATTAAGAAAATCAAAATATACGGGATAAATAGGGGCGTTTGCCTTGCGTATCAAACGTATTACGCTATGGGTCCAGGGTAGATCCTGAATCCTGCCAGCTTCCTTGTTGTACATGGAAATACTTCCGGCAGGAAAAAATCCCATCGGATGCCCCTCTTTCAAACGTTGTAAGGAAACACGGACACCATTCATATTCTTAAGGTTGGCACCTTCATTTTTTGAGTCCGGTTTTACTGAAACAAAATTATCATCCATTGCCCCGATATTCGTCAGAATCCCGTTTACCATAACTTTAAAATCGGGACGGCGGGATGCAAATATATCAATCAACATGATTCCGTCGATAGATCCTATCGGATGATTGGACACTGTAACAAAAGCTCCTTCCGGCAAATTGTCCAGAACTTCAGCATTATGCAATTTATATTTGATATCTATCAAAGGGTCATTCAATAGGGCAGTAGTAAAATCAGCCCCACGCAAATGACAATTATTGGCATGGACACGATTTACTTTATCTATATCCAACCACTTAATTAAAACTTTACCCAGGAATGTTCCTATACGGCTTTTAAAGAACGGGGCAGCTTTCTGTAAATCATATATGTCTACTACGCTCTCTTTCATATACTAATAAACTTATTCACAAAAGGTTTTACACATCTTTTCGTGTTTATTCATTGCTATTATCAAGACACTGTTCAATACAATAATCTCATACAGGAAATAAAGCCAAACTTCTCCGCTCAATACAACAACAAACATCACGATTGTACGTCCGTTAAAAGTAAGAAGGTCTATCAGGGACATTAGCTTACGGCTTTGCTTCCGGAACGAAACACGAATATTTTCGGGTATGTCATCTCCATATTTTTTATGGAGGCTGCGTAGCATCTGTTGTAATGAGGGAGTTGCCTTTACCTGCAACAAGGAATATCCTCTATAAAGGAAATAGAAAAATTTATTTACCCCAAACTTCATCGATTTATGGCTGGCTTTTATTTCTTCCAATGATTGAAATTCAGCTCCCTTATCCTTACTTATGAAATAGAGATGAAGTGTTTTATAATAATCCGTAATATTAGCCTGCACCAAATGGGAAATACCGGAAAGTACGGCTAAAGCAAAGAACCAGTATGTACCATAGTCATGAGACAGGCGAAGAGCAAAAGCAACATAAATACATGCGAACCAAATATCACCGGCAAATCCATCCAAAATACGTCCGATTTTAGATTTTATACCGGTCAGACGCGCTAACTGCCCATCTACACAATCTAAAATATTGGCTGTTATTAATAATAAGATACCACATATATTATATATCAAATCATCATGGTAAAAAAAGTAACCGACTGCAGCTCCCACAAAAATAGAGACAACCGTTACCATATTAGGAGTAATACCTGTTCCTCTTAACATACGGGCTATACGGAAACCTATAGGACGATAAAAAACTCGGTCTACCAGATTTTCTGTCTCTATAGACTTCAACGAAGCCTCATACTCTTTATCTAAATCACCCATTGCTGTTTTATTTATAAGAATAACCACCATCAACGGTGATTACTTCCCCATTAAAATATTTGTTATCTATCAACATCTTGTAAACAGAAGCAACTTCTTCCGGCGTACAAAAACGTCCTAAAGAAACTTTATTTTCTATGTTCCGACGAATTTCCGCAGGTTTTGTTTTCTGCCATTCCGTATCTACAAAACCGGGAGCTACCGCATTTATCCTTAAATCATAAGGCGTAAGGAATTTAACCATATTTTTCACCAATGAATGAATCGCACTCTTTGTCACGCCATATGCCAACGATACGGAATGAGGCAGAATACCCATTAAGGAACCGGTGAAAACAATGCTTCCTTCTTTATTGATTAACCCTACTATTTTTTGCAGCAGAAATACAGGAAAATGTACATTGGCAAAAAAGACACGTTCCCAATCTTCCAAAGATAATTCTTCAAAAGGATCACGACAGGTCAACCCTGCATTAAAAATCAAGGCGTCCAGTTTCAGATTATTTGTCACCAGATAATCATAAATCTTATTTATTGATTTTTTATCAGAGATATCAGCCTGTAATGCAAAAACGCTTACACCATATTTTTGCTGTAATCCAAGACAAGTGGTTTCTGCCGTATTTTTATCTGATGCATAAGTCAAAATCAGATTGTATCCCGCTTCACCCAAACATGAAGCAACAGCCTTGCCTATACCTTTTGTCCCCCCTGTTATAAAAGCAAATTTCTCCATCTGCCCTTGTTCTTTTATTTTTCTCCGGAACCTTTTACCGATTCCGGCTTTGATTGACGCTGCGACTTCAGGTTTTGCTCATAAGAGTCATGGATTGTTTTCTTCAAGTTAGATGAAGAAACTCCCGTACCATATGGGAAATAGAATACCTGTATTCCCAAATCCTTTAAATAGTCATATTTACCAAACCAATCATCGCCGACAACAAAGGCATCGATATTTAATTTTTTTACAATTTCCGTATGGTCTAAGGTATGTTGAGGAATAACTATATCCGGAGTTTTCAATGCCTCTATAATCTGTAGCCGTTCTGAAAAAGGAATAATAGGCTTAGCCTTATAAGAAGACACCAACTCGTCCGTACTTACACCTACTATCAGAATATCAGCCAAACTCCGGGCATAATTGATCATCCGGAGATGATTATAATGAAACATATCAAATGTTCCGGAAGTATATACTATTGTTTTATCTTTGAACATAACACCTTTTTCTTTAAAACTGCAAACTTACACAAACTTTTCCGACGAAAAAAAAAATTAAAAAAAAATACACCCGGACAGAGCTGTATTTCCCTAAAACAGTAATATCTCTATCCGGGTGTTATCTCATTTTCAAATTTCTACATCATCTTCTTTTGTCAAATCAAGTTTTTCATTATCACCACCTTTATCGAAATATTGTTTGCGCAGCGGATTCGCTGTGGCTTCACGGTATGAAACCCGGTTGCGGTAAATATCCAATGCCGTATACAAGGCTTGCCGGAATGACTCCTCCGATGCCACGTTTTGCCCTGCTATATCGTAAGCAGTACCATGTGCCGGAGACGTACGTACAATGGACAAACCTGCAGTGTAATTAACACCATCATCCATTGCCAACGTTTTAAAAGGAGCAAGTCCCTGATCATGATACATGGCCAACACACCATCAAATTTATCATACATCTGCGAACCGAAAAAGCCGTCTGCTGCGAAAGGTCCGAAAGACATTACGCCTCTCTTCTCTGCTTCCTGGATTGCCGGAATAATGATTTCTTCTTCTTCTTTTCCCAACAAACCGTTATCTCCGGCATGAGGATTTAGAGAAAGTACTGCAATCCGTGGACGTTCCACTCCAAAATCTTGCTTAAGCGATTGATTAAAAATACGCAATTTCGATACGATTTCTTCAACTGTTATTTTCGAGGCTACCTGTGCCAAAGGGATATGTCCCGTTACTAAAGCGACCCGCAAGCTGTCTTTCATTAAAATCATCAAAGCTTTCTTTCCCAATCCTCCGAAGCATTCTTCCAAATATTCCGTATGGCCCGGAAAATGAAATTGTTGATTTTGTATGTTATGCTTGTTAATCGGTGCAGTAACTAATACGTCAACTACGCCCCTTTTTAAGTCCGTTACAGCTGCTTCTAATGCCAGATATGCTGCATTTCCGGCTATATCTGTGGACTTAGACAACTCAACCTTTGTTTCGTCATCTACGCAATTGATAATATTTACCCGGCTTTCCCCGGCATCTTCAGCTTGTGCTATGATACTCAAATTCACAGGTGAAAGCTCCAATGCCTTCCGGTGATAGGCGGCTATCTTTGACGAACCATAAATAATAGGAGTACAAAGTTCAGCCACACGGGCATCAGCAAATGTTTTTAATATTACTTCATAACCGATACCGTTTATATCACCATGGGTAATCCCCACTTTAATCAATCGTTCTTCCATTTATTATGTATGTTTGTTAATTTTCTTGAGGAACACTGGGCAGTTCTTCCAGTTCTTTTTCTACAGCCCCCGGGAAACGAAGCGTATGCAGTGAAGACTCTATTCTGCGGATAAAATTACGTTTATCTGTTTCCGGAGCAAAAACGAAACCTTCAACCACCACTACCTTGTTATTTTTCTCATCCAAACGGGCATGACTTACAAACGGGCCTCCCATCATATCGCCTTCCATTCTCCATAAGCCACGTAATACGCCACAATACTGTCCATCGACTGTTGTCGGAGTATAAGTTAATCCGGCGCGCGTTTCCGTGGTCATATATGAATTAGGGAATGAACCCGGGAGATTCACTTTCAATACAGAGTCACGTTTAGCTACCAGATATGCTTCTGTAAAAGTATTTTGATCTGTATAGGGGAATGAATAAACGATAATATCCGTACGTCCGGTTTTTGCATTATTAGATGCCCAGAAAAATCCGGTTGTATCACGATAATAAGTCATATTAGCAGGAACCTTCAATTCGATTCCAAAATCTCTTTTGACATGGTCCATGACAACCGAGCTATAATCCTTCTGCAATTGGCTTACCGTACGGTCTGTCTCACATTTATTGAAAAAGTCCACAATATCTCTCGGATGTTCCGCTACATACGCAGTAATAGCATCGGCAGAAGGAGAAGACATAACCAGAACCATCTGGTTCTTGGCATACTTATTCTTTTCCGATTTCAAAGAGACCTTTGTATATTGTGACGGATTAATATTTACAACAAATATATTACGAACATAAGTCAACAAACCGTTAAACTGGTCTGGGGTTACATACGTAATTTTAAAAGCAGGTTCCGATTGAGGCAAGCCTGGTACATCTGAAGTCAATTCGGCTTTGATGGCTTTACCGGCGGCAGCATCCCAGTCAGCTTTATTCATTACAACCACTATCTCATAGGCAAATCCCGTTGAATTTCTCATCACCGGGCCTGAGCTACATGCTCCCATTACTAAAAGAAGCATCACAAAGCTGATTATTAAAGAATGTGTTTTCATACCGATTAAATTTTTTAATTATACAAATATAGTTCTTTTACTTCACACGAGATATCTTCTACTTATTTTGTTGCAGTTTTGCAGTAGAAAGCATTCCACAGGCAGCAAAAATATCTTCTCCACGTGAAGCCCTAATTGTGCAAACTACTCCGGAAGCATTTAAAGTATCTCTGAATATCTCCATTTTCTTCATATCTGAACTTTCTAAAGGAACTCCCGGTATTGCATGGAAACGTATCAGGTTAACTCTACAAGGTATCTCATTTAATAAACAAGATAGGGCCTTTGCATGTTGCACACTATCATTCAAATTTTTAAAAACAATATATTCAAAAGAAACCCGGCGTTGGTGGGTAAAGTCATATTGCTTGATTGTATCTATTATAGAACGGGCCGGGAATGCCTTTTCTACAGGCATCAAAGATAAACGTTCCGCCGGATAGGGAGAATGGAGGCTGACCGCCAAATGACATTCGCTTTCATCAAGAAAACGTTTTAAGCCTTTAGCCACACCAATCGTCGAAACAGTAATTCGCTTGGGACTCCAGGCATATCCATAAGATGCCGTCAAGATCTCAAGAACTTTAAATAGCTCGTCTACATTATCCAACGGCTCTCCCATTCCCATAAAAACGATATTTGTCAATGAATCCGACTCTGGCAAAGACTGTATTTGATTCAAAATTTCATTCGCAGTCAGATTTTTTGTAAATCCTTGTTTCCCCGTCATACAAAAAAGACAGTTCATTTTACAGCCAACCTGCGACGAAACACAAAGTGTTGCCCTCTCTTCTGTAGGAATATAAACCGATTCAACAAAGTTGCCGACTCCGACAGGGAATAAATACTTGATTGTGCCATCCACGGACTTCATAAAATCAGAAGGAGGAATAGCTCCTATCTCATATTTCTCTTCCAGTACCGAACGCTTGGCTGCAGCTATATTTGTCATAGCAGAAATAGAAGTTACTTTCTTTTTATACAACCAGTCTGCTAACTGCTTTGCTGCATATCCCGGTAGTCCAACTTCTGCTGCCACTGCTTTCAGTTCTTCAATGGTCATTCCCAATAAACGCCGTTTCTCACTCATATTCTTACAAAATCTTCTTTATGAGGCAAAGATACAAAAAAGCCGCCGAACAAACTTGTCCGGCGGCTTCATCTTATACTTGGAGTGATTACACTGTCTTTCTAAACATTAATAAAAACGTATGCGATTATCTTCAATATTTGCATTATCCACCAGATGCTGGATAGCCTGGAAGTTAAAACGATATCCATTAGACGCATTTAAAGCCTGAATTTCTGCAGCTTCGTCATAAGACTTCGCATCTTTGTTCTGTTCATATACCTTAAATACGTATACTCCATTATTTCCTGCAACCGGAGCACTCAGCTGGTCTTTCTGAGCCAATGAAACCATCGCGTTCAATTTCGGTTCAACACCGATTCCGGCAATACGGCGGGTTGAAAAACTTATAAACTTAACAGAATCTACTGAAGAATTCATAGTCTGTGCATAAGCATCCAAAGATGTCAAATTCTTTGAAATCAAATCCTGAGAAATCTTTTCGCCCTTCTTCTGAGCTGCAATTTCAGATTTCAACATCGGAGTAACTGATTCAACAGAGCGATAACCTTCTTTCAAAGTACCCTGAACTGCCGCAATCACAAATTTATTATCACATTCAAAGATTTCGGATATTTTCCCTTTATCATTCTGGAATGCCCAACGAATGACAGGACGAGAATTCTTGATAGAACCCAAAACCTGGTCAGAAGCCGTTACAGTAACATCAGAAATAATATTATAACCAGCTTCTTTTGCTGCATCATTCAATTTACTCATGTCATTATTCTTAGCAATGAACTGGTTTAATTCATTATAAATATTTCCATAAGTCTTTGAACTTGGAGATACAGTCATATCGATATCGGCTACTTTAAACTTCGCAACATTTGATGTTTTATCCGTCACTTTCAAAATATGAGTACCATACATTGACTTAACAACAGCGTATCCGTTCAGCGGAGTAGAAAATGCGGCTTTCTGAAATTCTTCATTAACCCCACGCAATGCAGTAGCTTCAGTAAACCAACCTAATTCACCACCTTGTTCAGCTGCTTGGTCTGCAGAATATTGTTTGGCAAGGGCAGCAAAATCACCACCATTCTTCAAAACAGTCATCAAACTATCGGCTAAAGCCTTTGCCTGAGCTTCATTACCGTTATTAACCAACATAATATGGCTTATCTTCACAGAATCAGGAGCAACTGTTTTATCTACCAATTTGAACATTCTGTATTTATCATTTTCAAAAACAGGACCATAAACCTCTCCTATTGTCGCAGTTTTTACAAATTGCTTCATTTCCGGGTCTAATGCCTTTTCTGAAAAGAATGCATCCATATAAGGTATTTCCGAATTTTCATTTACAATATCCACAACGTTGTCAGATGCCACAAATTCGGTTTTCAAAGCTTCGATATCAGCACTTGCTTTATCATAATCTTCTTTACTCGGACGAATATCTACTGATATATATTTGATTACTTTAGCCGGCTTTTGCTTGAAAAGTTCTTTACGCTGATTGTACAATTTCTCAATTTCACTTTTACTCACTTCGATCGTAGAATCTGGAATAGAAGCATATGACTGCATTGCATATACAATATCAGAACTATTTACCGTACCTTCAAAAGCATCTTTGGCATCCAGTTTATTTGCTGAAACCGCTTTTGCCAATAATGTAGTATATTTCTGTGCCAAACGCTGGCGTTTAATATTCTTTTCCCAGAACATCCAGAACTGGCGGGCTTCCTGTATCTGTGCCTGTTGTTCTGCACTCATGCCTGCAAGACTTGTACCTTCGATTGTTTTCAGGAAATTCAGCAGAACTGCTTTATCAAACATGCCTGTTTGAGGATTCTGAAACATCGGCATTTGTTGAATGACCGGTGAGATATTTTCTCCTTGAACCATATCAAATAATTCTTCCGGAGTAACTCCCATACCTAAATGCTCAACTTCTTCATTCAAAACAATATCCTGTACCATTTCATCGAATACGGACTGGCGGATTTGATTTTGATATTCATCAGGAAGGCTGGCAGAACCAGTTTGCTTCTTATACATATCAGTCATTTCTTCTATACGTGACTGATAATCCTGAATTTTAATCACTTCTCCATTTACTTTAGCAACTCTTTCCTGAGTCTGTCTAAAATAAGTCGAACCGGAGTTCAAAAAGTCTCCGATGATAAAAGCGAACAAAGCCAGTCCGACTACAAGAACCAGCAATCCCGCTTTGCTTCTGATTTTTTCCAGCGTAGCCATTTATCTTTATATGTTTTAAAAGTTTATTATTCCCATTTTAAGGGCACGAAGATACAAAAAAAAGATTAGTCTGCAACTTTCATGCGGACCAATTCAATTTTTGTAGCTGTAACTTTGATTATTTTAAAAGTATATTTATCTATTTCAATTGTCTCGTTTAACTTCGGGAATTTTTGATAAAAATGAAGGATAAATCCCGCGATTGTAACATAATCATCGGATTCCGGCAATTCCAGGCTAAACTTCTCATTTAGTGTATCTATTTCCATACGTCCGGAAAGCAAATATTCATTATCCGATATTTTTTTTGCCACATAAGATTTAATATCGTGTTCATCCTCTATTTCACCGAATATTTCCTCCACCAAATCTTCCAAGGTTACAATACCTGATGTCCCGCCAAACTCATCCACTACTACCGCCAGGCTTTTTTTGTCTTGCATCAGGACTTTCATCAATTTATTGGCGGCCATTGTTTCAGGGACAATTGACACGCTTCTGATATTCTGCGTCCAATCTCCCGGATTTTTAAACATCTCCGATGAATGTATATACCCGACAATATCATCTATATTGTCATTATATACCAAAATTTTAGACAAACCGGTTTCTATAAAACGGCTTCGTAGCTCTTCTAATGTTGCTGTTTTATCACAAGCAACAATTTCCGTACGTGGCACTATGCAATCACGTAAACGAACATTGGAAAAGTCCAGTGCATTCTGAAATATCTTAACCTCAGTATCCATTTCTGAATTCTGCGGAGCATCTTCTATACTTTGCTGAATAAAAAAATCCAGGTCTACTTTTCCTAATGTACGTTGCCCTCCCCCTGAAACATTTTTAACCCCAATCAACTTCAATATAACAAACGATAGTAATGAAGAACATTTAGATATTGGATATAAGACCACATATATAAAAAGTAATGGTATAGAAAATAAGCTAAGTGAAAAGTTCGGATTTAGCTTAAAAATAGTTTTTGGTATAAATTCGCCTGTAAATAGGATTAACAGAGTTGATATAATTGATTGAATGAGAACAATCAAAGCCTCATTACTCACGACTTGGGCAATAAAAGGTTCCAGGATTATTGCCATTTGCAAGCCATAAACAACCAATGCGATATTATTTCCCACCAACATCGTCGAAATAAACTGATTCGGGTTGCTGTAAAAAATATCTAAAATCCGGCTTGTCAGGCTTTTGTCTTTTTTATCAAGTTCAAATCGCAACTTATTAGAGGAAATAAAAGCTATTTCCATCCCGGAAAAAAAAGCAGAAAAGGCTAACGAAATTAATATGTAAGTTAATGCGTTCACTTTAAAAATTTACTTTTTAGGCTCTATACGTACCGTATCCGGCTCAATAGCAAGTGAATCCGTTATATTATTATTCACTTTTGAAGAATCTGCAGGAGTCTCGCTAACAGGAAATATTCCGGTTGAATTAAATATTTTATATTGCGTCATCTCCTGATTGGATTCAAAACCTATCCCTGTAATAATTTTATCTTTTTCCTCTATTCGTATATATTTATCGGAATAAATTTTTTCTTTATCCTGATCCCAGAATAATAAAGAGGTTTCAAACTTTTTTCCTTCAAGGCTTTCCACCTTCACATTTCCGATTAGTTTCCAAAGACGTTTCTTCTGGTAATTATAGGCCGTATCGGCCATGATACTCGCTTCTGTCTGAAACAAAGTATCAAATTTTTCAACGTAAATACCTTTCGGAAAATACCAATATGGTTCTTTTGCCTTATCAAAAGCAAGCCACTCTTTTGCTTTTAAACGGTAACGGGTAATACCGGAATCTGAAATAAGAGTGGAAACATCTGTTGTTTTTAATGTGAAACTTTTTTCAGGATCAAATGCTACCACAACGACCTCCTTAACATCCCCACCACAAGAGGTTGCTAATAAAAGAAGCATAACAACTACCATAAAGATAGTTGTTATGCCTTGTTTATTCGTTTTATCCGGAAATCGGTTTCTTATCATAATTATCTGATAGTTACACGCTCACCGATCCAACCACCGATAGTGAAAGCTTTACCTTTTTCCAAATCAGGGTGCATAAATATATCTTCTGATCCGGGAAGATGAGCACGGTAAACTGCGATTAATTTATTTGCTTCTTCTGCCACACTCGGATCAACTTGTTTTGCTTTCTCAAATTTATCGATTGCTGCGTAATAAACTGCTTTTTGTAATACGCCATCATCCGGATAAACAGATTTAGCCGATTTAGCATATAAGTTTCCAATCAGAATATACGGAGCTCCATAATTCGGATTAGCTTCAATAGCTTTCATACAATACTGTCTTGATTTTGACAAGTTATTTTCAGATAAAAGCAATGCTATCATATAGTAATCTTCTGCTTTTGAAGCATTATCGGTTTCCATAGAAGCTGCTTCTTCAAAATACTGGATAGCTTTATCATAATCTTTGTTCTTTACTGCTTGTTTTGCAATACCAAGAGCTGCATCTGCACTCGGTTCCAGCTTATAAGCATAAGCTGCAGCATCATAGAACACCTCGATTTCCTGACAACGTACACGTCTCAACAAAGAAATGATTTCTTTCAGAGCTGGCAGATTGTCTTTAGCCTCTTCTACTTTAGAAGCATACATATTCTGCAATGTTTCACAATCTGCGGCACCACTTCCTGCAAACCCTGCATCCATAGTTCCTTTATAAGCATTCAATGCAGCAAGTTCCTTTTCATTATTTGCAGCTTGCGCAGCCTTAATCTGATCCCCTAAGAGTGCAGAGCATTTCAAATAATCCTGAATGTATTGTTCTTTCAGGTTCGGATCATCCATCATCATCTTCAATGAAGCAAACATATACAGAGAAAGAGCCAACGGTTCTACCTGAGCACCCGTTTCATCAATTACTTCTTTCAACCAACCATAAATAACTTTAGGATCAGCATTTTCACCTTTCCACTGCAAATAATCCTGAGCTTTACGGGAAACAATCCAGTCCTTACCATAACGGCGGTCATTACCAAAATATTTCACACGTTTATCATAAACAGTCATCAAATCGTTAATGAGAGCCTCTTTCTTAGCAGCATCTTTCTCATTACCAATCTTCCATCCCATAATTTTTACACCATACAGATATATATCCTTATGCGCTCCGGGGCATTCATCATAAGCCTGTTTCCAAAACTCATAAGCATCTTTAAAATTCCCTGCTTTGGCGTAAGGGACGAACAAGCTGATATTAGTTATACAACGTACGCTGTCTTCTCCCGACCCGAACGGTGTACCATTATCAACTCCTTTCTGAGCATATGCACCGAATGTCATCATGGTACATCCGATAGCAAGTAATAATACTTTTACCTTCATATTTATTTTCTATTAAAGTTAACCACTTAGATTAATCTACTTTACTCTTGAAGAACCAGAATTCATTAAATGTATAGTTTATTGTAAAACGGAAATACTGTTCATCAATCATATTCATTCTTACTTCCGGTTGCTTCTTTACATATTCGAAAGAGACATTAACCAAAGAACGGTTATCAATCAATGGTAATCCCAAACCGACACTCACTCCATATTCATGGTAACTGTCTCCTTTTGGATTTGCCTCCGTCTGATTCATACGTAAATATGAATTACCGAAATGAGCACCCATCCGATATCTAACCCGGCTGAAATATGCTTTGTTCATAAATTTCGGAATATATTCAGCACCGGCTTCTATACGATATCTGTTATTAAAACGTCCTTCTTCACCAAAGTAAGGCATTTTTTCCCAATTCTCATAAGAAAAATCAGCCGCTAACGTTAATTTATTTTGTTTCATATAAGAAAGTCCGATCCCATAAGAATTCGGCAAATCAAACGCCTGCCCGGTAATTGTATCAGAGCTTATCACTTCACCGGAACCACTCGATGTATACGTTTGAATCATTTTATATGATTTGGCATGCAAACTCTTTTTAGGTGAATAGACTAACCCCAAAGTAATACTTTCTGTCTTACTTATCGGATGGGTATATTGAATACCAAAATCCATTTTCAAATCCCGGACTCTCATTTCCTGACTTCTCGATGTATTATAAGCAGATGATCCCTCACCTGTCATTAACACGACCTGTTCATGTTTTATATTACCGAACAAGAAGCCGAAATTAGCACCAACTGCTAAACGTTTTGGCCACAAATCCAACGAAATACCGGCATACGCATCGCTTAAACCACCTGTACCTTCATATGATTCCGTGTAAGAAACCCCATTCGATGTACGTGCAGCTCCAAACTTATAACCGACAAAAGAATAAGGTAAAATACCCACACTCATAGCGATCCGGCGATGAATAGGAAATTGCAATGCCAGATATTCAACATTCCCATTAAAATTATTTTGACGGGAATTGCCATCATCAAACTTGGATAATTGTCCTGCCACTCCAAAATCAAAGAGGAATGTAAGGGAGTCCATGCAACTATATGATGCAGGGTTCATCGGATTTATTTGCTTCGGTGAGCGTAATCCATAGCCGACACCACCCATTGCACGACCGGCTCCAAACGAACGTTCTCCCAATTCTCCATACCCGAAACGAGTATAAGGCGAATTTGTATTATTTTGTGCCATTACAGACAACTGTATGAATATAAGAACGCTTGTTATTAGTACTTTATTAATCTTCAACATTATACTCTAAGATTCTGTTTAATCCTGTCAACACTAAATTAATGTCTGCAAAGATGGAATTTTTTAATCGTCTTTCAAAATAAAACGAATGTCCGCCCGTTAAAAAAACCAAAAGATTAGGATATTTTAGTCGTAACATTTCTATATATCCATCCATCTCACAAACAATTCCATTCACAACACCCGCCTGAATAGCGGTTTCCGTATTCGTCCCAACCAAAGGGACATGCTCTGGTTCCGAAACCAATGGCAATTTTTTTGTAAAATGATTTAAAGCTCTGAAACGGGTAGTCATCCCCGGAGAGATATTTCCACCAACATAAGTTCCGGATGCTTCAATCAATTCATATGTAATAGCCGTCCCCGCATCAATAACCAACAAATCCTTTCCCGGCTGCAGATAGTTAGCACCTACAGCTGCAGCCAAACGGTCTCTACCTAATGTATGGGGAGTTTTATATTGTACGGTAATCGGTAATGGTACTGTTTCATCCAAAAACACAAAATACTGAAGTTTCCCTTTCAGATAGGCTATCAGATTATCATCAGTATTTATAACCGACGAAAAAATACCCCGTGTCAACGGATATTTCTCCCACAGGGAAGATATGACATCCACATCGAATTTTTTGAAAACAAAAGAAGCTTCCATATGCCACTTATTGTAGACAGCAACTTTCGATGAAGTGTTTCCTTGTTCTATAATGAGATTCACGAGTCTGAATTTTTCCGCAAAGAAAAACAAAATTGGTGAGATAATTCATATATCGGCAAAACAATCTAAAAAAAACACTCATTTGGCAACGTATTCTTTTTAGGAAAAAAAGTATTATTCGTTCAATACATGTATTGTATGGCAAGCGACTAATGCCGCAGTCTCTGTTCTTAACCGGCTTTCTCCTAATGAAATCGGCTCAAAACCATTCTCCAGTGCCAAATGGATTTCTTCCGGACTGAAGTCGCCTTCCGGACCTATCAACACCAGAACATCTTCTCCCGGATGATACGCTTGTTTTAATAAGGTCTTCTTGCCATCTTCACAATGGGCTATAAATTTACGTCCTTTAAAAGAACGACCTACAAATGCCTTAAAATCAGTCATACCTTCCAACTGAGGCAAAGTTGCCTTCTGCGATTGTTTCATAGCACTAATCAATATCTTTTCCAGCCGGGATGTTTTCACTTCTTTTCGCTCGGAAAAACGGCAATGCAGACAAGTGATGGCATCAATTCCAATTTCCGTTGCTTTCTCGGCAAACCATTCCATTCGATCCATATTTTTGGTAGGAGCTACCGCTACATGAATCCGGCCATTCCATAAAGCCGGTTGCCTCCAGCTTTCCAGTATAGATACTTCACAATGCTTGGGATGCGCGCGACTGATAGCAGCCTTATAAAAAGAACCTTTCCCGTCAGTTAATAAAATCTCATCTCCTTCCGTCAAGCGCAGTACACGTATACAATGTCCGGCTTCTTCTTCCGGCAATTCGGAATTTACAGCAATATCTGGTGTATAAAATATTTGCACAGCTAATTATTTGTTTATTTTTTATTTTAACCTAATATCATCCCTATAATCGTGGCAGACAAAACAGAGACCAATGCTCCGGCAATCATGGAAGGTATACCTAAACGGGCAATCAGTTCCTTTTTTTCCGGAGCCAATACTCCCAATCCTCCCAACAATATACCTATGGATGATATATTTGCGAATCCACATAATATATAGGTGGACATCAATACTGATTTCTGATACATAAACAAACCCGCATCTCTCCACTCTTGTAGCTGGAAATATGCAACAAACTCATTCAATATCGTTTTTATGCCTAACAGAGAACCAACTAACATCATATCCTGATAAGGCACTCCTATCAACCACATAAAAGGAGAAAGCAGGACACCCAGAATAAATTGAAATGTTAATCCCTGAGCTTTACCATCCGTTATCATTATAATCCAGTCGTTTAGACCGGTATAATGCCCTATGATATCATCCAATATATAATTGGCAAGTGCGACGAAAGCAATGAATACCAGCAACAAAGCGGCAATATTCACTAATAACTTCACTCCTATAGAAGTTCCGGAAGCCAAAGCTTCCAATACGGTCGAATGTGTACTTTTTGCTCCCATTTTTATAGAAACATTTTCTACGGCTTCCGTTTGAGGACAAAGTATTTTAGCAAGAACAATAGAACCCGGCACCGCCATCAAGGATGCTGAAAGTAAATGTTTTGCAAACAATATACGGGCTACGGGATCTCCACCAGCCAACATACCTATATAAGTACCCATTACCGTACCAGCTATAGTGCCCATACCTGCCACCATCACCAAAAACAATTCAGATTTGGTCATTGAAGGCAAATAGTTCTTAATCAATACAGGAGACTCGGTCATACCTAAGAATACATTTCCGGAAACGACCAACCCTTCCGCCCCCGAAATATTCATAACTTTCCGCAGTAACCAGGCAAAAGCCCCTACTACCCGCTGTATAATTCCCCAATGATAAAACAAAGAAACTAATGCGGAGAAAAATATAACGACAGGCAATGAATTTAAAAGAAAAATAAAACCCTTACTATTAGCAATCAGTGGTCCTAAAAGAAATTTCACACCTTCCTGGGTAAAGTCCATTAATTTGATAAAAACTTTTCCCATATATTCAAAAACAACGCCTATCACCGGTATATACAAAACAGCCAGTGCAAAAACAATCTGCAGGAAAAGTCCTCCTGCAACTAATTTCCAATCAATTCGTTTCCGGTTATAACTTAGCAAATAAGCTACTCCCAAAATGGTTGCAATTCCTAATATACCACGTAATAAAGACTCCAAACTAAAACCTACCGATTGCTCTATCATATAGAGTTCCCTTCCTCTTCACGCCTCCGTATCTCATCCTTGTACATTTTGGCATATTCATAATTTTCTTCAGAAATAGCCTCTTCCAAACGAACTTTCAACTCATCTTTTCCAATGAGAGAAAGCCATTTTTTCAATACAGCCTCATCCTTTATATCCTCCGGTTCCAAATCCAGAATCGAATCTTCTTCTTTTTTCTCTTCCGTTACAGTGACATCCTCCAGCACCACGCCACATTCTTCCACAATCTCGGGAGTTGTATAGATATCACACTTTACACGCAAAGCTATTGCTATCGCATCGGATGTTCTTGAATCCAAACGAACCGGTTCCTGCCCGTTGTCAAACAATAGTTCCGAATAAAAAACTCCATCCTCAAATTTATAAATGAAAACTTCACGCAAACGGATACCGAACGCCTGTGCAAAAGTCGCAAACAAGTCATGAGTCAAAGGACGAGGAGGGGTTATATGTTCTAATGCGATCGCTATAGATTGAGCCTCAGATGTTCCAACAATAATAGGAATGCGACGAGGACCTTGCTCTTCTGCCAAAATCAAAGCATAAGCGCCTGATTGTATCTGGCTGTTTGTCAATCCCTGCACACGTAATTTAATTCTTGTATCCACTTCATTCAGATTTTTAGTCCATAGACAAAAGTATATATTATTTCGGAATATATAAACACAAAAAAAGGCTATCTATCACAGACAGCCAATCTTCATTGCTAACCTTAAATCTAATACCATGAAAAACACAGTGCAAACATAAGCACTTTTATGTTATAAAACATGCTTTCACTGTATAAACCTTACGAATTTAAGATTATTTTACAATTAATCGTCACCTATTAAAGGGCGTTAACGATTTATCTTTAATTATTCTTTGCGTACTCATCCGCTTTTTCTTTCATCCGCTCCACGCGTTTCTGAGTCTCAGGATGACTGGAAAATAATTGGCGGAATTTAGATGACTTAGGCGCATCACTACTTAAATCCAATAATTTTTTCAAAGCGTCATGCATACTATATGCATCGAATCCGTTTGCTATACTAAATTCAAAACCGTAATCATCAGCTGCATTTTCCTGTTTCTGGGAATATTGTGCACCGGCAAGCGCTTCCACCATACTTCCAAGTTGGGAATCGGTTAAGTTTGCTACAGTATTACTTGCTGCTCCGGCTGCATTTTTCGCAGCAGAAGTCAAATAAGCTTGTTTCATTGCATCTTTCGAGTCTGTATGCAACACATGACCGATCTCATGACCGATAACAGCCAACACTTCATTATCGCTCATCAGTTCCATTAGTCCTCCGCATACACGCACACTTCCATCCCCACAGGCAAAAGCATTCACGTCTATTACATTATAAACTTTAAAATTCAAATTCAGGCCATCCACTTTGATGTCTTTAGTCAGATTTTCCAAGCGTTGCCCCATTTCTGTATCCGGACCAGCCACTTCATTATGAGTATCCATCCACGCTATATACTCCTTAGCCATGGCTGCAACATCAGCATCTGATAAAGTAACTGCTTTTGCCACATCCGAGGCAGCCCCTACGATTTTTTTAGTATTGATTGTCTTATTACCAATCTTAAACTGAGCGGAAGCTCCCATGCCAATCCCTAAAATCAGGGACATAGATAAAAAAACTGTTCTTAGTTTCATTTTCTTTTTACTTGTAAAGTTTGTATTGTAAAAATTCTTCTACTTGATTAAATGTCGCATCTTTCAAAATAACTTTTTTATCCGCATCCAACAAATAAAGAGTTGGTATTGCCTTCAAATCATAAATCTCATCATTCTTCAGACTAACAGACTTATCATATGAATTAATCCAAGTTGAAGGAATATGGGATACATAATCTTTCCATGCTGCCAAATCTTCGTCCGGATAAACAGCCAGTATTTTTATTTTTTTATTTTTGAGAAGATCTGCCAGAAGAGAAGATGTTGTCAACTGTTCTATAATTTCTTTACATGCCTCACATCCAGGATTATAGAAAAACAATAAAAGATAATCTGCCTTTACATTGTATAATGTCCCCGATTGCCCATTAGCCATTGTATAAGTAAAATTTATAGCCTTTTCCCCTACCCTGTTCTTTTTTGCCAATTCGAGCAAATGAGCAGGACGTATCTTATTTACCTCATCCAGAACAGGAGATTCCAATATTTTTTCCAATACACTGATATATAATTCTTCATTTCTCATTGGAGAATTGGGATCATACAAATATTTTTCATACAAATTTGAGAAATAAGCAAACATTGTACTATCAGCTTCAGCTTTTCCCATCATACCCTTTATGGATACCGATGCTGTTTCCGGCGATACATATTTCATTATATCTATGAAATTAGTCAATGCTTGTTCCGTTACTTCGGGGAGATGTGTTAAAGTCGTATCTTTAAAATCAAACTTATCCCAATAATGTTTGGAAAGATATTCTGCACGTTCTTGCGGATCTGTTATCATACTGGGGACAGATACCATTTCAAAAGTACGTTCCGGCGTGCTTTCCTGAGTTGTTTTTGCTTGTTGCTGACCATTACAAGCATTAAAAATCAAAGACAATGCCAGCATAAAAAAGACTCTGACCATCATAGCTTTACGTTTATCTGCCGCAAAGATAAAACATTTATAGAAAATAGATAAAATTATCCGATTCAATATTCTCTATTCATTGTCAATATTTGGTCGCAATAAGCAAGTATTTTCTGCCGATGGGTGACAAACAATAAAGTTTTTCCCCGGCTATAGGTATTGATTCTTTCCAATAAAATTTGTTCCGTTACATTATCCAAAGCGGAAGTAACCTCATCCAGTAAATAAACAGTTCCTTTGGACAACAATGAACGGGCAATAGCAATTCGTTGGGCCTGGCCTTCCGACAAAGTACTGCCCTTCTCTCCACAAATCGTATCTAATCCACCCGGTAAATCAAAAACAAAATCTGCAACAGCAATATGAAGAACTTCCTTTAATTGTTCATCATCTGCTTCCGGATTTCCCAATAATAAATTATCCCTGATAGTTCCGCTCAATAAAGTATTACCTTGCGGGATATAAGTAAAACTAGTACGGGTAGCAGATGATACAGGAACTACCTGCCCTATTTTATCATACAAATAAATATTCCCGTTATCCGGAGTAATCAACCCCAATAACAGACGTATCAATGTTGTTTTTCCAGCCCCCGTTTCTCCCAAAATAGCAGTACGGCTACCTGGAGGAAAATCATAACTAAATTCTTTCATTACTTTTCGCCCTTCAGAGGTGTAAGCAAAAGAAATATCCTGTAATCGGATGCCAATCGGATCTTCTACCTCCACTTTGGATTCAACCGGTTCTTCTTCCTGATTTTCCAAATCCCGTAAACGTTCGACAGCTGTCGATGTAGAAATACAAACAGGAACGAGAGATGCCAATTGTACAATAGGCCGCTGTATCTGGCCTACCAATTGTAAAAAAGCCGTCATCATTCCATAAGTTATTGTTCCGGAATAAAGTCCGGTAGCCCCCCATACAAAAGCGGTCAAATAGCCACAAGCAAAACCTGCACTTATCAAAACTTTGGAATAAAGGGAATAATTCGTTTGCCGTACAACTTGTTTTCGCAACAATGCCTGTACATCCAATAATCGTCCGGTCTGAATAAATTCCATACCCAAAGTTTTTACAACTAATTTATTCTGTAAATTCTCTTGAATAAAAGACTGGATATTTCCCTCTGTAGAACGTACTTCATGAGTCAACTGCTTCATCTTTTTCACATATAATTTACTTATCAGCAAAAAAAATGGAATTATGCCCACCATCACACAGGCTAAATGGTGATTTAGTCTAAAAAGATAAAAGAAAGACGCAGTAAACTGCACTATAGTAATTATCAAGGAAGGGAAAGATACTGAAACAAAATCACCTACATCTTTCACATCACGCTCCAATCGATTCATTGTATCACCGGAATGAAAAACGTCTCTCCCCCCCCACTTCACAACCAACAAATGCCGGAACAAACGAAAACGAAGTTTATTTTGAACGTTTAGGGTTAAAAGCTTTTCCATACGGGAACCTAAACTACTGGCTCCAATTTCAACCGTAATGGCTGTAACCATCAAAAAAATTCCTTTACCCAATTCCCCTTCCTGTATGCCAGTTGCAATGTCGATAACTCTTTTACTTGCCCACACAAACGCAAGGGATGCAAAAATTTGTAATACCCCAATGCTTATACGTAAAACCAACCGGTTACGTATCCCTATTGTGTTATATAAAAGCCAGTTAATCATTACAATTTATCTTTCAAAATAGTACCTATTGACATTTTTAATTTATACCCGAAAAAGTACCGCAATGACGAAGACGGAAAAATCCGGAGCATTTTCCACAACCGTTGCAATACATATTTAAACGAAAACAACTTTCCACTCCAATACCCTTGAGGGCGGTCTAAAAATACTGAAGTATTATTCTTTCCGAAATTTCCATCTTTCAGAATAAGTTCTACTACTCTTTTTGCTTTATCACTGTATTTATCTGTATAATAAGGCATCTCCTTCTCCGGTAGTCCCAAATAACGAACTGCTATATATCCAAACGTTTGCCATTCCATATCAAAACCCAGCACATCTGTTACAAACGGACGATGTTTATGCAACAACATCACCCAGTCACAAACCTGGCGTATGCCTACTCCGTTTAATACAAAATGGGTATAAAAATGCAGGAATAAAAAAACAGCATCAAACGCAGCAGGGGGAACAGCTATATCTGATGTATGGATAACTGCCGTTTGAGAAAGACCGGGATACCATTCTTTCAAATGTTTATTAAAAGACCGAATTAATTTTCGTCCGAACAATACAGCAGGGATACGATGATTTTCCACGTCAACTCCCTGCCATTTAAAATGGCTGTGATGTTCTGTTATTCCCTCCTCATAATCACGGATATCCAATTCATGTGCGATACAATTTGCCTTGTCAAAATCTTGAGTACCAACATAAATATCTATATCTCCGCACTGCCTATGCAAAGGAATAGGATAATTCTGGGCAACCCCTTGCCCTTTGAGCAAAACGGGATTTAACCCACGGCTTTTATATAGAGAAAAAAGAGAACAAAGCCTGTCATTTACTAGCTCATTGGATTGCTCTATACGCACAACAAACGAATACCATTGCATTTTTAACTTAACATCCGGTTGGTATTCCACTGGTAGTTTGGACAGCCCATCGAAAGTAATGCCGGTAACAGCTTGTTGTTTAGCCAACCGGAATAAAGTATTCCAATCCGTATGTCCTACCGGAAACAAATACAGATCAAGATGCAAATCCGGATAGAGCCCAGCACGAAGCAAGGCAAAAAATTGTTCATATACTATCATACACAAAGAAGCTATTCCCCCGAACATTATAAAAAAGTCGGAAGATGTTAAGGGTTAATCTATCTATTCTCAGTCTTTCGTTATAATCCCTGCTGCCAACCAGCGTTCAAGTAACTCTTCCGCATCTGTTAAAGCTACAGATATATCCACATCATAACGAGTTGTAAGCAAATCACAAAGCATCCCGGCATCAAAAGATATCCCCTCTACAGCTTGCCATAACCAGGCAGAAGTTGCATTCATGCTAATTATACGGCTAAAATCAATATTGTCCTTACCGGTAGCAACCACCACATGTTCACCGGCTATATTTCTCAATTCAAATCCTTTAATCTGTTTCATCTGATTATTTTTAATAAGTAACGACGGATAGGCAAAAGTTTCACCCATAAAAATGAAGTTGTTTTCCATTTCCAATCGGAACAATAAATTGTTTTGTCCTTCTTTATAACAGCTTCTACTTTCCCTACCAAATTATCCATATTACAGTATTCCTTTCCTATAAGATTACCGTCTCCCATCAAGGTCAACCTATCTCCTTGAATTTGCATAATCCTGTGCAAGACATAGTTTCCGGCATGTAAACGAGCCAATACCAGATCTCCTTGTTTCACGGCTACCGGAGGAATTAAAATCACCTTATCTTTTTCACCATATAATAACGGACGCATACTATTCCCTTTCACACGAAAAGTAACCGATCCTCCGGTTTTTAAAAGATATGCCACTTCACCCAACAAAACATCATTCGACACACAAATCCGTTTCATCGGACAATCGTTTTATGGCAAAGCATCGCTGCCGCTTTATCCGCCCTGCAAAAAAGAGCATAGAAAGCTGTTTTTCCGATAATGGCTTCTACCGTTCCTAATACATTCTGTTGTATCTCTTCAACACAAGGCAAACAAGAAGCTGTTGGTAATAAGGCTGCCATTGCTTCAACCGGACGAAGCGGTTTCATTGAATTATCCGTTCTTTGCCACAAACGGACAATTGCCTCCAAAGGAAAACTCTGATTTTTATAACAAGGGGTTTTTCCACTCCAGGGAGAACCAAAAACCCATACTTGTCCATCTATAATCCTTAAAATGGGATTATCATCATTCAACAGTTCCGCACCCATAAAATTATCCAACCATAAACGACTATGCGTACTTTTTCCCGTACCGCTTTTCCCTAAAAAAATAACCCCTCGGTTCTCATACATAATAGCAGAAGCATGAACCAAAAGAGTCTGATAACGAGATGAAGTAAAGGCATAAAGCATCATTAAACAACTGGTCAGAGCATATTCCGAATAACGGGAAAAGGATGTAATAAACGCATTCGATTCCCTAAAATCCATGGAAGTCCGCAGTATAGCACACAATTCTTCATTCTTTTCATTGCCTGGGACGAAACATTCAAAATGATATCCATCTTCATATCTACACACTTTTATTGTTCCATGGTCGCCGGAAAAGATTCCGATATGTTCCGTTATATGCAAATCAACATTCCTTAAATCCTCCAATTTCATTGAAACGGAGAATAATAAGCCGGAATTACTATCTTGGCTTAAGAATGGTTTATATGACAAGAACAAATTATCAGAAAAGTTATTTTCCCCTTTGAGTACAATTTTAAAAGAATGTCCGGCTACAGTATAGAGGTATTCCTTACTGTTTAACCCCATATCAGCTACCATTTTTCTCCTTCTTCAAAATCCGGAGTACATCCGTCGAAGATAGCCCTATCCAATTCTATCTCTATGGTTTCTACTGTCGGTTTCTCATTGAACCTGTTTTTTTTCACATCTTGGTCTTTTTCTTTTGTTTTCATAATACATTACTCTAAAAAACACAATACATAACGGATATACCGCCAATAGACAAAAACACTAACTCTTCTACAAAAATACTACTATTCCCCGATTAAACAAACAGCGTCTTTGATTTAACAGAAAACCACAATCTTGTATCGGTTCTTAAACTAAACCTTAGAGCCAGATTAGGAAAATAATACTACATTTGCCTCATTAATATAACAAGAGCCTGAATGATTGATCAACCTACCATAGACCGGATACTGGATGCAGCTAATATAGTAGATGTTGTTTCCGAATTCGTTACCCTGCGAAAACGAGGAGTAAACTATGTAGGACTATGTCCGTTCCATACAGACAAAACACCTTCTTTTTATGTTTCACCTGCGAAGAATATCTGTAAATGTTTTGCATGTGGAGAAGGTGGAACTGCTGTTCACTTTATAATGAAGCATGAACAGCTTACCTACTTCGATGCCCTGCGTTTCCTCGCAAAAAAATACAATATTGAAATACAGGAGCGGGAACTTTCGGATAAAGAAAAACAAATCCGTAGTGACCGTGAAAGTATGCTGATTGTAAACAGTTGGGCACAAAAATATTTCACGACCCAACTTTACGAACATACAGAAGGAAAAACCGTAGGACTTCGCTATTTTGCGGAACGAGGTTTCAGGGAAGACACTATCCGAAAATTTCAATTGGGATACAGCCTCGACAAACGGGATGCCCTATATAAAGAAGCGATTAAAAACGGTTACAAGAAAGATTTCCTGGAAAAAACGGGATTAATTATCTCTTATGATAATGGTAACGTTAACGACCGTTTTCGTGGGCGTGTTATCTTCCCTGTTCATACGCTTAGCGGGAAAGTTGTTGCTTTCGGTGGACGTATATTAAAAAAGGATGAAAAAACAGCCAAATATGTAAACTCTCCCGAAAGTGAAATATACCATAAAAGTAATGAACTATATGGTATATTTTTCGCCAAACAGGCGATAGTCAAAGCAGACCGGTGCTTTCTGGTTGAGGGATACACGGATGTTATTTCCATGCATCAGGCTGGTGTAGAAAATGTCGTTGCCTCATCCGGGACTGCTCTTACTCAAGGGCAAATCAGGCTGATACATCGTTTTACAAGTAATATAACTGTTCTTTATGACGGCGATGCTGCCGGTATCAAAGCCGCTTTACGAGGTATAGACCTGCTGCTGGAAGATGGTATGAATGTAAAAGTGGTTCTTCTACCGGATGGCGAGGACCCGGACTCATTTGCCCGCAAGCATAATGCCAGCCAGTTCATCGAATTCATTCAAAAGAATGAAACAGACTTTATCCGTTTTAAAACCCGCCTGCTTCTGGATGATGCGGGAGATGACCCGGTAAAACGGTCGGCTCTGATAGCAGACATTATCCGTACCGTTGCTATCATACCGGATGATGTTACCCGTTCATTATATATACGGGAATGCAGCGGTATGATGGAAATTGACGAAAAATTGTTATTGAACGAAGTCAATAAAATTATCCTGAATAAAAAGGAAAAACAAGCACCTCCTGCATCTTCTGTTATTCCGTCAAACATATCCACCCCGAAATATCCGGAAATTTCCGGGTACCAGCCTTATCAGGAGGAGACTTATCAGGAACCGGATTACACAAATCTACCCGACAATAACATTCCGCCTCCTCCGCCGGAAGAATATCCGGTCGAAGAAGCAGGTCCTGTACCTCCACCGCCGATAGCTTCCATATCAACAAAACCGAAGCGTTCACCCTATGAAGTATACGAACTGATTTTGTTACGTTACATTGTACGTTATGGAGAACAGGTCTTGTTCCAATTTGTAGATGAAGAGACAAATGAAGAAGTTATCATCCGTGTAGCCGAATATATCCGTGAAGAGCTTGAAAGGGATGATTTAACTTTTTATACACCTTTATTTAGAAACATGATGGAGGAAGCTACCGAACATTGTAAGAGTAAAGGCTTTGTTGCCAGCCGTTATTTCCTCGCCCATCCGGACCTGGCCGTCAGCCGCCTGACAGCCGAACTTATCAGTGAGAAATACCAGCTTAGCAAATATCACTCCAAATACAGGGAGTTGGAACAGGAAGAAGATAAACTGGATCAGATCGTATTACGCGGAATATATGCATTCAAAGATGCTTATGTATCCCACCAAATAAAGGAACAAATGGGTCTACTGAAAGAGATGCAAAAAAATGAAGATGAAAACATGACTCGAATATTTGAAATAATGAAAAGATTGACTGAGCTGAACGAAATAAAAAATGCGTTGAGCAAAGAACTGGGAGAAAGAATTATATTAAAAATGTAACGACAAATTTATACTTATGAACTTTTTAGAAACAGAAGATGTAGTCAAACAATACGCCAATCATCTTGCACTGAACAGAGTCAGTATCCAGGTTCCGGAAGGACAGATTTTCGGATTACTGGGACCCAATGGAGCCGGAAAAACCACATTGATCCGTATCATTAACCGCATTACTGCCCCCGATAGCGGTAAAGTCTATTTTAACGGGCACGAATCACAACCGGAAGACATTTTCCAAATTGGTTACCTGCCGGAAGAACGGGGACTGTACAAAAAGATGAAAGTCGGCGAACAAGCTATTTACCTGGCTCAATTGAAAGGCCTCTCATATGCCGATGCACGCAAACGCCTAACTATTTGGTTTGAAAAATTCGATATCATGCCTTGGTGGAACAAGAAACTGGAAGAACTCTCAAAAGGCATGCAACAAAAAATTCAATTTATTACAACCATTATCCATGAGCCTAAACTACTCATTTTTGATGAACCGTTCAGCGGATTCGACCCTGTAAATGCAGAACTCCTGAAAAAAGAAATACTTGAATTGAAAGAAGCCGGTCATACTATTATATTTTCAACACACAACATGGCATCCGTAGAAGAGATTTGTGACAATATTGCTTTAATCAACCGCTCACAAGTCGTATTGTCAGGAAATGTCACAGAAGTCAGAAACCGTTTTAAAACGAATAATTTCATTATCCGGACTCAAACTGAAACAAACAATATCCAACCTGTTTCCGAAATGTTTTCCATATTGGAAGAAAAAAATAAAGCCGGCGTCAGCGAATTAAGAATACATAAGGAAAAAAACATTTCCAATTCTTCTTTATTAGCCACATTAGCCGCACAAGCCGAAATTATTTCTTTTGTTGAAGAAATTCCATCCATGAATGATATATTTATTAACACCGTATCCGGTACAAACGCTACACAAATATGAACAAGATAGGACTAATCATAAAAAGAGAGTATCTTCGCAGAGTAAGTAAAAAGTCTTTTTTACTATTGACTCTCCTGACCCCATTTTTATTTGCCGCACTGGTTTTCGTCCCTTTATGGTTATCCACCATCAAAGGCAGCGATACAAAACAAATTGCCATTTTCGATACAACAGGTAAATATGCTCCTCTATTTAAAAGTACGGAAGAATATAAGTTCATAACAGAAGAAAGCAAGAGCCTGGAAGATTATAAAAACAATCCGGATAAAGAAATTTTTGCCTTCCTGAACATCACCGATGATTTGTTGAAAACCCCAACAGCAGCGACTCTCTACTCTGACAAACAAATTCCTCTAGGATTAAAAAATACAATAGACAGAACTTTATCCGATTTCCTGAAAGATGAGAAACTGGCATCCTATAACATCGACAACCTCAAACAAATTATAGAGGAGAGCAAGATTAATTTTAATATCAAAACAATCAAATGGGATAACGATGGCAGTGAGAAAAGCACATCTGCAGAAGTGGCATCTGTTTTAGGCATGGTCCTTACTTTCATAATCTATATGTTTATCATTATGTATGGCAACATGGTGATGCAGGGTGTTATGGAAGAAAAAAATAATCGAATTATTGAAGTCATGATTTCATCCGTGAAACCATTCGATTTAATGATGGGGAAAATTATCGGCATTGGATTTGTAGGGCTGACACAAATATTTATCTGGGGGATACTGACCTCCATTCTAATTGCCGGAAGCTTATTTTTCCTTGGAGGAAGCACCTCACCTGAAGATATTATAGCAGCCCAAATGGCTACACAAGGAATCGGAGATGCAGTTACAAATACTCCCGGCATAAACACAGGCATACAAGACATCATCAATTCTATCAATTTCGGAATGATAGGTAGTTCTTTTGTTCTCTACTTTATTGGAGGTTATTTATTATATGCGGCACTTTTCGCAGCTATCGGAAGTGCTTTGGAACAACAGGAAGATGCTTCACAATTCATGACACCCATAATGTTATTAATGGCATTCAGCCTTTATGCCGGTATCTACAGTATGAACAACCCGGATGGGCCGCTCGCATTCTGGTGCTCGATGATACCATTTACTTCACCCATTGTTATGATGGTACGTATGCCATTCGATATTCCCCTATGGGAAATAGTCCTGTCTTTCGTTTTACTGTTCGCTACAGCAATTTTAATTGTTTGGGTATCAGCTAAAATTTACCGTATCGGCATCCTTATGTATGGAAAAAAACCGAATATCAAAGAGATGCTGAAATGGATAAAATATAAATAAGTGAACACCTTAAAATACAAACTCAAAAAAGCTCCTCTCGATATAAAAATACGATCAGGAGCTTTTTTTAATTCAACAGCATTTTTCACCAATTTCATACCGACAAAATATAGTTTTGACAATTATAAAAAATAATTTCAATAACTATCATTTTTAAATTCAACAACTATCATTTTTAATATTAATATAAATCAAAAGTATATTTCATCGGGATGATTTCCGGAAAACATCGGGTCGATTAAAAAAAAGAAAGGCATGAATAAACCCCAAGAACATAATGTATAACAAAAAAGTCCGTCATTCAGAAGAATGACGGACTTTTTTGTTGTTCAACCAAGGCTCGAACTTGGACTAACAGGACCAGAATCTGTTGTGCTACCATTACACCATTGAACAATATTGTTTAATTAAAATCACTTATTTCTTTTTTTGTTGTTCAACCAGGGCTCGAACCTGGACTAACAGGACCAGAATCTGTTGTGCTACCATTACACCATTGAACAATTTAAAATAAGTTTACCAACCTCCTTGTTAGCGAGTGCAAAGGTATACACTTTTTCAAAACGTACAAACAATCTTTCAAAAAAAATTTGCAGGATAAACATTTTCCGGATGCCGTTGTTTTCAAAATAGCGATGATATACATATATTAATATCAAGAAATCATGCGCATAATAAATTTAAAAGTATATTTGCAACTTCATAGATTTTATTGAATATAAAAATTAGATGGATCAAACAGAAACTTTAGTAAAAACAATTATTGAAGGCCTTCAGGAAAAGAAAGGCAAGCATATTGTAACCGTAGATTTAACCCAACTTCCAGGTTCCATTTGCCAATACATGGTAATTTGTGAAGGGAATACCCCCACCCAGGTCGCTGCACTTTCTGACTCAGTATGGGATTTTGCCCGCAAAAATGCGGGAGAAAAGCCATTATCTACAGATGGTACACAACGTGCCGAATGGATAGGGATGGATTATGGCACGGTTCTTGTGCACATATTCGTACCGGAAAAACGTGAGTTCTATAATTTGGAATATCTTTGGTCCGATGCCAAAGTGACCCAAATACCGGATCTCGACTGACAACCGGTATTAACAGTAGAGAGCAATCAAGTATGGAAAATAAAAACGACATGTTTAATAAAACACCGAAGAATAACAAACAAAAGATATTCCGGTTTAATTTGTATTGGATGTATGGAATTATCTTTATGATGCTTGTTGCATTATATCTGACAAACGATTCTTCGACATCTAAAGAAATCGGCTGGACCGAATTTCAAAAACTTGCCCAGGAAAATGTATTCGACAAAATGGTCGTATACAATAAAAAAAATCTGGTTGAAGCAGGTGTAAAAAGTGAATACAAAGGATTAGTATTCAAAAAAGACAGTACAACACTGGGAACCAACCCGAAGATTTTTGTCAAAATACCTTCGGCTGATAAATTTTCCGATTTTTATGATAAAGCGGTAGCCAATAATCACATCGATACCCAGGTTTCCTTTGAGGAAGGAGACGATGCGATCTGGAATTTTCTGGTATCGTTCGGTCCTATCCTGTTAATCATTGTTGTTTGGATATTCCTGATGAGAAGAATGTCCGGCGGTAGTGGTGGAGGTCCCGGCGGCGTATTCAGCGTAGGAAAAGCAAAAGCCCAATTATTTGATAAAGATAACGACAGGAAAGTTACATTCAAAGATGTTGCCGGGCTCTCCGAAGCCAAGCAGGAAGTGGAAGAAATTGTCGCTTTCCTTAAAAGCCCGGAAAAATACACCGAACTTGGAGGTAAAATTCCGAAAGGCGCCCTGCTTGTAGGTCCTCCGGGAACAGGTAAAACGTTATTGGCAAAAGCCGTGGCAGGAGAAGCAAACGTTCCATTCTTCTCTTTATCCGGTTCCGATTTTGTCGAAATGTTTGTCGGCGTAGGAGCTTCACGTGTTCGTGACCTGTTCCGGCAGGCAAAGGAAAAAGCACCTTGTATTGTATTTATCGATGAAATCGATGCAGTAGGTCGTGCTCGCGGCAAAAACGTTAACATGAACAGTAATGATGAACGGGAAAACACATTGAACCAGTTACTTACGGAAATGGACGGTTTCGGCTCAAACAGTGGCGTCATCATCCTCGCTGCAACCAACCGCGCAGATATTCTGGACAAGGCATTGTTACGTGCCGGACGTTTCGACCGTCAGATACATGTGGAATTGCCCGACCTGAACGAACGAAAAGAGATATTCGGTGTGCACCTTCGCCCTATTAAAATAGACGAAAGCGTTGATGCTGAATTTCTGGCACGCCAGACTCCGGGTTTTTCAGGAGCTGATATAGCAAATGTTTGTAACGAAGCCGCATTGATTGCCGCCCGAAACGGAAAGAAGTTCGTACAAAAAGAAGATTTCATGAATGCGGTAGACCGTATCGTCGGAGGTCTTGAAAAACGAACCAAAATAACAACAGCCGATGAACGCAACTGCATTGCTAACCATGAAGCCGGACATGCAACATTAAGTTGGTTGCTTGAACATGCAAATCCGCTGGTTAAAGTTACAATTGTCCCCAGAGGAAAAGCATTGGGGGCTGCCTGGTATCTGCCGGAAGAAAGACAGATTACCACTCGCGAACAATTATTGGACGAAATGTGCGCAACATTAGGCGGACGTGCCGCTGAAGAACTGGTTTTAGGCAAAATATCAACCGGAGCATCCAATGACTTGGAACGTGTAACCAAGCAGGCATATGCTATGGTTGTTTACTTCGGCATGAGCGAAAGTCTGCCCAACCTGAATTATTATGATTCAAGTGGTCAGGACTGGGGATTCACGAAGCCTTACAGCGAAGAGACCGCCCGCCTGATTGACCGGGAAGTGCAACACATTGTAAACGAACAGTACGAACGTGCTAAACGGATTTTGAAAGAACATGCAGCAGGGCACAGCCAGCTTGCCAAGGTCTTGCTTGAACGTGAAGTTATTTATTCGGAAGATGTCGAACACATCTTTGGTAAACGTGCCTGGATTTCCCGTTCCGAAGAGATTCTGAGCCTTCAAGAAAAAGCAAACCATTCAAAATCAGAAGCTCATTCAGAAAATGAGGAAAACACAGGTGATACTTCTGTCGAAACAAAAGATGACAGTAAGGCAGAAAATGCTGAATAAATCATATCACTTAAAATTCATAAAGAAAGAGGTTGCCCTTTGCAGAGCAACCTCTTTTTCCATCCGAGACCTAAGCAAACAATAGGGCTTTTTGAACACATAGCACATAATATATCAATTTATTAACTATATTTGCAGCCAGATAAATCAATAAAAAATAGCACAACGTTGAAAAATTTAATTATACGGGCATTGACCGGTATTATATTTGTTGCGGTACTTACAGGTGCCATATGTTTCCATTCATATTCTTTTCTTGCATTATTCAGCATCATAACAGGACTTACCATCTGGGAGTTTTGCGGATTAATGAAACACTATGAAAATGCCACATTACAACGTGCCATCAATGTAATCGGAGGAATTTATCTTTTCATAGCCACATTTACATATGCAAACGGATTGACCGACGGAAAAATATTCCTGCCTTATTTGTTATTCATCCTGTTCACTATAATTGCAGAACTTTACTATAAAGCACCCAATCCAATCAATAACTGGGCATTTACCCTATTTGCCCAAGTATATTGTGCCGGTTCTTTTTCCATGTTGAATTTTATCAGCGCTGTTCCCGGCACAATGGCATATACGCCACTCTTTGTCATGGCAATATTTATCTTTGTCTGGTTAGATGACACCGGAGCTTATCTTGTCGGCTCAATGATTGGAAAAAGAAAATTATTTGAACGGATTTCTCCTAAAAAGTCATGGGAAGGATTCTTCGGAGGATTAACATTCGCTTTGGCTTCATCTTTGGTATTCGCTTATTATTTCCCGGAAATAAGCCATTGCCAATGGTTAGGATTAGCTGCCGTTGTTGTATTGTTCGGTACTTGGGGAGACTTGGCAGAGTCCCTCCTAAAACGAACCTTAGGCGTTAAAGACTCCGGAAACATATTACCGGGACATGGCGGTATGCTGGACCGGTTCGACAGTGTAATGATTGCCGTTCCCGCCTGCTATATTTATATAGAACTTTTCATTCGAAATTAAACGTAAAAGTTATCATCCGGGAAGTTGCTTTGGATAAGGCATTGGTATATTTAATCCGTTCCTTATCTGTTTGCAGGCCTTCTTTTCTTATAAGCAAATCCGCAAGCCCTATATTCAATTTTATCTCAGGACATAATTTGAAAAAGGGAAGATAAATATCACATCCAAAACCCAACTCTATTCCCCAATCCATCTTAGCCAGCAAAATAATATCTTCCTCTTTCCGTCCTATATCAAAAGCACCATAAATACCCCCGGTCAAATAAGGACGATAATTTTTTATCCTGAATGCATTATACTTAATACTTAACGGAAAAGATAAATAGTTAGAACGGATGTTTGTAGAAAAAACTTTATTTCCTTCTTCCCTACAAACAAAAGAAATATTTTTACTCCCAAAGTGAAGTGTAGGTATAAAACGCAGGTTGAAAGAAGAATTTAAATACATATCACTAACCAAACCGACACTAAAGCCCGGAGAATAAAAAGAAACTTCTGCAAACCAGATTTCCCCGTCTGTTGCGACCCCCGTATTGGTCAATACCAAATCTTGCATATGGCATCCTATATGGAATCCCAAATGAAAATATTTGTAGTCCACATAAGGTAAATTCTTATGATTACTTCTTTGTGCAGTAACATATAACGGCACAATCAATAAAAGACAATAGAGAATAAATGTAAAACGTTTCAAGCTATTTTCCTTTTTTCCATAGTAAACGACAAAGCCCGGTATGTATTGTAAAAAATCCCGCTTTTTGCAGAAAATAAAAGGAGAGATATTTTTTTAATGCGAAGAAAATCCTATTTTTGCACAAACTAATAGTTATCAATTTAAACGTTAATAAAAATGGCTTACGTAATTAGTGACGATTGTATCGCTTGCGGTACTTGTATTGACGAATGTCCGGTAGGAGCAATTTCAGAAGGTGACAAATACAGTATTGACCCTGAAATGTGTACAGATTGCGGAACTTGTGCAGACGCTTGTCCGACAGAAGCAATCCACCCGCTGTAACCGCAACAAAAAATAGGCCCCTCCTTTTAAAAGGAGGACACCTATAAAAATAACGGGCTGTTTCAATATTGAAGCAGCCCGTTATTCTTTTAATGTTATAAGACTAAAAATTAATGTCCAACTTTATCTCACCCGAACTATCTTCCGGGGATTCATCTGTTTCAGGAAGATTATCAGATATGTCATTTTTTAAATTACATTCCTTGATATAATCAATCACTTCACTCATCCCTTCCATAAACTTTTCAAAGTCCTCCTTATACAGGAAAATCTTATGCTTTTCAAAAGAAACCGGCATCCCGTTCTTAGACTGTACCTTTTTGCTTTCGGTAATAGCTAAAAACAGATCGTCTTTAAGATTCCTTTTAACATCCAGATAATAAATCCTTTTACCTGCTTTAATGGCTTTTGAGTACAATATCTCTTTATCACCACCTTCAACCTGCGTTTTCTTCACCGATTCTTCCATTATAGCAAATTTTCTTAAAATCCAACCCTGTTATCATAACTTGCATCAAATATGTGCATTTTTTTTTAAATAACAATAACGTACACACAGTAAAATACAACAAATAGAGAAAAATATTATAAAAGAATAACTAACACATATAAATTTAATCAAAGCCAAAGCGTTTTACAAAAAGAATAACTACCTTTGCAGCCAAATTTATAACAAGTAGTTCCTTCAAACGATGATCAACCGAATTTTAATCCGCATTAAAGTTTTACAGATAGTATATTCTTACTATCAAAATGGAAACAACGACCTCAAAGTTGCGGAAAATGAATTGCTTTTCAGTCTCAGGAAGTCGTATGACTTATATCATTATTTTCTTCTCCTTATTGTCGACATCACAAACTTGCAAAAACGCACACTTGATGCCAAAAAGAACAAGTATATGCCGACAAGTGCCGAATTAAATCCGAACACACGTCTGATCGATAACCGTTTTGCTGCCCAGGTAGAACAAAACGAAGCCTTACAGAAATATGTATCGGAACAAGGTCTTTCCTGGGACAATGACGAAGATTTCCTAAAAACGGTACTGGACCTGATTTTATCTTCAGAATTGTATGACGAATACCTGAACAATCCGAATGATTCCTACGAAACAGACAAAGAGTTCTGGCGGTCTGTATTCAAGAAGTTGATTTGTGGAAATGAGGCAATCGACGATTACCTGCAAGATAAAAGTATCTATTGGAATGATGATATTTCTATTGTTGAAACATTTGTGCTGAAAAGCATTAAACAGTTTCACGAAGAAGAGGGAGCTAAATTTAAGCTGCTTCCGATGTTCAAAGACCTGGAAGACCAGTCATTTGCCATCAAGCTATTCCGCCAGACCCTTTTAAAAGGAGTGGATTACCGCGAACGCATCAGCAAACACATGAAAAACTGGGAAGCAGAACGTATTGCCAATATGGACCTGATTATTATGCAAGTCGCACTGGCTGAAATTATGACATTCCCCAGCATTCCTGTCAGCGTTACATTAAACGAATTTATTGATATCGCCAAATATTACAGTACACCTAAAAGCGGTACGTTTATTAATGGTATTTTGGATTCTGTTGTCAACGAGTTAAAAAAAGAAAAGTTATTGCTCAAAGATTAATTATTATACTTACATTTGTGCTAGTATCAATGAGGTATTAACTTATTAATGATTATAATTATAGTAGTATGAGCTTACTTAGTATTCTACTCCAGGCTGCTGCAGGAGGTCAACAATGGTCAGGTATTCTGATGATGGTTGTTATTGTTGCGATTTTTTATTTTTTCATGATTCGCCCGCAGCAAAAGAAGCAAAAAGAAATTCAGAAAGCCCGCGAAGCTTTAAAAACGGGTGATAAAGTTATCACTTCCGGAGGTATCTACGGTAAAATTAAAGAAATCGGAGATACATATATGTTAATTGAAATTTCTGACGGCGTACGTATCCGCGTAGATAAAACTTCTGTTTTTGCTTCTGCGGAAGACGTTCAACCACAAAAGTAAATAACAAAATCAATGTCACGGCTTGGACAAATAAAAGAAACATTCAAGACCGTCCGGATGGAGATTAAGGCTTTTCTACACCGCCAGAAATGGAAAGAAGCCTTAATCTTCTTTTGTTTTGTACTATTATCATTAGGCTTTTGGTTATTGCAAAGCCTGCAACAGGAGTATGAAATAGAGATTAATATCCCGGTCAAATATAAGAATGTCCCTCCTGATATTTCTTTTACGGAAACACCCCCTGAAATAATTAGGGTGAAAGTAAAGGATAAGGGTAGTGTATTGTTAAATTACACTTTCGGACGTTCATTTGCCCCGATTGAAGCAGATATAAAAGACAAAGCGACAAAAAGCGGAAGTCTTCTTATCGGGAAAAAGGATATTGAAAGCGATATAAAGAAACAGCTCATTGCTACAACTTCCCTGGTAGGGTTTGAACCTCAGAATATAGAAGTGTCCTATAGTAAACGGATAAAAAAAGAAATCCCGGTTGTTTTTAACGGTACTATCCAAACGGATGCAGGCTTCAAGGTCTCAGGAGATATTACAGTTACCCCAAGTAGCATAAGCGTATATGCCAGCGATATTGTACTCGATACCTTGAAAGAGGTACGAACCGTATTTATTGCAATAAAAGGGGGCACTAAAACCATTTCAAAAAACCTTCAATTGGAAAAGATCGATGGTACAAGTTTTGAACCGTCCAATGTCACCATTCGTATCCCGATTGAAGAATACACGGAAAAAAGATTGGAAATCCCGGTTGTTTGTACCGATTTACCTCCTCATTATACAATACGGACTTTCCCTTCGATTGCAAAAATCAGTTGCTATGTACCTCTTTCACGTTTCAAAGAGTTATCTACTGATGATTTTGCCGTGGAAATTCCATTCGGAGATTTATCCCAAAGCGCATCCGGCAAATTTGCCGTAAAGTTGACAAAGAAACCGGACTGGGTCGATGAAATAACGATTATCCCCGATTCGATCGAATTTATCTTAGAGCAAGTACAACACTAAAATGATTAAAATAGGAATTACCGGAGGTATCGGAAGCGGTAAATCCGTTGTCGCCTCTTTATTGGCCTTAAATGGAGTACCAGTGTACATCGCTGACACGGAAAGCAAACTTCTGACTGTTCATTCACCTATAATCCGCAAAGGGCTTACAGACTTGTTCGGTATAGAAATATATACGGATGAGGGACTGAACAAACCTTTATTAGCTTCTCATATTTTTGGTGACCAGGAAAAATTAAAACAGGTAAACGGCATTATCCATCCTGAAGTAAACCGCCACTTCCAGGAATGGGCGGAACAGCAACAGGCTGACATATGTGCTATAGAGTCTGCTATTTTATTTGAATCCGGTTTTAACCGGATAGTAGATGCAACCCTTATGGTTTATGCCCCCTTGGAAACACGTATCCGCCGGGCACTGGAACGAGATACGGTTTCACGCGAAGCAATCATAAGCCGCATCAATAGCCAGATGCCTGATGAAATAAAAAAAGAAAAATGCGATTATATCATCTATAATGACGACAAGCATGCATTACTCCCGCAAGTCACAGAATTTATCCACCAACTAAGGAAAAAAGATAATTAGGATTTCCACCTATATGCTTTTCTACTAAAGAAATTTATGTACATTTGCAGCCTACAAGTTTAACTCTATAGAAATACGAAGTATTATGTTGAAGACGATTTTGTCTATCTCGGGAAAGCCGGGATTGTTTAAATTGGTTTCCCATGGGAAAAACATGCTGATTGTTGAGTCGTTGGCTGATAACAAGAGAGTTCCTGCATACGCAAAAGATAAAGTAATCTCATTAGGAGATATCGCCATTTACACTGACGAAGCAGAAGTTCCTTTACACGAAGTATTAACCAGCATTAAAAATAAGGAGAATGAAGGAAAAGCATCCATCGATTCATCTGCAAAACCGGATGAATTACGTGCTTACCTGGCAGAAGTGCTTCCGAACTTCGACCGCGAACGCGTATATCCGAGCGACATTAAAAAATTAATTAGCTGGTACAACCTGTTAATCGCAGCCGGTATTACAGATTTCACACCTGAAGAACCGGCTCAGGAAACAGAAGCTGGCGAAGCGACTTCCGAAGCTGCTGAATAATTTACAAGCATATAAAAAAACAGGGATTAAAAATTTTAAACTTTTAATCCCTGTTTTTTTGTCTTTACTAATTAATCCAGGCTCTTACTTCTTCACCCACATATCCAACCATTCGAAGAATGTACGTTGCCACAGGACACCATTCTGGGGTTTCAGCACCCAATGGTTCTCATCCGGATAAATCAGTAATTCGGCCGGAACACCACGAAGAACCGCAGCATTGAAAGCAGCCATTCCCTGATTAGCCAGAATACGGTAATCCTTTTCACCATGTATACAAAGAATCGGGGTATCCCACTTATCTACGAATTTATGTGGAGAATTGGCAAATGTACGTTGTGCAGTCGCATTCTGTTTTTCCCAATAAGCGCCACCCATATCCCAGTTGGCAAACCACATTTCTTCCGTTTCCAGATACTGCATTTCCATATTGAAGATACCATCATGGGCAATAAAGGCTTTAAAGCGTTTGTTGTGATGTCCTGCTAACCAATATACAGAGAAACCTCCGAAGCTTGCGCCGACACATCCTAAGCGATCCTTATCAACAAAAGGTTCTTTGGCCATTTCGTCAATAGCAGTAAAATAGTCCTTCATACACTGGCCCCCATAATCGCCACTAATCTGTTCGTTCCATTCTAAACCAAAACCGGGAAGGCCCCTACGGTTCGGAGCTACCACAATATAATCGTTGGCAGCCATAATCTGCATATTCCAACGGTAAGACCAGAACTGGCTTACCGGGCTTTGAGGTCCGCCTTCACAGAACAACAATGTCGGATATTTTTTATTCGGATCAAAATGAGGAGGATAAATCACCCAGGTAAGCATCTGTTTGCCATCTGTCGTTTTCATCCAGCGTCCCTCAACTTTACCCATATCCAACTGATCGTAAATCTGCTTGTTCTCGAAAGTTAACTGGGCAATCTTATTATTATCATTCAAGTCTATCGAATAGATCTCGTCTCCCATACTCAACGAATGACGCTGGGCTATCAGTTTATTATCACCCAAAAGAGCAACAGAAGAATAATCATACATACCGGATGTCAGAGGCTGAACTTTATTTCCGGCATTCACATCCACCTTATAAACCTGGAACTCACCATGCCATACACCCGTAAAATAAATATTTTTTGAATCCGCACCCCAACAATAGCTATCTACATTGGAATCAAATTCTTTACTCACAAACGTTTTTTCACCTGTTTCCAGATTCATAACCATCAAGCGGTTCTGGTCTGCCTCATAGCCATCACGCTCCATACTCAGCCAGGCTACGCATTTACCGTCCGGTGAATATTTAGGATTGGTATCATATCCCATATTCCCTTCTGTTATGTTTTCTGTCTGTTTGGTATTCAGGTCATATACATAGATGTCCGAGTTTGTGGAGATGGCATAGTCTTTGCCCGTCTTTTTACGGGATGTATAGGCAACTTTATCAGAAGTCGTATTCCAGGCAAGTTGTTCGATTCCACCAAAAGGCTTCATTGGCGATTCGAAAGGCTCACCTTCCATAATATCTACCGGGGCAGATATTTTCTTTCCGTCAAAATCTGCAATAAAAGGATGCGGAGCCGTTGTCACCCACTCGTCCCAATGTTTGTACATCAGGTCTGTAACAATAATGCCAGTAGCCTTATCCAAATCCGGGTATTTGTCAGCAGTACTTTTCACAGTTTTCACCTGTGATATAAATAATACCTTTTTTTCATCCGGCGAAAAAGCAAAACCTTCTATATTCCCGTCATAATCCGAAAGTTGCTTACGCTCACTACCGTCCGGGTTCATCTCCCAAAGCTGGCTGCTTCCACTTTCGTTACAAAGGAAAGCAATTTTCTTTCCACCCTTTATCCAAACAGCTTCATTTTCGGAATACCCGGTTTTCGTAATCTGCTTGTTGTCCGTTCCGTCCGCATTCATCACAAAGACTTCACGATTGCTCTTGTTTTCCGGTATGCTGTAATATGCCACCGTATACACCACTTTCTTCCCATCGGGCGATACATTCATGCCGCCGATTCGTCCCATTGCCCAGAGAACTTCCGGGGTCATACGGCCTTCTTTCACTTGAATGTCCGAACGTCCGATAATGTCACCATTGCCAGTGGCATTTGCATTTTGTTTCACATCCGTTTTCAAGCTGCAAGCTCCTAATAATACAGATGTTGCCATAACCATTACTCCGACTGTTTTATTCATGTAATTTATATTATATTGTGTTTTGGGTACGAAATTAGTAAATATAATTTATATCTTTGCACTACTAAATTTAAGAACTGAACAGTATGAACAAGATTTGGTTATTTGGAGCCTCTCTGTGTATGATTTTAGCATTAGGCTCATGTAAACCTAAACAGAGCGCTTATAAAGCTGCCTACGAACAGGCAAAAGAAAAAGAAACGACAGCTCCTGTTGAGGCAATTGAAGAACAAGAAACTGTTGAAGAAGTTGCTCCGGTTTCAAAACCCAGAGTATCAAGTGTTACCACACGTACGGAAAAGATCAATGCAGCACAGGGTGAAGATGCAAGCAGATTGAAACGCTTCAGCGTAGTAGTTGGAAGTTTCAAGAATAAAACGAATGCTTATTCCCTGAAAGAACGTATGCAAAACGACGGTTATAATGCTGTTTTAGGAGAAAACGAACAAGGTATGTTGCGTGTAATCGTTGCCAGCTTCGATAATAAAGCGGATGCTGCAGAAAGCCGTAACGCTATCAAAGCCAAATATGCTCCTAACTTCCAGGATGCCTGGATTTTGGAACGTCAGTATTAATACCGGCTGCCAAACAGAGGTTTACAATCAAATACACAATAAATACCAAAAGGGGTTGCTTGCAAGCAGCCCCTTTTTAGTTTGATTCAGTTTATCCTCTGCTATCCATACTGTTTTTATCCGGATTTATCTCTTTTACGGCATCTTTTACCTCTTTGTCTGTTATTGGCATTACTACCGAAACTTGTTGTACCGGATATTTCTCTTTTTCCCGTTCTTCTGCTTTAGACTCTGCATTTTCAGGAATTCTGGTCTGATCTTTATTCATAGGCGTTTTTTATTGATGTTTCTTTATTATCCAACAAAGGATTAAAGAGGAAGGTTCATAGGGCTTTCTGCATTATTTTGTACATTTGTGTCTTACTTAATCCATCATTCACATGAAAATCATTAATGAACAACTATTAAACGAAACAACGGAACGTGCCAAACAATCTCCACGGCTCCGTATGAATTATAACTTCCATGAAAAACTGGATGACCCGGTCAACCGTCTGATTAATGCAATGGAACCCGGAACTTATCTACGTCCTCACCGCCATCTCGATCCGGATAAAGACGAAATATTTTTATTATTACGTGGAAAAGTGATCGTTTTTCTTTTTGATGCGGATGGAAACGTTACTGAAAAACTAATTCTGGACCCCAAAGCAGGAACATACGGCGCAGAAATAAAAGCAGGGGTATGGCACGGACTGTTAGTTCTGGAATCGGGGTCTGTAGTATACGAAATCAAGCAGGGGCCATTTGCTCCGTTATCTCCTGAAAACTTTGCTCCATGGAGTCCGGCAGCAGAAGATACGGAAGGATGCCGCGCGTATATGGAATGGTTGGCTAAACAATAAGCAATCTATCAAATAAGGTTATAAGTAAAGACTGAAAGAACCTTACTGAGAGCAGGAGCCACAAGTTGATCGCGAATTAAAATGACAAATAATTATGAAAACAACAAATTTATCCAGAATACTATCGTTCCTCTGTTTCATAATCGGTTTTGCGTGCTGCAACAATAAAGACGATAATTCCAGAGGTTTTATGCAAGAAGCTACAATTATAGGTGATTCTACAAATGGTTACTACTGTTATATGGATGGCGGAGGATTGGCGATTTCTTATGACAGGCACCTTGAAGGTATAGAAAGGGGATACTTCTCTTTCAATTACATGGAAGATGACTGGACTACTGCCGGTGATATAATCTATATCAATAATGCCCGTGTTTATCCTTATTCAATCTATGATGTGATTCATCCAATCAGCATAGAAGAAGCAGAGAGTAAACATATCACCGACAAAGATAGCTGCTTGGTTCCTCCACTCTTCTCGTTAGATTATGGGTATCGTGGTTATTTCGATTTAAATACAGGATTATCGACTGTAAATTCGGCGAATGGGGAAAAAATTCCGGCAAAGCTCAATATGGTATATAATCCGGCAAAACAAACTACAGACACTTTGTTCTTACAATTCTGTTATAACCCGAGTATACCAGATAATTTAACGAATACAAATGTTGATTACGGTTCTGTCTCATGCGACATTTCTTCTTTAGCGACCCTTAAACAGTGGGGGGATTCGGTTACTATCGTTATAGAAGCTGGAGATAAAAACAGGTATTTGACTAAAATCAGTAAAAATGATTTTTTTAAGCCGGAAATAAAAGTAAAGTAATAAATTAAAAATAAAGAGCTGCTCGCAATAAAGCGAGGCAACTCTTCTTTTGTAGTAATTTATGCTTAATTATTACTGTGCGAACCGGAGACTTGCCAATTTATTCCATGCACCCCGTGTGAAATCCGGGATTTCAACCGGAGCGCCTCCATTGTTCACGGAGATTTCTGTTAATTCCGTCAAACAAGACCACTCTGCCGCATCATATACATCCTGGTCCAATGGTAATCCGTTGCGTAGACAATAAACCAGACGATAATCCATAATAAAGTCTATTCCGCCGTGACCGCCTATCTGGCGTGCCTTTTCCCCAATTTCTTTTGTAATTGGATGTTCATACAAAGCCATGATAGAATCCAGTTGGGCTTTATTCAAAAACTCATGGGCATTCGGTTCCAAAGCAATCCCTTCCACCGGATGTTTCTGGGCAAAACCTTTTGTTCCGCTCACCACATGATGACGGTCATAAGGACGCGGACTTGTTACATCATGTTGAATCAAAATCGTTTTACCTTTCTCTGTCTGAATCAATGTAGTATTCATATCTCCCAGTTTGTAAGGCTGTTTAGCCTCTTTCGAATCCGCTCCGAATGTTTCCTTGGCATATTCCGTCATGCCAACCTGCTTCGTAGACATGGAAACAAGATAGTTCATTTTATCCCCACGATGAATATTCATAATCTGGCAGATAGGACCTAATCCATGAGTAGGATACGGATTTCCAGTATGTTCCTCATTATATTTCAAACGCCACATTCCCTGAAAACCGCCTTTTTCACTCGGATAGAAATTGAGTGACCGTAAATCATGGATATAGGCGCCTTCCCCATGAAGCACTTCTCCGAACAGACCTTTCTGTGCCATATTCAAAGTTGCCATTTCAAAGAAATCATAACAACAATTTTCAAGCATCATACAATGAAGGCGTGTCTTTTCTGCCGTATTAACCAACTGCCAGCATTCGTCAATAGACATTGCAGCCGGAACTTCCACAGCCACATGTTTTCCATGCTCCATGGCATAAACAGCCATAGGAGTATGATTCAGCCAATCCGTACAAATATAAATCAGGTCGATATCATCGCGTTCACAAAGCTTTTTCCAATCTTCCGGGCCTGTATATCCGTCGGCTTCCGGCAATTGTCTGTTTGCCAGTGTTGCCTGCGCATTCTTTACATAATCAACATTGAGGTCGCAAAGCGCTTTAATCTCCACTCCTTCCAGAAAGGTATAACGATATACAACACCGCTTCCACGCATTCCCAGACCAATAAAGCCTACACGAACTGTCGGAATCGGGTCGCAAGCCAGTTCCAACACATCCGTTTGCCCAGCCGGACGCTCCGGAGTTTGTACGGAAATCATTTCCACCCGTTTGCTACCTGTCGATGTATTACATACGCAACCTGCAAGTAAAGTCAATAAAAAGAACGAATAAATTATTTTTCTCATATGTATTATGATATATTATTGTGAATAAATTAAAATAAAGAGAGTTTCAAAAAGTATTTAGTCTGAACCGGCTCAAAACAAAACAGGGTTCTCCTACCGGATTCGGTTTAGTCATAGTCAAACGGATAATTTTAAACGGTTCTCCCTTAAAGACTGGAGATACGTAATCCATACTTCCTTCTTTAGGCAGCCCGTCTTTCAAAACAGCCACCTCATTAAAAGTTACGCCATCCATACTCGTTTGAACGGTTATTTCCGTAGGAGCACCATTGCCATTTTCCTTACGGGTCGTATAAGCAAAACTAAATACCGAATATTCTTCCGGCAACGAAACCTGTAAATAATGATCCCCTTCAACAACCACCGAATACGCTGAATGGAAGAATGACGCTATATCCTCATCCAATAAGCCCTCCAGCGAACCTTCATTCGGTTCTTGTGCATTCGAAGAAAGCATATCTACCGTCAACGGATATTCTTTCGGCATATAAGAGAAACCATATAAACAAGTATTATTATCTGTATCTACAATAAAACCGTCTTTGGAACAACTCATTAACCGTAAGGGCAACACATAATTACCGTAATCAAGAGCCATACGGTTTACCGTTATATCCAAATTTTTCTCATTTACTTCCGGGTCAAACGAAACGGTTCCGTCTCCGCTTAAGGTATATACAGAAGCAGGCAGCAAAGAATAATTGGTTCCATTTTCCTCATTATATGCTTTCAATAATTCTTCATCAACACCTATAACACAGTCAAAAGTCCATTTATTATCCATCGGCATGGTAATAGGCAAAGCAAACTGTACCGTCTCATCCCCTTCCGGCGAGAAAGAATTAGCCACATACCCTGTCTGCTTCAAATAGACATAGGGAATAACTACAGAAGGAATCAAAACAGTTTCATTCTTGCCTGAATTGATAGAATCCTTTGAATTATACAAATTAATAGGCAATGCATACTGCACATCAACAGGCAAATCGCAGATAAGCTCCGTTTTAAATACAACATTTACCTGTTTGTATAAATTATCCGCTTCAAAATTCACCCGGCTGTCGGAAACCCGGAAACAATTGTCCGGGAGTCTCACATATTGTGTGCCATGTTTCGTATTATAGTCTACCATGGCGCTTTCATCCAGCACCTCCACTTCAACACTGGTTACACTTCCCAGGTCAGAACCGGCTTTATTCACCGTCAATTTATATTCCGTATCCTCACCTGTTTTGTAAAGAGTCAATGGCACTTCCCCGCTGTTCTTAAAATAGAGAATCGTACTATAATCACTCAAAAATTCATCTTTGTTATCTTTACAGGAAGTAAAAGAGATACCGAAAGAGAACAATAACGATATTAATAATATATTTTTCATAAACAATATCTTTTTAGAGTCATTAGATTATACCGGTTACCAACCATAATTCTGGGTCAATAATTTATTTCTGTCCAGTTCACGCTGTGAGAAAGGATAGAGGTAATGATTATCTTCAAACACACGGGTTTCAAATACTGTCCGTTCCCAGAATCCGTCCGGAGTTTCGTCACCGCTGCCCGGATACTGTGTATTCATTCCGTAGAAAGGACCTCCATCCACCTCTTTGGAAATCATCCAGGTACGCGTATCAAAATAACGATGGTTTTCAAAAGTAAGTTCCACCCTGCGCTCTTTACGGCAAAGCTCTATCAATTCTTCAGTCGATGCGTTCGGATAAACATCCGTAATAGGATCCAGACCGACACGGTCGCGAAGATCCGCCCACAAAGCCATCGCTTCCGATTCGTAACCGGAAGGCAACGATACGTTCCGTTTTTTGCATTCAAGTACCGACTCGATGAAGTTCAGATACATTTCCGCCAGACGGAATGTCGGAAATACAATATTGCCCCATTGTCCGTTTGCCGAATTAAGCGTATGGTCATAAAAGCGGTTAATCAAATATCCGGGTTTCGGATAGTCATGCGATTTATTACCATTGCCTCCTTTAGCAAAAGAAATCTTAGTCATACTACCTCCATGCGCCCATTTGCTGCCACCGAAAAATACATTTATATAAAAACGGGGTTCACGTTTTTTGTACATGTTCGGAGCTGTCAGGTTATATGCACCGGCTCCACCCCATGCCGGATATTCCCAGTTTGTCAGTTCAAACTCATTTTCACTGTAACCGGAAGCTTTATCGATAATCGGGTTCTTTCCGTTGTAGCCGGTTATCGGATAACGTCCGTTATCCATCGCATAGGCATCGACTTGTTGCTGGACCGGACCTACGCCACCAAAAGCATTACCGGAAATTCCTGTCGGAACCGTATGTGAACCTACTATATAACGTCCCTTATATCCGGTTGTCCAGATTAATTCGGAGTTCCAGTCTACCTGTGTAATTCCATAATAATTTTTGTAAGGATCATTATCATCGGAACGATACAGTTTATAAAGAGGATTATCAATGAGGAGCTTTGCAGCCTTCGCAGCTTCCAGCCATTTATTTGCATCATATTGCTGTGGGAAAAGATTTACTCCCGATAATTCGGGGAAATCGGGGGTCACCGGATTCTTTACCGAACTATACAAAGTATTGCCATTAAACAAATCGCGGGCCGAATAAAGTTTCAAACGAGCAATGACCGCCTGGCATGCACCTTTGGTTGCCAACCCGTATTCCGCACTCGGATACTGGCCGAGCATAGCCGGATCATTGACACAAGCCTCCATTTCGCTGACAACATAATTCACACATTCATCCCAAGTATTACGAGGACGGTACAACTCTTCCGTAGTTGCCGAGAAATCCAGTAATTCATCGCCCAACAGGAATACGGGTCCGTAAATACGCATCATCAGGAAATAATAATAGGCACGTGCAAACCGGCTCTGGACCTTCCATTTCGCCAGTTCATCCTTCGTTACGATCGGATCGGAACAACGGTCCACATTTTGCATGAAAATATTACATTCGCGAATCCCTTTATAATAAAAATCCATTTTGTAGTAAGGAACAGAACTGGCATTCCATGAACCGAAATTAATCCAGCGAGTATCCCTGTCATAGGTTACAGAAGCCTCGTCAGAAGCTCCCAGCCAGGGTGAATAATTAAAATCGTCGGCATCATTGGGCAAAAAACTCATCGTGTTCAACCAGTATCTTTCCGTATCGATCCGGGATTCCCACACTTTATCGAATGTCAGTTTTTCATCTTCTTGACGTTCCAAAAAATCTTCACAAGAAGTCAGGCTCAAGGAACAAACTGCAAGACAGAATATTTGAAGAGATGATTTTATTAAAAGTTCCATATGTATCTTTTTTAAGACGATTAAAAATTAGCATTAAAACCTATTGTTACGACTCTATTAGGAGGATATCCGGAACCATCGCCATTCCCTTTTTCCGGGTCCCACAACTTGAATTGACTAAAAGTCAACAGGTTATTTCCCGACAAATAGAAACGTAACGATTTTATAAAAGTCTTGTTCATTAATCCTTTCGACAGGGTATAACCAACCTCAAAATTTTTCAGACGTAAAAAACTACCGTTACGTAGCCACCAACTGGAAGTTTGTCCGTTATTGGAAGAACCGGCTGCACCACTCCAGCTCAAACGTGGATAAATAGCTTCGGCATTCTGCTCGTCTGTATTTCCCGGTCTCCAGACATTGCCATACACATCCTCATTGATTGCGGCCCGCTCCATATTTCCGGAACTGAAAGGGCTCTTAATACTTGAACCGTCTAAAAAGAGACTCACACGTCCTACTCCTTGAAAGAAGACATTAATATCCCAGTTTTTCCATTGTGCAGTAGCACCGAATCCATAAACAATTTCTGGCAAATTGGTATATCCCATAGCTATTTCATCCTGAGAATCGATTTTACCATCACCATTAATATCCTGATATTTAATATCACCCACTCTGTACTCACCATAGGTTTGCTTCGGGCTGTAGTCTATCTCTTCCTGGCTTTCAAAAAGACCCAAAGCTACTAACCCGAACGGTTGCAGGTATCCTCCCGAACCGAACGGTTTCCCTGTCCGGTTCTGATATTTATACTGCCAGTCCGGCTCATCGTTATTCAGTAATTCGTTTTTATTATAAGTAAAATTGGCACGCCCGGTCAGGAAAACCTCTCCTACCTTCTGTAAATATTCTACAGTACCATCAAATCCCTGATTCTTGGTTTCTCCGATATTGGTATATGGAATTACAGACAATCCGACAATGGCCGGCAATCCTGCACGTTGCAAGAATATGCCTTCCCGTTTTTCATGGAAATAATCCGCTTGGATTCTCAATTTATTAAATAAAGAGAACTCGACTCCCACATTCATCTTTTTAGCTTCTTCCCAGGAAACGGATAAATTTTCCACATCACCGACATGGATACTCGCTCCTCCATTGGCTCCAGCAGAACCATAATTCCAGTTATTCCCGGCCACAATTGAAGATTCATATACCCAGCGACGTTCTCCACCGATATCATCGTTACCTACAATACCGTAAGACGCTTTCAGCTTCAACATATCCACCACTTTGGTCAATGGCTTGAACCATTTCTCATTGGATAACCCCCCAGCCGATAGCCCCTGCCGGAAAGAATCCGAAACGGTGTCCACGGGCAAAATTTTCAGAGCCATTGTACCCCATATTGAATTCACCGAAATAAATATCGTTGAAAGCATAAGTCACACGGCCTGCTATCCCTTGGTTTTTATAAGGTAGAGATTTAAACTTGTCTCCTTCCTGCGTACGGGTATGTATTTTATGGTTGTACAGGAACAATGCGCCGACACGGTGTTTTTCTGCAAATAAACGATCATAATTCAAAGACGCTTCCATATAAGTAGTCATCGTTCCGTCCCGTCCGATATTATAAGACAATTCGCCGCTGCCGGTACGAATCGGAGGACCAAAAATCAGATTCCCTTCCTCATCCCTGCCTGTCGCATGATATTGGGTCGGTTCTTTACTCCGACGCTGTATGGTCGTATTCCAGGCATCCCATGAAAATTTAAAATTACCGGTCAGCCCTTTCAAGGGTTCCCAAAGAGCACCAATGTCCTGAGTCAAACCGACCAACGACTGTGATGAATTCCAGAATTGCTGACGATAGCCGGAATGTACCAACATGTTCCAGGGATTACTACCGGAATCACTGGAAGGGGCAGAAATTGTTCCGTCCGAATATTCAACAGGAAATGCATTCGGTGAAGCAAGATAGGTACACGTCCACATATAATTATCATCATCAAATCCCGGTCCAAACGATTTTTCGTAAATATTTGCCAGGTTTAAATTCAGCGTTGTGCTTTTAGTCAGGGAAAGGTCTACGTTGGCACGGAAATTAAATTTATTATAATTAATCGATGAATTATAACCATAAAGATCCTTTGCACTTTTAAAAATTGAACTTTCATTATAGAAAGAACCGGATATATAATATTTAACAATATCCGTACCACCTGTAATACTCAGGTTTACGCGTTGATTCGATGCAATATCTTTATACATTGCGTCCAACCAGTCAACATCCGGATAAAGGTCCGGATCCGAACCATTACGATACTTTTCTATCACTTCCCGGCTATAATAACCCGGTTGTATATCATTATACAAATCAGCCCATTGCGCGGAGTTTACCATTTTAGGCATTTTCGTAGGGCTGGTAATACCGGCTTCCGTACGTACATTAATCGCCGGTTTTCCTATATTACCTTTTTTTGTTGTAATCAAGATCACACCGTTTGCTCCGCGTACACCGTATACAGCAGACGCGGAAGCATCCTTCAAGATGGAGAAAGAAGCGATATCGTCCGTATCCACAAGGTCCAGTTCGCGTTCGATACCATCCACCAATACCAGAGGCGTTGAACTACCTTTAAAAGAGGAGACACCACGAATATAGAAATCGGCCGCACTGTTTTTCCCCGGTTCGCCGGAACGGCTCATTGCTACAACACCGGCCAATTGCCCTGCCAATACATTGGAGATAGAAGAACCCGGTATTTTCAGATTAGCCACATCGACTGTTGAAATAGCACCGACTACACTTTCCTTTTTTTGGCGTCCGTAACCGACGACTACCACCTCGTCCAGTACTTCGTCATCGGCTTCCAGTGTTACATTGATAGCCGATTTATCCCCGATAGCAATATCCACGCTCTTCATACCCATGTAAGAGTAAGTGAGCACTCCACCTACACCCTCCACAGTAATTGAATATTTACCATCCACATCCGTTACTGCTCCGGTTGAACTGTTCTTCAGCCAGATATTAACACCAATCAACGGCTTGCCGGTTGCATCGGTTACCACTCCGTTGATTTTACGGCTCTTACGTTGCTGGGTTGCCGGAACAGAAGGAGAGGCCTCCTCTTTTCGCTTCACCACAACCTGCTTTCCATTGATCTGATAGATTAAGATTGAGTTTTTAAACAAAGAATTCAGAATTTCTTCAATGGAGCCTTTCGTCGTCGTCGGAGTTACATTTTTATTTAATTCGCTTTTGATTTCATCCGAATAGAAAAATACATAACCTGTCTCCGCCTCTATCTGCTTGAAGATATTAAGCATTGTGGCTTGCCTCCGTTTCAGTATTTCCTCTATCGAAATTGATAAATTATTTGCATATGTACAAGTTATACTCATACTTAGCAATAGTATAAGTACATGTCTGAATTTTTTCATACATTTGTATACCTTTAAGTTTTTCGTTTGTTTAATTGGAAAATTTAAAATCTTTTGTAGTCCGGACGATCTTACCCATCGTTCGGACTTTTGGTTCGTGTTTTTCAAGTCTTCTATCTCATAGGCATTGCTTTAAATTATTATTCAATTATTAATGTATCTGATTCAAATTGATAACGAATATTGTATAGCATTGAAATGGTATTCATCGTTTGCCGGATATCTTCAAACAAAACCAGTTTTCCCGAACAGTTTTTCCCTGCGATCTCCGGCTTACATTTTATCTGTATTGCATAATACCGGCTCAAGCGTAAAAGGATGTTTTCCATCGATTCTTCCCGGAATTGAAGATAACCATCTTTCCAGGAAATATAATCGTTAACATTCACTTCTTTTATTTGTCCTTTACCCGCTTCTATTGTCAGCATCCGGTTCGGAGACAAGTGTATATTTTCATTTTCCAAGATTCTAACCATCACACTCCCCTCTACCAGAACCACAGTACCGGTTTGTTCACCAACATATGCAGACAAATTAAATTTAGTCCCTAAAACATTTACTGTAAAACTATCCGTTTTCACATAAAACGGAGTTCCATTCCTGGCCACTTCAATATAAATCTCTCCTTCGGCCTCTATCATACGTTTTTCCGCATCGAATTTGGAAGGGAAGCGTAATTTACTTCCGGAATTTACCCATACTTTGGAACCGTCCGCCAACAGTAAAGAGGTACGGCGTCCTCTGGGAACAACCAATGTATTCATTACGGTCTCGTCCCTGTTGCTATCGCTCACTTTTTGTGTGACGACCTTTTCTTTATTCCGTACCGTAATTTCCGAATCGCAGACAATCAATGAATTATTTTCAATTTTTACCGTATCGAGAACACCGGTTATCAGAGTGACATCCGTATGTACATCCTCCTTACAGCCCGTTGTACCTGCAATCAAACGGGAATCGGATAACGGGTCTTTATCGAATAGTTCAAAACCTCCGATACCCAATACTAAAGCAACTGCACATGCAGCAGCATACCGTATGATCTGCAAGCGTCTCCGCTTCTTCCGCTCAATGATACTATGCTGCAAGCGACTCCAAAGTTGTCCGGACTTATCGGCTGGAATCGGAGTATCATTTAAACGTACGGATTGAAGAATTATACGTGCCTCGTTGATATCGGATTCACATTCCGGATGTTCATTTATCCAACGACTCCACTGTTCATCCAACACATCGGTTGGCATCATGCACCACAATACAAAATCGGGGTCATGTAACAGTTGCCGAACAGTTGCTGATATATACTTTTTATCCATTTGAACCTTTTTATGCGTCTTTTCATAAACAAACGCAAAAAGAAGCTAAATGACCCCATCAGAATAAAAAAAATGTTCAAGTAAAAAGAAAAAAATTAAAGCAGGACCAAATTGTTCACGGATACGTTCAAGCGAACGATAAACCAATTTCCGGGTACCTTTAACGGTAAGCCCCAATAAATCAGCTATTTCTTCATAACTCAACTCCTGCATAAAACGTAAATATACCGCTTCCCGCTGGCGGTCGGTCAGGCACTGCATCATTTTGTTTATTTGTCCGGTAATCTCCATTTGCAACTCCTTTTCTTCAATAAGGTCTACTCCGGTTATGGTAATAAAGAAAGGTAGTTCTTCCGTTTGAGAAAGTTCATTCCAATTTATTTCTTTTCTTTTCAAAGATATCAGCTTGTTCTTCAAACACCGGAAAAGATAATATTTCACATGCTCATTTTCCACCACCTCATTTTGATGTTCAAAGAAATGAAGAAAGACGTCGTGAATCAAATCGTATAATAAATCTTCATTTATACCAAGTGCTATACCATATGCGTACATCTCACCGACATACTTTTCATATAATATTTTATAATCACAAGCGTTGCTTCCCTGCATTTTTTGACAATAGATTGTTCAAACTTGGACTTAGTTCGTACAGAACCAATATGGTATGTGTTTGCAAAAATATAAATAAAATTATTTAAAACCACAGTAAAAAGAGGTATATTTAAAATTTATAACCTGTCATTTTATACATTTTGAATGTATATAGTCTGCCTGGATTAAATTAACTCCTCTAAATTTAGGCAATTCTTGTCGATATATGATGCTTCTAGGCGTTGGGGGTTCAAATGTGCTTTATCATTGTGAAAAACGCAATAGACCTGGAAAACTAAATCATTTCCAAATTAACAATACGTCAAAAGTATACTTACAATCTATACTTTTGACGCATTTCTACAGATTCATTCTCTTAAAGTAAAAATCATCTACAAAAAACAGAACAAATGCCAGCATCTAATTATTTTTGAAAGACCTTTGTTCCTTTTATTATCACATCATTCAACGGACGGTCATTTTTGTCTGTTTTTACAAGAGACATTTTTTCAACAATATCAAACCCTTCAGTCACTTCTCCGAAGATGGTAACCGAACCGTCCAAATGGGGAACACCCCCGATTGTCTTATAAATTTCCCGGCGGTCGGCTGGTATCGTATAATAGCCTAATACATCCAATGTATCCTCTACCATGACTAAAGTACGATTTTCGAGTTCCGTTTTCATCGAATCGGCAGCCAACACCGGATTTTCCTTTATCAGGCGATTTTGAAATTTATAAAACAACCAGTTACGGCGTATTTCATTAATACGGGCTTCTTTTTCCTCCAACTCTTTATCCGTAAGTTTCTTTCCCTGGACAAAACAAAATTGAGTACCGGCAGAAAGACGTTCCCAATTTGCACTATCCGGTTCTTTGGCATCAATCAAAGCACCTCGCTTGTTAAAATGATTTGGAAGAATCTCTGCAGGGACCGTATATCCCCCGTCTCCATCCCCATATAATGCACCCGGTTCGCGTTTCTTACTTTCCGGGTCACCGCCCTGTACGACAAAATCTTTTATAATGCGATGGAAAAGCATCCCTTTGTATTCGCCGGAACGGCATAATTTAATGAAGTTATCACGGTGGAGCGGCGTATCGTCATACAACATAACCGTTACATTCCCCATGGAAGTTTCTACTGTTACATACACAGGTTTGGATGGATCCAATGGTTTCTCCTTACAAGCAGGCAAAATCAACAATCCTAAAAAGAGAGATAGTAATAGCTTTTTCATATCATACATAACTTTTAAATAAGAATACAAAGATACCTTATTCTACGATTCATTAGCCCCACCCTATTTATATTCTGCACGTATTGATTTCTATAAGATGCAGCATACATTAACAATTTACACTTTATTTGTTTGTATAATTTTTATTTTTTATATTTGTGATTATTAACAAGACCGTAAACGACCATGCAAACAAATGAACAATTTGACCTTGCCTTCAACCTATTACAGAATACTGGAACCAATCTTTTTTTAACGGGAAAAGCAGGAACAGGCAAAACTACATTTTTAAAAAAGCTCAAAGAAATATCGCCGAAACGCATGATTGTTGTCGCACCGACCGGAGTTGCAGCCATCAATGCTGGAGGGGTAACCGTGCACTCTTTTTTCCAATTGCCATTCGGCCCCTATCTTCCGGGCAATACGGGTGATAATCATTCGCAGACAGACTTCAAAAAGCAATTCCGGAAAGACAAGATAAATATTATCCGGAGTATGGACCTTCTTGTTATAGATGAAGTCAGCATGGTCCGTGCAGACTTGTTGGATGCCATCAGCGATATTCTACGAAGATATAAGGACCATAATAAACCTTTCGGAGGAGTTCAGTTACTACTAATCGGCGATTTGCAGCAGCTTGCTCCGGTCGCAAAAGATGATGAGTGGAATCTTTTAAAAGAACATTATCCGTCTACTTTCTTTTTCGACAGTAAAGCGCTGTCCGAAAGCAATTATTTCTGTATTGAACTGACTAAAGTCTACCGGCAAAACGATACGACTTTTATCTCTTTACTGAACAAAATACGGGAAAACTGCTTCGATGACGATACATTACAGGCTTTAAATCAACGGTATATTCCTGATTTCCATCCGGAAGATTCTTCAGGATATATCACCCTGACGACGCATAACTACCAGTCCCAGCAAATCAATAACCGGAAACTGTCCGAACTTCCCGGTCAGGCTTATACCTTCCATGCGGAAATTAATAATGATTTCCCTGAGTACTCCTACCCGACCGACGACAAGCTGGTGTTGAAACAAGGTGCACAAGTCATGTTTGTCAAGAATGACTCTTCTGCGGAAAAAAGATTCTATAATGGCAAAATAGGTAAAATCTCCTTTATCAGTCCCGGCAAAATCATTGTAACAGATGAAAACGGTTTTGAAATAACAGTCGAAAAAGAAACCTGGGATAACGTAAAATATACTATCAACAACGAGACAAAGGAAATCACAGAAACCATATCGGGTACATTTACCCAATATCCTCTGAAGACAGCCTGGGCAATTACTATACACAAAAGCCAGGGACTGACTTTCGAACATGCGATTATTGATGCTTCCGCCGCTTTCTCACATGGTCAGGTCTATGTGGCTTTAAGTCGTTGTAAAACACTGGACGGATTGGTTTTAAGCAGTCCTATCACGCGCAATGCCATGATAAATGATTACCGGATACAGGAATTTACCTCTTCCGTAGGCAACCGCAAACCCGGTGAAGAACAAATACAGGCTGCACAGCAACAATACTTCACCGAGTTAATATCAGAATTATTTGATTTCAATCCGCTACAGCAACGTTTACAATATGCTGCATTCGTGGTATATAATAATTTGCAAAAACTCTATCCGAAGTTGAGCCTCCAATATTCCAATGCCCGCGACGTGTGCCGGGAAAATATCACGGAAGTCGGCGAACGTTTTATCCTGCAATTAAAAAGAATGATTGTAGGAAATGCAAACTATCTGCAAGATGAAGCCATACAGGAAAGGGTTAGGAAAGGAACCTCTTATTTTTTAGAACAAATAAAACAGCTGTTTGATACGTTGCCGTCCTCACAAGAAATAGAAATCGACAATAAAGAAACACGCAAAACAGTTACCGGAGCATTAGATAAACTATTCGACGACCTGAGAATAAAAAAACAAACTTTGAATGGCTGCCGGAATGGTTTCACTATCGCCTGTTACCTGTCCGAAAAGGCTAAAGCCTCTATCGAGACACCCCAGCCTCAAAACAAAAAGCGTACAGAAAAGACACAGCGTCCTGCCAAGATGGATGTTTCCACCGATATTAAAAATCCCGAATTATATGCCAGTTTGCGTAAATGGAGAAATGAGCTCGCCAGCGAAAGGGATTTGCCTGCTTATACCATATTACAGCAAAAAGCCCTTATTGGCATTGCCAACTCCATGCCCACCAATAGCCGGGAACTATTAGCTATACCCGGCATAGGAAAAAAAATCATTGCAAATTACGGGACTATCTTATTAGAAATTGTCCAAAATTCACGCACACAAGAATAACAAAAATCCCGTAAATATCAGACAGGAATCATTTTGTCTGATATTTACGGGATTTTTTATATTCTCTGCAAAAAATTATTTCTTCAACTCAAACCCCAGCATCATTCCATCATACTGGTTCATCAGGCTATTAATTGTCTTTAATGTAGAATTACTGGAAACAGAAGACAACTTGGATAAAAAGTCCAACAATTTATCCGCATTGAAAAGCAAAGAGAGTTGATCACCGGATAAAACGACATTTGCGGTCATTGTTGTCAATTTAGATTTTCCCAGTTTCCCATAATGAAATTCCACTGTACTCTCTTCCACATTCACCGAATAGGTACCGCTCAATGTTTTACCTTTCAACTGGCTGGTAAACGTACTATCCGAATTAAACGTGTAATTAAACACGCCTTCTACAATACCGACCTTCGCACAATACTCGCTCAATTTCTTTTCCAGTTCGGAAGAAGCAACACTTCCTGCTATATTCTTTAACGCATTATCTCCTTTGAGCTGTAACGCCGGATTTACATACGTCCAAGTTCCTTGCAAATTCTCGGCAGTCAATTTACTCCCGCCGGTAACCGAAGTTATCGCATCTTTTACTGTGGAGGATTTCAATATATCCTTCAAAGACTGACCATATGTTGTACCGGAAACCAATAACAAACCACATATGGCAATCGAAATAATCCCAATTTTCTTCATTGTTTACTTCCTTTCGTCCTAATATAATTATACAAATATAAAAAGATTATCCCTATATTTGTTCTGTCTTTAGATATTCTTGCATAATGCCGGCAACTAAAAAATTACCGTATCATACATAAAAGGATGTTACAAAACAGGGTACAGACAACTGTAAATGGCACAGACGGACTACCGCTCCCCAAACGTTATTGGGCAATTCTTGCCACAGCACTTGGAGTTGGCATGTCGGTTATAGACGGAACTATAGCAAATGTTGCCTTGCCAACCATCGCACATGACCTCGGGACCGCTCCTTCCACTACTATTTGGGTTGTAAATGCATACCAGTTGGCAATCACAATTTCGCTCCTTTCTTTTTCTTCCTTGGGAGATATTCATGGATACCGCCGTATTTTCCTGATTGGTATAGGTATCTTCAGCATTACTTCCTTAATATGCGCACTTGCCGATTCTTTCTGGACATTGACTATTGCCCGCATCCTGCAAGGTTTCGGTGCGGCTGCCATAACCAGCGTAAACACAGCTTTATTGCGCATCATTTATCCCAAACGGTTCCTCGGACGAGGTATGGGGATTAATGCATTAGTCGTCGCCGTGTCTATTGCTTCCGGTCCCAGTATCGCTTCCGCCATTTTATCGATCAGTTCATGGCACTGGCTGTTTGCTATTAATGTTCCGTTAGGAATTGCCGCGCTCTTGATAGGCTGGAAATTCTTGCCTGTGAATACTGTAAAAACATACGGACGCCATTTCGACAAAGTCAGTTGCCTGATGAATGCCCTGACATTCGGATTACTGATTTTTTCTCTTGAAAATATAGCTCATAAAGGAAACAGCATTATGGTAATTGCCGGAATATTAGCATTTATCACTATTGGTTTCTTCTTCGTACACCGGCAACTCCGGCAACGTTTTCCATTATTTCCTGTAGACCTGATGCGCATTCCTATTTTTTCCCTGTCGGTAGGGACCTCTATCTGTTCCTTCATAGCTCAAATGCTGGCAATGACTTCTCTTCCCTTCTTTTTCCAAAACACACTGGGACGAAGTGCCGTGGAAACAGGACTTCTGCTTACCCCATGGCCGTTAGCAACCATGATTATGGCTCCTATCGCCGGGAGATTGGTAGAGAAAGTCCATTCCGGTATCTTAGGCGGTATCGGTATGGGCATCTTTTCCACCGGAATGTTCCTCCTTGCCATTCTGCCTGCCGAACCGACCAATGCTGAGATTATCTGGCGGTTGTGTATTTGCGGCGCCGGCTTCGGTATGTTCCAGACTCCGAACAACAGTACGCTTATCTCTTCAGCCCCAACCGACCGGAGTGGAGGAGCCAGCGGCATGTTGGGAACAGCCCGTTTGCTGGGACAAACTATCGGAACAACGTTAGTAGCTATGTTATTCAATCTGGTTCCAAACAATAGTACCCAGGTCTGTCTTTATCTTGGAGGTGCATTTGCCATTATCGCAGGAATTGTCAGTTGTCTACGCATATCCCAACCGGCTCCATTAAAAAAAGGGTAACTATCCGCCTTTACATATCAACAACGGTATATATAACAGAAGGTTTGCCTTATTATAAAAAAGACATCATTTTAACCAATTCAATGACACTTTTTCATAATAACAGCCTTTAGCATAACTTCACTCATATACATAAAAGCCTTTTTAGGATTAACCTGCCCCTTTTTAAGGCTAAAAAGGAGACTTTTTCATACAATCCGGCACTTTTCCCTACTTACCCTAAGGGTAATTTCAATTAGTAGCGGTACTAATTCCAACTATCTGCGCACAAAAAAACAATAATCCGCGCGGCAAAACACCTATATTTTAACTTTAAAGCATATATGTTTTAAATTCAAAGCATATATGTTTCGTTTTTCGATGTTATTAAGCATAGACGCGACTCTGGAATGGTCTGTAAAGCTAACATTACGCGGATATCAATTAGCCTGCTATCTTCCCAAAAACACAACAATATGATTAGACGCGGATGACGCGAAAAACGCGGATTAAGAAATAAAAAACCGTATTAATCCGCGTTTTTCGCGTCATCCGCGTCTAATAAATACGATCCGCCTCTTAATTCAATTAGTAAGTATTCCAGCCTCTACGCCAACAAAGCGGAAATATTAAACCTCTCGAGAGTGGCATATTTGCCAAGCGCCTTGGATTATATACGGTACAAGCGAAGCAGGAAACAGTTGTTTTGTCATTTTGTCAAAAGGAACAAAATGATATTTTCTTCGTGTAAACTTTCACCGGATTCACCTTAATCTCCCTTCAAGATGCAATTAAGGTTAATTTTCTTCACTTTTGAAGTTTCTACCAGAATAAAAGATACTTTTGAAACCAAACAATAACAATAATCTGATATGAATATGAAACAGAAACTACTTTATTACCTTGCTTTTGCATCAGCCTCATTACTTCTTGTCTCATGCAACTCATCAGAGTCAAATACACCAGGCTATTTAACTGCCGACATAAGAAATAGCCTCAATCAGCCTACTATCCTGAATCTGGATGATGAAATAGAGAGTGTTTCTTATGTGCCTTTGGAAGTAACCTCCGATGATGCGTCATTAATAGATGGTGTGACGAGCTATGTTATCACAGATAAATACATTTACATCTTACCGGTCAAGGAGGAACGGATTGCTTTATTTGACAAACAAGGACATTTTATAAAGACATTAATTTCTCCGGGACAAGGACCGGGTGAAATCAGTGAGGTTATTATAAATATGCAGGCAGACGAAAAGAAGAATCGTCTTTATCTGTTTGGCACAAATCAGATATTAGTTTACACATTAGACGGAGAATTTATTCAACATATAAGCCATGATTATCAAGTAGTAGCCCAATGCCTGATTGAAGAAGAAAGACTTGCAGCCATTTCATTCCCTTACCAGCCTTTTCAGGGAAGAGGATTCGGACTCGGTATTTTCACCACCCAAGGGGATACGATTCTCATGAAGAATGACTTTTATTCTCCGCTGGTTCCCCGTGAGAACTCAGGATTTACGGTATGTATGACTGTCGCTTACTCGGAACCGGAACATTCTCTCCTATTCAAAACAGGAAGCAACGACACTGTTTTTAGAATATCTAACAATACAATCCTGCCGGCTTGTATCTTAAATCTTCAAAACTCGAATAACGAAATAACCCGTGCACTCGATATTACTGATTTCAGCTCCCTGCAAAAGAAACTTGGAGAAGATAACGATATTTTCATTTCCGACATTTTCGAAACACCTAAGCAATACTATTTCCGTTTCAGATATAACCAAGGCCATTGCGTGGCTTCCGTTAATAAAAAAACAGGAAAAACGTTGGTTGAGAAATGTATCCAGCCCGGTACTCTAAAAGAAATGGCGGATGTGAATCTGCAACATGGAATGTTAGGGACTAAAAGCTATCATAACTTTCCGGTCTGGGGACGTGTAAGCGGAAACGAGCTGGTACAAATCGTTACCCCTTACGAACTCAATTTCTACAAAGAAACCCAATCGATATCCATTCCCGACAATTTGAATACAAAAGAGGAAGAAGGTAATCCTATCTTTATCTTCTATAAACTCAAAGACCAATGATTCAAATCCCGAATACGAAAAAAGGTACAAACCCATCAATTAGATTGGATTTGTACCTTTTCAGATTTATGCGAGAGAATATTTCTATTCCTCGCATAAACGTTTTATATCGGTAAACTGATTACAATTTATCGTTTGAACCAAGAACGTTCAAAATCTTATGTTTGTAAAGTTTTTCCATGTTATCGCGAGCCGGGCCCAGATATTTACGTGGGTCAAATTCAGCCGGTTTTTCTGCGAAAGTCTTGCGGATAGCAGCAGTCATAGCCAGACGAGAGTCTGAGTCGATGTTGATTTTGCAAACAGCAGATTTAGCAGCCTTACGCAATTCTTCTTCAGGAATACCGATAGCAGCCTTCAAAGCACCACCGTATTTGTTGATTGTTTCAACTTCTTCTTCAGGAACAGAAGAAGAACCGTGAAGAACGATAGGGAATCCCGGAAGTTTTTCCATTACAGCGTCCAATACTTCGAAAGCCAATGGAGGAGGAACCATACGGCCAGTCTTCGGGTCGATGTGGCATTGTTCCGGAGTAAACTTGTAAGCACCGTGAGAAGTACCGATTGAGATAGCCAAAGAATCGCAACCTGTACGAGTAGCGAAGTCGATTACTTCTTCAGGGTCAGTATAAGTGTGGTGGTCAGAAGAAACTTCATCTTCAACGCCTGCCAATACACCCAGTTCGCCTTCTACAGTTACATCGAACTGATGAGCATAATCAACAACTTTCTTAGTCAAAGCAACGTTTTCTTCGTAAGGAAGATGAGAACCGTCGATCATAACAGAAGAGAAACCAGAATCGATACAGCTCTTGCAAGTTTCAAATGTATCACCATGATCCAGGTGAAGAACAATCTGAGGATTCGGGCAACCTAATTCCTTTGCATATTCAACAGCACCCTGAGCCATGTAGCGAAGCAATGTTGCGTTTGCATATTGACGGGCACCTTTAGACACCTGCAGGATTACCGGAGACTTTGTTTCAACAGCAGCCTTGATAATAGCCTGCATCTGTTCCATGTTATTGAAGTTGAAAGCCGGAATTGCATATCCGCCTTTGATAGCCTTTGCGAACATTTCTTTCGTGTTCACCAACCCTAAATCTTTGTAATTTACCATTGTTGTATATGTTATTACGTTAATGATTAAAAATCTACAGCAAAGATAACAACTCTCCGCTAACTTTATGCTCTTAAGCATCTAAAATAACGCAAAAGTCTTGATTCTGGAAAAAATAGTTTGATTTTCTTTGTTTGTTCAACTCAAATCAATACCTTTGCAACCCAAAATACCGGTTACCAAACTGTTAAGAATAATAATTAAATATAAGATAACAAAGCAATGAAAAAAGGAATTCATCCTGACAACTATCGTCCTGTAGTATTCAAGGACATGTCAAACGAGGACGTATTTATCACTCGTTCCACTATCAATGCAAAGGAAACTATCGAAATCGATGGTGTAACTTATCCGTTGGTAAAGGTCGAAATCTCTAACACTTCTCACCCGTTCTACACAGGTAAATCTAAATTGGTGGATACTGCCGGACGTGTTGATAAGTTCATGAGCCGTTACGGTAACCGTAAAAAATAAGAAGTTTCGTTTTATAACGATAAAAAAAGGGTTGGCATTTTCTGATGCCAACCCTTTTCTTTTTACTTCTTAATGGATTTCTCCACTATCGTTTCCAAACCTTTTTGCAGATTTCCAATTATAGCGTTCCCCTCCAGGCCATATTCCTTGCCTATCTCCAATAAATTCGGATAAGACACCCAAACCCGGTTGCCGGCATCTTGCCAAACAGAAATACGTAACGGAAGTTCCAATGCTATAGAGGGATTCTGTTGCATTAGCTTGGTACCGACTTCAGGAGAACCGAAAACGATAACTTTGCTGGGCTTCATCGTTAACCCTGCTTCACGGGCATTTTTTGCATGATCGTATTCGGCAAATATTGTGCCGCCCTGTAATTTAACAAGGTTTGTTATCTTCAAAACCGTTTCATCTACGTTAAATGCGCTCTCTGTCTTTTCCTGCAACCGGTTCTTCTTTTCTTCCATTGCCACATTCCTCAATTTATTCAATACCGGAGTCTTTACTGTCCTTACACTGCTCTTAGCCCCGTTATTTAATTGTTCATAAATAATAATCTTATTTTCACCCTTCTTCAGCCATACACCCGGAATATACAAGGTCTGTTGAGGACCGGCATACCAGTAACGTCCGATATTGATGCCATTAATAAAGACAATGCCTTTACCCCAGTCATCCATGTCTATAAACGTATCCCCGACATCTTTCAAATTAAATGTACCTTCATAAATAACCGGCTTATTCTTCAATGAAGACGTCCCGGATGAACCGTTCTTATACACATAATCTTTACCAGAAGATAATGCCGGAGCCTCTGCCATCGGAAGCTTGTACATATTCCAATCCGATATTTCATTACCGGCAATCCGTACGGGGCTGATAATTCCTTTGGCATTTTGAGTAATACGCTCACCATAATTGATACGCCCAAAGTTCTCCACCAAAATATCCAGCGTCGCATTGAACGGGATATCGATATCCATATCATACTGGTTAAAACAACGGTTCAGCTCTCCCACACGCTCGCCATTAATATAAATGGTAGCATAATCACGCAACCCCGGAAGTTCCAGTTTCCCTTTCAACGGCTGGTTAAAATGCTTGGAATATAAAACATAACCATATCCCTGGTTCAATTGTTCGAACGTCAAAGGTGTCGGCGACTCTACCGGTTTCTGTTCTTTTGCCAATGCCAACACATCGGCTACCTTTGTCAAAGAGATAGAGGGAATTTCAATCACAGGATTCGGAGCCGGAACTTCAGGAACCGGATAAGATACATATTTCTTTATCACATTACGAAGAGAGTCGTATTTAGGTGTTCTCCATCCAGCTTCACTAATCGGAGCATCATAATCATAACTGGTCAAATCCGGCTGTATATCATGTTTTTTATCATAATTGGCACCACTCGTAAAACCGAAATTCGTACCGCCATGTACCATATATACATTAAAAGAAACATCATTCTTTAAATAAGTTTCTGCCTGCCGGGCTATACCGGAAGCACCTATCTGTGGAAAAGGTTCAGCCCAATGGGACAGCCAACCAGGATAAAACTCAGCCACCATATAAGGTCCAACACCTCCATGATATTCGTTAACGACTTCCTTCAGGTTCTCCACATTTCCTTCGCCATTGGCAGTAGGCAAAGCTCCCGGAGTAGAACCACCCTCAAATAACCAGCTACCGTCCGAAGTAAATAAAGGCACATTGAAACCGGCATCAGCCAACTGTTGCTTAATCTTGGCATTATAACGGCGATGCTCCTCCAAAGGTATATCCTTCCGCTGTGCCACATACGAACCGAATTCGTTCTCTGCCTGCACCATAATAATCGGACCGCCTTTAGTTACCTGCAAGTCTCCTACTTGTTCATACAATTTATCTATGTACATCTTCGTCCGTTTCAGGAACTCCGGGTTATCCCGGCGTATTTCCATGCCCGGAATATTCTGCAACCACCAGGGATAACCACCAAATTCCCATTCCGCACAAACATAAGGACCGGGACGCAAGATAACCATCAGCCCTTCTTCTCCGGCAATCCGGATATATTCGGCCAGGTTCTTATCTCCTTTGAAGTCCCATTGTCCGGGTTCCGTTTCATGAAGGTTCCAGAATACATAGGTAGCAACTGTATTCAAACCCATTGCTTTCATCATCTGGAAACGATGCCGCCAATACTGATGGGGAATACGTGGATAGTGCATTTCACCGGATATAATGGATATCACTTTCCCGTCCCGGTAAAAATGCCCGTTCTTTATCTCGAACGTGAACTTATCTTTTGCAAACAGGCACATAGGTACCATCATCAATACAAAAAATAAACAAGCTAATTTCTTTTTCATGGATTTTATAAAGATTTATTTTTGGTTTAATAGATTGCAAATATAATAAACTTAAGAGTGCGCCGTTCAAAGATTTGCTTTTTCCTCTATGTCGAAAAAACATAAAATACAAAACCTCAAGAAATACATGTCAAATAATTAGACAGGGCTGTCCATTTATTTGACATTATCCACCAATCTCATTAGCCATAAGAAATTACATTACAACCAATTAAACATACTGGCATATTTTTTGCTTGATACATACAAAAAACACTACTTATGAAACGAACGCATATTATCATTATTTGCCTGATAATTTTCTCCGGGTTAAAAGCACTTGCACAAGAGAATGTAAACAAAGACTCCCTGATAAGCGACTTCAATTATCTCATACAACAATTGGAAGCAACTCACCCGGACCCCTATAGTGGTTTCGGGGGAAAAGTATTCTTCCATAAACAAGCATTCGACCTTAAAAACGAGTTGGCAAGGAAAGACCATACGCTGGTCGATTTTTCAAGTAAAGTTTCCGCTTTTCTTGCCAACCTGCAAGATGGGCATACCTCTTTGTTCACTCTGGAAAATACGAAGGATAAAAATAAAAACGGGATATTTATCGTTTCAGGAAAAGTTATACCGGATGGGATAATCCTCAGTGAAGTTCCGCTCGAAAATAAAGAATATCTGGGAAGCCGTATTTTGGGCATCAATGGTCTTTCTATTGATTCTCTGCTTCAAATTATAAAAACGAAAAAAGCATGTGAGAACTTATACGGACAATATTTCTGGCTCAATATGTTCCTTAGTCATTCGGACTTTATCCTCGAAATATTCCCGGATTTGAAAAATACAATGCCCCTCAACATCGAAACACCGGACGGAGAACGAAAAGACTTGACCATTCCTTTAATAAGCAAGGATAAATGGAAAGAATATCCGACAGCCAAATTATCCAAATGGGATATGATTCCGGAGGATGCCTATCTCTCATACAAATACCTGGATAAGAAAAAGAAAGTGATGTTCTTCAAACTAACCAGTATCATGGCAAGGGAAAACTATGAAGTCACACTAAAAAACAACTGGCCGGGAGCTTACGATGACATGAAATGGTTCTACAAAAATACCCTGAAAAAAGAAATGCCGGCAGATACGGCAAAAGCGCTTGCGGGTATCCCCTCTTACTCCGAAACATTCTTCCATATGTTGAAAGAGATGAAAAAACACAACAGCAAAACCCTCATCATCGATCTGCGTTCGAACGGAGGAGGATGGACTCCTATCACATTGCCAAGCCTGTACCAACTATATGGAGACAGGTATCTGCAAACAGACATGGATACCCACTTCTATCGCCTCCTGTCCCCTCTCTACCTGAGTAAGATAAACAAAACACGGGAAGAATTTAATAAGATGTACGGACATCAATATCAATTAGGCGAATACATTTTTAACGAAGAGAATCCCGGTACTTCCTGTATCGAAGTTCAACGAGAGAATTTTATCCGGAATTGCCTGAGTGACTTGAAACCTGAACTGGAAAAGCAGAAAGGCAAACCGGTTTACACTCCTGAAAAAATATATGTAATCACAAACGAGCAGACATTCAGTGCAGCATTCCATTACGCCTTTTATCTTTGGAAAATGGGAGCTGTTGTAGTAGGGGTACCTTCTATGCAAGCTCCAAACACGTTTATGGAACAGACTTCTTTTAACTTGCCCCATACTCATCTGGAAGGTTCCATATCCAACAGCATACAGGTATTCCTTCCGGGAAAAGACCGTCGTGCCAAAACATTCTGGCCCGATTTAATGCCGGAATATAATGATTATAAACGGTATCTATTCGACCTCCATTCAGAAGTCCGTTATTTGTTGGATCAAATCAACAAATAACGGAAATCAAAAGAAGAAGTCTTGCTGTTTCAGCTATATTCGTATATTTGTAGCTCTAAAAGCTATATTAATTGAAAATAATACCATGGCAAAAACTAAAGAACAATTACTAAACATTCTTGACCAGTTCCAACTGGCTGAAAAAGTAGTTTCCGCAGAGCCCTTTGGAAACGGACACATTAACGATACGCTGAAAGTAACTAACGAAAAAGGCGAAATCAAATATGTACTGCAACGTATCAACCATTTGATTTTTACAAATGTGGATATGTTACAGAATAACATCCAAGTCGTTACTTCACACATTCGTAAAAAACTGGAAGAAAAAGGAGAAACGGATATCGACCGTAAAGTTCTCACATTCCTTTCTACCAAAGAAGGCAAACCCTATTATTTCGACGGTGACAGTTATTGGCGTGTTTGCCTGTTCATTCCGAACAGTAAAAGTTACGAAGAAGTAAATCCCGAACTTTCATATGAAGCCGGCAAGGCTTTCGGAGATTTTCAATCCATGCTGGCTGACATACCCGAAGGTACGTTAGGTGAAACAATCCCCAATTTCCATAATATGGAATTCCGTCTGGAACAGTTTCATGATGCAGTAAAAGCGAATGCTGCAGGACGTCTGGAAGAAGTTAAAGACCTGATTGACGAAATCGAAAAACGGGCTTATGATATGTGTATCCAAGAACGTCTTTACCGCGAAGGCAAGCTGAAAAAACGGACCAACCACTGCGATACAAAAGTGAACAACATGATGTTCGATGCAGATACCGATAAAGTATTATGTGTTATCGACCTGGATACGGTTATGCCGGGCTTCGTTCTTTCCGATATCGGCGACTTCATCCGTACAGGGGCCAATACCGGTGCGGAAGATGATGAAAATCTGGATAACGTAAATGTAAATATGGATATCTTCAAAGCCTATACACGAGGTTATATGGAGAAAGCCAAGTCATTCCTTACCCCTACAGAAATCAAATTGCTCCCATATGGTGGACGCTTGTTGACTTATATGCAAACAGTCCGTTTCCTGACCGACTACATCAATGGCGATACCTATTATAAAATCCATAGTCCGAAGCATAACCTGATCCGCACAAAGGCACAGTTCAAATTACTTCAGAGCCTTGAAGCGCATGCAACAGAAATGGATGCATTTATGAGCGAATGGCTGTAAAAGAGAAGATTAAGATTCCCCTATAAGAAAAGGTGAAAGCTCGGAATTGACCTAAAGCTTTCACCTTTTTCCTTATAATTGTCCTACCCTTTATATTTAAATTTTAACCAGCAAAGCTGCAGAAACCTCGTCAGCGATTTCCTCATCCCGCAATGATTTCAGAATAGTCAATCCGAAATCAAAAACAAATCCAGGTCCTTTACACGTAATGATATTACCATCCTGCTCCACTCCGTTATCGGTAGGAATCGCCCCTGTCATAGTCGGTTCGAAATAAGGGAAGCAGCAGGCTTTACGTCCTTTTAACAGTCCTAAACCGCCCAAAACCATAGGTCCTGCACAAATAGCAGCAAGTATTTTATCTTCTTTATGCTTTTCCAAGATAAGTTCTTTCAAGCGGGTACAGGTATTCAGATGGTTGCTACCGGGTATGCCTCCCGGAAGAATTAAGGCATCCGTGTTGCTGAAATCAACGTCTTCAAAAACATAATCCGCTATCACCGGAATGTTATGTGCTCCCATTACCTTTAAATCTCCCATGATGGAAACAGTTGTAACCCTGATACCACCTCTTCTTAATATATCAACGGTACCAAGTGCTTCAATTTCTTCAAATCCTGTTGCCAGGAATACAAATGCTTGTTTCATATCCTTACTTTATTTTTATTTAGATAATACTTTATCTTGTGCTTTAATAATGGTATATCGACCGGTTTTACCAAATAATCATCGAATTTGTAGTTTTTTGCTTTTTCTTTTTCTTCAGCGAAAGCAAAAGCCGTGAGTGCCAGAATAGGAATATCCGGGGAAAGTTCCCGTATATTCTGCGTTGCAACAAACCCGTCCATGACCGGCATTTTTATATCCATCAGAATTAAATCGGGTTGATACTGCTTAAATAATTGCACGGCCTTTTCACCATTGTCTGCGTAGATTAGCCGATACTGTTGCTTTAAGACCGCCAGCAATAAAAGATAATTCTCCAACACATCCTCAGCAATGAGGATTGTAAATTGTCCGGGTAATGCATCTGAAATGGTTTCAGAGGATATACCTTTTTCTTTTTCTTCAAATGCCGGCACAGTCGGATCGGTTAAGGGTAAAGTGAACCAGAAAGTAGATCCTCTTCCTAATTCCGATTTAAGCCCCATTTCTCCTCCCAGCCTTTCAATAATCATCCTACAAATGGATAATCCTAATCCTGTTCCCTGTTTGAATTCATCCAGTTTTACGAAACGCTCAAATACAGCATCCTGTTTGTCTTTAGCTATTCCGACTCCTGTATCGGTAACGGAAACACGGACAAAGTCATCTTCAACTTTATATGATAAAGAAACGAACCCCTGATTTGTAAATTTTATCGCATTAGACAACAGGTTCAACAAAACTTGTTCGACACGTTGCATATCTGTTTGTAACCGGACAGACGGCAATGAATCTCCATGAAATAACAGAGCTACATCTGAAGTCATTTTCAGCGATTGTGAAACGTATACTCCATGACAGATATCTTTTAAATCAACATTGGAAAATTTGTATTTCAATTCCCCGGATTCTATTTTAGCAAAATCCAGAATATCATTTATCAGTTGAAGCAACAACTCACTATTACTGTTAATGATAGTCAGAAACTCTTGTTGTTCGCTGGCATTTTCCGTCTCTGTGATTAATCTTGAAAAGCCTACAATTGCATTTAACGGCGTACGTATCTCATGGCTCATATTAGCAATAAAAGCATTCTTCATCTTATCGGCTTCCTGTGCTTTAATCAGATCCAACTCATTCTGGCGTTGGTCTGTAATATCCCAAAGCATTACCAGTAATAAGGGGGAAGCTCCCGGGTCCGGATTGGTAATCAGTAAACGAACGATATTTACAATGCGTACTTCACCGTCAGGCTTCTCATATTCGAGCATAGATTTGTCCGTCCGGCCATGGTTTATAGTAGAGTAGTCTTCTGTTCGGATTTCATGTGCTCTTCTCGGGTCCGTAAAGAGGTCGAAATCTGTTTTACCAATAATTTCAGAGGCATCTACTTCCATAAAAATCTCTGCCGCCTGATTGAAATAGATATATTTAAAACCATCAAAAATATCTTTTACGATGATAGCAACAAATACATTTGAGAGAATGGTATTCATCAATATATTCAGGAAATTTATTTTCCGCTGCTTCAGAAGATTTTCATTCATTTCTTCTATTTCAGCATTCTTCACGACGTTTTGAGCTACTTCTTTTTTCAACATTTCTATTTGTTGAATCAGTTCTTCTCTCGAAAATTGATCATATGTATCCATATCGTACGATTCAAGGTTTATCTTTCCCACCACATTCCCTGCGTTTACCAGCAACATTAACGCATTGCGACCAAAGGTATATATAATAACCTGAATTTTAAAGATATTTTAATCATAAGCCATGATTTTCTTAGCTTATGAATCAGAAATCCGGTTTAATCCGATTCAAAAACAGATTTCAACCGCAAAAAGTCAATGCTGCATCCTCATTCCCCGGTAAATAAGATATAGTTGTATTGTATCCTTTCCTGTGGGATACCGTTTAAGGTCATATCCAGATAAATCGTTCCACCTCTTTGAAGTATACTGTCGGGTAACGGTGCAAACAGGTAATTTTCGTAATAACTATCCGGAAGAATCGGTGCATGCTCCGGATTCAAAGGACTTTCCAAGTAAATTCCCATAGGTTTCTTATATCGGTCCAGAAGATTTATCGATACTGGGATAGATTGGCAAGTTACCGTATCCGCATCATTGTAAACCTGGATATATACTCTTACACCGGATTCCCCATCAATAATCAAAGGATTCACATCATACAACTTAAGAGCAGGTTGCACGGTATCTTCTTCCAAGTCCCTGGAACATCCGCCGAATACACAAGACATAAACAAAAACATAAAAACCAGCAGTAATACTTTCTTCTCCATATTAAGCAGCTTAACACGTCAAAGATAATACAAACCAACAGCTTTCCGGTAAACAAATCATTTATCATCCTACAGAATCACATCTATTTGCCCTCTACCAACCGGAAACTGACAGACGTAGCTTCTTTTTCCGCCAGTTTCCGTATCCGTAAAGCCTGATTCTCCACTTTTCCTGTGATAAACTCCGGGATATTATACGACTTCATCAGGGCTGTATAATATTTTGTCTTCTTCTGAGGCAGCAAAAATGGCTTGGAGATTTCTCCGCTCTCATTCATATAAGCAAAGAAAGGGCGTGTATACAAACCATCAAGACGACGGCTACTGAAAACAATCCATCTGCCATTGGAAGACCAGGTATGGTAGCTTTCCGTATCATCACTATTCAGTGCTTCCGGATAATGACCTTTTCTGGTCTTCAGGTCTATCAGGTATAAATCGGCATCCTTATGCCAAATGGGGAATGTGCCATAGCCGGAAATTGTACAGAGTACATGGTTCCCATCCGGGGATACGCGGGGAAACGAAATACTTTTCCCTGTTAAACAGGCATTATATAACGTATCGACAGTTGAACCGAATGTACCGGAAGAGGCATCAAAAGACAAGCGGCACAAGCTATATTTCAATTGACGGATAGAATCCGGCATCGGGCAAGCCGGGGCACTACAATAATAAAGCGTTTTCCCATCGGGAGAAAATGTCGGAAAAGTTTCAAAGCTTCCCTGGGTAAATATTTCAGGGGCGGATAATATCGCTCGCTTTTCAATATCATAGACTACGACATCCGAAGCCGTATCATATACTTCCGTCCGCTGAGTCGGATGCATATCCTGAGTTGTTTTATTCACGGAAAAAGCGATATACTTTCCAGACGGATGCCAAAAAGGATAAACCAATGCAGACATGGTTTGTTCCGCTTTCGTATTCAGGAAATCCATATGTTCCTGATTTAATAAAACTGTCCCGGCTGTCTTGCCACGCATATGGAAAAGCATCTGCTCCGGATTCCGGTTACAAAAAGAATGGCAGTTCACGCAGTTATATCCGGTCATCTTATTTTCGTAAATAACACTTTCTTCGTACGATTCGAGGTCACGCTGGTAAATCCCCATCTGGTTCCACAAAGCATACCCTGGCTCTATCAGGCGATAAGCCAGATACTTGTCGACCGGTTCTTCTGCCACATAGATATGAAACGGAATATATCCCTCCCATCTGCCTTGTTCTTTCTTTACTACCGTTACCTCCAAGGCTTGCCCTTTTGCCCCGGCAAGCAGGGATTTCCATTTCTTCTCCGGGATAATAATATCACCATTTTCCGCATCCACCACAAATTGCTGACTGCCATACTTAAAAATCACATATGCCTCATCATCCGAGCAGATAGAAAAGTTCAACGGTGCAATATTAAACGGAACCGTAACTTCCGCATAATCCGGGTAAATAACCGGCACTTCCTCTTTATAATTCGTAATTGTCCTGTCGCCGGAACATCCCCAACAAATAAACAGCAGCAGATAAATCCATATTCTTTTCATCTTTTCCATCCCTTTTTTAAAACATCAGATAAAACCAGTAAGTATCACCAAATGATGCAGCCATCACCTCCCTGAAATTCAGGAAAGAGTGCTTCTCTATCATATCCTGATCGAAAGCACCATACCGTTGCTCCACTTTCAGGCTAACGCCCTTCTGTGCCCAGACAGCAGGAGTTTTCTGATACAACGCAACGATAGCTTCCTGTTGGCTGGTAGCCAAAGATTGCCATACTTTACTCCGATAGTACTTCTTATGTAACCCATCGAACGTTTTCAAATCCTTCCTCAGCAGAGAATAGGCTATCAGGTATTGAAGAGGCAACAGATTATCCGGATTATTTACGGAAAGGTATTCCAGCGTTTCCAATCCGGAAATTGCTATCCGGTATTGGTCATCCCGCAACAAACCCTTCCTCTTTTCCCCATATGACAAATCCTGCAAAACATTGGCATCATTATAAAGATACCGGCGCTGACGGCTTGCCCAATCCCGGTAAAACAAGGTCTGTTCCAATAATTTAATATACTTTTCCGCAACCGGATAATCTCCGGTAATCAAGTTTGTCCGTACAAGGCATTGCAACAAACGTACGTTACCACATGCAGAAGCCACACATCCTTCAAAAGCAAACTTTTGTGCAAAAGTAACATTACCTATATAATAGTTTATATCAGCCAGAACAATGGCACTACCCAGAGAACTGTTCCATTCCGGAATCAAGCATCCCTCGTTTACCTGAGGATAACAAAACAACTTCTCACCCAATTCTCCTTTACAAGCTAATGCCAGATTCAACACATTCATAGTTTGGACATCCGCATGTTTCATAGAAAAAGAAGAAATAATCCGATCCCATTGCTCAGTTCGCAGATAATAGTCTTGTTCCATATTTTTAAGGGAAATATGTTTCTCCTGAAAATCTATCCAGTAGAAAAATAACAGAACCAGTATCCATTGCCCCCCAAAAAACCAATAGTTGTCAAACCATTGCCTTCCCCTGAACCACCAGGCTAAAAGAATAGAAACCAATAGCATAATCCATGGAAGAATTATATTTTCCGATTTTACCAACGGCTCATAGTATAAATCGGGTAGAACAATCATTTGGTATTCTCCCTGCCATGCGAGCACCATGGAAGCATAAGTTATAATAATAAGCTCGAAGAACAACACTGGGAAATAGTACCATCCCTGTTTACGCTGCAAAGCTTCCAAAAGAATTATACATACGACAAACAACGACATAACAGGTCCTGCCATCCAAAATAAAAGAGGAACCATCAAGACTGAAAGAATCAAACGCAATGGAAAACGGTCGAAATAAAGGTACAACCGTATGAATACCAACATAAGTAGAAAAGAAACGGTTCCCTGCATCCGGTAATTAATATCCAGATGATACAACAGTAACATCGCAACCGGGAATAAGGCCAATAATCCACACGCACCGGATGAAGACACTTTCTGTAATATACCATACAATAATAGAGCCACCGCTACAAGCAAAAACGTAGTAAGCAATGCTCCCATACATGGTAATGCAAAGAACTGGATAATAAACCCGGACAAATAAAAAGCCAGTCCTGCCGGTTCGCTAACGGTATCTATAAAATATTGCCCGGTCAACGGAAACAGTTGTAACTGTTCCTGATAATAAAAAAAGAATTTATACTGAAACTGTAAAAAAGTGAACAGGCAACAACAAATAATTCCCCAAAAGAGTATAGTTCTATATTTCATGGCATGTATTTTCAGTTAACAATCGTTCCAATAGTAAGACACAAAAAAGGCAGGCATCCCTTAAACGGATACATTAAAAAAGTAATTATTCTCATAAAAATCCACCATACCCATTGAAATTAAAAGCATACATTTGCACATTGACTCTCATTTGGCAACCTACTAAAACAAAAACGGTATAAACCCGACATCCCATCAGATTTATACCGTTTTTATTTTTTATTCCGTTGTTGGGAAAGAGGATATTCGCAAACGTGCCGCCCCCATCGGCACCAAAGTCAATTCATCCAACCGGTCGGATTTGCGGGCATCTTCATAAGGCAATACGCCGCATAAATCATACTCGTCAACTTTCCATTCCGGTACAAGACGACCTTTCGCCTTAAATTCCAATGGAACATTTTCCAAAGTAAACGGATTGTTATCGGTAGGCCAGTCTTTACGTTCAACAGTGATAGGAGTTCCTAACTGTAGCGCATAATTCCATGGGCTACCCGGATAAATTTCATAAGTAGGCCATGCAGAGGCGTCAGCTCCCTCCTGCCATTTGGAATCGCCGATTGCAGTTTCTTTACTGTCTTTTTGTTGGTAATCTTCTTTTATCTTTAACGACAATGTCAAAGGGCCATAATCCACACTGACACTATTTTTATTTACCTGCCACTGGCGATAACTGATTTCCATCGGAACTGCCAGCTCCACTTCATCCCCATCTTCCCACTCACGGAAGATTTTGGCATATTTACCGGCAACCAAATCCGCATTCAGATTCTTTCCGTTTACAGAAACAGAAGCATGCTTGCACCAGGCAGGGATACGCAGATAGAGAGGGAAATCCACTTTTTCCGAAGTTCGCAATGTAAAACGAATCGTTTCTTCAAACGGATAATTTGTTTGTTCCCGGATGGAAACTTCAGTGCCATTACCCACCTTTACTTTTGCATTGCAAGCGCTATACAATACGCCAGCCATACCATTGTCCGGGGTTGCCAATATCAGGTTCTCTGCATAATAAGGCCATCCGAAGCCATGGTTATGCTGGCAACAACGGCTACTAAACGGATTCATGGACAGGAACGGCCCCCTGTTGTCTATACCCGGATGATGGTTCTTTGAATCACTCAATACATGATTCGGGCTTGTGATATAACGCAACGCCTTATAGTCCGGCATCAAAGCAGCCGGAAAACTATTGAAAGCCACATCCTCACAATTCTCGGCCCAATACGGGTCACCGGATATCTGCAACATGATTTCATCCGAGGCCATTTGTTCTACAAAACCACAAGTTTCCGTTCCCTGACGAGGGTCAAAGAAGCCAGTACGGGCATTTTCGTCAGCTCCGAACATACCACCCGGAACCTGTCCGAAGGTACGACGAGCCAGGCTTTGTACATTATAGCTGGCGGCAAGCATTGCCGAATCGCCGGTAAACATATAATAAGTAGCCGGCTCACGGAAACACTGGGCTATATTTACGTTATGCCAGTTAGGCAGTTGGGTAGATTTGGTCCAGTCTGCAGTATTACGGTGTATTTTTTCTGCCAACGACAATAATTTTTCATTACCGGTATGGTTATATAACCAGGCTACACTCCACAGATTATCGCCGCCACGGCTGTTTTCCCAATAACTGGACAAGAAATTTTCATCCGGAACTGTAAGCAAATAATCACAATAACGTGTCATAAAATCAAGAATACGCGGATCGTTGGAATATTCATAATAAGACTGCATAATCCATAGAACAATCATATTCGGCCAGAAATCCTGTTTGCCGTCATTCAGGTGGACAGGGCCAAAGTTACCGTCTTCCCGCTGGCTCTTCAGAATATTCTCTATCCAGAACTTTGACTCATTCAGCATCAGGTTATCCTGCATGATATAAGCCAGGTTCGAATAGCCACGCAGCCAGTAAGGGACTTCTTCCCATCCCCACTTACCGCCGGTCTTCAGCCAGGCATTATCTTCTTTCTGCAACCAGGCGCTAATCTCCCCCAAATGTCCGTTCAAACCATCCTTTTGCAGTTCCAACTGGCGTTTCAGCCAACCTTCCGGCTGGATTGTCCCGGCAGGTAGTTTAATAAACTGCTGCGGCTGCAAGGGAGCGCGGTTGCTTACATAAAATTCATTGCGGGTAGCCGTCGAAGGACGGTCCACCACTTCTACTTCGTTACTTTTCGGTCCGGTACATGCCACTAAAGCCATTGTACAGAAGACAAGTACATTTTTCATACGTTTATATTATATTCTGATTTTTTTACTTGCTATGAGGGAAATAGAAAGTTTCAGACAATGCACTATATACTTGTTTGCCGTCTTTTTCCGTTGCTTTCATTGTTATAATTGCAGTACGCCTCGGCCCTACTACGCTATTTGAATTGTGTGTATGGAATACATATTTCATAACACCGTCATTATCAATAAAAATGTCACCATGTCCTGTTCCGTTATGTCCCAATAACCGGCAGCTGATAATAGGGTTTCCTTCCTGTTTTTTCCAAGGGCCATAAGGAGAATCGGAGGTGGCATAACCAACAGCATAATCGATATTGCGGAAATCATTTGCTGAATAGAAAAAATAATACGTATCCTTTTCGCGAATAACGGTAGGGCCTTCCGAAACAGGCCATTCTACACGCTGGGTATTTTCCCAATCGTCTACGGCAGCAATACATTCGGTTAAAGTCCCTTTCTTAATACCCGTAAGGTTTTTATTCATTTCGGCTACAAACAAACGATTTCCCTTTGTCAATCGTACATGGTATAAATAGATTTTTCCGTCCTTATCAAAAAACACGTAGGGATCTATCTGTTTGGTATCCGCCGGCAATTTGGCGATTTTTTTCTGACGGAAAGGACCTAACGGGCTATCGGATGAAGCAATGGCAATAAATTCATCCGCTGTATAAGCCATATAATACTTCCCGTTATAGCGGAAAACCTGAGGAGCCCAGAATCCTTTCGTTCCGAATGCATCCCCTTTTTTCAACGCATATCCGTCGGAAGCGCCACAAGGCCCCTCCCATGTTTTCAAATCTTTGGATGTATAAACCTGAAATCCTTCGTTAGAGTTTCCCCCCGTACCATATAAATAATAAGTTCCGTTGTCTACAAAAATGGTAGGGTCTGCCATATAAATATTTTGCCCGGCAGCAGGGAAAGATAACAACAATAGAAAAGCGACACAAAAAGATAGTAAATACTTTTTCATGGTATTGAGAATTAAATTATACTGATTTTCATTACAAAGATAGACGCAAAAAAGGTACGTATCCCCTAATCCGCAAGCATTTTTTACCACAAATAAGAATAAGAATCTCCTAAATGGGTTCTGATTTTCCGTAGCGCGATAGTTATTTGTCCCTCAACCGTCTTTTCTGAAATATGGAGTTGTTCGGCTATTTCCTTGTTGGTAAAACTCTCTTCACGGCTTTTCTTAAAAATTTCCCGGCACTTTTCCGGCAGAAGATTAACAGCTTCCTGTATAAGACGGTGCAATTCCTGCACTTCTATATCCGGATTATAATCCTGGGATACTTCCGATATTCCGACATCTTCCAGATAAACCGGTACTTTCTTATCCCGGATATATGTAAAAGCCTTATTCCTTGCAGCCTGGAAAAGATAAGCTTTCAAAGTCAGCTTGATCTCAAAATTTTTACGGTTCTCCCAGATATAAGTAAAAATGTCCAGCACAAAATCCTGAGACTTCTCCCTGTCGTGAATATAATACATCACAAAACGTTCCAGTGAATCCACATATTGATAAAACAAATGCTTAAATGCCAGTTCATCTCCTTGCTTTATCAGTTTTAACAATAATATGTCATCATTATTGGACGCCATCTACATTTCTTAACCTGATTATATCTAATTCTCCGCCCCAAAGATAGACAAATATTTTATATTAATTAAAATATGTATCATTTAGTTTCCAACTGCAAACTCTTCAGGCGCTAATGTTTCAGGTAGCGTACCCCATAATACAGCAAACGCAATAAGATGGACAAACCATAAAGAATGCAAGCTATCACCAGCATCCAGAGAGATTGTGTCCACAATTCGGACCATTCGGTCTGATAGGACAAAATGGATATAATATTCATCAGACAGGCAAGAAGGATACAAGCACAGAATATCTTTATTTCCAGCTTCTGCCTTTTGACTGGTATATGGATATCTTTCATATTTATGCAAAATTTAAATAAGGGATTTTATATTCGTCCGGGAAATGGATGACCCGCTCTTCCTCCATTGCTTGCAAGCCCAATAAGGCAAGCACAGAGGAGTAATAAGCTTCTTCTACCAGATTAGGGGCAGGTTTTCCGGTAATTGCCGCCTCACAGAAAGCCGTTACCAATTCCATCGAGCCGTCGCCTACTGCACCTACAGAAGATTCCCCGCTATGAGTAGTAACATGATCCATAATCATTTCCCCTTTATTTACGGATGCCGTTTCAGGAACCCAGCTCGGTCCGGCAAAGGAAACATTATCAAATACCTTATGTTCAATCTGGTTGATAAGTTGCTGGATACCCGGCGCCGGTTTCACCTCTTCGAAATAATACTTGCCTTTTTCCGGTTCCATAGTCCCTTTACTGCCAAGCAGTTCCTCTTCCAATCCATAGAATTTATTGGAAATGACAGACTCATAATTCATCTTCACCCCATTGGGATACCGGTAAATCAGGCTCACATTGTCATACACTTCACGCCCGTCTTTCCAATAAACAATATCACCGGCTCCCATTACTGTTTCGGGTATCATTTTCAACGCCCAGTTGCCGACCTGCAACTGATGAGTGGCAAGTTCCGTCATCAATCCTCCGGAATATTCCTTATACAGACGCCAGTTTATTTTCCGTTCCAAATCCGGAGAAGGGACAGGACGGCGCCAGTCATTATTCCTGAACCAATAAGCACGGACCGCTCCGATTTCCCCGATAACACCGGAATGTATCATTTCCATCGCACGGATATATTTGGGGTCATACAAGCGTTGTTGTCCGATGAACATTACTTTACCGGATTGTTTAAACGCATTATACATATCCAGGCATCCCTGGGGCGTTGTAGCCATCGACTTTTCACAAAATACATGCTTACCTGCCTGCAAGGCATCTATCGTAAGACGGGCATGTTCATATAAAGGTACAGCTATCATTACGGCCTGAACCTCCGGCATTTCGAGAACTCTCCGGTAATCATCGAACGTTTTTGCTTTCGGGAAAATGGCTGATGCCGCTTTCAGGTTCGGTTCGTAATTGTCGCAAAGAGCCACAATATCGGCATTTGGAATTTCCTTCATATTATTCAGGTGATATTGCCCGCGCGAACCTGTCCCGATAAAGCCAATCCGTACCTTCTCTTTTGCTACCCGTTTTTTATCATCGGCACTACATGACTGAAGCCAGGGGAACGAAGACAAAAGAAGTCCTCCCCCTCCTATCATTCCTATGTTTTTAAAAAAATCCCGGCGGCTTAAGCCGGCTGAAATATCTTCATTACTCATAATGTATATAGATGTTTCTCATAAATATCAAATTTCCCGGCAACCGTATCCACCTGCTCGTCGGGCAGTATCATAAAAGCCGTTGTCAGCACTTCTGCAACAAGCGGGTCATCAGCAATCACCGAAACCATTCGTTTATCTTCCACATATAAACCGGTATGCGGATTAACGATATGCCTGGGATTCGAAGGCATATTCCCCGAAGTAGACAGGGAGCAGTCTTTCAACTTAAAATCGGCAAGCCATTTTTGTGTATAAGGATTATTTATACTGACCGGCCAATACGCTCCGCAAGGATGACTGCCCAAGGCAAGCACTGAACTGTTGCCGAAATTAACAAGCGCATCCGTCACACCTTTCTGCTTCAACACCGTTTGTATTTTTTGCAGTGCATAGCCTTTTCCATATCCTCCCAAATCTATCTGCATGGTTTCCGAAAAGAAAAAAACACTTTTATCGGCATCCGACAAGAGTATCCGGCTGAAATCCTGCATCGTAATATCAAAACAACCGTTTGTCCACTCATAATACCGACGGCAATCCTGCAAAATAGCCCAAAGTTCATCGCTTACAGATACAGGAAAATGTCCGGCCTCTCTGTTCACCAACGCAACTTCGCCATCTGCAACAAAACGGCTTAACATCCTGTCCAACCGCCTGGCTTCGGTTTCCACCTCATTCCATGCTTCTCCTAACAACTTTGAATCCTTCCCTAAAAGCAATACATCCAACTGTGTTCCCATAACTGACGACATTGCCCCATGAAAAAGCCCGGAGACAGCATAATAGTTAGAATAAGACATAAATTAGATTCTTTTGATACCTTACTGAATCAGGTGTGCGTACACATGATATCAGATTTTCATTTTGTTTGCGACAAAGATAGCGCATTAAGTAATTGAAAAAAACAGGATATGCTTTATTTTTATATTATTTCACCAACAGTTTCACTGTTATCGCCACACACGATTAAAAGAAGTCCGTTTTTTACGTTCATAGTTATGGTTTTTCCAATTCATAGTTATGATTTAGGAAAACCATAACTATGAATATTTCGGGACAGCATATATATGCAGGTATCATTCTGTTAGACGACACCCTTCCAAAGCACTTATATTTTTCATTTTCTGCTCGGTTATTCAAAGATTATCCCTTACATTTGCATCATAAATATTAAATCCGTAATTACGATGAATACACAATTGTACAAAGCCGTTATCGCTGTTTTTCTTATTGGAATATTTGCGGCAGGCTGTAACCCGAAAACGAAACAAGTGGCTGAAAATAATATTACGTTTGATTCAATCCAGGTAGATAAAACTTACCATTTATTGGAAAATCAGGATAACCCGAACTGTAATCTCCAAATGAATTTCGTATATCCTGTTAAATATACAAATAAAGAGGTGCTGAAAAAAGTTCAAAAGCAATTTGTACTGGCTTATTTCGGAGAGACTTATGAGACTTTAGCTCCTGCAGATGCAATTGCTAAATACACGGAAGATTACCTGAATGCATACAAGGATCTGGAAAAAGATTTCAAGGATGAACTGACAAAGAAAGAAGATGCCCCGGTAGAAGCCTGGTATTCCTATTATGAAATGTCGTCTGATAAGATTGCACTCAATAAAAACGATATTCTCAGTTTTACCGTATTTTTCGAAAACTATACAGGTGGAGCTCATGGTTCACATTCTGCCAATAATCATTCTATCAACCTGAATACCGGCGACCCGATTACAGAGGAAGAGATTTTCGTAGAAAACTACCAGGATGAACTGGCTAAAATATTGACCGATCATATTGCTAAGCAAAATGAGGTGGAAAATCCCAAAGATCTCGAAAATCTGGGATTCTTCAGTGTGGATGAAATTTTCCCTAATGGGAATATATTAATTGAGGAAGACGGTATTAACTATACTTTCAACGAATATGAAATTGCAGCTTACGTAGTAGGAACAATCAATGTATTCCTGCCTTATAAGGATATACAGCATTTGTTGAAAAAGGATAGTATCATCGCTCCGTTTATTAACAATTGAAACAATACCTCAAGCGCATGGAAGTGAAAGATACTGATAGTGATTTGTCTATTATCCATTCCCAGTTAGAAGCGATTAAATCTTATTTTCCGGAGCTTACAGAACAACAAAGAGCGCAGATAGATGCTCTTTATGACCTGTATGCTGACTGGAATGCCAAAATAAATGTGATTTCACGCAAAGATATTGTCAATCTATACCTGAATCATGTGCTTCATTCTCTGGGAATTGCCCGGATGTTGAAGTTCAAAGAAGGCTCGTCTGTCATGGATATCGGAACAGGAGGCGGTTTTCCCGGTATTCCTCTTGCCATATTATTCCCGGAAGTAAACTTCCATTTGGTAGACAGCATAGGGAAGAAAATAAAAGTCGGACAAGCAGTAGCAGAGGCCATCGGACTGAAAAATGTAACATTCCGCCATTGCCGGGCCGAAGAAGAAAAACAATTATTCGATTTCGTTGTCAGCCGCGCTGTAATGCCCCTCTCCGATCTGGTGAAGATCGCTCGTAAAAACATAAAAAAACAGCAACACAACGCGTTGCCGAACGGTTTAATCTGTTTGAAGGGCGGAGAATTGCAAAGTGAAGTATTTCCTTTTCGCAACCAAGCTGTTACCATCGAATTGGGAGACTATTTCAAAGAAGAATTTTTCAAAACTAAAAAAGTAGTATACGTGCCATTATGATATCAATAAAAGCATTTGAATTTAACTACTTCCAGGAAAACACATTTGTACTTTACGATGAGACCCGTGAAGCGGTAATCATTGACTGTGGTTGTTGCCGGCGGGAAGAAGAAATTGAATTGGAAAACTTTATCACAGAGAATAATCTGATAGTAAAACATCTCCTTTGTACCCATCTCCATCTGGACCATATCTTCGGAAATCCGTTTGTATATAAGAAATATGGATTAAAACCGCAGGCACATAGGCTAGATGTGGAACTTCTTCCGTCACCGGATGCACAAGCCAAGTTGTTCGGACTAAGTTTTCATATCGAGAATATTCCAGTAGAAAAGTTATTGGTCGGCAACGAAATCATCAAATTCGGTAAATCCGAACTAAAAGTTCTAACGATACCGGGACATTCCCCCGGAAGTGTTGCCTTTTATAATGAAAAGAACGGTTTCGTAATTGTCGGGGATGCCTTATTTGCAGGAAGCATCGGACGTACGGACCTTTGGGAAGGCAACCATGATATTCTGATAGCTGCTATCAACGACAAACTGATGACATTGCCAGACGAAACGGTAGTATATCCCGGACATGGACCGGAAACACGTATCATTGATGAAAAATTAAATAATCCCTATTTATAAACTACATTAATATTATGGATACAAATAAATTTGTAAACCGTCATGTAGGCATCGCAACAGAAGATATTCCTTCTATGTTGCAAGCTATTGGCGTGGAATCGGTAGACGAATTGATTAACCAGACAATTCCGTCGAACATCCGCTTAAAAGAGCCTTTGAATCTTCCTGAACCCATGACTGAACGTGAGTTCGCAGAACACATTGCCGAACTGGCTTCAAAAAACGAAGTATTTACTTCCTACATTGGAATGGGATGGTACGACACTGTTTGCCCGGCTCCTATCCAGCGTAATGTTTTTGAAAACCCGGTCTGGTATACTTCTTATACTCCTTATCAGGCTGAAATCTCGCAAGGACGTCTGGAAGCGTTACTGAATTTCCAGACTGTTATTTGTGAACTGACAGGACTGCCTCTTGCAAACTGCTCATTGCTGGATGAAGCAACTGCCGCCGCCGAAGCTGCAACGATGTTCTTCGGAAGCCGGAGCCGTGCACAGGCAAAAGCCGGAGCCAATGTATTATTTGTAGACGAAAATGTATTTGCTTCCACTTTGGCAGTAATCAACACACGCATGGTTCCCCAGGGTATCAAGGTGGTTGTTGGTAACTATAAGACATTTGAATTCACACCGGAAGTATTCGGTGCTATTGTACAATATCCGAATGCTGACGGTTCTATTGAAGATTATAAAGAATTTATCTCTCGCGCAAATGCGAACGAAACCCGTGTTGCTGTTGCAGCAGACCTGATGAGCCTGGTATTGCTTACACCTCCGGGAGAATGGGGTGCAGATGTTGTATTCGGAAGCAGCCAACGATTCGGTATCCCAATGTTTTACGGAGGTCCGTCCGCAGCCTTTTTCGCAACTAAAGCGGATTATAAACGTACGATTCCGGGACGTATTATCGGTATCTCCAAAGATGCTTACGGGCATGCTGCTTACCGCTTAGCTCTGCAAACCCGCGAACAGCACATCAAACGTGAAAAAGCAACTTCCAATATTTGTACGGCTCAGGCTTTATTGGCTACCATGGCAGGTTTCTATGCTGTATACCATGGTGCGGAAGGACTGAAGAACATAGCAGGGCGTATCCATGCTTCTGCCGGTTTCCTGGCTTCCGAACTTGAAAAACTGGGTTACAGACAGCTCAACAAAGATTATTTCGATACCCTGAAAATCGAACTGCCGTCTCATGTGTCCATTAATGCTTTGCGTGAAATTGCATTGGAATGTAAAGTGAATCTGCGCTACTTTGAAGGCGGACAGGTTGGTATCAGTGTAGACGAAACAACACAGCCTACCGACATAGGCGTATTGCTATATATCTTTGCAGGTGCCGCCGGTAAAGATTATATGCTGAAAGAAGCCGTTCCTGAAAAAACTTATTTTGATGCGAAATTTGCGCGTACATCTGATTTCTTACAGGAAGACGTATTCAAAAAATACCATACGGAAACTGAATTGATGCGCTATATCACTCGTTTGGGGCGCAAAGATATTTCATTAGCTCAGTCCATGATTTCTTTGGGTTCTTGTACAATGAAACTGAATGCTGCATCTGAAATGCTGCCGTTGAGCCGTCCGGAATTCCAGAACATCCATCCGTATGCTCCGGAAGAACAAGTTGAAGGATATAAAGAACTGATTGAAAACCTATGCTGCTATCTGGCTGAAATCACAGGATTTAAGGGGGTTACTTTACAGCCGAACTCAGGTGCCGCCGGAGAATATACCGGTTTACGTGTAATCCGTACTTATCTGGAAAGTATCGGTCAGGGACATCGTAGTATCGTCCTTTTACCGTCATCTGCACACGGTACAAATCCGGCAAGTGCTATCCAGTGCGGTTTCTCTACTGTAACAGTTAAATGTGATGACAATGGTAATATCGACCTGGCTGACTTCCGCGAAAAAGCAGAAGCAAACAAGGATAATCTTGCAGCTACCATGATTACTTATCCATCTACTCACGGTATTTTTGAAGTAGACATCAAAGAGATGTGTGATATTGTTCATGCATGTGGCGGACAAGTTTATATGGACGGTGCCAATATGAATGCACAGGTCGGTTTGACAAATCCGGGCACAATTGGTGCCGACGTTTGTCACCTGAACCTTCACAAAACATTTGCTTCTCCTCACGGTGGTGGTGGTCCCGGTGTAGGTCCGATTTGCGTAGCCGCTCATCTGGTTCCGTTCCTGCCTTCTCATCCGGTAGCATGGGGTAGCGATTTGAATACAGTGTCTGCCGCTCCTTATGGCAGTGCAGGTATCTTACCGATTACCTATGCTTACATTCGTATGCTAGGTGCGGAAGGACTGGAAACTGTTACAAAAACAGCTATCCTGAATGCCAATTATCTGGCTGCTAAGCTGAAAGATACATATGGTATCGTTTATACAGGTGCTACAGGCCGCGTAGGTCACGAACTTATACTGGAATGCCGTACAATTAAAGAACGTTCCGGTATCGATGAAGGTGATGTAGCAAAACGTCTGATGGATTTCGGCTATCATGCACCTACTCTTTCATTCCCGGTTCATGGTACTTTAATGGTAGAACCGACTGAAAGCGAAAGCAAAGCGGAACTTGACCGTTTTGTTGAGGTATTGGAATGTATCTGGAAGGAAATCAAAGAGGTAGAAGAAGGTAAAGCTTCTAAAGAAGATAACGTGCTGAAAAATGCTCCTCATCCTGAATACGAAATCACTGCCGATGAATGGAAACATGAATATCCTCGCAGTAAAGCCGCCTTCCCATTGGAATGGCTGCATGAAGGTAAATTCTGGATTAATGTCGCCCGCGTAGACAACGCATATGGCGATCGCAACCTGATACCTTCTCTTTGCGCCTGCGAACTGTAATATTCCTATTTATACAGAGAGACGTTATGGTAGCATAGCGTCTCTCTTTTCTTTGAAACATCTAAAAAACACATATAAAAAATCTCCAATGAACAAATTATTACTTGCTTTTACGACAATCTCCCTGATGGTTGCCTGTACGAAAACGCCGGAAACAAAAATCAAAGCTTACGGATGGCAAGGCGAAGGACAAAATACCACAGAAGAGACTTTACAGGCTGATTTCAGCAAATGGAAAGCGCACGGACTGGATGGTGTTTGTTATAACGCCGGACATGATGTGGAAAAACATCGCCGTGCTGCTAAAGTAGCCCATGCAAACGGATTGGAATATCACGGATGGATACCGGCAATGGTCCAGGGTGATGTGGATTCCACCTGGTATGCTGTAAACCGTAACGGTGAATCCGCCTACAACGTACAGGCTTATGTACCTTACTACAAATTCATGTGTCCCAATCGTGAAGAGGTTGCCAACTATTTGGTTGACATGTATGGGAAAGTTGCAGATATTCCCGAAGTCGATTATGTACATCTCGATTATATCCGTTTCGTAGACGTTATACTGGCTCGCGGCTTATGGGATAAGTACGGGCTTGTTATGAATGAAGAATATCCTGTAGCCGATTATTGCTATTGCGACAAATGCGTTGCAGATTTTAAAGCTGCGACAGGTATCGATATTAAAAGCGTGGAAGATCCTTCCAAATGCAAAGAATGGGCACAGTTCCGTTGTGACCTGATTACCAAACTGGTAAACCGTATTGCGGATTCCGTACATGCAAAAGGCAAAAAAATCAGTGCTGCAGTATTCCCTGGTCCGGACTCATATGCAAAAAAGATGGTACGCCAGGAATGGAACAAATGGAATATAGATGCTATATTCCCAATGAACTATAACGACTTTTACTTAGAAGGTCCTGAATGGGTTGGGAAAGTTGTTGAGGAAGAAGTAAATTCCGTGAACGGAGAAAAACCGGTTTACAGCGGTTTATTCATCTGCCATGATTGGAAAAACAAAGCCCAGATTAAAGACCCGGAAGGCCATGGTCTGTTGCCTTCTGAAATAGAAGAAGCGGTAAAAGGCTCTATGGAAAGCGGTGCTGCCGGTGTTTGCCTGTTCACTCCTAACAGTATGACGGATGAACATTGGGCTGCATTTGACAAGGCAATCCACCAATCTTATCAGGTTAAGAAATAGACATACAAAAAACGGCCAGGCTTTGTAATCACTACAAATCCTGGCCTTAAGTCTAAGTGTGTGTGTCTATTTAAGACTGGAAATATTTTTATCTCTTATAGAAATCCAATAGTTTAATCAAACCGGACTCGTCTTTCCATTTTATTTTATGCTGTTTAATAAAGGCTTTTAATTGTGCCTGCCCCGCTTCCGTAAGCGATTTTGTTACATCTTTCCGGGTTGCCTCAATAATTTTATCTCCTAAAATAAAATAGTATTCTTTAATTAAAGGCAATTCTTTGCCATCACTCTGTTCCAATTTCATTTGACTATAGTTTAGGTTTGTAGTGCTACCTTCTCCTAATCGAAATGAACTTAAGTCGTCTGTAGCAGAAACTTCTGTCGTCATGCCATAGGCTCCGGTTCCACCTTTTGTCAAGGCCTTAAAATCAGCCTTTACAAGCTTCACCAGCATATGATCATTCTCTGATTTTATTATCTGGACAAGAACCCCGTTCATATAGATAAAAGTATCGTTTCCTATTTCTACTTTTGTTATACGTGAAGGGTTTACCTGAATAATATTATCTCCGTCCAGATGATGAAGTGTGGCATTCTGAAGATGTATGTTCAATTTAAGATGGCTTGTTTTTTCACCCTGGGAAAAAAAGACCACCCCCTCTTGAAAATTCTCATACAAATAAGGCCACTTTGTTGTCGGAGTATAAGCCAAAGCCGTTGAAACAGTAACATACGACATCCATATGAAACAAAATAAAAACCGAATGATTGACTTCATATTCATATGTTTTATAAATAAGAAGGCTTACCTTCCCGGATAACGGAAAATGTAAGCCTTCTTGTAAAATTAATATTCAGGATTTTGTACCATATTCGGGTTGGCATCCATTTCACGTTTCGGAATAGGCAATGCCCATCTGTAATCCGGGAAAGGTATGTCTTTTGCAGTAGCAGAGCCCTGATAATCCACACGGTGAAGAGCAGTACCGGTTCTTGCCATATCATAAATCAAGTGACCTTCAAATGCCAACTCTTTGCGACGTTCCAACAATATATTTTCCAATGTTGCAGGAACTGTAGATGCACCACGATTTGATGTGATTTGCAACAAATCACTAGCAGCAGTAACACCTGCAACTGTAGCACCACGAACAATTGCTTCCGCACGGTTCAAATACATTTCAGCCAAACGAAGTACGATGATATTATTAGCGGTCGGTCTGTTATTGTTTTTTCCCGGATACTTTGTTGTCCAATAATGATCTTTCGCATTTTCATGATTCTTAAATAATGTACCACGCACATCTCCCGGTTCATAAAGATCGCGCAAATCAGCACTGGATGCGGCATCTGCATAACCATCCGGATTCGTCATCCAGGAAATTTCTTCCCAATATTCATTGTATTCATTATTCAAAGAACCATAAACTTCAAAAATCACTTCTTTACCATCTTCTGCAACTTCCCGTCCCCAGAATTTAGTAAACTCTTCCTTCGTATACAGTGTAAAATGATAATCGTTTATCACTTTAGTTGCATAGTCTGCTGATTTCTGCCATTCGCCCATGTATAAATAAACTCTTGACAACAACGCCTGAATAGCCGGTTTACTTGCCACTGCAAATGAATCTGTTATTTCAGAACGGTTATATCGACCGGAAGTTATCAATGTTTCCGCATTCAGCAAGTCTTTCTCAACCTGGTCGTATACTTCTTTCACCGTATTACGTGCAGGCAGTCCGTTTTCTGTAACATAGACAAGAGGAACACCCAAACTGTTCGGTTCATAGGTATAAGGCTGTGAATAAGTACGAACTAAATCGAAATAACTTAAAGCACGCAAGAATAAACATTCTGCTTTCAAATTATTCAAATCCTGGGTTGTCACGTCCGTAGATTCTTTGCCATCTGCATTATTAAGCACATTATTGGCTGCTGCAATTGTATAATAAGCATAATTCCACAAATTGGAAGTCGAGCTCGGAACATAGTTCCAACTATATTCTTTCGTCAAACGTCCTGAAGTAAAATTCGTATTAGTAGGGTTCTTTGCATTACCGGATCTCAATTCACAACTCAGAACAAATTCCGAACCATACCATGTACCGTCATACAGATAAGTATAAGCACCTTGAGTAGCTTTCCTCAAACCATCATAATTAGACAACATGGTTTCTGTTTTCAATTTAACAACCGGTTCCTCTGTCAAAAAATCATTACAGGAAACACAGCCTATTGCCAAAGCTGTTAAACCATATATCAATATATTTTTCATATACTCTTATTCGTTAAGTTAATTAAAATGACAAATCAATACCAAACACGAATGAACGGGTCATCGGATAAATACCATTGCCAACACCTTCAACACCACGTTCAGGATCCCAGAAATCAACATTATGGAATGTATAAACATTCGAACCGCTCGCATAAACCTTCAGGTTGTTCAATCCTATCGGATTCAACCATTTCTTAGGTAATGTATAAGATAATGTAATGTCTTTAATACGTACATAGCTGCCATTTTCAAGGAAACGGGTTGAATATCCATCATAAGAACTGCTGGTATTACCTGCTACCGGTTTCGGATTACAATCTGTGTCACCCGGCTGTTTCCAGTAATTCAATGCACTCTTAGCCTGATTCATTGCCATCTGATTTCCATCAGAATGAGAATAACGGTTTTCGAATATCAGGACTTTATTACCGAATTTACCTTCAAACTGAACGCCCAAAGAAATACCGTTCCAAGTTATATCCGTATGTAAACCACCTGTAACTGTAGGTTCAGGACTGCCGGCGTTGATATAACGAGCTTTGTTAAAGTTATTTGTAATAGAACCATCTTCCGCTACCCAAAGAGCTTCACCGTTATCCGGATTTACACCGGCATATTCACGTAAATAGAAGCTAAACAATCTTTCCCCCTTGATATGTCGAAGTGCACTATAATCAGCGTTAGCAATCATTTCGTCGCCATCCAAATCAAGAATTTTACTCTTATTGGTAGAAAGGTTAATACCCGCATTCCATTGCACAGCTTTCGTATTAATAATATTTGCATCAAACTGGAATTCAAAACCACTATTACGCAAAGAACCTACGTTCTGCATCTGTTTTGTAAATCCGGAGGTACTGGACAAAGGTCTGTCGAGCAACATATCTGTTGTTTTACGGGAATAAAAATCAATACTACCGCTAAAACGTTGCAAGAAACTATAATCTACACCGATATTCCAAGCACCATTTCTTTCCCATGACAAATCATCATTAACGGGAGTAGAAGGACGATACCCCGGGTAACCGTTATAAGTAGAAGGTACGTATACTGCGTACTGCTTGTAATCATCTATATTATTATTACCGTTCACACCATAGCTGGCACGTACTTTCAGCAAATCCACCCAATCCACATCTTCCATAAAGGCTTCATTATGTGCATTCCAAGAAGCACCGATAGAATAGAATGCTCCCCAAACACTGTTTTTACCGAAACGAGAGCTACCATCACCACGGACAGACGCCTGTAAGTAATACCGGCCGGCATAATTATAATCCAATATACCGAAGAATGACATCAATGTATTGGTATAAATTCCATATTCTGCGGAAGTTTCACCGTCCGGAGCAGTATTTGGATAAGGAATAGCCGGGTCTACATTTCTTGCAGAGATATAAGTATAATGGTTTGTCTGATGAGTGGCTTCCTGACCAACTAACACACGATAGTTATGGTCTTCGAGGAACTTATTTTCATAAGTAATTGTATTTGACGTAGTAAGTAAACGATACTGACGGTTTGAGCCCTGGTAAGTAGCTACACCAGAATTGGTAATGGCATCCCAATAACGCAAACCTTCTGTGAAGTTCATTTCTGCAGCATTAGTCGTTTTGATAACCAATCCTTTAATCGGAGTCCACTGCAAATACATACTACCGTTAAAACGATATTGTTTTTCCCATTGTTTATCATAAATAGAAGTAGCCACAGGGTTTGTATTACCATTTTCAGACATCTTCATATTATATGATCCATCTTCATTATATAGAGGAGTCCAAGGCTGAAGAATAGCACCACCCCACATTGGGTTTGCATAGTACAAAGACTGCATCGGCACGTCATTGTTATTCATATAACCTACATTGATACGAACACCTGTCTTCAAATATTTATTCAACTCATGATCTACATTCACACGACCTTGCATTCTTTGGAAATCGACACCTTCAAAAATACCTTCTGTTTTATGATAAGAGAAAGAACTGAAATATGAAGTTTTATTACTTCCTCCGGTTGCTGAAATTTCATATTCCTGAGTTTTACCTGTACGTGTTAACAGCTTAATCCAATCTGTCATTTGACGCTGTAAAATACTTTCCGGGAAATAATAAGCACCTTTCATTGCATTTGGATCATCCGGATCATAGCCTGCATTTCTTACAGCCTGACGACGGTAGCTTAATAATTCTTCACCGTTCATATATCCGAAATCATTATCATTTGCCAAATTGGAGAAACCGAATTTAGCACGGGCTGTAAAACGGCTTTTTCCTTCTTTTCCTGATTTTGTAGTAACCAAGATTACCCCATTAGCTGCACGAGAACCATAAACGGAAGCAGCTGCGGCATCTTTCAAAACAGTAATACTTTCGATATCATTCGGGTTAATCATAGCTATCGCGTTGTTACTGTTGGTAAAGTAGCTCTGGTCTCCGGACATTACAGCTACACCATCCACTACATACAACGGATCGTTCTTGGCGTTGATAGAACTGATACCACGAATACGTATTTGTGAATTTCCACCAGGCTGACCGGTATTGGAAGTAATCTGCACACCCGCCATTTTACCTGACAACATTTTATCAAATGATGTAGCAGACAACTCTGCAAGTTCATCACTCTTTACAGACACAATAGAGCCGGTCTTAGCTTCACGGCGTGTTGTTCCATAACCTACAACAACAACTTCATCCAGAATTCTATTATCACCACTTAAGGTTATCGTCATAAACCCAGGTTTTATTTGCACTTCCTGAGTTATCATTCCAACAAATGAAATCATCAGAGTCTTTGCAGAACTTGGTACATTTGTGATAACAAACTTACCATCTGCATCAGTTACAGTTCCCTGTGACGTTCCTTGTATCAATACTGTGGCTCCAATAATAGGCAATCCATCTTCTGAAGATTTCACCATACCTGTTACCTGGGAGGTTTGAGCCGTCAAAATGCCTATACCTACTAATAGGTAGACCAACAACAACACTAATTTCCTTTCCATAAACACATTTTTAAATTAATTATAACAGCTTTGTTTTTAGACACGGCGCAATTTATATAAAAATATTTTAATTCAGTGCATATATTTATAAAAAAATGAAGTTATAATTAAAAATAAACATTGATATCTAAAATATCCATGACTTTCTATGGTCGAAAATGAAACAATCAGGATATTCCAGCATCCTTTATAAAATGATATTCAATGAGCAAATCTGAAATTCACCTTTTTTGAATACATATAATATATATAATCAAAATATAAAATTACGCAATATATGGATTTTAACGAAGTGATGACAGAAAAATGCACTGATAGCATATATACGACATATCTATATAAAGTTATTCACTAATCAACTATCATACTATCATATCTTTGCTAACCATCAAAGAATCAATGTTATATATTATGATAGTCGTTTTTTGAACTATCATTATAACCATCATAATGTGATTTTTTCCCTAAAATATCGTTCTTTTCACTGCAAAGAAGAAGTAGTTATAAAGAGCTTACTATATTTATTCAATACATCTCTATACTATTTATTTAAAGGCTGCTCTATTATTTTACGGGGGCACTTACTTTTGTTGTCGGAATGCAGGTATAAAGACATTTCACACCCCCGTCTGGATGATACGAACACCCGGGTGTTCATACTTCCAACACCCGGGTGCAAAGAAGGTTTAGTCGTTATACTATTAATATATAACAGTATATCGATTAAAAAACATAGATATGATATCTTAATATAAAATGACAGTTATGATAGATGCTATGACAGTCAAAAAGGGAACTATCATAGCGTAATATACTGATTAAATGACATTTAATAAAAAAATGATAGTATGATGGTTGATTTTTCAGAAAAACGATATATGTTTCTTTTAAAATTCCGTTATCTTACCAAAAGAACTTTTTCAACCTTACGAACGGATTAGTTTTACTAAAGAAACGATCACAGTGAAAGGTTTATTTTATCATTATATTACAAATAAATCTTAATTACAGTATCTATCTTTTTATAAGTAAGTAAACATAGCACTATTCTAAAATATTGTTATACTACTCAAGAAAAAATAATCTTTTTGACAATAAATCTTTATATAAAAACTTGACTACTAACAGTGCTCGATGATAGCTATAAACAGGACTTACACAATTCATTTTCTACCAATTGATAGATTCAAGCATGATTCTCCTAGAAAGAAATATCTTATTAACCTGAAAATCAAAGATAAACTATTATAAGTAATTCCTTATATACCAAGTTCTGCAAAGACTATGATAATTTTATTTGTAAACACAGCAAGTTGAGAAACAACAGTCAGACCTTTTTCAACCATGCAACTATTAATTATAAATTGATAGTGAACCAATCTAACTAATGCCATACAATGATAAAAAATTTATGTAACAGAGAGTAGCAAAATAGTTAAGAACAAACGAAACAAGAATTTATGAAAAACAGATTCTTCGCCTTAATCACTTTCCTCCTTATGGGAGTCGGGATTGTTTTTGCGCAACAGACAATCACCGTTACTGGAACAGTGTTATCATCCGATAACAATGAAGCTGTTATTGGCGCTTCTGTATTAATTATGGGTACGTCCAAAGGGACGATTACCGATATAGAAGGCAAATTCGTACTTGACAATGTCCCACAAAATGCACAACTCAAGATTTCATTTGTGGGAATGATTCCTCAGGTAGTAAAAGCTACAGGAAATTTAAAGATTAGCTTAAAAGCGGATGCACAATTGATTGATGAAGTCGTGGTTACGGCTTTGGGAATCCAGCGTCAGGCGAAGGAAATCGGTTATGCTACCGCCAAAGTAGATGCAGAGCAGTTAACTATGGCAAAAGGTTCGGATGCCACTGCTGCATTAAGTGGAAAAGTCTCCGGTTTGTCTATTAATATCACATCTCCAAGATTAGACCAAACCACACGTATTACCCTGCGTGGGGCACGTTCTTTTAAAGGAGACAATCAGGCATTGTTGGTTTTGGACGGAATACCGACTCCAACCAATGTTTTACAATCGATGAACCCAAATGACATTGATAATATTTCCGTGTTAAAGGGAGCTTCAGCTGCTGCACTTTACGGCTCGGATGCAGCCAACGGTGTATTAATCGTAACAACAAAAAGCGGCACAAAAGGTAAGCCCAGTATTACTTATTCATTAACTACAACATTTGATAATGCGGCTTATTTTCCCAAATATCAAACACGTTTCGGAGCCGGTCAACCGGATGCATTGAGTGGACTTCCTCTTTGGAGTGGATATGTATCAGATGAGAATCAACAATATGGACCTGAGTTCAATGGGGAGATGGTCAATGTCGGAAACCCGATTAATGATGGAACAGAAGATGGTTACTATCGGCAATTACCATATACTTATCTGAAAAATGGCCGTAAGAATTTTTATCAAACCGGAGTAAGCATTCAAAATGATATTTCTTATTCCTCTGCCGATGATCGGGGGAGTATGTATCTATCCTATCAACGCTTGGATCAAACCGGCACGACAATTCATGATGAAAGAACACGTCAAACGGTTCGTTTCAATGCCAGTAGAAATTATAAAAACCTCAAAGTGAGTGCCAGAATATCATATATCAACTCTTCTTTCGACTTGACAAATGACACTCAGAGTGGTGTTCAAGACTTGCTTAACGTACCGGGAAATATAGATATGGCAGATTATAAAAATTGGAACACAACAGAGATAGGTACTGGTGCATCCCCTAATGAATGGGTAAACAGTTATTATAAAAATCCATGGCATTCCGTAGACCTTTATCGACGTGGAATGCGGCAAGACCGCATAACCGGTTCTGCCGATTTTGAATATCAACCCACAAAATGGTTACGTTTTATGGGCCGTGCAGGTATAAATGTGAATAATACGCATGGCAATACCAAAGCAAACGCTTATCACTATACCGATTGGGCTAAGAAATATTATGTTTATGCTTCCAGTGATGAAATTGGGAGTTACTCAACCTACAGCACATTGAGCAGTACATTAAACCTTGATTTTATGGCCTTTGCAGAACATAAGTTCAATGATGATTTTGCGATGAAAGCAATGGTCGGTTATTCTCTAAACGAATACTATTATGAAACTAAAACTGTTAGTGCAGGCAGTTTAATTGTAGACAATGTTTTCAATGTCAGTAACCGTGCAGGTGAATTAGGAGGCTCAAACAGTTGGACCCGTACCCGTAAACTGGGAGTTTATGGCAGTTTGGATTTAAGTTTCAAAGATTGGGCTTTCCTACAAGTCACAGGACGTAATGACTGGACTTCATTACTAGATCCAGCACATTGGTCTTTCTTTTATCCAGGGGCTAATTTGTCTGTCATATTAACAGATGCAATTCCATCAATAAAAAGTGATATAATGAATCATTTGAAGCTGCGTGCTTCTGCCGCCAAAGTAGGTACAGTGAATATTGCTGCTTACAATCTGGAAAATATTGTGAATAATGAACCCGGCAAATAGAATAGTGTAAATTTAATATACTCTCATATATCACGTGTAAATAGCTGATAAATAACAGATAAGAAGAAAAAACACATCAATACCCTCTTTAATCAAATCGTGCTTTGGTTTAATTTGCTTAAAGTCCGCTTAAAGAAAAACGATAAAATACAGTTGTTAGAAGGCTCTAAGTTTAAGAAAAGCCTCGTTCAAGGCTTATTTTAGCCCATTTCAAGCGCATTATAGATACAAAACAACTTTCATTAGGCAATTGTGGTCTTTACACATGTAGCCTCATTTAAAAGCCTATTTAAACAAGAACAGATTTGGTGAAATCTTGGCTTCGGTAATACTTTCGGTAATACTTTCGGTAATACTTTTTCTTCTTAAACTCAGAGTTCGGTAATCATTTCAGTAACCATTTCGGTTACCATTTTTCTTTCAAAATTTGAATAGGTGTGCATTTAGGTGTGCATTTAGGTGTGCATTTTTATGACCTACTTTTTGCTTCTATAGCTTTCGCCAATTGTTTATATTGAGAGGTCAATTCATCCAACCTGTCTTCAAATTCTGACTGTTTACGGTAAAATGTTTCTTGAATGTTCGGTATCTTAGCCGTAAAATACCATTCAGCAAACCAAACTGAATTTAATTCTTCGTTATATATATTGAAGTTCGCATAATTTTGTTTATCGACATTGTCAGACATGCATACGATAAATCCATGTTGACGTAAACGGTTTTTTAGGCGCTTTACATAGGCCTTTCCATCCCTATCACTAACAACATAAACATAGTTATCTCTTATATTACTCCACTCATGCCGTTCCATCAAACGAACGACTAAATATCCTCCATCAAGAATGGAGGGCATCATACTTTGCCCTTTGACACGTACACACAGATAAGTACAGCCGTTTTTAATCATTGTACGCGGCATAGATATACATTCAACCTCTTCTATATAATCAGGATTACAATACCCGGTTCCTGCGGCAACAGCAATATCCACAACTGGAATACGAATGAAGTTATCATCCATGGATGGTAAAGAAAGCTGGGGAGATTCTATCGTTTTTTCTTCTATCTTTAACATCCTACCCTTGCCAGTAAGAAGCCAAACCAAATCTATATCTAAACAATTGTCTATAATTTTTCGTATAACACTTTCTCCTAAATCAGAATTTCGTTTCAATTGTGTATTTAAGTAACCATTTGATAGGCCAATTTCTTTTTCGAAACGAGTGTGAGGTATCTTCTTTACTTGTAAATATGTAAACAATCGTGTAATTATCTTCTCTTCCATATAGAAAAAAGTTTATAAAAGTCTTGTTTATATAGACTATTGTTTATATGTTTGCAGTGTCATAACGATTGTTAGGACGGCTGTAAAGATAGGAAATATTCACAAAACGAGTAATATATGGCGAAGATTTTAGCAGATACAGAAATCAGAAAGAAGCTGGAAAGCATCTTTGGGTGTAGACGAGAAACAATTTCTCAGGCATTAAATTGCAAGACACACAGTGAGCAGGCTAAACGCATCCGTGCTATGGCTATTAAACTGGGTGGGTCAGTTAAGAACGGCGAAAATGTAAAAGTATTATGAAAGCATTATTACTGTTGTTAACCAGCCCTATTGCCTTCATTGCTTTAATGGGCATCATTGGTACACTGGAAAATTGCCAGAATGAAGAAAAATCCATTCCTATAGCAGTATTCATACTAATAGCTTTTGTTGCTGTGTGGGCAAAAGCTGCTATAAGAACAGACTGGAAGGAATGGCGTAAATCAAGACAGTTGCCTGATAAAATCAACAACTGACAAACCGGAACCCGCAAGAAAGCTAAAGGCTTGCAATCCCGGAGCGAGACCGGGGCGGGAACAAAAATAAATAAATAAAGATGCTGGAATATAGAAACATACCATTTGACGCTGATTGCTACTCTTCTGTAGCAAATCCGGGGGACCGCATACTTTGCGTTACATTCCCTGACATGCAGAAATGTGGTATTTCTATCTACACATTGAAAGATGGTCTTAAACGACAGCGATTAGGTTTAGTTTATTGTTATCCTCATCATAAAGAAAGCCGCAGCATCTATCTTCATTATGACGGTTTAAAAGCTGCCCATAAGAACCTTATCAAAGCCGTTTTATGTGGTGGAATAGAACCGGAACTTTTTGTCTTAAACAGGGAATCTCAAGAACGTGAAAGACGTTTGCAGGAAATATATAATGCCCTGCCTAATATGGTGGAAGTTTCACAAAACGACATTGATGAATTAACCGCCTGCGGATTACTTACCCCTGAAGAGGTAGCCCGTACAGCCCGTGCCGCAGGATGGTGCAGGTTATGGCGGAAATTGGATGTAAAAACAGCCCGGAAAATGGGCTTTAAATCCGTTACCGAATTGCAGGAGGCATTATTTAAACGGTGTTTAAATGAACAGGAAAGTAAAAATAAATTGGTCCGTTTTCCTAAACCCGTAAACTCTATCCGTGTATTGGACCGGAAAGCCCGTGAATTTGCTAAAACAGGCATAACCGTATTGCTTGGTAGCTATTTTGGTAATGCAAACCGCAGGGATATCGATACAAAAATACATGCGGTACTTATGGATTTGGCCGCATCACCATTAAAATATTCATTTGAAGACATATCCATGATGTACAACCGCCTTGCCGCATCAAACGGTATGAAGGCTTTGACTACATCCACCATCAAGCAACATCTTAACCAACCCCAATATAAAAGGGTATGGTTTTCTATCCGTCATGGCAAGAAAGCCGCCGACGAATATTACCAGCAACAAATTTGGAAAGACAGACCATCACGACCGGATGCACTTTGGTCCATTGACGGTACTACCATGCAGTTGTATTATAAGGACAAAGATAATAAACTGGCATCCGACCTATATGTTTATTTCGTTACAGATGGTAATACAGGGGCGGTAATCGGAAAAAGCATCAGTTATGCAGAAACAACAAATGCAGTTTGGGATGCATTACAGGATGCTGTTGCAACATACGGCTACCTTCCTTATCAAATCCAATATGACAATTCAAGTGCAAATATCAGTGATGCAATGAAATCACTGTATAAGAATATTGCAATTGTTGATTTCCCAAGTAAACCGGAATCAGGTCGTTCCAAATACGTTGAAGGATATATAGGACATTTCCAGCAAAGGGTATTACGCTACATGGCTAATTTCAAAGGAGGGAATATCACATCTCCGGGATTGAATGGTAAAGCCAACCCGGAATTGCTTAAATGGCTTAAAAACAACATGGAAGAAGTTCCAACATTTGAAGAAGTTACGACACAATTTTTTGCTGCCGTAGAAGAGTGGAACAACCGTGGTGTAGAACGGGATAATTATGGAGAATGGGTTGGGGAAAGCAAAATACAGCGTTACCTTACTTATTACGAGGGACGCCGGAAAGCCGATTATTTTGACCAGTTCCGCCTGTTCATGGTAGAACTTGCCCGGCCATATAAATATGGTGCCAAAGGTATTGAAATGACAATTGACAAGGTAAAACACTGCTTTATTGTCCCTGATTCAAAAGACAGCCTTGGAGATTTCATGTTTGCACAGGAAAACCGTGGGCGGGAATTTAAAGTCCGTGTAAACCGGGCAAATGCGTCACGTATCCTGTTACTTGACAAAAAAACAGGAAAACAAGTTGCGGAAGCATTTGAAAAAGAACGTTTTGCAGCAGCAATCATGGATTATAAAGAAGGCCAAGGGGCTAAAATCAAAGAGTTTAACAAGAAGCAAGAAGAGTATGGTTACAACTATGCCCTCAGGAGCTTACAGGAACAGCAACAAGTACTGGAACAATATGGGTTGAAAGCTACCGGAACAGGCGATTTCTTTGGAAGCTATATTCATCCGGTAAAAGGTGAAACATTTGGTTGGTGGGACAGGGAGAAAAACAGCAACAATGCTATTGAAAGCAAGAAACAAGACGTGCTTAACGGCGTTTCTTCTGAACCCCTGACTGATTTTGAACGTGCAATGATGGGATTAATTAAATAACTAACGATATGGAATTTACAGAGAAAAAACAGTTAAGAGACTTACTGGAAGATGATTTTAAAAACAGTGGTTTATCTGCTGCGAAATATGCAAAAGAACGTTTAGGTATTTCGGATGCGGCTTTATCCCGCTTTTGGAAAGAATGGAACGCGTTGAATGTTATCGGAGAAAAAACATGGTCTGCAATAAAAGGTTATTTGGATAGTAAACGGACTTATCGTTATGTTTTTACTGAGAATGTAAAAAAGGTCTGGGATGTTTGCGAACGCGCTTACATGACAAAAAAAGCCATGGTTGTCACAGGTGAAGGCGGCTATGGGAAAACTGTTTCTCTCTTAAAATTCAAAGAGAAATGCGAACGTGACAGAAGGATGAAGGTATACTATTTTGATGCCTCAATGACAAAGAGCCGGAAAGAGTTTATAGAAGGGCTTATGTGCTGTGTGGACTGTTATGAAAAAAATGCCATATCGCGTCAAATACCGCTTATCCGTAAAAAGTTGGAAAAAGAAAATGCCTTATTACTGATTGATGAAGTAAGTTCCTTGGATGGCAGCAAGGTTGTTATTATCAAAGATATTATGACTGCCTTAAGGGATGTTTGTGGCGTGGTACTTGCCGGAACACCATATTTTCTTAAAAATCTTAATCAGGGAAAATCCCGTAACGGACATTTGTTCAGTGAAACATCCGATAGGATATTCATGCTTCCTGTATCTCTCATGCCCCCTACTGCCGAAGATGCAAAAAATATTTTCATACAAAACGGAATAAGCGAAAATAGCCCTCAAATGGCAATGCTGATGGGTGAATATCCCAAACCGGGATTTGAGCGGTTCTCATGGTCCAAGAAAAAGACATTTAGAGGTATATCGGATTGCCTTATATCCATCCGTGTAGCCATGACAGAGTTCAATCACGGGAAATGTTCAGGAGATATACTGTAGTGTTTAAGTACCTTTTAAGTACTTGATAATTAATCCTAAATGGTTTTTGCCGGGTTCGATTCCCGGCATAGGAACAATTAAAATGCAATCACATGAAAAATACATCAAAAAGCAACCCTTTCGGCACATTCTACCGTTTGCTTGGAATGATGCAGGATGTAAGTAAAGAGGACATTGTACGTCAATATAGCGGACAGGACTCACTCAGGGAATTGTATAAAAACAAAACGGCTTATAACCGGATGATAGCAGATATGGAAAAGTCTTTAGGAATATCCCAACAAAATCTGGAGACGGAACATCTGCAAAACATGGTTATTGCCGCTATTGCCGGATATTTTGACGTAACGGGACGATATATAGACCTGCCTAAAACTGAGCGAATGAAAAAGGTTAAGGGTACAGCAGAAAAGGCGGCAGGTGGTGTTGCTTTTAACAAGCTGACAAAAAAACAATTACGGAAAATCAGTTATGAGTTCACCAACAAGCAAGCGGAAGCGCCACTTGCCAAACGAAAAATCAAGAATGGTCCATTTATATCAGTTACAATTAACAAAACAATTAAATAGTTTAATTATGAGCGATTTAGAAAAGTTATCAAGTAAAGAGCTGGCTCTTCTGCTGGCAAAGAAAAGGGAGGAAGAGCGCGAATTGTCTTTGAACAGGCGAAAAGCATATGAAAGTATCCGTGAAAAGTTCCTCCAAGAAATTGAAACAAGAGTTTCAGCAGTTGCAAATGAGGTATCAGGCTTTCATAAGTTTATGCATGATGAAACAGAGACTTTCCGGGCAATATTAGCAGAATACGGAGAATTACGAACACAGGGGCAGTTAAGTTACACTGTTAAGAACGATACGTTTAAAGTGGCCGTAAAAAGCAACAAAGTAAAATGCTTTGATGAACGTGCGGATGTAGCGGCCGCCCGTTTGGTGGAGTTCCTTTTGGAATGGGTGAAAAAGACACCGGAAGGAACGGAAAATTTAATGTACCAGTTAGCAATGACACTGCTTGAAAGGAATAAAAACGGTGATTTGGACTATAAGTCTATCAGTAAATTATATGAGATGGAAGAACGTTTCAACTCTGTTGAATACACTTCAATCATGAACCTTTTCCGTGAAAGCAATATAGTTGAAGGCAATGCCATTAATTTCTATTTCTTCCGTAAAGACAGCTTAGGTGTTTGGCGTAAAATTGAACCATCTTTTAATCGTTTGTAGAGATGCTAACCGGACGTGAATTATATGATATGTATAAAGGTTATGAAGCCTCATTTGACGGGCTTAAAGGCATAGTCTGTGGATATAACACAGAATGGGGACAAGTTATCTGTGCTGTTACAGAAAAACGATTTAATAATGGCTGGTTATTCCACCAAAGGGAACAAGAAGATGTGATAATAACCCACAGGGAAAATCCACTGGGATATTTCTATTGTACTGAAAGAAGAATTTCACATAAATCCTAAATGGTTTTTGCCGGGTTCGATTCCCGGCATAGGAACAAAAAATTGAGATATGAACAATATATGTAACAAAACGGTATGTATTCCAACCTTGCTGTATGATATGTATACAAAACAGGTACAAGAATTAGGGTTTACAAACAAATCAGAAGTTCTAACGTATTTGATTGAAGCCCTCTACAGGAAGGATAATGGGCTAAAAAACAGTTCTGTGGTAAGAAAAATATTACAATATGTTCCCATAGAACGTAATCCTATTTTATGGAGGATGCCCAAAACAATAACAGGCTTTTCATTTACAGGCGAGACTGTTATGAAATTGTCGTCTGTACATTCAGGTAGAAAAGATATATTACCTTCTCTCATAGAAGCATTTTTGGGTGTACATCCGAATGTAAGAAAACGACTTAGAATTGAAATACATGCCAAGCTGTTACAGAATATTTCAACAATAAATCTCAGGGCACATGTAAGTGAAAAACAATATGAAACACTTAAAGGCATTGCTGTACGTGCAGGGCTTTCAATTTCAGCCTTGTTGAATTTGTGCATAGATATATTGATAATCAGTGAAGGGATGGGCAATGACACCTATATTCCAGAAGAAATACAGGATGCTTTTTCCAAGTATTTACGGATAGAAGGCGTAACCACATGGATGTTCAAGCAAGATTGCTATCTGAACATAAATGTAAGGGATGATTTAAAGTGCATGAAAATAATTGCCCTTATGAAAAAGTATATTATCCCTACAGATAATGAATTTCTACGCCGTATTGTCCTTTTCCTTCTTCATGCAAAAGATATATCATTTGAATATAAAGCCTCCGCAGATGACAGCTATAAGGCTGAGACGGATGAATATGAGGACTATTATAATGAGCAATTAGCAAGAAAATCATTTATAAAAGAATTATATCATGCTTAAATGTATTTTCATCCGTGACCTGTCAGATGCAGACCGGAAAGTTATTGAAGATTTAAAACGGGAAACTGGTTGTAAGCAGGCATCCAAAGCCATAATGCAAGCCGCTTATTCATTTGCACGGGTTTCCAGTGTAATAAAACGACAATCGGAACGGATTCGTCTGTTAGAATCAGAAAATCATGTCCTGCGTAGAAATTCAACCATCATTATTGAAGCATACAAAAAGCTGGACAATGTTTTGTTAACAAACAGGAATGATAAAAAAACGAATAGTGATTTATGATAACATTATTAATATAAAAATTAAATATCATGAGCAATTTAAACAGTGTTTTAGTCATTAAACCGGAAACAGGAAGTAGTAATACAGGTAGTGCACATATTTCACATGGACATTTATGTCCCTATTGTAATGGCAGAGGGGAGTTTACCGAGCAAACAGGGTACAACCAATATAAAACGACCGAATGCCCCCGTTGTAAAGGGATTGGAAAGTTAGCAGCTAAAGTTGTTATAGGCTGGTATCCTGACATTCCATATTTCTCTGATAAAAATGTTGATTAGTAAATTAATAGAAAAAATATCTCATATGAAAATAATTAGAGCAGAAGAAGCACGTAAGATTGCAAAAGAAAATTCAGTCCTTCTTGAAGAACACTTAAATAAGATTTTTGAACGAATTAAACATGCTGCAAAAGCCGGATTATTCGTTTTATATTATAATTCTGAAATCTCGGATTGTGCAATAATTGGTTCTATTATAGAACAGTTACATTCATGCGGTTACAAAGTAGAAAGCTGTTCTATTAAAGACATCAATTTGACAATCAAATGGTAGTTAACGGTTAAGAATTATTGAAATATGACAGATTTTGCATTATATATCATCGCTTTAGCTTTATTTTTAATTCATAGCGATTTGCGGGAGATTATAAATAACAATAAGTGAAGCATGAAGAATGAATATTTCAATATGATTTGCCAGAAGGCTCCCGGTGGGAAAATGATAATAATGGCCGTTGTTCCGGATAACCTTCTGGGTGAAGGATTGCCTCACATTTTTGAGGTTAATGCAATTAGAGTGGTTCCGACTATCTATACAGGTACATATCCGACAATTAAAGTTCTTTCTGGTACCATTAAGGATAGAACGGAAGATTTGAAAGGGACTGGTGTCACCGGTATTATCACGGGTCAGAATTGGTTCAATGCCTCAGAAGAAGATAAGAATACTTACGGAATTAACATTTAACAATAAGTGATATATGAAAGCAACAAAAATTTACTATCAAAAGTGCTTCAATCTCGGCAATTATCAAAATGAGGTAGTAGGAATTGAGTTAGAGATAGAAGAAGGTGAAAAAGCGGCTGACGTACTCGAAAAAGCAAAACAGTTTGTAGAGAGTAAAGATTTAATATCAGCCAACATACATGAGTATGAGAACTGTTTGCGTATTGCTTCCGACCCAGACAACTACACAGGTAGACAGGTTCGGGAGGCTAATGAGTTCCTTGCTAAATACAAGGATAAAGATGATTTGCCATTCTAATTTAAAAATAATTGAATCATGAACGAAGATAATAAAATGGTGGAATGTTCAGAGTGTGGATATATTCATGCTTGGTCAGAACGAGTTAAAAAGTATGATCCAGAATATTACTGGACATATCATTTCTGCCCTAAATGTGGGGAAGAAAGTTATTATCCTGTAGAACAGGAACAATCAGACATTAAAGAATAGTTAGAATTATAAAGAAATGAGCGAAATATGTTTAAAAATAAAAAAGACAAGAAATTATAGCCGGAATTGGTAAGACAAACAGGTTTTACGTTAGATGAAATTCAATTGGTTTATGCTTTTGTAAATGGATCAGATGAAGCATTGTCGGAACTGAAAGAATTCCGACAATGGAAAATATGCAAAGAAAAACAAAAAGTTAAATATACTCTTTAGTCTTTCTCTACAAGCAATGATATAACAAACACAGGATAAGGCTGTCCGTCTTTTCCAATTTGATGGTTAAATGTTGTGGAAACTATTTGTTTAACATTCCACCCATTTTCATTCAATTGCTTGGTTACATCATCTAAGTTCATTCCATATGAATCAATGGCGCTGAAACGCCTAGAGAAAGTTAAAATTCTTTGTTGCATAATATTAAAATTTTAAATGTGACATAACAAAAATAGTAATAATCCGGGCGCGTTCTCCATTTTTGACGATAAAGATTTAAATGTGACAATTTATACTTCTCTTCGGAGACGTGCCCTTTAATTTAACAAGAAGTGAATCTATGACAATAACGGAAAAGAACGCAGAGTGGATAAAACAGCAACGCAAAAGAATGATGACGGCTGTTTCAGAATTGGCTGGAATTTTAGCTGCTGCAAATTTTGATATGGTTTCACACCCTAAATACTCAATTGAATTTGAAATGGGCATGTCAGGAAACTGTATCGAAATTAGAGTATATGATAATAATGATGTAGTTGAAAAAATAGACTACTGGAATATGAATGGAATACTTGATGAACGGTTCCTCCTGTTCAACAAGGGATATATTGAAGAGAAGGTTACGGCATTTCTTCGCGACATAGCCCGAATGAAATTGTGTGCAGAAAAATATATCAAGCTAAACCAGTAAAAATAAGAAAGGAGCTAAAGTATGAGATTAATAGTGAAACAGGCTGCAAAGTTGGAAGAGCTTGAAGCCAAGCGAGAAAGAATGGCAAACCGTATCGCTAAAATTGAGCTAAAAATCATTGAGCAAAAAGAAAAGATTGCTCAGTATTACAGGAAACAAGGAATTAACGTATAACTAAGAAATGGTGAGAAACCAAAGCGGACACTACTATGTGAGCAGTGTCCGTTTTCATTAGATTGTATTTCAATCTTGTATTTTTTCTAATGAAAGGTTTCTTAATCGGCATAGTAGAACATTCGCAACTACTATTCTTGCCTCTTCGTGAGTATATTTTCCTAATAACGGCTGTCCCTTTTCATAATCTTTAATATCTTCAATCCAAACTATTTCAGGTGAAAACAATGGATTGCCTCTTTGTGTTTCATCAAGAGGATTAATCCTAACAGAAAGGACTCCACCATATTCTTCTGCCAACTTTTCTAATGCTTCCCAATATGTACGGTTGTAAACTATAAGCTTGCGAGTTTCTATGAGTTTCCTTAATTGGGGGTTCAAATTTTTAAGCTCACCTTTTATGAAGCTTTCTACTGTTCTTGCTGCCATAGGTGTATATATATTAGTTATCTTGCAAAGATATGTATAATTAACAAAATTTGATGGTTATTTTTTCAACATTTAAGATAGACGAGAATTATCAATAAATATATTTGTTTTTACTCATTAATTACAGATAAACAGTATTTTATAAAATAACAGATGTTGTATCATTTCATCTTTTTCTTAAAAACAAAAGAGAATTATTTATGATAGGGAACCAAATTTTTCTATCATATGTCATACAATAAAAAAGGATATTATCTGCGTGCCCGTTTAATTAAAGAGATTACAAAACTCTATTACGAACCGGAGAACCAGTCAAAATGTTATAAGCAGGTTTGGAAAAAACATATCCGTGACCGCTTTGGCATTTGTTATAGGTCCTATCTGAATTATCTGAAGGCAGAGGAACCTAAAGAAGAACCACCGGGCAAAACATTACAACTCTCACTTTTTTAGCGGCAGTTTATTCTGCCGCTTTTATTTTAATACGTGGTTTGGCATCACTTGCTTCTTGTGACAGTTCCTTTGCCGTACTGTCTGTATAGCTTGTTTTGTAAGTTATTAAAAATTCCCTTATCGAATCTTCCCGGAGTATTTTTTTCATTGATGCTCTGGAGAGACGGTTATAACTTACCCCTCCATGCCCGTGTATTTGTCTATTCACATTTTCTATAAGAGTAAATATGGAAAATTCCTGTTCAGCCTGCCGAGCAGGAAGATTTGCCGTAATGCCATTGTAACGGATATCAGCTACGGTAACACTGATTGTTATTTCTGCTGTCTGTACCCCTTTGCTCTGTGATGTGTAGCCTGCATCCATTATATCTACCAGTGCGCACGGAAAGTCCACAGGGGGCTGTTCAAAATTCAATTGCCCCCAATCTTCCCCGCAATATCTAAGGCCGCTGACTTTATTGATTTTTTCAATCAGGTCTTCGAGTATATTTTGTATCATGTTTAAATACCATTTAAAAGGTTATTTGATTTTATTAAAAGCAGCATCCAGTTCTTTTGTGAAAATTTTAAGTGTATCGGGTGAATACCCTAAAAATTTTCTTTGTGGCATATTAATACGTCTCATAAATCCTTTAACCTGCTGCCTTTTTCCGTTCTTTAGCTGGCGGTGGTGCGGACGTACATTCTGCATGACCCGCCCCCCTTCATTATGTAAAGCGGCATAAGGCACTTTATTCAAATCAACGCCTACTTTTACAAATTTGGACAGTGCTTTTGTCTTTACGCTGTTTTGTAATGTACCGCGCCCATGCAGGATACGTTTCCCTTCCGACGTACCTGTTTCCTTTTTCCTTTTTTTCCATTTGGGGCGCGGGGTACCGCCAATGACAAACCCTTCGGCAGAGAAATTTGCATCTTTCATTTTTTCTGCTGCTGCCGCCAACATTTTCGGGGCTTTATCCTGTATCCCTTTTATTTGGGAAATTTTTTGTTTGATATCCTTTGTTAAATTTATAACCTCCATTATTTAACGAATTGATTTATTTTATATATTTGTCAGTGTAAAGAGTAACATAGCCGGAAAACGCTACGTCTGAACAACGTTGGGTGCACCATAAGGCTATGTTACTTTTTTCTTTAATAACCCGCTTCTGAATTTTTCAAATTGGGAAAGTTCTTTTTCCCATTTATAAAAGCTGTCCACACGCCCTTCTTCATTTATCAATATTATAAGTGGGCCATCCGTGTAATATTTTATGTAAATATCAAAAGCCTCTTTCCCGAATTTGGAACTACTTTGTAATGTCCCCCATATTTCATCCGGCCTGAAAAACACCTCTGTCACTTCATCAAAGAATTTTTCACGTCCTCTATCGAGCAGTTTCTTTTTTAAAGAATTATCAAATTGAGCCCTTATTTTCCTTTCTTTATCAATAAGGGTAAATCCTTCCCCGATTTTTCCATACCGGGATTCAAGCATCTCCCAATAGATATTGTAATCTTCTTTGCTTTTTATTTCATTGGAATATCGGGACAAACGTTTTTCATACTCATATATTTTTTTTACAGGTTTCATGCCATAATTCTTAACCGCAGAAAGTTGCCCTTCTTTTGCTGCTTCATTTGCCTTAAAATATGGGTGGCCGTCCTTTTGGAATATACTTCCTGTACCGACATTATGCCGGAAAGGTTTTGCCACTTCCTTTCCGGCGGTCTTTATCGCGTCTTCCGAACCGGGCATATCTGTTTTATGCTTGCCTCTGTATTGCTCTAAGGCGTGCTGGTATTCCCTGAATGTCCTCCTTCTTGTTGAGCATCTGCACCCCCAACCATTCGGGGGATAAAACTGTTGCCAGAACACATCATCAACAGGAAATATCAGGCCATGGAGTTTCCGATGGTTTTCCCTTACCCGTTTGTCATCAGCAGTCACATATTCAAGGTAGGGGTGGGTATCTGAGCCTTCCTGTATGTCAATCCACCGACTGGCCTGTGTCGCCCCTGCAATTACCTGTGCCCTTTCTACCTTCAAATATGTTTCATTGTAAGTAGCATTTATTTTTAAAGCCCTCCGGCGAAAATCAGGATAAGGCAATAATTTCCCCCCTTCATAAACAGCATCCCTTAATTCAACCAGTTCCGCATACGTTTTTGCCCCGGAAAATTGGAATATGTTGTTTTGTAACCGGGATAGCAAGGCATTGTCTTTAATGTTCCAGTCCGGACTGAATATATCCTTTCCAAAACCTTCACAAATGGCAGAAAGAAGGCTAAAAACATTATGGAAATATATTTCAGGAACAAGTTGCCCGTCTTCGTATGTCCCTTCATAAATTTGTTTTAAATAGGGTTCAATCAAATAATCCGTATTACCTGATGAGTTTTCAGAAAGTAACTCGCATCCGTATAAAGCATACATCCTAATGACAGCCCCACCAATCCCCGTGGGGCTTAATCGAAAAAACTGGAAGTGTCAACTACAAGCTCTTTTGAGGCAGCCATACTTTTTTGGCCCAATACATCCACCCCGAATTTCTCCTTTATCCATTCCGGATTGACATCCATGTATGGCATGGCTTCACATGTCATTTTCCACAATTTTTCAATGTCTTCTTCCTGTTGTAACTCAAACCTCACCCCGTCCGGCAATATTCCGATTTTAACCAGTGCCGGAATAACAGTGCTGTTCCATGCATTTTCCAACAGCCGTTTATCCGACAGTATTATTTTATCAAGCAATTTTATGCTGCTTTCTTCTTTACTACGGTTCCCGTTTTTGGTATCCTGTCCGACAACCACCCCGTTGACAAGCATAGAAAGTTCATCCCGGCATAATGTAATCAGGTTACTGTATACATCCCCGTTTGTATCCGCTCCTTTGGCAAACTCGAAAGTTTCCGTTGTATCTATAATGAAATAGGCAGCAGAGCCCATGTCCCGCAACATGGCTTCTGCCCGGTTCAACATTTCAGGGTCCGAGGTATCTGTTTTCATAAACCGGGGAGGGATGGCATAGATTTCACAAAGTTCCGACCAGCAACTTTGTGCGAAACGTTTAAAAAGGACATGTGGGACAGCCTTGTTAAGTAACCCATAATCTTTGTTACCACCAAACTCCATCACCCAACGTCCATACTCTTTTTGTTCCCGGTATAAAATACCCTTTGTATCATCCTCCCGGAGTAATAGAATCCCCTTTTCCGGTACTACATTGTTCCGGGGAATAAGTACCACCTTTATATCATCACCCGCAAGTATTTCCACAAGTGAGTGGCCGAAAAAAGGTGTTTGAAGGATAATCCGGTTAAGATCCTGCACCCATACGGAAGATGTAATGTCAATATCTATGATTTTATCATCTTTCTTGAAGCAGAAAGGTATGGAAAGTACATGTTGTGTCCGCAGTTCTATTTGTGAAGTCAAATGTGCATCAAGCAAGATGTCCGCATATAGATTATATAACCTGCCCCTTCTTGGGGTTTCGATGTTGTCTGCCGCTTTCAGGGCATTTTGCCATGTGGAAATATCTGCCCTTATACGGGAGATGGATTTAGGTATTATCTTTGATATATATCCATCCCTATGTACATAGACTTTATCTTTGGTCTTATTTAAAGCCAAATTACGTAATTTCCCTTTTGGGATATATCTTTTATTCACTATCGCTTTATCTTTCATTACATGCGTATTTAAACGGTATTTAAACGGTATTTTAGTAGTAGTGTGAAAATTTGGGGTTGCTGCCGCATCTCATAGGGGTTTTTACTGTACCATTTTCAGTTTTTAACGGGAGGTCCGGTGCTATGCTTTTGCCACTTTCCCCAACACCTGCCACTTGTTTTAACCAGTCAATGGCACACTCATAGTATATTTTGGCTTTTTCAAAAACGACATCCGCATTTGATATGCGTATGATATACCAGACCGCAATACTTTTACAATGCTCAAGAAGCAGTATATTACGATTATCCCCGGTTGCGTTAAAAATGGCGGTACAATCATACCTGCCATTCAGATAACTTGTCGCTTCCTGAATGGCGGCAAGTATAGCCTGCCGGATAACCATATCATCAGCAGTAATCTTGCCTAAAGTATATTCTGCAATAGCTGTTGTCAGCTCGTCTTTTTCAATAAACATGGCTTACAGGTTTTTATATTCTTGTTTTGCGTTAAAACACGGGCATGCCTTTTTTACTCCCGGAAAATCGCGGTGTCCTTGAATGACTGCTTGTGGATATCGTTTTTTCAGTTCTTTAAGTAAAAAAGACATAGCCTCTTTCTGGGCTTTTGTACGATTGTCTACGGGCCTTCCCTGTGCATTGACACCACCAATGTAACAGACGTTTACCGTGTATGAATTGTATCCCGCAACCCCATTGCTTACTTTGCTTTCCGGGAATAATTCAATAATTTCACCTCCCGGTTTAATCAAATAGTGGTATCCGGGATTTTTCCATTTCAAATCTTCACGCCAGTAACGTTTAATGCTTTCAACAGTTGTCGTCTGTGTTGTTGCTGTACAGTGTACGGCAATAAATTTAATCTCTCTCATAATTTGGTTGTTTATGTAATTAATTAGTATTTCCGGCTTACCCTTGGGGCAGAACGGTGTTGTGATTTTGCTTTACGGGATAATGTATTAAGTTTTGAAAGCGCCCCTTCCGCTGCATCCGGCCCGTCAACCGGGGCATCTGACCCCTTCTCAAATGCCAGATACTGGTCTACCAGTTCCACTTGGTCGGCTGATTCCTTTTCATCAATATTGAAATACACATTGTGGCGTTCAAAAAAGGATTGCGATGCTTCTATACGGTCATATTTGTTATCCTTAGGGCGTTTATCTGCTTTTACAGGTATGTAATACCCACGCTCATCCCCCTCTGTATCAAAATCATTCACAAACTCATCCATGGAGAAAAGCCCCTCTATCCAGTATTTACATTTCCTTGCCTTCGGCAGGTCGGAATTTTCATAAAGGTCATACAGCCATCTGGCAATGGTTATACGTGAAGCCTGCCTTAGAAACACATGTATGATATGGAACTCCCTTCCTTTCTTGCCTATAAGAATCATCCCTTTATGGCATGCTGCCGCTTTATAAGAGAGGTCGCCATAAAAGCAAAGCGCGTCATATTCGTTAAGGGGAAGCATTTTTTTCCATTGCATGTCCTCAAGGCGGAAAACATTGCCGTCTTCAATATGCTTATGCATGTATTCACGCATGAAAGACCTGTATGGGGTATTATTAAATTTGGACCTCCAATATTCCGCACTGGTTTTTTCCGGCCAGTTGGGTTCAAATGTGTTAAGGTCTTTAACAGCAGTAACGGTGAGAACCTTGTATTTAGGCTTTTTACCTTCCCTCCGTGCTGTTTCAGCCAATATTTTGAATTGTGTTTTAAGGCGGTTGGTTATAGAGTTCTTGTGGAAATTGTTGTTTGCATATACAAATCGTTTTGTAGCCCCGTCCGTTTCATTGAAACATCCCATCAGGTCCTCAAAAATCCATTCAACGCCTTCACGCATCAAGCGGTCATTATTCACATGCCTTTTATTATCGACATCATCAACCACTATATAATCCGGACGTCGTTCTTCCTCACGAACCCCACGTGGATTTTGCCCGAACCCCATTGCCATGAACCTGACCCCGTCAACAGTTAGGAACTCACCCGCAGACCAGTCCCCGGTTTTAAATTTGCTTCCATAATCATTAATAAGCCGTTTGTTGTATTGCAGTTGTGCTTGCAGTGCGGACAACAGTTTTTGTGCCTTTTTCTCTGTCTCACCAATTAACAACATATATGACATTCGCCCGGTAAACATCAAATAAAGGGGAACCCCCATATCCGCATGGACAGATTTAGCCCCGGAGCGGTAAATTTCAAGAAGATAGTATAATTCATTGTTGTTAATTATATCTTCGGCAAACCTCTTGTGGAACCATGCACTTTTACAGACCGCATATTGAGGAAAATAATATTCGAACCATGTGATATAATCTGATTCCAGTTTCCTCATACGCTGGATTTTGTCTGCCGGTTTCTCATTTATGTTGATGACGGTGGCACGGGCTATCCTCCGGCAATGCTCGTCATAATTGCTGATTAACTTCTGAAACTTTTTATCTATATCCATAGCCTTGTTATTTTAAAGAATCCAAATGTGCCCTGTGGCTGACGAAAAGCCTATGGTATTCAGTGAATTTGACTGCCATTTCCGGGTCTAATTCCGCCATATAGTTGTCAAACTCTTTGAATACGGATATGATAACGGCAAGGCTTACCTTTCCTTCAAAATATTGTAGCGTGCGTGATACTTTTGAAAGTGCATCCGCATCTACTTTTGGCTTGTTCCCTTCTGCTATTGATTTTAGCTCTTCACGGAGTATTTGCCGGATTTTATCTGGGGAAGACAAGACTTCATCCCTGCGTTTATCCCAGTCCATCATATTACGCCATTTGGAAAGTGTCACTTCTGATAATTCAAGCTGTTCCGATATGCTTGTACAACTCATGCCATGTTCTATGAAAAGTGATTCCGCTACAGCGTAAAGTTTATGTTTAGGTGTCTTTTGCATGTCTTTTTTTCTGCAAAAGTGAAGTATTTGAAAGGGATGTAAAATAAATATGTAATGCCTTGAAACTTACTTTTTTACAAAAATAAAAGCCGGATACATTTGTCCTGAAAAAAAGCAAAGGAATGGCAAATTTTATAGTAAACGATGAAACGAAAAAAAACTCTCACGGCTTTTACCTGCTCAATGCTGGCGGCCGTTTCGACCGTTTCACAGAAAACCCGGTAATGCTTTATAACCACGATTTAAAAGAATTAATCGGAAAATGGGATAATCTTCATACAGAAGACAGATGCCTTATAGCAGAACCGGATTTTGATGAAGTCGACGAATATGCATTAAAGATTAAAGGGAAAGTAGACAGGGGATATCTTCGCGGGGCTTCACCCGGTATCATAATCCTTGCAGCAGAATGGCGCGAAAATCCGGTAACCCATGAAATGGAAATATACGTGACGGAATGGGAACTGTTTGAAGTTTCAGTTGTCAGCGTACCATCCAATGCCGGAGCATTGACCCTGAAAGTATATGATTCAAACCATGCCCTTGTCAGTGATGATAAAATTCAGTGCCACGTTGAAAATATAATTCGCCTATCCATTGATAACCAGTCAACAAATTTAAAAGTAAAAGAAATGGACATTATTAAACTTACAGCCGAAGCATTTGTGGCACTCGGGCTAAATGAAGGGGCGGATGCGTCCGCTTTATCTTCCGCAATCGTTTCACTAAAGAAGAAGGCTGACGACTCCGCTGCTGAATTAGACAAGTACAAAAAGGAAGCGGAAGAACAGAAAAAAAAGGAAGCAGAAGATATTGTCGAACTGGCAATAAAAGAAGGGCGTATTGACGCAACACAGAAAGAAGATTTTATCTCTTTGGCCTTATCCAATCCTAAGGTTGCAAAAACGACTCTCGCTGCCATCCCTGCCAAGAAAAGCCTTTCTGCAATGGTAAAACAAACATTAGGGGTTTCCGCCATTCCTTCCGGACGTGAAAATTGGACATTACTACAATGGATGAAAGAAGACATGCCCGGGCTGAAGAAACTGCAAAATGAAGACCCGGAAACTTACAACAAAATTAAGAATCAATAATTTAAAAGACATAAAAAATGGCAATTGAAAAAGAACTTTGGCTTGCAATGATTAAAGAGGGGCTTGTACCTGATACCTCTTTCCTTAACCGCTCTGTGGATATGAGCGAATTTGTTGAAGCAAATAAATTACACTTGGCGGAAGCGGGTATTGACCCGGCAGTGCTCATTGATACGGATAATTATCCTGTCCCTTCGGCGCAGCGGGCAGATATCCCAAAAGAATTGTTATTGCATACATTTGACACAGAAAACACAATCGTGCGCAATATCGAAGAAAAAGAAAGTTCGTACAATAAAATGGAAAGCGTCATACGTTCGCACCGCAACGCGCTGATAAAGAAAACGTCTGCTTTTGCCGCTTCAAACTGGTGTCCGGCTAAAGATTCGGACTTTACACCTGTCATCGCAACTGAAGGTGATATCAATAAAAGCGGGGTAAAAAAAGCCTCATTCGAGGATTTCTTACAAATGGAGATGCGATTCAGGAGGTTGGATGTTGACATGAACAGCCTTGTCGCTGTCCTTAATCCAATCCACTTGGCGGACCTGATGGCAGAAGATATCAAATTATACAAAGAAGTCTTGAACTCTAAGAAGTTATTCAGCTTTTCATTGTTTAATTTCAACAACCTGCCCTATTTTGATACAACAACCAAACAGAAAAAGGCATTTGGTTCGGCCACTGGGGAAAATGATTCGCAGGCATCCCTTATTTATTCAGACACGGAAGTCATGAGGGCAACAGGCGATATGGAAGTTTTTGCAAAATATAAGGACCCGGAACAACGCGGGGATGTGTTGGGATACCAGCAGCGTTTTACCGCATATCCTATCAGGGGTAAATACATAGGGGCAATTTACAGCGGTAAGTAGTATGGACTTTCTGGATTTAATGCAGTGGTTGACCCCTGTCATTGGCGGTGTTGTCGGATGGCTGGCCAGCCGCATTAACCGCCGGATGGATTCACAAAAACAGTTATTGGACACATTAGAAAGACAATCAAATGACATTGCAGAATTATACCAAAAAATGGGCTTTGTACTACGTGCCATTGAAAAGCGCAATGTATGCCGCTATTTTAGTATTTGCCCTGTTGATGCAGAGTTGCAGCGTACCCAAAAAGACCACCAAAGAAAAGCTGGTATTGACGGACAGTGTGAGGGAGAAGATTGTGAAGAAGACGGAGATTCTGACCGTTCCTTATTCCCGTACAGACCTCCGCCTGTCCCTGTCTGAGCTGGAGGCCCTTCCTACAGGGGCTCTTTACACTGCTCAAAAAGGGCGGTCTACCGTGAAAGCAGAAAAGCAGGATAGCGTAATAATTATTACTTCTGAGTGTGACTCTTTAATGCTTCTCGTTGATAGCCTATATTATGAGATAGAACATTTAAGAAGTGAAAATAAAGCTCTGAACAAAATGATAGAAAAGCCTCCGTCTTGGTGGACACGGGTAAAGAATAACCTGTTTTATTACGTTTTGGGAGGACTGACAGTGGCAATAATAGTAATAGCAAAAGAAATATGGCAAAAGGTAAAAAAGAAAAAACAAGTATAGAAGGGCAAGAACCTGCTTTTTTAGCCCAATACCGGAAGGCTTATCCGCGAAATTCTAAGTTTCATGTAACAAGTGACAATATGGTTTTTCTTGAAAATGATTATGATTTGGCGGTTTTGCATCAAAGGTCTTGTAAAGATGGCGAATTAAAAACCTATTAAAAAAGAAACAACATGAGTTTAGCAAATGTAAACATAGTCATAGGAAATGGCAATTTGGGTGTTGCCTCGCTTTCCGATGACGGGATAGCAGGGCTTGTCCTGACTGGTACTGCGACAGAAAAGCTGGAATTAAATAAAGTATATGTCCTTTCCTCTACGGCTGATTTTAAGAAATACAGTATTGACGAAAAGACAAACCCTTTCCTTTATAAGGAACTGACAGCTTTCTATAATGCTGCCGGGGATGGAGCGGAACTTCACCTGCTTGTAGTGAGTGAAGCAACTACTTTGACACAAATTTGTGCAGCCGAAGAAGATGCGCCATTAAAAAAGCTAATTTCTTCTGCCGCCGGGCGGATTCGTTTAGTTGGTATTAACCGCAATACTCCGACAGAATATGTACCAACGCTGGAGGGCTGTATAGATGCGGATGTGGTGACAGCCATTGCAGCCGCACAATCTGTTGCAGATTCATTTTTAAAGCAAGTAGCCCCGTTCCGCGTGCTGCTTCCGGCACTTGGTTGGAATGGTGAAACAACTGATTTGTACCAACCCCGTGAGGGAAGTTATAACCGTGTTGCAATTGTGATGGCATCCGATGGCATATTTGGAGAAAGCAAACTCTATAGTGCTGCCATTGGTCAGGTTTTGGGACGTGCTGCAAAAATATCCGTACATCAAAACATTGGCAGGGTCCGCGATGGTGCTATTGCGGCAAAAGGATTCCTTACTTCCGGAAAAACGCCAGAAGAGCATTTTGCGCTTTGGGACCTGTTGGATGATGCGGGGTATATTTTCTACCGGACCTTCATTTCTAAAAATGGTTATTACCTGAATGATGATGCTACGGCAACAGCAACGACGGATGATTATTGTTTTTTGAGTTATGGCCGGGTTATTGACAAGGCAACCATCCTTGCCTATAAAACATATATCGATGATATCCTTGACAATATAGAAGTAGACCCGGATAAAGGCACTATCCCTGTCCCTATTTGTAAAGAATTTGAAGCGGCAATCATCCGTTCTGTCAATACCGAAATGAGTGGTGAGATAAGCTCTTTTAATGCCTACATAAACCCAGAGCAGGATATCCTTACCACACGCGAAACGAATATATCGCTTGAGATTGTACCCTTGGGCACATTGAGAAAAATCAATATCAGTTTATCACTTAAAAATCCGGCTTAAAAATGGCAAGAACAGTATTTAATACAAATGAATATGCATGGGTGGACGTAAAAGTCGCACTGCTTGGACGTGAAGTTATAGGGCTTCGCGGAATTGAATACAAAGTGAAGCGGCAAAAAGAAGCCCTGTTTGCAGCAGGCAAAAGGGCTCGCGGTATTCAAAAAGGCAAGAAAGAGTATGAAGGTACGATTACTCTTTTACAAAGTGAAATGATTGCCCTTGACAGGGCTGCACAGGAAAAAGGGTATGAGGATATCACGGATATTGATTTTGATGTGATTGTTTCTTATGTGCCAGAAACAGGTGTTGTGACAACCGATAAGGTTGTCAATGTCTCTATCACAGAAATACCGAAGGGGCTAAAAGTTGATGATTTACAAATGGAAATAGCCCTTCCTTTCATTGCCTTGGACGTTGAATCAAATGTTTTATAAACCCGCTTAAATAAAAAATAATATGAATACAAAACAAGAAATGACAGTTGAACAGAAAATTGAAGAATGGAAAAAGAAATACGGTGATGTATTTAAGGTTGAAGTTGACGGGCATGTTGCTTATTTAAAGAAACCTTCCCGTAAAGCCCTTGGAGCGGCTGTCGTTATTGGCAAGTCAGACATAATAAAATACAATGAGGTGCTGTTAAACAACTGTTGGATTGAGGGCGATGAAGTAATTAAAGAGGATGATTCCCTGTTCCTTGGCGTATCTGCGCAATTGGCAGAACTGGTAGAGATTAAGGAGGCTACCCTAAAAAAGCTCTAAGCGGGACACAGGTTTGCGATAAGAGTGGCTGGCTGTTTTTGTCTGACACTCTTATCCGGGCTGTGCTCCATATGGACCCAACCATTTTGTCTGATGAAGAGTGGGCGCATCAAGTTTTGCAGGCAGAATGGGCGTTATCCGTTATGCAGGCAGGGAAAATAGGATAATGTTCACTACTATCATAAATAGGGTGAAATAAACAAGATAACGGTATTTATACCATTTCCCGTCTTTCTTCAAATAGTCAGGTAAAGATTTTACCATAGCAATAGGAACCAGTACAGGAAGGGATATAACCAGTAATCCCCACCGTAAAACAGTCGGTGTTGTTTTGACAGCTTGTACGCCCCAATAGGCAAAAAAAGCAATCGCATATATCGTAAAAATTATACTGAGCATGGGCAATACAATTGAATATATTTTTAGTCTTCAGGATAAGATTTCCGCTAAGATAAGCAATATTACAATAACCTCAGACAGGATGTTGGATAAATTTGCTGAATTGGAGCGGAAAAATACATCCGTGAATAAGACATTCAACGAAACAGGGCGGACGCTCGGTGCTTTACGGGAAAAAATTACAGCATTACAAGCCGAACGGGAATGGATTCCGGCTGAAAACATTGAAGGTATCAGGGCGTATAACCATGAAATAAAAGCCCTCAATAAAGAAATAAACAAGTTGGAATCCCTTAACGGAGGCAAGTTAAAAAAGTGGGGAAAAGAAGCCTTTGCCGCACTGCCGGGAAGCAATTTAATGAGTAACCCGCTTGTTGCCATAGGGGCTGCTGTAGGTTTTTCTGGCAAATCAGCCATGAACTTAGATGAAAGCATGGCACAGGTAAACATTACGGCACAATTAGAGGGTAAATCACTTGATACCTTAAAAGACGATCTGAAAAAGATAGCAAAGGATAATAAAACAGACATCCTTGTTTCACCTGTCGGTTTTGAAAAAATAAACTCACAACTAAACGATGTGGACCTTTCTTTGTCCATTTTGGATGCATCATTAAAGGGTAGCAAAGCGGGATTTACCGACCTTGATACAGTCTCCGGAGCATTAGCACAAACACTCTCTATTGTGGGAAAAGAAAATACATCCGCCATGGAAGTGCTTGATACCTTCTTTGCGGCAAAGCGGGTCGGCGCTGGTGAATTTGCCGACTTTGCCCGTTATATGCCCAATTTGATAGCCGGTGCAAGTAACCTTGGCATTGCTTATAAAGAAGTTGCAGGAACTTTTGCCTATATGACAGGTAAAGGTCAGTCTGCAGAGCGTGCAGCAGTGTTGATGGAAAATGCTTTTTCTGTGCTTGGACGTGTCGATGTACGTAGCAAGATGGAAAAAGCAGGGATTAAAGTTTTTGATGAACAAGGTAAAATTCGTGGCATTGTCGATATATTTTCTGATTTACAACGTGTACTCGGAGCATTAAACGATGAGCAGAAATCTTCTTTACTTGAGAAACTTGGACTTGTAGATAAAGAGGCTAAGAATGCCTTTGCTATTATGACCTCTGATGTCATAAAGTTAAAAGAGTCAATGCGGGATGTTACAGAAGCATCAGGAGAAACGGACAAAGCCCTTAAATACTCAAAAAACAGTATCCAGAAAGCTACTGAAGTTTGGAACCAGTTCAAAAATATAGGTGTAAGCCTTGGAGAGCTTATATTGCCGGTTATCAATATAGGACTTGATACTGCAAGTCTTATACTTTCAGGTTTATGTACTGTTGTCGATACTATCAATAACCTGTGTTCCTATTGGTTTGACCAGCTTCAAAACGGTAACCCTTTGATATGGGGTATCACTGCCGCCGTGACAGCTTTGTCTGTTGCCCTCTTAGTGAATTATGCCCGCATAAATTCCCTTTGGTTGCTTACAAAAGCAAAAGTCCTTTGGGATGGCATTCAAGCCGGGACTACATGGTTACTTACAGGAGCTACATGGGCTTTAAATGCTGCCTTCCTTGCTTGTCCCCTTACATGGATTGTTGTAGCGATAGGGGCTGTTGTTGCCGTAATCGTATATTGCTATAACCACTTTGAAAGATTCAGGAAAATCGTACTTGGTACATGGGAAGTTTTAAAAGAGTTTGGGCGTGTTTTAATAGATGCGGTTGTATCGCCATTTAAGCAAGTCCTGGGTGGCATTTCATCTATATGCTCGGCAATGGTCAGCTTGATTAAAGGGAACTTTAAAGAAGCGGCAACAGAGGCTAAACAAGGCTTTAAAGATATTGGGAAAGGTGCTTTACAATTAAACCCGATTAGTATCGGTGCATCCGTTATAAATAATGGGCAGTGGAACTCAGCTTGGGAAAAAGGGCAACAGAAAGGGGCTAATTCTTGGCTGGCGTCACAGGGTAAGAATGATAAATTAAACCCAGTTGAAATTATACCGGAATCAGTCACTCCTATATCTGTTGACTTTGATACTTTGATGAAAAAATTGGCTAAAACAAAAAGTGGAAGCAAGACAAAGAAAGTTTTGAACCTGAATGATAAAATTCAAAATTACTCTGAAACATCAGAGTATACGGCAATAACTAAAAAGATAGCCCCTGTTACAGTGAGTTTGTCTCCAACAAATTCATTAATAGCCGGAACAACCAATAAAATCATACCTGCTGCTGGAACAAAAGTGAATGACGGTACACAGGAATATAATACCGAAAAACAAAACCTGTTGCAGGATATCATGTTGAATGTTCGAAAAATTGCAGCGGTAGCAACTATTCCTGTTGCTTTAAGTGTCGCGGCACCAGCATCCGATATGAATGCTCCGACAGCGCAGGGCTTGGCCCAACCGGGGAAAACTGTACAGGTTGATAGAGTCTGTGAGCAAATTGTTATCAATGTCCAAAATACAGACAATAAAGGTTTGAATACAATAAGGGAGGAAGTTATACAAGTATTAAAAGAAGTCTTTGAAGCATGATGAAAAATTTTAGTATAAAAGATGTATTGCTTGATGTAATCGGTTATAAAGGCCTGCCTTATCCGGGCGTTTGGTTCCCTGAAAAAAAGCGGGCTAATGATAATGGCGGTTATGAATATTCAGGTTCAAACAAGCAGGTTAAGACACATTCCGAAACAGGCTCTTTACTTCGCCGCCGGGATTCTTTGGGGCGATATTACTTTCTCCCGGTTACCCTTGTCCATAAGGGCAAAGAATACGAAATACCAAACGCTGTCATTTCCCTCACAGGGAAAAAAACAATTATAGAAACAGCTATGGTCGGGCGTAAAGGTTCTGTCAAGGAACTTATTAATATTGATGATTATGAAATCAATGTACAAGGTGTTGCCCTGTCAGATGATTTTCCGGAATCCATTTTATCGGAACTGGAAGAACTCTATAATATCAATGAATCTATTACGCTTAAATGCGCCCTTACTGATATCTTTTTAGATGAAGATGACCGGGTTGTTATAAAAAGTATCGAACTCTCAGACATGAAAGGGACTGAAGAGTTTCAGGTTTTGAAAATGAATTTGGTTACAGACAGGAATTTTGAATTGATATTAGAGTAATAAATATGTTCGTTTTGTGTAGTAATATAAAAATAGGCAGTGTTTCTTTTAAATCGGTACATAATGTGCAGATAAAAAGAAGCATTTATAATCTTGCTGCAACAGCATTAATCAAAATTCCTGTTACGGCAGTACTGAAACATGCAGGAGAAGCATCTACTCATATAGAAACAGCGAAAACCATAAAGGTTGGGGATAAAGTCGAAATCAAACTTGGATATGACAATCAGTTCAATATTGAGTTCAGAGGATATGTAAAACGTTTGAACTATACCGTGCCTCTTCAAATTGAATGTGAAGATGAATATTACCAAACCCGGTTTGTAAACTGCATCTTTTCAAAGAAAGAAACAACATTAAAACAGTGTTTAAATGCTATTCTACCGGGTGTAAAAATTGCCTACTGCATAGATTTGACCCTGAAAAATTTTGTAATAAATAATAAGCCGGGGAGTTGGGTCCTTGGTTTTCTAAAAAAGGAATACGGCCTTACAGCCTTTTTTGATATTAATGGGAACCTGTATATTGGAAAGGCTTTTGACGTGCAAGGTGAAACAGTGAAATACCGCTTACGTTACAACATCATCAAAGACGATGATTTAAAATACCAACTTGCAGAAGATGTAAGGCTGAAAGTGAAAGCGGTCTGCTATTATCGTGACGGGACAAAAATTGAAGGCGAAATCGGGGAAGAAGGCGGTGAAACAAAAACCCTTTACTTCTATGATGTGAAAAATGCAGGGGAGTTAAAGGCGTTGGCAGAAGAAGAACTTAAACGTTATTCATACGACGGGTATAAAGGAAAAATTGAAACATTCCTTTTCCCCTATGCCCTTCCGGGTATGGTTGCCAAACTGGATGACCCGATTTATCAGGAACGTTCAGGGAATTATTATATAGAAAGTACGGATGTAACCTTTGGGACATCCGGTGCACGTAGAAACATAGAAATAGGAATCAAGGTATGAGCAGGGATATAGAAGATATCAGGCATAAAATATATGCTTATTCAGGAAATGATTTTGTATTTCCCGCTATAGTCAACAGTGTTGATGAAACAGAGTTTACATGTGAAGTTTGTCGCGATGGAGCGGTCAATTATTTTGATGTGCGCCTGCGTTCACTCGTCAATCCGGATTTGAAAGGTATATCCCTTATTCCTGCTATCGGAAGTACCGTCCTTGTTTGTCGGATTGGTAACAGCAATGAACTATTTGTTTGCCAATTTTCAGAATTTGATAAACTGATATTCACAAGTAAAGATATGTCCCTTACTTGTAATAAGGACAAAATAGAATTACTAAAAGGAGAAAAAATGTCTGTTGTGGTTGATGCTGATGGAATCACAATAAATGCAGATAAGACAACTTTAAAAGCGGGTAAAGCCGGATTGGTTTTAAAAAGGGATTCTTCCGGTTTAAAAAAGACCCTTGATGATTTACTGGCCGCGCTAATGAAGTTGACGGTTACAACGGGGGTTGGTCCTTCCGGCCCGCCTATCAACATTGCAGACTTTCAAAAAGTACAACAGGATTTGAATAATTATTTGGAGGGTTAACATATGACACTGGTAAAATCAACAATTAAAAGTGGAATCAAATCGGCATTTTCAGAGGTGATGAATCAGGAAGAAGGCCGGGAAGAAGCTATAGACAAAGTCGCTGATAAAATAGCGGATACGGTGATTGAGGCTATAAAAAGCGCACAAATAAATTATACATCCGGGCTTGTTGCCCCTGCCATGGGCGGTCCGGTAGCCGGGACATTTCAATGTACAATATCATGATGGATATACAACATACAATTTCCGGGGATATAGATATTTCCTCTGGTGATATCCTTTACACAGAAAGTACATCACAACATCAGCGTGATATCCTGCTTTCCGGTAAAGGGCATTATAAAGAAAGTCCCGAGGTGGGTGTAGATGTGATGGAATACATTAATGATAACGAGCCTGAGGACATGTTCCGGGCAATACGGAAAGAATTTACCCGTGATGGCATGAAAGTTACAAAGGTGAGTATTGATAACACAATTGCACAGTATGAAGAAAATAACGGTTAAGGAAAATCAAACCATATATGATATTGCTATAGAGCAATATGGAACATGTGAGGCTGTTGGTGAAATTCTTTTTGATAATAGCGAATTATTGAATGATGAACAAGCAAAAAGGGATTTAGGTATAGACCCGATTAATGACAAAGCGTTTTATTTTGATATTGCATTAAAACGAGGTTATACTTTGCTTATAGATACTGATAGCTGCTTAGTAAAAAAGAATATCCTACGTGATATTATGAATAAGGAAATAACAACTTTTGATTATGGCACGGACAATTAATGAAATTCAAAACGGTATTATTGCATCCTTTCAGGAAAAATCAGGGCTTACTTTGTCAAGTTCAAAAGTAGCTGAGTGGCGGCTGTGGACCTATATATTTGCAGTTGCAATACATACGTTTGAAATTATTCTTGACAGTTTCAAATCAGAAATAGATGTTATTACAAACAAAATTACCCCCGGAACCGCCCGATGGTATGCCGAAATGTGCTACAGGTTCCAAAACGGGCATGAACTGCTTTTTGATGAAAGTAACGCAAAGCTTTATTACTCGATAGATGACCCCGATTCTCGTATAGTAAAAGTGGTGGCCATCAAAGAAGATAAAAACAAATTAGTTATTAAAGCTGCAAAACAAAATAATGAAGGGAAAATCATACCTCTTTCCCTTGAATAAAAATATATTTTCACATCATATGTTGAGGCTGTAAAATTTGCT